>CANLTI010000001.1 GCA_947494095.1 uncultured Pseudomonadales bacterium
GGCAAAGTCGTCTTCAACCCCGATGAATCCCACAACAGTTTGGCCGAAGGCGAAACCGCCGACGTCACCGTCACTTATACCGTCACCGATGAACACGGCGAAACCAGCACGGCGAATCTGACGATTACGGTCACCGGCAGTAATGACGTTCCGGGTGTGGCGCTTTCGGGTAGTAGTGTTGATGATCGTGCGACGGGGGGGACTATCATTGGCGACTTATCAGCGATTGATGCCGACTCGACCGATACCCATACCTACGTTATTGAAGATGATAGTAGTCCGTTTGAGATCATTGATGGGCAGTTGGTTTTGAAAGATGGCGTTACATTGGATGATAAATCGGGTGACACTATTGATGTAGGCATCACAGTTACTGACTCGGCAGGGGCAAGCACGACTAAAACTTTTGTTATTACCGTTAATGATCTACACGCTGAAGTCCCTGTAATTAATGCATCTGTTGTTAATGGCGGCATCATCAGTGAGCTGAGCGGCGGAGGCCCTATTGGTGATTGGAAGACTGATAATAAAAATGACTATATAGAATATAACCCTGATTATGTCTACACCGGTTTTGATGATGGGCGTGGAGATGTTATTGAGCTTGAAGCCAATCATGGCGATGAATCTAATCTTTATCAGAGCCTAAATATTAAAGCCGGCGATACTATTGAAGTGAGTTTTGATTACTCTGCGCGACTCAGGAGTGAGGGTGAAGATAGTCAAATTGATGTGTATTTTGAAGGTCAATTGGTTGACTCAATTACCGCCGATCAAGTGGGTTGGGAGACCTACACCTATCATTTTACTGCAACTACAGATAACCCAACTTTGGAGTTTAATGCGCCAGACGATAATTCGTTAGGTGGCCTCCTTGATCTTATTGAGGTTAAACATGTTCACTTAGAAGATGAGCCTGTGAAACTTGATATAGAAGTGTCATTAGTGGATCAAGATGGTTCTGAGTCGATTAGTGAGGTTCGGGTTGAAGGACTATTAGAGGGCGCAGTGTTAACGGATGGTCAAAATACTTTTACTGCGAGCGCTGATAATGACAGTGTGGATGTGACAGATTGGAACTTAGATAATATTAGCTTTCAGGGGGCAGAGAATTTTCATGGCGATGTTAACCTAACGGTGTCTGCCACGAGTCTAGAGGATTCGAATGGTGACACTGCAACAACGAGTACTGAGCTTAACTTTAATATAGTACCGGTAAATGACCCTGTAGTGATTGATGAAAATACACCACTGGAGTTCAATGCTGTGGATGTTGCGAGCTTTATGATCACAGAGGCAGCATTATTGGCCAATGCCAGTGATGCTGATGGTGATGAGCTCAAGGTCAGTAACTTTCTTATTGAAAATGCAGAAGTAGTCACAGTGATCGACCCAAACACCGGTGAAAAGAGTTTTTTAATTACTCCTGATTATAGTTATAACGGAGATCTCCAAGTCAATTTTAGTGTGACCGATGGTAATGGTAGTATTGTGGCTAGTCATGCGACATTAACAATTAGCTCGATTAATGATGCCCCAGAAGCTAATAACGATACCGGCACCGTCCTCGAAGGCGCTGGAGCTACGCGTTTTAATGTTTTGGCTAATGATAATGATATTGACGGCGATGCCCTGACTTTAGTGAGTGCTGAAGTCACCGACGGCGCTGGCAGTGTCATCATTAAAAACGGCCAAGTCGTTTTTAACCCCGACGCCAGCCACAATCACTTAGCCCAAGGCGAAACCGCTGAGGTAAAGGTCAGCTACACGATTACCGATGGCAACGGCGAAACTAGCTCGGCAAACCTCACGATTATTGTCACCGGTAGCAACGACGGCCCGATCGCAGAACTCAGTGGCAAGCAAGTCAAAGAAAACGCCACAGGTGGTACGGTTGTTGGCGATCTATCAGCCATTGACCCTGATCATAATGATACTCACAGCTATGCTGTCGTCGATATTAGCAGCCCATTTGAAGTGTTAAATGGTCAATTGATTGTTAAGCAAGGCGCTAATATTGATTATGAGCAAGCGGCTTCTATTGATGTTGATATTCTGGTGACTGACTCTTCTGGTGGCTCTAGCACCAAAACTTTTACTATTAATGTGATCGATGATACTGGTGAGGCCCCACAAGGTGAGGTGATTAATGGCAGTAATGGTAATGATTTACTGCTAGGCACCGGGGACGGCGATCAAATAGCAGGTGGTAACGGTCACGATTTTATTCTTGGCTATAACGGCGATGATAAGATTGATGGTGGTAATGGTCATGATGATATTTATGGTGGTAGTGGTAACGATACTATTACGGGCGGGGAAGGGTACGACACTATAGATGGCGGTGTTGGTGACGATATTATTAATAGTGGTAATGGCGACGATACTGTTTTTGGAGGTAAAGGCAATGACACTATTGAAGGGGGGAACGGGAGGGATCTTATTTATGGTGGCCCTGGCAATGATACTGTAGACGGCGGTTTAGGTAGCGATACTATTTATGGAGGCAGTGGCAGCGACCTTATTACTGGTGGTGGCGATAGTGACACTTTAAGCGGTGGCTCAGGCGATGACACGTTTTATTACAATGGTAGCGATGGTGCCGACAATGTAAATGGCGGTAACGGCTACGACAGCATTGACCTTACAGCGATTAGTGGGATCAGCACGGCGGGTGATTTCTCATTAAGTTTGAGTGTAGGGAGCGTAATGGCTAATGACGGAAGTAAGCTGACTTTAAGTGATGGCGCGGTTGGGAGTATTCGCCTTGGTGATGGAACCCAAATTAATATTAAAGATATAGAAGAAATTAAATGGAATGAAGAGGTTTCATTTGAGCCTGTACTTTTTAAAGCGAGCAATACTTTTAACGCCGAAGACAGCAGTGCTCAATGGGCGAGTAGTGATGAGGATTTAGGGCTCACTCAAGGTTCTGAGGCGAAAGGCGAGAGTGTTATTAGTGCGCTTAATAACACTAGCAGTGCCGAAGCCGATAGTAGTCAAACTGATACCAAAGATGAAACGGCCGATAGCGTAATTGAAGATGTGAATACAGAGATTACAGCTCAGCAAAAAGGCGAAATACCCGAAGAAACAGAAGGCTTTGATGCAAGTGCTAATAGCTGGATTGCCGAGGTGGATGCCATAGAAAGTACGGTTAACCCAGATGATGTTAGCTGGGTTGAGGCTACGAGCCATGATATAGCCGAAGAGGCTAGCGCTGCGGCTAGTCTTACTGATGAAGATTATCAGGTGCTCGATGAAGGCGATATTGACAGTTATCGAGGACTGCACGATTTGGATGAGTACAGTGACGATCATTTTGCTTAAAGAATATTGGAAATTATTCAGCCAAACTAGCAAACCCCTCTTGGCAGGGTTCTGATGGATTATTTTCTGGGCGTTTAAGCGACGGGCTTTGCAGGCGCATAAAGTCGTAGATGGCTTGAACGGTCCAGTAAATGATTTATTAGCGTCCGATTTCAGACCTCTAAATAGTTACGAATATTGTTAGTCGCTACTGCTAAATAGTGATACGTGGCGTTGAATTTAACGTGTTGAGTGAGCGTGATCGCTTAAATTTGCGACGTGGGCATTCAACGCGGCAGTTGGGTTTCCGTTACACTAAAGAGACGTCTTTTATAAAAATAATGGTAATGACGAAATTGAATGTTAACTCAGTGACCTTTTTAAAGTGCTTACTTGTACAAGGCTGCTTAATGTTGTCGCTTTCGCCAAGTGCTAGCGCTCAAAAACGCGATATTCCAACGAATACCATTGTGGGTTCTAGTGGTAAAAAAGCTAAAGTCACTAATCGCTCAATACCTAAAAGTACCAAAAAAAATATCAAAGTGTATAAGTACTCGTCCGATGGTACAGCATCTTTTTCAGATCGTCCGCCTAAAGGTCGGGCATATGAAGTGCTTAGCTATAAGTGTTTTGCGTGCGATGTAAATTCCCCCATCGATTGGCACAGCATTAAGTTATACCCTAATAAATATGCGGGTACTATCAATGCGGCCGCGCAACAATACGGTGTTGATGCTGCGTTAGTGCGGGCCATTGTGCATGCCGAATCGGCCTTTAGGCCGACGATCAAAAGCCACAAGGGGGCTGTAGGCCTAATGCAGTTAATGCCGGCTACTGCGCTAGAGCTAGGGGTAACAGACAGAACCGACCCCGTACAAAATATTCATGGTGGCGTAAAATACCTGGCGCAATTACTCTCGCGTTTTAGCGGCGATGTGCGGCTAGCAACAGCCGCTTATAATGCAGGCCCTGGCGCTGTGAGTCGCCATGGTGGTGTCCCACCTTATGCCGAAACTAAAGCCTATATAAAGCGCGTGGCTATTTTATCTCAGCGTTATAGGACAAAGTAAATCGTAACTATTCGGTCAAGCTAACAAATCCTTCTTGCAGGGTGCTGATGGATTATGGTCTGGGTATTTAAGCGCCCCTGAATAGCTACAGTAAATCAAAGTTAGCTTGCGTGATGGCGGCAGGCTCTAAAAGGCAAAAAAAGTATAAAAAAAACCCCACACCATAAAACACAAGGGAATCACATATGGCGTGGGGTGCGAAGAGGTCGCTAAAAAATAACAATACTTTCGAGGGAGAGCGTATTGTTTGTAGGTAACAGGGCGGAGTCATCACATCACTGTTACTAACTTGCCGGCATAAACGAGTACTGTGCGGCAAGCGGTTTCCATATTTAGAATCACCCAAGAGCACCTCTAAATTTACTGTAAATTGGCTCTTATTTGGCTTGTAAAGAGCGCTCTAATTTAAGAGCTAATTTATTGCTAATTTCATCATTAAATTTGTCAGCAACTGTGACCATTCTTTTGTGCTGAGCGACGGTTACAGGCGTATTCACTGGACCAATTGCCCATTCTGATTCATTGGCACCTGTATCCGCAACTGTGTAAGCCAAGGTCGCCGGCTTAATCATTTGTGGATTCTTGGCACCAACCTCACTCGCTAGCGCACCTTGAGACACAACAGTAGCTAGTAATAAAACAGCAAGCTTATTCATAACGATTCCTCGCAAAATCTGGTTGATACCTTCACACAGTGGCTTAACGGATGGTGTTTGAGCTGCGCTGTATGTCGGTGTGAAGTGTTACTTCACGTAACTTAAGGTAACACATAATGACGCATGCGCAAGAAAAAGTAGAATTTATTTTATTTTTTGTGACTAAGAGGTGTTTTCTAGTGTTTTCGGCACCTTTAGGCGACATGTTTATTATATTAAAGCTGGAATTGGTTATTTTTTGTCATATTAATCGGTAACACTTTTGTCATATTTATGCGATATAGAGTGTTACTGAGTCGTTGTTACCCATGAATATTTTGCAAAGTGATACCGCTGCCAAAGGTACTTGGTGTTATTCCGTGGGCGTTTGTCAGAAACTACGAGTAGTGGGGGGTAATATTTATAAATTGAGTTAGCATTTATGCATGGCAAGATGGTTTGGCGTGAGGTAGGCCGGCAGTGTTGCGTTGTATATTCCTATTTTTGGGGTTGCTATTGAATGTGTTTTATGCAAATTTACACGCGAAGCAGGCGGGCATGCGATAGCTATAAGCTAAAACGCTCTATTTTTTTAGCGTTGAATAGGCTGTTATACCCGCAGAGCTACCTATTTTTAAGGCTCTATAGCAAGGTTTTTAGGCTTTTTGGCAATTATGGCGCGAGTAAATTTTATAAGGCGAAGATTTCCACTAGATTACGCTGTATACTTGCGCGCGATTTTTTGACACTTTCAATCCGAGTATAAAAGTAATGGCTGACTTATCCCTTTACCGTAACATCGGTATTTTTGCCCACGTTGACGCGGGTAAAACTACCACTACAGAACGTATTTTGAAGCTAACTGGTAAAATCCATAAGCTAGGTGAGGTTCACGAAGGTGAATCAACAACTGACTTCATGGAACAGGAAGCTGAGCGTGGAATTACCATTCAGTCTGCAGCGGTAAGCTGTTTCTGGAATAAACATCGCTTTAACGTTATCGATACCCCTGGACACGTTGACTTCACCGTAGAAGTTTACCGTTCGCTTAAAGTACTTGATGGCGGCATTGGTGTATTTTGTGGTTCTGGCGGCGTTGAGCCTCAGTCAGAAACCAACTGGCGTTATGCTAACGAATCTGAAGTTGCACGTATCATCTTCGTTAACAAACTTGACCGCATGGGCGCAGACTTCCTTCGCGTTACCGATCAAGTGCAAAAAGTATTGGGTGCTAAGCCCTTAATCATGGTTTTACCTATTGGTCGTGAAGACGAATTTGTGGGCGTTGTTGACCTATTAAGCCGTAAGGCTTACATCTGGGATGAAACCGGCCAACCCGAAAACTACGAAATCACAGATATCCCAGCCGATATGGTTGAAGATGCTGAGATGTACCGCGAGCAATTAATTGAAACTGCGGTAGAAATGGACGACGACCTAATGATGGCCTACATGGAAGGTGAAGAGCCTTCTCCTGAAGACCTCAAGCGTTGTATCCGTAAAGGTACTCGTGACCTTGCGTTCTTCCCAACTTACTGTGGTTCAGCCTTTAAAAACAAAGGTATGCAGTTATTGTTAGACGCCGTAGTTGATTACTTACCGACGCCAACCGAAGTAGATCCACAAGATCTTACGGATGAAGAAGGTAACCCAACTGGCGAAAAAGCGATTGTATCGGTTGAAGAGCCTTTACGCGCACTTGCGTTTAAGATTATGGACGACCGTTTTGGCGCCTTAACCTTCGTACGTATTTACTCTGGTGTATTGAATAAGGGTGACACCATCCTTAACTCGTTTACCGGTAAAACTGAGCGTGTCGGCCGTATGGTTGAGATGCAAGCAGATGACCGTAACGAAATCGATACTGCTCAAGCCGGTGATATCATCGCGATTGTGGGCATGAAGAACGTGCAAACAGGTCACACATTATGTGATCCTAAGCACCCTTGTACGCTTGAAGCCATGGTATTCCCTGAGCCTGTAATCTCTATCGCTGTATCGCCTAAAGATAAAGGCGGTTCTGAGAAGATGGGTGTTGCCATTGGTAAAATGGTTGCAGAAGATCCTTCTTTCCGTGTTGAAACTGACGAAGATTCAGGCGAGACCATCCTTAAAGGTATGGGCGAACTTCACTTAGATATTAAAGTGGATATTCTTAAGCGTACTTACGGTGTTGAATTAGTCGTTGGTGAGCCACAAGTGGCCTACCGCGAAACTATCACTCAAGAAATCGAAGATAGCTACACACATAAAAAGCAATCTGGTGGTTCTGGTCAGTTTGGTAAAATCGACTACCGCATCAAGCCCGGCGAGCAAAACACAGGCTTTACCTTTACCTCTTCTGTTGTGGGCGGTAACGTACCTAAAGAGTTCTTCCCAGCGATTGAAAAGGGCTTTAAAGGCATGATGGGCGAAGGTCCTTTAGCTAAGTTCCCTGTTCTTGATGTTGAAATTGAGCTTTACGATGGTGGTTTCCATGCGGTCGATTCATCGGCTGTCGCGTTTGAAATTGCAGCGCGTGGTGCATTCCGTCAATCTATGCCTAAAGCAGGTCCACAACTGCTTGAGCCAATCATGAAAGTTGACGTGTTTACACCAGAAGATCACGTAGGTGATGTTATTGGTGACTTAAACCGTCGTCGCGGTATGATTGCTGGTCAAGAAGCTGGTCTAACCGGTGTTCGTATTAAAGCTGATGTACCACTTTCAGAGATGTTTGGTTACATTGGTAGCTTGCGTACTATGACTTCTGGCCGTGGTCAGTTCTCAATGGAGTTCGCACATTATGCTGCTTGTCCATCATCAGTAGCTGAAAAAGTAATGGCAGAATCTAAAGAGCGTCACGAGAAGAAGTAAACCTTCTTAGCGTCACTCAAAAAGCCTCAACCGGTAACGGTTGAGGCTTTTTTTGTTTTTGATGATACTAAACCTCAAAAAAAGCTTACAGAAGGCTAAGCTTTGGTTTGTGTGATCCCCGCCGTATCTTGCTGCAACCGTACACTTTTAAGTGTAACGCCCTCATTGAGTCGTAATTTTAATATAAGCAAAAGATATTCAATACACCCCTTTAATACTATTTTTAAGTAAGGGGCCTTAAATACCCGCTAAGTAAGCCAGTGTAGCTATATTTATAGACTTATACATCATCGCTTATAGGGTAGTTAAATGGCGTTAGCCAAAAATCATATAGCACAAAAGCTTTACGCTGCTCGTGCAGACTTGTATGCCATTGTCCATCCTATAGATTCTGGTTATCTTAAGCATCCTGATATCACCTTCGAGAATAAAACAAATACGTTAATTATCGCCTCTCTAGCGATTCATTTGTTATCACTCAGCTTGCCTGTGACCACTTTGCAAGTCTATGACCGTATATTGGTCAGTCAAAACTTGGGCACCTTGAATGCACTCGCGATTGGTGTGGGTATTGCTATTTTACTAGAGGGCGTTATACGAGGTGCGCGCTCTTATGTGGTGAGTTGGGGGAGCGCTGTGTATGAGCATGCATTGAGCTGTAATGCGCTTAGGCACATCTTACACACCAACCTTGTCGATGTAGAAAAAGAAGATGTCAGTCAGTATTTACAGCGAATGAACTCGATTTCACGTATGCGGGAGTTTACCAGTGGCCAGGCATTAATTACCTTAATTGATCTACCTTTTGTGATTATCTATATTGCTTTGATTGCTTACTTAGCCAATAGCTTGGCATTGGTGCCTATTAGTATCTTATTGCTATTTTCAGTATTAGCTTGGGCGCTAGGCAAAAAAATAAAGTCAGTACTACAGCAGCGAGATGACTCTGATGAAAAAAGAACAAGCTTTTTTATTCAGGTACTAACGGGTATCCATACGGCCAAATCATTAGGGCACGAAAATCAATTACAGCGCCAATACGAAGAGCTGCAGCGCCAGACGAGTATATACAGTTACTTCCTTTCCAAAAATACCAATACAGCAGTTAACTACAGCGCTTTGTTTACGCAAATGATGACAGTTTCAATGATAGCTTTTGGGGCGCCGATGGTGCTATCAGGCAGCTTAACAATGGGTACGTTAATCGCATGTGTTTTGTTGTCGGGTCGTATTATGAGCCCAGTACAAAAGGCACTCGGTATCTGGACGCGCTTTCAAGATTACCAATTGTGTCGCGATCAAGTAGTCACCATTTTTGAATCTCCATTAATAGAACATGCCAGCAGCGAGACTTTAGGTATTATCGAAGGCACGGTTGACGTAAAAGACCTAAATTTTTCTTATAGCGATACCGATAAGTCGCTGCTTAACAGTATTAATTTAGAACTCAAAAGGGGGCAGGCGATATCGATATCAGGTGATCATAGTTGCGGGAAAACAACACTATTAAAATTAATTGCTGGCCTGTATTTACCTAACGCGGGCGAGGTTGCTATTAATGGTGTTATGGCGCATTTACATCCCCCCCATGAGTTAATAAAGCATTTAGGCTATTTACCTATGGAAGGGTCTATTTTTAAAGGCACACTACAAGAAAACCTCAGCGCTTTTGGATTAAATGAAGATCATAACGTAAAGCAAATTATTCAGTTACTGGGTATAGATAAAGAAATTGCAAAATTACCGGCAGGCTTTGAAACACAGTTGGACGGCGGTAATTCAGATGTTATTCCTCCGGGGTTAAAGCAGCGTATAGCCATTGCGCGTGTACTCTCTGCAAAACCTAAAATTTTATTATTTGATAATGCTGATAGAGGTTTAGACAAAGAGGGTTATCACTTGGTCTATAAGCTATTGGCTAAATTGAAAGGTAAGGTAACTATGATTTTAATCAGTGATGATAAAAATATTTTACATCTCAGTGATTATGAATATGTTTTAGGTGACGGAGAGTTAACACGGCGACAGTTTATGGATGATAGCAAGCTACACGATATAAAACCTTATCAGGAGCTTCGCTTG
The DNA here is from genome assembly GCA_947494095.1 of uncultured Pseudomonadales bacterium. Lineage (GTDB taxonomy): Bacteria > Pseudomonadota > Gammaproteobacteria > Pseudomonadales > Cellvibrionaceae > Marinagarivorans. The sequence continues at coordinate 9,953 of CANLTI010000001.1, forward strand.
TGAATGCTCAACTCGATGCAAATGCAGTAGACTGGATGCTTAAAAGTACGCGTATAGAGGAGATCCTAAGCCAATTACGGATGGCTGGTTGGATTAATGAACAAGGCTCGAAACCTGAGATTATCAAAAAATCCCCATCAAAAAAAGGTATGATAAAACCTAAAAATACGATCGACAATTGTGTTAATAATGATAGTTATAATAAGAAAGTATTCAACGCTCAATTAGGATCGATTAATCATCAATCACACAGTACGCAGGTGGGTTACGAAAGCGCCATGGTGTGTTTGGCTGTAGAGTTAGATCTGCCTATTACAGAGCGCACGCTGTGCGATTATATTCCTCATGGTCGCACGCACTTAGAGTGCATAGATGTATTAAACGCTTTAGCTAATTTAGGTTATTTGGGGCATGAAATATCTTTAAAATCTGACATGCTAGACGATCGATTATTCCCTTGTTTGTATACTCCAAGAGGTCAATCGCCACTTGTTATTTTAAGTGCAGAGTACGTTAAAGACAAAAAAATGCTGACGCTTTATGACTGCTTAAAAGAGCGTGTTATGGCTGTTGCCGCGCAAGATATTAATGCCGGCATTGCTTTTGTTTTTACAAAAGAATCAGAATCGCCTCAGCCATTAAGTTTAGAATATATGAGTGTCTCAGGTTTTACTTGGTTTAGAGCTTTATTAGAGCGCTTTAAAGGCATTTTTTGGCAGGTTTTTTCAGTCAGTATTATGATTAACATGGTCGCGATAGCGGCGCCATTATTTGTGATGTTGGTTTATGATCGCGTGATTGGTGCACACTCTCCCGAAACCCTAATGCCACTTATTGTGGGTGCTTTTTTAGCTTTATTCTGTGAGGCGGTGTTACGGTTTGTACGCCTAAGAAACCTATCGTGGTTTAGTTCACGTGTCGATACTATTGTTGGCAATCATATTTTCTCGCAACTTATTTTCATGCCTATTACCTTTACTGAGCGAGCCTCAGTATCTGCACAAATTGCACGTATTAAAGCTTTCGAAAGTATAAGAGACTTCTTTAATGGACCATTATTTTTAGCATTAATTGAGCTGCCTTTTACTTTACTTATTTTGGTGGCCATTGCCATTATTGCGGGTAAATTAGCTTTAGTTCCGCTTGTGATTGCGGGGCTTTACCTAGTGTTACTTTTTTTTACCGGCAATAGCTTACGTACGGCAACACGGTTATCGGCTAAAAATCATTCCTTATGCCAACAAATGACATTTGAGACGTTTCAAAAAATGCATGGTATTCGCGCAAGTGGTATAGCAGAGCAGTGGATGGCCGAATATAGAAAGGTCTCAGGTAAGGCCTCTTTATCTTCTTTTAAAGCAGCCTTCATTTCTTCACAAATAGAGGTTGTATCTCATGCCATGTTTGTTGCCGCAGGATTAATGATTATTTATCTAGGGGTGTTAGGTGTCTTGGCGGGTGAAATAACTGCTGGTGCACTGATTGCTACTACGCTACTTGTTTGGCGAATTCTTACGCCATTTAAAATATTATGTAATTCAATTGGTCGGTTTGAGCAAGTGAGAAACTCAGTTGATCAAGTGAATCGCCTTATGGCCATCAATACCGAACAGCAAGATTCGCAATCGCATACACGCATTAATGCTCTGAAAGGAGAGATAAGCTTTAGCAAAGTCGGTATAAGATATAGTAAAAAAGGTGATCCAGTATTTACCGGCCTAACATTTGAGGCTAAACCAGGTGATATTATTGCTATAACGGGTGGTAATGGTTCAGGTAAATCCACCATTTTACAGCTTATTAATGGCTTCTATAAGCCGCAGGCAGGCAATATTCGCATTGATGGTGTTGATATTCGTCAATTAGATTTAATTGACTTAAGAAAGAACATTGCTTATGTCCCACAGGTTCCGCATTTTTTTAATGGCAGTATTGCAGAAAATTTACGTATGGCAGATCCTTTAGTTAATAGTCAAGCTATTAAAGTTGCGTTAAATCAAGTCGATGCATGGGAAGATATTTGTGCTCTACCTCAAGGGATAGAAACACGAATAGGAATAGAGGGCTATCAGTTACCTTCGGGGCTTTCTTATAAATTAAATTTAGCCAGAGCCTATATTAAAAATACACCTTTAATGCTATTTGATGAATTGCCTTACGCCCTGCTCAATAGCAGTGCCGGTGAAGCGTTTAGACAAACAATTAATCGCTGGAAAGGCCATAGAACCGTTATTTTAGTGAGCCACCGTGAAGATTATCTCAAAATGGCAGATACGGTGATATTACTTACCACCGGAGAGTTCCCTATTGTCGGTTCTCCAGATCTTATTATTGATTCTATCAATAAAAGTAATGACGAGTAAATAGTGTAATTGATACTGCTATGTCAGCTCGAGTGGAATACTCCACATTAATATAGGTAATGATCGGGGCAATAAATATATATGAAATTGACTGTTAATGAATTTTTAAAGCAGCATAAGCTCTCTCAGAGCGAGCAAGAACAATTAGCATACATGCCGCAATCAGTAAAATTAGAAGAGGCCGTCAACCCTCATATGGTGCGGATAACGATGATTGTTATTAGTATGGCCATTCTTATTTTTTTCTTGTGGGCAGCATTTACGAAAATAAGTGAGGTGACTAGTGCTGTGGGTGAAGTTATACCTCGCGGGTATACACAAGTTGTACAACACCTAGAGGGTGCATTAGTCAAAGAAATACTGATTAGAGATGGCGATGTCGTTGATAAAAATCAAGTACTCATAAAGCTTGAGGACTCTTCGGCAACACAATCACTGGCTGAATCCCGGCAAAAATATAAGTCGATACTGACTCAAACAGAACGTAATAATGCTTTTTTAGAGAAGAGAGAGCTAGACTTTTCGCATATTGATGGCGTTACCTCAAAAGATATTGATTTTCAGAAAAAAGTTTATGATGAAATGTTAGGATCTGTCAATAAAGAGCATGATGTATTAAATAATCAAGTATCACAAAAAGAAATAGAAATTAAAAAATTAAAACATCGGCTAAACCATTTGATAGAAGGGTTAAAATTAACAGATGAAGCGAGAGGAATACAGCAAAAACTATTAGACAAAGGTTATGCCTCCAGAATTGCTTATATAAAATATGAACAAGAGCATCATAAAACAGCATCAGAATTAGAAGAAACAGAAGAGCTTTATGCGCAGGCAGTTAGTAGCCTTAGTGAGTACAAAATGCGTTTGTCATCACTATACCTGACTCGACGAGAACAAGTTTATAGTGAACTTGCCGAGTTGCAATCACAAGCTGATCAAGTAAAAGAAGGCATTATTCGATTAGAGGATCGAGTTAATCGCTTAACAATACGTTCACCTGTACACGGAATCGTTAAAGGACTTCAGCTTAATACTGTTGGTGGGGTTGTGGAGCCCGGGAAGGCATTATTAGAGGTTGTTCCTTTAAGTGCAAAGCTTATTGTAGAGGCCCAAGTTTCTCCTAAAGATGTGGGGCATATCGAAGTGGGTCAAGCTATTCGCGTCAAGGTGAGCTCATTTGATTTTTCACGCTATGGTACGGTCTCAGGTACATTAGATTATGTTTCTGCGACTACTTTTTTGAATGAAAAAAAAGAACCCTATTACAAAGTGCGCATTGGTCTTGCAAGGATGTATGTTGGTAATAATTCCAATATTAATAACATTTTGCCAGGAATGACAGTAGTTGGCGATATCATTACAGGTGAAAAAACGATTTTATCATATCTATTTAAGCCTATTCATTTATCGCTAAAAACGGCTTTTTCTGAAAGATAAGTACTATTTTTTAAGGGTAATAATATGGAAAGTAATAATCAGAATTCATTAACAGTGGTAAACAATCCAGTTATTAATACACTCGCTGTAGATGACGACCGCTCAATGAGAATGATGTTGCAAACCCAGCTGGAAGATTTGGGGCATAATGTTAGTACTGCAGACGACGGTAAGAGTGCATGGGATGTACTCTGTAAGCATGGATCAGATATAGATATTGTTGTTCTTGATCGTGAAATGCCCGGAATGAATGGTTTAGAAGTCGTCTCTTTAATGAAAAATGATCCTGTACTTAAAAATATTCCTATCATTATGCAAACAGGCTCAGATAAAGCTGAACAAATACGAGAAGGTATTGATGCCGGTGTTTATTATTACTTAACAAAGCCCATCGATGAAGATGTTCTCGCATCAGTCCTCTCAGCAGCTGTTCGTAATATTAGCCAGCAAAAGTTACTCAGTAAAGAGTTGAGCCATCATAAATCAAGTTTTAATTTAATAACACAGTGTAAATTTTCATTGCGTACGGTACCAGAAGCAGAAGATTTAGCGTGTTTTTTAGCCAACTGTTACCCTAACCCAGAAAAGGTAGTCACAGGCATTGCCGAATTGCTCATTAATAGTGTAGAGCATGGAAACTTAAGCGTAGGTTATGATGAAAAGACATTTTTACTTAAAAATGGAACATGGCGTGACGAAGTTATTCGTCGAGTTGATTACCCCGAACATAAATCCAAATTGGTAGAGGCAATATATAAACGAGAAGAAAATGGATTTTATTTAAAAATAAAAGATTGCGGTAACGGGTTTGATTGGCGAAAATTCATTAAAGTTGACCCATCTCGAGCTCAAGAAAATCACGGCCGTGGAATTGCTCAGGCATACTCTATGAGCTTTGATAAAGTTAATTACAATGAAGTCGGTAATGAGGTCACAACATTTGTGAGTCATGAGTCTGATATAGACTGGTAACATAATGTCTATTAAAGTGAGGATAGAATATCTTATTTTAACGGCTAAAAAATTCAAACCGTTAAGTATTCACGATAAAATACAGTGGTTATTCTTTATCGCTTTTTTTTCATGCTTTATCGCATCTATTCCTATTGTATATTTTAATTCAATTTCTCTTAGTCAGGCCGTTAATAAAAAAATTACCGCGACCATTGTTCGTATGGTTGAAATAGAATTATCTAATCAGCTAACGAATATTGATATAGAAGGGATAAATAAAACATTAATAAATATTAATAATGCTATCGATTTAAAATCTTTTTGTTTGCTTAATAATAAAAAAGTTACTGTAAAATCAGATAATAATACGTGTGATAATCTTACTCATTTAGAGCCTATTTTTAATTCCGATAGAAATATATCGGGATATTTCTATATAGAAAGTAAGCGTGTTGACAATAGAATAATTTTAATACAATTATGTGTTGCTATTGGTTTAATATTGTTATTTTTTTTAGCATCAATTTTTATTATGCTAAGGGTAAAAAAAACCGTAACAATGCCTTTAAGTGAGTTAAGTTCATCGGTTTCTGAGTTTTCAAAAACTAATGATTTCCATATAAGAGTACCGCTATTCAGTAGTGATGAAATAGGGCAGTTAGCATCTAACTTTAATCGTTTATTACAAGATATGAGATTTAAAGAGCATGAGCTCATTAAAGCAAAAAATTTAGCTGATAAAGCCAATGAGTTGAAAGGCGATTTTTTAGCATCAGTCAGTCATGAAATACGTACACCAATGAACGGAATTATTGGTACAGCAGAGTTACTTTCAAAATCGATAGAAAGCCAAAGTCATAAAGATTATATAAAAACAATTTTACATTCTTCTGAAAGTCTCCTAGCTATTATCAATGACATTTTAGATTTTTCAAAAATAGAATCTGGTAAGTTGGATATAGAGTCAATACCTTTTAATCTTTATACCGTTATAGAAGAGGTTGCTGATTTAATGGCTATTAAAGCCATTGAAAATTATTTAGAAATAATTATTGCGATATCGCCTTATGTGCCAGAGTATGTTATTGGTGATCCTAATAGGTTGCGGCAAATTATTGTAAATTTAATGAGTAACGCTATTAAATTTACACAAAAAGGTCATGTTTTAGTTGAGGTCGAATCATTAGATTTTAAAATAGATGATTTAGGTAAAAAGCATGAAAAAATACGGTTCTCTGTCATTGATACAGGGATAGGTATTTCTGATGAGTCGCAAAATAAGATTTTCGATAGATTTACGCAAGCTGAAAAAAGTATTACGCGAGAATATGGTGGAACAGGGTTGGGCTTGGCAATATGTAAACAATTGATTGAACTGCAAAACGGAACAATTAAGCTAGATAGCACAATTAATAAAGGATCAAATTTTAATTTTGCAATTGATTTTGAAGTTGACAGCTCAAAACAACCCTTAGACATAACAGATTATTTAGACGGTATATCTATTGCTGTATTAGATGATAACCCTTATTTTTTAGGGCATATAAAATCAGTTTTAAGGTTCTATGGTGCCGTTACTTTTTGCGTTAATAAGGCCGATGATTTATTTATTTTAATTGGTAAAGAAATACTTAAAAGTAGACCTTTAGATATAATAATAATTAATGAAAAAAAATCATTATTTAATGAAGATGATATTGTTAAAAAAATAAAATGTAATTATAAAGACAGTACTCCTAAGATAATTTGTATTAATGATATTGATACAGATCTAAATATCATAAAAAAATATAAAGATCTTGGTGTTAGCGGGTACATCCATAAGCCTGTAAAAACACGCCAGCTACTTGAAATTATTGAATTGATTTTGCATAAAAAAAATAGCCATACTCAATACCCATTGAGTTTAGATGATCTTAAATCTAATCTTATTTCAAAAGAGGAAATTAATTTCCTAAGCATCAATATATTGTTTGTAGGCGATGATAGTAATTATTACAGCGATGTAAAAAAATTGTTATCTAACTCGGGCGGTGAAGTATTAAGAGCTTTTGATTTTGAAGAAGCTATAAGTTTATGTAATACAAATAGTATTCATGTTGTTTTACTGTGTATTGAATCATTATTAATTGAAGTTGGCGACATTGATTTTTTTATAAATACTGTGAGAGGGGAGCCTAATTGTGCTTATGCGACGAGCCTACTGAGTGTTGTTGCTATATATGACGATTCTATAAATTTCCAATCAAAGTATTCTAAAATAAAAACGGATACATATTTTAATAAATCTTCCACAGAGGCTGTTCTGCTACGCAAGATAGCAGCTCTAATACCTGAATATTTATTAGATTTTCATTGCAATGCTTCAATATTTTTTGATGACGTTAAAGTACTTTTGGTTGAAGATAATAGAATTAATATTAAAATCGCTAAAGAAATTTTACAAGAAGCTGGCTGTGAGGTGCTAGTGTGTAATGATGGAAAGTCTGCCTTAGAAAAATATAAAGATAATTATTTTGATATTATTTTCATGGATTGCCAGATGCCAATAATGAATGGCTTTGAAAGCACTTATAATATTCGTCAACATGAAAAAAATCATAATATTAAAAATATTCCTATTATAGCATTAACAGCAAATGCACTAAAAGGAGATGCAGATCAATGTTACAAGGCAGGGATGACAGATTATGCTACTAAACCTATCAAGCGCGATAATTTATATTCGTTACTAAAAAAGTACATTGGTAAAGAAAAAGTGTGCGTAAAAAAAGATGTTTTTTATGATTCAAAAATATCAATTATCAATGAAGAAAAAATTAATAAAATAATTAATTTAACAAGAAATAGCGGAATCAACATTCATGATTATTTAAATGATATTGAAAAAAGTATTGTGGCGTTAATAAGCGATAAAAACTTTGATTGTATGGCGATTTTTGAGGATAGATTACAAATTATTATCTCTTTGTGTGATACCTTTGCATTCAATAAAATATTATTTTTTCTAAATCGATTATATAGAAAATTAAAATCTTTATGCACTGAAAATATCAACCCGATATACATATCAAAACATATACTAAATGATGCCCTGATTAGTGTTGGCCAAACGAGAAACTATCTTGTTGACAAAAATATTGAAATTCTTAGTGCCGATATAAAAAATAATATAACAGAAGAGGTTACGCTAGGATTGCCAGGTAATTCTAATGATGGTGACTATAAAAACTTAATTAAAAATAAAAAAGAACCTAATTTTATTAAAGGAAAAGAAATTAATGATTGCATAAAATTTAATAAAAGTTCAGTTGATTTAACTGTTTTTAATGAGGTTAGGTCAATATTTAAAGATAATTTTAATAATGTAATAACTGATTACCTAGAAGATTGTCAGGAATACATAGATAAAATAAATAAAGGTATTGAAAATAAAAATCATAATGCCATCAGAGAGAGTGCCCACCCATTAAAATCATCATCTAATACATTAGGGTTTGCCGCATTAGGTGCAGTATCAAAAAACATTGAAGTATTATCTAAAGAAAAAAAATCAATAAAAGAAATAGCTAAAGAGCAAGATGAGCTAATAAAGCTTCATGAAAGCGTATCAAATTTTCTAAACGATTTTTTATTGGGTGAGGCTTAAAGATGAAATATCGATGTGTTCGGTATGAAGTTTTGGGAGATAAATTTTGTTTTTGAAAGCTACTGACAGTAAGAGTCTTTGGTCAAATGTCACTATGTTGTTGGTGCTAACGGCAGTAACGATTGCGTGTGTTTTTCTTTCTTCCGCTTTTGATAGTATTGAAAACAAAAAAAATGCAGATTTTATTTACAAAATAAGTCAACAAAAATCTATTATCGAGCATGTGTCTGTCTTGTCTAAATTTTTTGCCGCAAACAACAAAAAAGTAATTAATGGAACATTTGATGACAAATTATTAAACAAAAACGATATTAAAATAAAAGGTTTTGATGTTTCTCATGCGCGTAGTGAGGTCCGTGATTTGGTTAGGCATTTAGACTTTTTGAATAAAAATTTAACGGATAATATAGGTTTTTTACCAAAATCTATTAATAAATTATATTTTGGTTTGAAAGATTCTGATTATACAGATGGCAATAAATTTAATGATTATCAATATCCTAAAGGCTCTATTCACTATAAAATAAGAAAATATATTGATGCAGCTAATAAACTATCACAACTATCACAAGATGACAGCAAAAGAATTGTTGAGAATGTAGATTTTATTTCATTGACAGCACGAGAATTATCAAGCTCTCTTGATAATTCAGTGACATTGTATTATCAATATTTAGTTGATTCAATTCAAGATAAAACTGATAATCACTGGGCATATTTATTTATCATTCTTGTTTTTTTTGTTGTGGGTTTAATTTTCTTTGTTATTAACCCTATTCAAAATAGTCTCAAATTGGCTTATGAAGAAGCCGCTTTAGCAAATCGTATTAAAACTGAATTTTTAACTAGCGTTAGCCATGAAATACGCACACCAATGCACGGTATCATTAGCGCGAGTGAAAATTTAAGTACGACAATTTTGAATGATAAACAATCGAGTTATGTTAGAACGGTATTGTCTTCTGCGGAATCTTTACTTGATGTCATTAATGATATCTTAGGTTATTCTTCATTAGAGTCGGGTGATACTGTTGTTGAAGTATCGCGCTTTAATCTTTATGAGTTAATTGGCGACTTAGTTCAAATTATGGAAGAGCGGGCGCAGCTTAAAAACGTGGAGCTTATTTTGCGTTATGAGGATGGAGTGCCTCATGAGGTGGGTGGCGACTCCTCGTTAATTAGGCAAGTATTTTATCATCTTATTAGTAATGCTATAAAGTTTACTGAAACTGGATATATTGTTGTTACTGTAGACTCATATGATGCACTTGAGGGTTCTGAATTTTCACTGAAGTTTTCTATTGAAGATACGGGTATTGGGATATCAGAAAAAAATCTATCATTAATTTTTGAACAGTTTGTGCAAGGTAATGGTGGAACAACACGACTATTTAGTGGTACGGGTTTAGGTCTTTCCATATGCAAAAAATTAGTTGCTTTAATGGGGGGTACTTTGCGCGTCGGCAGCGTGTTAGGTGAGGGATCTACATTTTCATTTGTATTACCATTAGTCTTTGCTGACAATACACAGCGTACCGAAATTGCAACATCTATTAATTTTTCGGGATCAATTTTATTTATTTGTGATGACAGTAATTTTAAAACCATGGTGCTTTCAGAGCTTGGTATGAGTGGCATGCAAGTCGTATGTGTAAACTCAATTGACTTCATTGGTCGTACTGTAGAGTATAAAAATATTGCTTTAATTGCAGTTGATTATTTTATTAAAAGTGGATCTCCAATAAAAATTAGTCAGCATGCGCACTCTATTGAAAAATTATCAGATATACCTTTAGTCTGTATTTCTAGAAAAACAGATATGATATCTACACAAGAATTAATGAATCAGGGTTTTTTAGGGTTTTTTAATTTTCCTAATGATTCTGAGCAATTCACAGAATTTGTGTCATCGATTTCTAATGAATATTCAGGGCAAAACCTGAGTATAAATAATGCTAGCCATGTATCATCGTCATTGACTCAGCAATCTGATATTAATTATTTAGAGGGCTCATCTATATTACTTGTCGAGGATAACCGTATTAATGCGACTTTAGCCGAGGATATGCTAAAAGACCTTGGTGCGTTAGTCACTCATGCTGAAAATGGTCAGATTGCGGTAGAGTACATTAAGAGTGGTGCACAATTTGATTTAGTATTAATGGATTGCATGATGCCTATTATGGATGGTTTTAAAGCAACGCAAGAAATTAGAAATTTACCACAAACAATGGGTAAAACATTGCCCATTGTAGCGCTAACAGCAAATGCAATGGTAGGAGATAAAGAGCGTTGTTTAGATGCCGGGATGAGTGCTTATTTATCTAAGCCTGTACGAAAAAAAGATTTGCAAACAATGCTAGGTAAATGGCTACATCATCGTAAATTAACCAAACACGTATCGTCTATCGATCAAAAAAATAATTCAAATAGCAATGGCTTAAATAATAATAGCGTAAATAATAATAAAATTAATAGCGATAGTCATCGAGTGATTACTCCATCAACTTCGGTTGAAGGCCCGCTAGAGCATAATATCACGGATCTAAAAAACTTGACGTTGGATTTAAATAAAAATTCACATACAGGTACTCATCAGCAAGGTGATAGCAAGGCGATAGCATCAGGACATAACATTGATGCAGTCAGTCGTGTCGCCAAGGGTCCCGCTAAGGAAATGAATACTGCTAATACACCGCAAATAGAAACCAAAGAAAAATCACAATCTTTAAGTAATAATAGTAACGGTGATAGTAATAATAAAAATACAGAAATCGATCCTAAAAAACCTTTAGGTACTTCAAATACGTTACAGTTTTTAGATGCAAATATCGTTGCTAAAGCGCGTAAAATGATGAAGCGCCGATTTCCCACGATGATCGAGTATTTTTTAGAAGATACACAGGGTTATATCGATCAAATTCGTAAAGGTTTAAGCCAAGAGGATGTTAGCCAGCTGGTGGTGCCTTCACATACGATTAAATCGTCAGCGCGGCAAATGGGCGCATTGGAAGTCTCTGATTTAGCTAAAGAAATAGAGGCGTTAGCCCGCACCGAGAATACTCATTTAAAAGAGATAGCAGCTTTAACTGATCAACTACAAGAGCAATTTGATCTATCTCGTATCGATTTCAATAACCTTTTATCGGAAGCTGGGTAGTTACTTGGTAGTTACTTGGTATTTAGTTTGTAGGCTAGCTAAACTGTACGTAGGTAATGTTGATATGCGGAGTCGTCAATTTACTGTTAAGTGGTTAATGGTTAATGGTTAATACAGTTAAAGCTTACTTTATTGAAATAATTCCTGTGATAATAGTATTCAAGGTGTTTTTATGACGGTTCACAAACATTATATGGCCAAAATACTGATCGCGGAAGATAATCGCGTAGAGGCCGCCTTAATCGAAAGCATGCTTGAAGAGTTTGGTTGCGAGGTGTTCAAAGCGCGCGGATTAGATATTGTAGATAAACTCGATACGCCTTATGATTTAATTTTTTTAGATATTAATATGCCAGGAATTAGTGGGTTTTATATTGCTAATAATTTAAAGAAATCCAGTGCATGCCCAACATGCGCGCCTATTATTCTAGTGTCTTCTGAGCCCTATACGGAGGAAATTAAAGAGCAATGTATTGAATCTGATGTGGATGGCTATGTTCAAAAGCCAATGACGCAGGTATTACTTGCAACTATTTTAGATGAATATATCCCAGAAAAAGAAACCTCTTTATTGGCAACAGGTAAAGAAGAGTCGAAGCTATTTTTGCGAAAGCGACACAGTTAAATCTTTGTGTTTTAGGCAAAAAAGCTCCTATTACAATTTAATAGGGGCTTTTTTTGTGTCATATTTTTCACGTTAATGGCTAGGTGCATGGCTTTGCATTTAGGTCAAAGTTTACTAATGCTTGTTATATCTTGTGATGATTGTTTATACATAGCCAATCAGTAATACCGCGAGACCACTAATAATAGGTAGTTTGAGTGGTTTGCCTATAAAAGAGGTGACCAGCTGTATGACCCATACGGCAACGGCAAGCAAGGCAACCAGTCTTAAAGCTAAGGGGCCAATGATCGGAAGGACCGGCAAGATAATGCCTAATAGGCTACAGGCACCAAAAAATACAACGGATTGAGCAGCATTAAATTTCACATTGTTATTACTCTTTTCTATAAACAACATGATTAAACCACTCAGCCAGCCAAATACATAGCAAATCACATTTGCAATATTTTCGGGTAAGCCTGTTGATGAATGATTCATAGTACCTCCTTATTACTTTTAGAGGGTATTTTTTTGAGACTTAAGGTGGCTGTCACAGGTACGCTACTAGCAATGGCTTTGAGGCCGGCTAGCTCCATTAGCTTTGCTATGCCACCTTCTAGACCAAAATCTTTTGCATTCAGCATAATCGGCTTTGTGGTGACGACGTTAAGTGTGTCATCGGCGTGCTGTGTAATGGCAACATCGGTACTGAGTATGACTTTTTTGCCATGTAAATTAATGGCAAAAGAAATATTAGCCTTTAAGCTTTGGCCTTTTTTAAGGTGGCTATAGTCGATATGGCTGACGTTAGCGGTAATCGTAGCGGTGGTAAACTTGTTGGTTTCAAACAGGTGTTCTTGCATTCGAGTATTGCGTATATCAATGCCTGTCTCAACACTGGTTAAGTCAATATTCACTAATAGCTGGCCGTCGTTTAAGCTACCTTGGAGCGCTTTAAAGTGATGCACTTCACCGACACTACTATTTTTAATACTGACAAAACTCACGCTGGAATTATCGGCATTGACTAACCAGTCTGTTTTACCGTGAGCCAAGGTGGGCAAAGCCAGCGTACTGGTGAGTATGAGAGCTGAGGCTAAGCTTGTAGTCTTAAAGGTTTTCAATATCATAATATGTCCTCGATGAGCTTCGGTGGTTGTTGGCACTCTAGTCGTGCAGGTTGATTAAACAATCGGGCTTTTGTAATACAGAGTCTTCTTTAAAGGGCAGGCTTTTGCGTGCGTCTTGGCAGTAGGCGTTAATATGCTGTGCCTCTTCGTTTAAAAAGTGGGTAATAGCATGGCTAAATTCGCGATGGCGTAGGTAGTGGTAAGACTGTGTGAGTATCGGTGTAAAGCCTCGTGCAATTTTATGCTCGCCCTGAGCGCCAGGGTCAAAGCGTTGCAGGCCTTGCTCAATCGCAAACTCGATGCCGCGATAATAACAGCATTCAAAATGCAGGCCGTCAAGTTCAGCGATCGCGCCCCAATAGCGGCCATAAAGCGTATGGCTGTCATAAAAGTATAGCGCCGCCGCGATGGGGCTTTGTGAGCGTGAGCTTTCATCGGCGTCTTGTGCGTAGGCGCGTACAAGTAGTGTTTGCTCGGGCAGTGCTTGGCCCATAAGGGCGAAGCATTCAGCGTTCAAATAACCGTTATGACCGCTACGTTTAAGGTAGGTGCGCTTGTAGAGGTCATAAAACTCAGCCCAGTCTTTGGCCTGCAGCGCTGTGCCTTGGGTTGTGGTAATACGCACATTGTGCTCAAGTACTTTGGCGCGCTCTTTTTTGATATTCTTACGCTTGCGTGACGCAAAGCTCGCTAAAAAATCATCAAAGTGGGTGTAGTCATTATTAAACCAATGAAACTGACAGCCTAAGCGCTGCTGTACAAAACCTTGCTGTGTGGCGCGCTGTTGTTTAAGGCTTTGTTTAAGGCTCTGCTTACGGCCCTGCTCAAAACTCTGCGAGTCCTGTTCAAGAGCATTTGGTTGGCTACCAGGAGCCTGTGTAAAAGAGCTGTGCGGTAATGATGTATAACCGGCATGGGTAAGTGCTTTGTTGTGCTGGCTACTCGGGAATAAGCTATGAAAGCCAGAAAAATCAGATTCTTGTAAGTGTGCTTGTAGTACATGCAATAGCTCGGCTTCTGATTGTGTGCTGCTGGCAGCAAAGCGAGGGCCTGTAGCGGGTGTAAAAGGAATCGCATTAACGAGCTTAGGGTAGTAGTGGATACCGTGTTGCTGGTAGGCATCGGCCCAGCTCCAATCAAAGACATATTCGCCGTAGGAGTGGCTTTTAATAAATAACACCATGGCGGCAGTGAGCTGCTGCTGAGCGTTGCGTATTAATAAATGATGGGGTTGCCAGCCAGACTCGGCACAGGTGGCGTGGCTATCTTCAAGGGCACTTAAAAAACCATGTTGAATAAATGGGTAATCGGACTGCCATAAATCTCCCCACTCTTGAGCAGAAACCTGAGAAATACGGGTAATAAATTCATACGGCATAACGGCCTCCTTATTCATGCGCATAATACGCATAAGAGACCGCTACTGACTATCTTATTATTTTGTCATTATTCATAGGTGCCCGCTATATAAGCGCTTTCAATTAGCGAACTAAAAACAGTTTAGCTGCGCTGTCTAATGGCTTCAAACAAACAAATGCCTGTGGCTACAGAGACATTCAGGCTACTCACTGATCCGGCCATAGGGATATACGCCAAATGATCGCAGTGCTCGCGGGTTAGGCGGCGCATGCCGGTACCTTCTGCGCCCATTACAATGGCGAGTGGGCCTGTGAGTGGCGCTTGGTAGATATTCATATCGACCTCACCGGCGGTGCCTACAATCCACACGCCACGCTCTTGTAGCTTTTGCATGGTGCGGGCTAAGTTTGTCACGGTAATGAGCGGTACGGTATCGGCGGCGCCACAGGCTACTTTACGCACGACCTCGGTTAAGCCCACAGAGTTGTCTTTGGGTACAATAACCGCTTGCACGCCTGCAGCATCGGCTGAGCGTAGGCAGGCCCCTAAGTTATGCGGGTCGGTCACGCCATCTAAAATCAGTAAAAAAGGCACTTTTTTATCATCTTCAACCATCGCGTAAAGGTCGTCTTCTTGTAGTGCTTTAGCCGGCTTAGCTAATGCAATCACGCCTTGATGGTTACCATCAGCCATAGTGTCGAGTGTTTTGCGGGGCTTTTCACTCACGCTAATATCGTGCATATCAGCAATGGCCAAAATGCTTTGCATGCGTTGGTCTTGGCGGCCTTGCAAAATAATAAGCTCTAATACGCGCTCTGGCGTGTTATCTAAAACCGATTGTACAGCGTGTAAACCAAAGAGTACTTGCTTCTTCATAGTGGGTAACTTCAAAAATAATAGTTAGAAAATGGTAAAAATACGAGCCAGGGAGTATTGGCTAAGATTGTCACAATCAAATAATAATGGCAGGCCCAAATATTAACGACCCGCGCGACTCATTGAGCAAAGTAGCGCGGGTCGCTGTTGGCAAGCCTAAAAAACAGGTTAATGCGGGTTAGCGCTTTTTACCTATCTTCTTTTTGATCACTTTTTTAGTGGCCTTTTTTTTACCCACAGATGACTTATCTGAATTTTTGAGCTTTTTGGCATGCTTGGGCTTGGGCGTTGCTTTTTTACCTTTGTTTTGTTTAACGGCGAGTTTGTCTTTGGCAAACTGTTTGGTGCTTTTTGTTTTTTGCAGACGCTTAGGTTTTTCGGGGTCGGGCAGTATATCGTCTGGGTTGACCGGTATTTGTGCTTCATTAGTTGGTTGTGGCGTAGCTTTTTTGCGGCGAACTGATGGCTCGGTCTTTGAATTACCGTGAGTTGTTGCACCTGTTTTGCCGGTACTTTTTATTTTGCGTTTTCGCGGCTGCTTGGCCTCTAGCTCAAAGTCAACTTTGCGCTCATCGAGGTTTACGTTGGCGACACGCACGGTAATGGCGTCACCCAAGCTATACACTTTGCGGCTGTTTTCACCGACTAAGCGATGATGCGCTGGTTCAAAGTGATAATAGTCTTGCGGTAGGTTGGTGATGTGTACCAAGCCTTCGACGTATAAATCTTTGAGCTCTACAAATAACCCAAAACCTGTGGCCGCCGAAATAACCCCTTCAAATACATCGCCAATACGGTCGTGCAAAAACTCGCACTTGAGCCAGTTCATGACATCGCGGGTGGCTTCGTCGGCGCGGCGCTCGGTGAGTGAGCTTTGCTGGCCAAACGCAAGCATCGCGTTTACATCATACGGGTAAGACTCGCTCGCGTTTTGCTGGCGGGTTTGCTCGTGACGCTTAACGCGTTTTGACTCTGCACCGCTGCGTACCACACTGCGAATAGCCCGATGGACGAGTAAGTCGGGGTAGCGACGAATAGGCGAGGTAAAGTGTGCATACGCCGGATAAGCTAGGCCAAAGTGGCCTTTGTTTTCGGGCTGGTATACCGCTTGGTTCATGCTGCGCAACATTACTGTCTGAATAATCTGCGCATCGGGGCGATCTTTAATGAGCTCCATCACCTGCTGATATTGCTGCGGGCCAATTTTACCGCCTTTGCCAGCCGCTATTTGAATGCCTTGAGCGCCTAAAAACTCCATTAAGTTATTGAGTTTTTGCTCTTTAGGGCCTTCATGTACGCGGTACAGTGTGGGGATTTTGTGGCTATCTAAAAATCTTGCAGCGCACACGTTGGCCGCTAACATGCACTCTTCGATCAGTTTGTGCGCGTCATTGCGATGCACCGGTACAATGCGCTCAATTTTGCGGTTTTCGTCAAACACAATGCGGGTTTCGACGGTTTCAAAATCGATGGCGCCACGCTCGGTACGCATACTGCGTAACGCGTGGTAAAGGTTATGTAGCTCATCAACGTGCTTTACAACATGCGCGTATTGCGTACGCAATGGTGAATCGCTGAGTGTTTTTTCGGCGAGCATTTGGCCTACTTTGGTATAGGTTAGGCGTGCCTGGCTGTGCATAACGGCTTCGTAAAACTGGTAACCACTAATACGGCCGCTGGCGCTAATGGTCATTTCGCACACCATACACAAGCGATCGACTTCGGGGTTGAGCGAGCACAGCCCATTCGAGAGGCCGCGCGGTAGCATTGGGATGACATGGTCGGGGAAGTATACCGAGTTGCCTCGGACTTGCGCTTCTTTGTCGAGTGCGTCGTTGGGAGTGACGTAATGCGAAACATCGGCAATGGCCACATATAGGCGCCAGCCGCCGCTGCGTTTTTTCTCGCAGTATACGGCATCATCAAAGTCGCGGGCGTCTTCGCCATCAATGGTGACTAAGGGCAATTGACGCAGGTCGATGCGGCCTACTTTATCGGCTTCGTCAACGTCGGTACTTAGTTGGCTGGCAAGCTGCTCAACGGCTGCTGGCCACACGTGGGGAATATCATGGGCGCGAATGGCCACGTCGATTTCCATGCCCGGCGCCATATGGTCACCAAGCACTTCTTTGATAATGCCTTCGGCGGCGCCAAACTTATCGGGCTGGCGAGTGATTTCTACACTCACAAACTGACCTTCTTTGGCGATTAGGGAGTTGTCTTTGCTGATATAGATATCGGCCACAATACGAGGGTTGTCGGGGCGAATACGCGGACTGCCAGGGCCTGTAACATAGCGCCCAACGACATGCGTGGTATTGTGGCTGACCACCTCGGCAATGCTGCCTTCGCGGCGGCCTTTGACATCGGTACCGGTGACACGTACTAAAACCTCATCACCATCAAACACTTTGCGCATTTGGCGGTTGGCGAGGTAAACGTCATCGGCATCGCCAGCGACCAGTACAAAACCGTAGCCATCGCGGTGGCCACTTACGCGCCCGCGGACTAAGTCCATTTTACTGATAGGGCCATATGCTCCGCGACGGTTACGCATAATTTGCCCGTCGCGCTCCATAGCAATAAGGCGCCGGCGCAAGCCTTCGGCTTGGTCTTCGCCTTCGATGTGGAGTTGTTCGGTGAGTGCATGCTTAGACAGAGGCCCTTTGGCTTTTTCCAGTACAGCAAGAATAAGCTCGCGGCTGGCAATTGGGTTGTCATAAGTGCGAGCTTCGCGCTCGGCGGCTGGGTCTTTCATAGGGGGTTTTTGCGACAAAAGAGGTGTCCTTTGAGACGTCTTGAATTAGTTAGCTAAAGAGTATACCTCTAATAGCGTTAAAGTTTAATGGCGGTTTTACTTTACTCGGCTTTGATCAAGTTGTGACGGTAATGTCATTATGTTGTTGCGAGTGTGGAGCTGCGTGGTGGGCTGGATAAAGTATCAGTCAAACCATTAGCAAAATATAAGCTGTAGCGTGGCGTCTTTCAATGCCATGCTGTGTATCGCATCAATATATCTTACAAATTTATATCATCACTAGAGATAAGCTATGGAATTAGTATTTTCACTCGAAACAATCATTATGCTCGCAGGCATTGCTTTTATGGCAGGCTTTATTGATGCTATTGCCGGTGGTGGCGGTTTAATTACCATTCCTGCTTTACTGCTGGCGCAAATGCCACCCATATCGGCCCTAGCGACTAATAAGTTTCAGGCCTCGTTTGGCGGTTTTGCCGCTGCCACCACCATGGTGCGTAAGGGCAAAGCTAATTTAAGGGATATGAGGGTGAGTATCGCCATGTGCTTTGTGGGCTCGGTAGTGGGTACGGTGGCTGTGCTTATTTCGCCGCCACAGTTTTTAACGGTGATTATTCCTTGTGTAATTGCGGTAATTTGTGTGTATTTTTTATTGGCCCCAGCACAAAGCACAATCGATAAAAAACCACGGGTATCGTCATCGGTATGGCATTTTTTATGTGTACCAGGGTTGGGGTTTTACGATGGTTACTTAGGCCCAGGGGCCGGTATGTTTTATACCTTGTGCCAAATCACTTTGCGAGGCAAAAATATTTTAATGGCAACAGGCGGCGCAAAGGTGCTTAATTTTACCAGCAATATCGCCTCGCTTATTGTATTTATATTTAGCGGTAAGGTGGTTTGGATTGTGGGCGGCGCGATGGCGGTGGGCCAACTATTTGGAGGTTATTTAGGCGCGCATACCGCCATTAAAGGTGGCCACCGAGTAATACGGCCTATTATTGTGATGATTTGCTTGGCTATGTTAGGGCAGTATGTTTTTGAAAATTGGGCCGTTATGCTTGAGTGGTTTGAGGCGGCGCCATAATAGCGTCATTAATAATGTATAGGCCTAGCACTTAACGGCTATTTTAAATGACGTTCATTTTTATAATATTCATGAATTGTTTGCGCGGCGTTGCGCATCCAAGTTTTTCTGTCTTTGGGGTCGGTATTGTAGTGGGCAGCGAGGTTTTCTATTTCTTGTTGGCTGAGCGAGACACCTAGACGCGGTCGTACTGGCGGCGATACAGTCAAACCCAATACACGTCGAATAATATTGCTGGGGCTTTCACCGCTTTGGGCAGCCTCTATGCGTATTTGCTGATCTACATTTTGCGCTAGCTCAAAAGAGATTTGTACTTTTTTGAGCGCCGCTTTTTGTTTTTCCCACTTTGGATTAGTCGGTGTTTTTGAGTCTGTGTCGTTACCCTGTGCATCAACCATTGGGCCAAATCTCCTCAATCACATTTAGGGGTACCGCTTTTTGTAAAAAAACATTGGTGGCGCCATCTTCCCAAATCTCAATGTTCAGGCTAAAGTCGTCGGGCGCGCCTTCGCATTCGTGGTAGCGCAGCTCTTCGCTGCTGTCGTCATCTTCTACATAGGCGCTAACACCACTCGCTCTTTTATCGGCTTTGTAAAAATAGGCGGTCGCGTTTTTAATGGTTTGTGTATAGTGCGGCGCAATCCAAGCGCGCAAGGCTTCATCGGCATTGGCAGCATGGGTGGTGAGCGGTGTAAACTCATCGCCAAAAAGCTCAGCAAATTGGTCCATATCAAAAATGTGCTCTACTTGCTCACGGCTAATTTCTTTAGAGAGTATTAAATACTCGTCGCCCTCTTCTTCCAGCATAAAATGAAAGGTTTCGCCGCTGGGTAGGCGTGCTTCAAACTCAGGGGCTAAGCCTTCCGAGTACTGGTAGCTTTGTACGTTTTGAATGGTGACAGTTTGGCCTTGAAGCTCTGGCGGTAAAATACTGCGCGGTTTAAAAGACAGTAAATCGCCCGGTAGCAATTGCTTAGGGTGCGTAAGCTCGCGCGGGGGTGTTTTTTTACCTTTAAAAAGACCAAACATAATCATGCCAAAAATTTAAAGTGAATAAAGCATAAAATACACACAAAGGCTGCGGCCTTTGTGTGTACGTTTCTAAAGCAGCTGGCCTAAGGGCCACGCACGGGGCTCTAAAATTATTTGGCCTCTAGCTGCGCCAAAATATCATCTGCGCTTGTTTTGCTACTATCTAGGCCTGCGGCAGCAATTTGCGCGTCCAAATCATTGCCTTGGTCTAAGTCGTTAAGCCACTGGTCGGCCGACATTTGGTTTTCGGTATCGGCTTGCTTTTGTTTAACGCGGTCTAGGGCGCGCTGTACGCGTTTAGCGCTAGAGTCGTTAGTGGGCATGGCGGCGGCAACGGCGACTTGGGTTTTTTGCAAGTCGGCGTAAGTTTTTGCTTTTTGCAGCTCTATACGGTTTTTGTCTTTTTGTTTTTCGCGTACTTTAATGACTTGGTAAATTTTATTAACCTGCACCTCAAGCGCATCATGTTGCTCTTTAAGATCGTTTTTAGAACCGGTAAGCTCGGCAATTTTTTCGGCAATGGTGCGTGCCAAATCACGCTTGTCAGCGGCTAATGCGGCGCGCGCTTTTGCGGTGTAATCTTCTATATCAACATCGATTTCGTGAATTTGCTTAGCTAGGCCAATTTCTTTGGCTTTTAATTGCGATAAGCTAATTTTGGCGGTGTTAATGGCGGCATCGGCATCGCGAATTTCTTGCTCTAAAATGCGTAATGCTTGGCTATCAACAACGGCTTCGCCGGCTTCGCTCAGGCCACCGCGCACGGCAGTGACGATATCTCTTAAAAATCCCATTGCTTAAACCTCCACGGTTTCTTGAGTTGTTTCAAAGTAGTCAGTTAAGGCCACTAACACATCATTGTAATTATCGGCTTGGCATTCGAGCTCGTGAACAATATTGTCAAATGTACTATCGACCGGCATGGCGCCAAACAATACGCAGCTATCTTCTTGCAAGCCAATACTCGATAGTGGAATAACCGGTGAAATACGCAATAGCGTTTCGTACAGCTCGGCTTTGTTTTGGGCTTGCACTTCGTTAAGTTTAAATAATGGCGTTACCGACAAAATTTGCTCATCCGACTTCACGATAAAAATCATGGCTTCAGGGTTTATGTCGCAACTCACTTGTAAAATTTCGGTATCCGCCGAGTACTCAACGGTAAAGCGCGTGCCTGCTGGAGACTCAATAGTGTTGAGCTTGAAAGCCAAGTCTTCTAAGTACATTACATATCCTCATGTGTAGTCGCGATGCGACATATTATGTCGTGTGAGCTAACTCTATGCCATATTATGTCGGATGGCAAGTGTCTTGTGTAAAAACTTTATGCGGGCGGGTGTGGGCTTTAAAAGGGGGGGAGGGGTGTAAACGTGGGCTGTGTAAGGCAAGCTTTGGCGCGCAATACAATATTAGGCGCATAAGATAGCATTAGGCGCACAACACTGCGTGCAGATGGACGGTTAGCGTTAAGTGGCGTCACTTAACGCTAACCGCTGGGTGTTGGGTCTGGGCGTTTAAATCTAGGTCTGGCTAGGCAATGCCATCCATAAAGTCTAGCGTTGCTTGGTGCCGAATAGTCCGGCGGTGTTTGGCCCAAAGGTCTTTGATTTTTTCGGGGTTACACACTTTACGATCAACCAATACGCGCGTATTCAGCTCGCCTACGGGCTCGGTGGTGGGGCATTTGCTAAATACCACTTGGTGGCTAATTAAGTCCATAAACGGGCCCGATTTACTAGAGGGCATAATAAAAATTAACTGCAAACCCAGCGTATCGGTGAGGTAGTTAATCACCTCGCGCGAGCGGGTTTCATCCATTTTAGAGAAGGCCTCATCGACCAGCACCATACGGCAATGGCTTTTACCTTCGTTAAATTTAAAAGCAGAGGTAATCGCGGCCGAGCGAATAATATACGCCGGTGTTTCTAATTGCCCACCGGAGCCTGTACCGTAAGTACTTAAAGGAATGGGCTGCTTACCCTCGGGCTCTTTAAAAATTTCGTAATATCGATAATTGCGGTAATCACTAATACGGCGTAGTTCGGTGAGGGCATTGTGCTCGCCTTTATCTAACAGCATACTTAATAACTTGTCGCGTACTACCGCTGACTTTTCACTGAGCTTAGAGTTAAATAAGTTAGCGCCTTCGCCTAGCTCGGGCGAGTTAATAATTTCTTTAAAAAAGCCCCAATACTCTTTAAATTCGGGTACCCACGCGTAATCAAAATAAAAGCTTTCTCTATCGGCGCCAAAGCGGTGATGCTTAAGCTCTTTATTTAGGTCATCGAGGGTGCGCTTGCCATCGTTGATTGATTGATAAATAGAGTGGCATAAGCTGGTTACAAACGTGGTGTTAAAGCTGTCTTTTAGGCTAACGAGTTTTTCGTAGCGGCTAACTAGCACATTATTTTTTAATACACTGTAAATGCGGCCTAGCTCTTCTTGTATTTTAACAATAAAAGCAAAAAACGGTGCATCGTGTTTATATTGCGAAATGGGCGAGTAACTAATGGCGTTAAACTCGGCGCTGGTACGGTTGTGCTCTACAATATGCTCGTACAGTTTGCGCTCGCAGGTTTCGGAGCGCTGCGCACATTGCGCAATAGTCGCGGCAAAACTATTTTTGCCTTTGGCTTCGTCGTCGGCATGCTTAAGTGCGGCCTCGGCATTAAAGTCGGCATATGCTTTGGCAATAGCATGTACTTGGGTTTCGCAGGTTTCTTGTTCGGCGTGTAGCGCGTCTTTTTCGCTAGCAATACGTTTAATCAAGCGAGCATTTTGCTCTTCGCGTGTGCGCAAACTGCCAAACTCTTCACTGCAGGTTTTGGCCTCGTCCTCTAGCTCTTGCAGTGTATTTTTTAAATGCTCTAGGCGCTCTTCTAGTGCTGTAAAATCTTTTAGATCTAAGCTGGCTAATTGCGACTCTACTTTTTGCAATTGGCGGTAGATGTTGAGCATATTTTTGATAGTGGCCGAACAATTGACTAGCTGAATGTCGCTAATACACTGATGCAGCTCGAGCAGTTGTTTGTATTGCAGTGCCAGTGTGTGGGCTTGCGTTTGTAAATTTTGTAGCTGAGTTTCTTTGGCAATTAAAGCGCGCTCGCGTGCGCCTTGGCCAAACACTAAATCGGCCTCGTCAATATCACAGCGAAACAAACTATAGTTGCCCGAGCCTACGCCTTCGGCGGTTAAACCGCGTGCCGTATTTTTAAGTGCTGCATTATCTTTAACCCGAATCACCGCACCGTAACTGGCGCGAATATAATATTCAACAATTTTGTGATCAAAGCGCATAACATCGGCAATACTGTTTTTAGGCAGTGTTAACTTGCTGGCATCGTGTTGCGCTTTAGCGCCTTGTAATACACGGGCGTTGCTTCTGCGCCCGGGCAACGCGCGCACAATATTAATGGCTTCGGCCTCCCAGTCGGGGCTTACGACAATACTAAAGCGGGCGCCGCCTAGGTAGCCCTCAATGGCCATTTGCCATTTGGGGTCGGTCACTTCAATAAAATCACACAATACCGCAGGCTCCGCTTGTGGGCATTGCTCGGTAATGGCTTTAATGGCTTGCTCGACTTGTGCCGGGTAGCTAACCTTTTGATGTTGCAGTTTTTGCACTTCTAGGTTTTTTTGATTGGCCTGCTGCTTTACTTTTTCGAGCTGTTCGGCTTTGCGGTGCTGCATTAAATAAATTTGGTTGGCGGGGCTGTTTTCGCCGGTATGCAGCCAGTCAGCTGTTTTATTGTGGTGGGCCTCTAACTCTACAATGCGGCCAAGCTTCTCTTCTAGTGCGGCGTTATTGACCCAATCTTTGGTTTGTAGGTTGTTAGCATCAATCCCTGTATTGCTGCCTATTTTTAATACCGGCGCTAAAATAGGGTTGATTTTTTTGGCCGCCAGCGCAGGTATATCAAGCTCCGAGGCTTGCTGGCTAAGGTTGCGGCTTAATAGTTCTGCGGCGTGTACGTTTTTAGTAAACTGTGCATCTTGCAGCATTAAGTCGGGAATATAATCAGCAAGCTGGGTATTTAGTTTGCCAATATCGCTTTGCAATTGGTCTTTATCTTTAAGTGCGCTAATACCTTGGCGTTGCGCCAGTAGCTCAATGTGCTCTTGTTGTAAGTCGGTTTTTTTATCGGCCACTAATAAACGGTGTAGCTGGTTGTCTTTAATGGTTTGCGCAATAGTGCCTTGCTCTTTTTTAGCCGCCAAATAATCATTTTGTTTGGTGTTAAATAGGCGGGCTTGCTCGGCATATTGGGCGACACAGCCTTCAATCCAATTATCGATGTAAGCTTGCGCTTGAATATTACCTGCCGATAAGTTTTCGACTGCTTCATTCACATGGCGCGTGTCTTCTTCCATCGAGTGAATGGTTTTCATTAATTCGCTCACTTGGCGAATATCATCGGTTAAATCTTTGGGTTCTAAAATTTCGCGGGCGACAAAGTCGGTAATGCTTTTTACCGGCTTATAGGCCATAAAATTAGAAAAAGTACGGGCTGCGTGTTTGGCTTCGCGATCGGGTACGGCATCTTTATCGTTGCGGAATATACCGTACAAGCGGCGCAGGTAAGGGCCTTTTTTGTCGTAAATTTCAACGCTGCTGCGGGTGCTAAATTTCTTTTTAAGCAAATTAGGCAAGTCGTTCATTGGTACAATATATTTACCGGCCGTATCTTCGCGTACAAAATCGTCTAGCGCTAAGGTTTCGTTAGGAATCACCAAAAATTGTAAATCTTCTTGCCGTGCTTGCCGGTTATTGCCGGCGGTATCGAGTGAGGCGCGAATGCACATTACCGCCGTAAAGGGGTCTGCGGTTTCGCCACTGGTGGGGTGGAATATGCCAGCAATATAACCATCGGTTGTGCGCAAACGAGCATAGCTGCCATCATCGCAGCCTAATACATAAGAGGCGAGTGTACGCACTTGCTTGCCGCCACGGCCACGTTGAGTGGTTTCGTCTTGGCCTGGGTTATAGTTAAATAAATTTTCGTGGGCGGCTGTCATTAATGACTGCAAGGCATCGGCGGCAGTGGTTTTGCCCGAGCCATTACCACCCGACAGCAAATTAATGGGGCCAAAGTCAATTTCTTGTGGTGGAATATTGCCCCAGTTGACCAATACTAAGCGTTTACAAAACATGTTTATTGATCCTCTGCTTGGTCTTGCGTTAGTGTATTTGCTTGCGGCTCGTCTTGGTTTGGCTCATCACCTTGTAGGTGCAGGCTTTGCAATACCTCATCGGTCACAAAGCTTGTAATCGAGGGCTGAATACTCATCCAGCCTTCATCAAGGTTTAAGTCATCATCGCTATTAAATTGAATTAAACGCAATTGGCGAATCCGCTTAAATAAGGTGCTGCGCTCGGAGCTTTGTTCGGGTAGTGAGCGCTTGAGTAGGTTTTTCATGGCGAAGGCAATATTTTCAAAAGAGACCAGTACGCAACCCGAGTCATCTAATAAACCTTCGCGTAGCGATTTTTCGTATTCAACACGCAACACTAAAATTAACGACACCTCTTGTTGCGTAGGGCGGTAGCGCATACCTTGGTTAAAGGCGCTGTTGTCGTCATCGGGTAAGCCTGGCACTTGTGCGCTCGGGGGGAATACCCTAACAAAACAAAACTGCCTGTCGTGTAATAAGCGAATATTTAAAATACTTAAATAGTCCTCAACCAGTTCGGCGCATATCATGTAACGATCGTATAGTTGGGCTTCTACTTGGCTTTCTTCGCGGCTAATTACGCCGTAGTCGAGTAAGCGAATAAGCAATGCCGAGAACTCTTCTAGCGGAATATTTAAAGTGCTTAATTTGGCTTTTAAAACGTCATCAATCATTCATCGTCTCAACTAAATTAGTTGCCTCCACCAGTTCAATTGTGAACTCATCAGAACTACTATAATATTCATTAAAGTTGTCTTTTTTACCTTGCCACTCCACATGAAAGCGCAAGTCAGAATCTAAATTATTAACACTGCCCACTTCAATTACATGCGCTAAGGCTAATAAATCTAACGCATTGGTAATAGGTAGCTCGCGCGTTGATACTTTGCGCTTGTCTTTAAAAGCAGTGCAAATATAGGTTTGCAATTGCTGGCGATTAAAAACAAAAGCGCGGTCGAGCAACTGTTGCACCATAAGCTCGGTGCGGGCACCTAGGTCAATATCGCGCTCTTCATTAATGCTGGTGTCCACAGGGCTTTTGCGTTTGCGCTCGATTAAACGTACTTGTTTTGGGTCGATCAAACCTAGCTTCATCACCGCCATCGCACTCGAGGCGTTATTGAGTCGCTCTTGATATTGCGCGGGCGATAGGCCCGCTAGCGTTTGGCAAATATCTAAAAAGTTATCGTTTTGATGAGAGTTAAGGTAGCTCAGTTGGCGTATTACAATATCGGCGCGTTTAGTAAAGCCATGTAAGGCGCGGCGCAACGCTGGCAGCATAATGTCGGCGGCGTTTTTCATGCGCAATTCAATGGTGTCGAGCACATACCATAGGTAGCTTTGGTTTTCGTCACATAGGCTTGGAATACTGGCGCGCAAACGCACCTCGGCCGTGCGCTTAAACTCGGTCGATTTACGCCTTAGCCCGTAAATAACGCGGCTAATATCATCGCGATACTTTTCAACGCTATCGGCCGATAACCTCACCGAAATATCGGGTTGAAAGCGTTTTTCCATGTAGTCAAAAAACTGGTCAGTGGCTTTGCTGATGAGTTGCTGCGATTCTACCTCTTTCACCAGCTCGCGCTTGCGCTCTTCAAGTTCGGTAATAATGTCGGTAAAGTCGGTGATAATGCGCTCGGAGTACTCAAAGGCGTCGAGCAGGTCGTACGCATCACCGCGCCCAGCAAAGGCCTCCAGTGCATTAAGGGTGTTGCGGGTATTGCGGTGGCGCGTACGAATATGGCTGTTATCGGCATCGAGCAGTGCTTGCGCAAAAATACGCCCCATCCGCGAAAACGGATAAGTAGACTGGAAGGTTGCGGTATCAACCTGTCGCTCGATCCAGCCGGCCTCAAGTACGGCTTTGAGTACGGCATTGGCATGCTCGCGGTGGTTTTTAAAGCGTGGTTCGTCATTGCCATCAGTATCATCAAAGACAGCATCTTTGCTGCGGGCCAAGGCCTCTTCAAACAGCTCAACCACCTGCTCACGCCGCAAAGACTGCCCATAATCGGCATTGGCGCTGTACTGGCGCTGGTACAAAAGCCCCAAGCACTGCGCAATTTGCTCACGGTACTTGCTGGTTAAGGGCTTAAAAAAATGAAGGCGATCATCGGTAAAAAACATGGCGGCTCAGCGAATATTTGGCGCGTCACACAACAGCGACGCAAAAAGGGTGTTTAGTCGAACGATGGCTGACAAAATAGGGGGGCGGATGGTAGCAGAAATGGGGTTGGGTGGCGATGGTTGTGGAATGACGACGTGAAAACACGATTTTAAGCGTGTGATCAAGCTGGCTACCCGCTGCAAGTTAGGAGTGACCATAAGGGCCGGAGTTGTCGCGGGGTCGTGAATGCTTCAGGCATAAAAAAAGCCACTTAAGCGGCTTTTTTTATGAAAATTTAACTGATTGTGCCGATGGAAAAGTTACTTATAACTATTTCCGACGCTAAGTTCCGGCGGCACGCCTTTCCAAAGCCTGATAGCATCATAGTGGTTGATAGCTAGTATGTCAATAATATTCAGCTTATCTCATTACCTACCATAGCCATTATTGAGTCTATGTGCTCTCCATTTACCTCTAAATCGTAGAAAATGGCTATTTTTTTGATAACTTCGTGTGCACATGAGAGGCTGTCGGTGGCGTTCCTTAGCTCTTCCTGTGCCGTACGCTCTTTCTCTTTAATTGTTTTCAGTTCGCTTCTTAGGCTATCAATTTGATTTTGTATGCCTTGTTGATTTTGCCTTGATTTAGGGTCAAAGCACGCTGACAACCCTCCGCTCACCTTCATCTTGTCTGACGGCGTAAGGGATGGCGCCTTATTAGTCTGCAGCGGTTTCCCTGCGGAGTCGGGTAGAGAAAATATACGGTAAGGTGAGACGGTGGTAATCCAGTCTAGGACAGCGTAAGACGGGGTTGGTGTGTTCCTGTATTGGCAACCGCTAAATGAATCTTTTGATATCTCAATGCTGTGGGTGAGTTTAGCAT
The DNA here is from genome assembly GCA_947494095.1 of uncultured Pseudomonadales bacterium. Taxonomy (GTDB): domain Bacteria; phylum Pseudomonadota; class Gammaproteobacteria; order Pseudomonadales; family Cellvibrionaceae; genus Marinagarivorans. Next base: position 38,529 of record CANLTI010000001.1, read on the forward strand.
TATAATCCGCTGTCGATAGTGGAACGACGGTAACGGTATCATGCCGTTTACTGACAACAATGCAAGGGCGTAACTTGTGCTGTTCTCCTGGCAGGTGTCCTCGGCGATCAAGTTTGTTTGGAATCGGTTGCGCGCCAACTGAGTGCAAGTTACTGGTATTGCTAAAATCAACCCAGACCAACGTCCACAATCGGATTTCTCTACTGGATTCAGCATTTTTGTTACTCGAAAAATGACCGTAATTTTCACCCGGCTCGCGCTGGGGAGTCAGGTGTACAGTGACGTCAGAATTCTCTTGATCTATACGTTCGACTCGCCACTGCTTGGTTGTAAACCCCTTAAACTGATGCTGCAAGAAGGATTTGGCTCTTGGCTTAATCGCGGGTAATGAGATCTGAGTTATGGATGTGAATTCCTCTCGACCTAATTCAGCAAGCTCTGTAGAGCTTGCATCACAGTAAATGACGCGCATCGTATCTCTTATCTCTTCAATTATTTTTTGATTATAGCAGTAAGATTGCATCATTTATTAGGCTGTAAGCTTGAGGAGGGATCAGCAGCCTAGATTCTTGAGGCGGTTGTGCTGGTGAGGGGTGTGCATTGCCACGCGATAGCGATAAGGCGCGAGCGCTAGAGGAATCGCACAGCTAAAATACGCGAAAAATATTAAAGAGGTATCGGGCAGTGCCATGCAAGGCCGGCACCGCCAAGACTGCGGTGCCGAGCTACAGGCTTTTACGCGGACGTAAATGGTAGGGCAATACAGGGAGCAATTGCCGAGAAGTATTCACGCGTGCCCAGCATGGCGGTGCTCGATGCCGAGACGATGAATTATTTACAGGGTGCTCACTTCAAGTATTGTAGGCAAATTCTATCATTGGCTATCTTGTCAAAGCTTGTGCTGGCGTTTCACGTTGGCGTTACCTTACAGCTTTGAGCGTTTGGGGTGTCCTCGAATGCACTTAAGGCTTAGTGCGGGATTATATATGCTATTCCTCTTTATTTTCCTTGATCATTTTTTGCCTTCTTTCTTGTGGCGTGTATTCTTCTATCTCATCTGGAAATAGTTCTGCATCTGATTGCTGAATCAAATCAGCGGAGCCTGATGCGAGTTCAGTTTCATCAAAATCATTACTTTCAACGTTAAATAATTCATTTTCAGTGGTGAGCTTTGTCTTGCGTAGTCGCTCCCGCAACTGCTCAAGTGTTTCATTTGGGTCTATAGGCATGATTATAACTCCCTAAAGCAAAAGTTGCCTTTTGGGTTGTAGGCGAAGTTGGCTTTGCTTAGGTAATGATTTTTAACGGCGTCATTGACTGGGTGCATAATACGGATTTGGTGGGCTCCAATAGCTTGCGCATAGACTTCTGCAGAGAGAATAACAATATCTGTAATAAGGCCTGTTAAAGGAGAGCCAGTAGGGTTGGCTTCGATGAAATCTAGACGCAGTTTATTTCCACTCCAAGTGGGGCGGCCGATACTTGCACCGGCGAGAAATAATTTGTTATGCCATATAGCAAGCTCAAATCGCTTGGGGTGAGTTCGATAGTGCTTTCGTACTTTCCGCCAATCCCAATCAGCAACTCGACTACCTTGATCTTCCCATTTGGCAAGCTTCTCAAAAGTTTGAAAATTTAGGCCGCTGAGAGAGATTACACATTTATTAACAGCCCCGTCTTTTGCCTGCATTATTGGCCGTAATCTGCTGTGGGCTTCTTCTAGTGAAATCTCTCGAATTTGATCATGGCGATGCCAGGTTTGCTTATAAGTGGGTGATGTTTGCATTCTATGCCTACCTTAGAGAGGTTGTATTGAGTAAATATTACCCTACAAATTTTTACTTGGGTAGCTATGTCTGTTTATTGAGAGGTACTGCCCTTAGCTATTCCCCAGCAATCAGCGATATCAGCCGCTTAGAGCACTTACGGGTATTGCCCGTGAATTTTCAGAGGTGTTTCTTGAGGTGGTTGATACGGGTAAAGGTTTGCATTACCACGCTGGAGTGAGGAATGAGATGAGCGTTCGGGGTGCCCTCGAATGTATTAACAGGTGTAATCTATAATGTTAATGAATTAAAGCGAATGCGTGCCCCTGCTATTCGGGCGGGGGCGGGGGCGGGGGCGGATGGTAGCAGAAATGGGGTTGGGTGGCGATGGTTGTAGGCTGAGTGCGTGTGTCGCTCGAGGCCAAAAACACTCCTAATATAGGTGGATATCTAGCCCTATCACTCGCAAGCGCGACTCAAAACACCCTCAAGGCTCGCGGCAAGTACTCCCCTGTAGGCTCTAGCCTGCTCCTGCCTCCAAAGGCTCTGAATAGATACTATGGGTGGCTTTATGATGGTTCACAAGAGGCGAGAATGGCGCCGACTTTAAATTTCAAAACAGTACAATACGTTAATTTATATGGCAGTTTATTAAGCTTATGTTTTAGGTCTTTATGAGTTTTTAAGGTGAGTGTATTTTTATGATTTTTACACGAGAGTTTAGGGTGTCTTCTAATCTTGGTAACAAGTTGCTCATGGGGTACTTGCCCCTAAATATTTTAGTCGACAGCATGCCGTTTTAACTATTTGTAATATCGAGAGCTTGGTTGTCCTCGGATATTTTTAGTACAAAAGTGATACAAAAGACGTAACTATTCAGAGGTGCGGAAATCGGGCGCTAATGAATCATTTGCTGGGCCGCTCAAGCCATCCATGGTCGCTATTTAAGCGCTCCCTGCGCTTAAATACCCAGAAAATAATTCATCAGCACCCTATTAAGAGGTTTTTTTTGGTTCGGCTGAATAGTTACCAAAAGACTTCATAGTAACGCGGCATGTTATTATAGGTGTCAAAATATTAAATATTCCTATTTTTCCTAATGGTTAAACTTGGTTTTTTTCCTACGTAAGTTAAAGTCTCTTTCATTTTTATTGGGGGGAGCCATGGATATTACCAATATCGTAGTGCATGAAATCATCAAAGATGAAGACGGGCGAGTAGCAGATGTACGAATAAGGAGTGAAGAGAACGAGATCAACGACCATGCAATTAAGTTGGTGGAACAACTTAATAAGCTATTCTCAAAGGGAAGGAGAAGCTTTGGCAAGTTTTCTGAGCTAAGTGAAGGGCAGGTACCTCCCCTATTCGTATCTTCACTTTCTGATGCCTATCAAAACTCGATAGATCCAGAAAATTTTTATAAGTTAAGTATTGGGCTTACGCATGGTCTTAAGGAAGCTATGACAGCAGCAGCGACCTCAAGAGGCGGTTATGTAATGTTTATTGCTTATAAGGTTAATAATCAGCATTTTTTCAACACCGTGTTGTTGAGGAAAAAGCAAGGGATGCAGCTTGATGATGACCTTTCAATTCAGGAAATTGAAGAACTTGACCTCGATAAGCTGCATATGGCGGCCCGCATAAACATTACACGATGGCAATCGGGAGAGGATTTCCGATACATTTGTTTTCAGGTGGGTACGAGTGCCGATGATGTTACGAACTATTTCTTGAGTTTTGTTGGTTGTGAGGACCACAGATTAGGGCTAGAAGATACAAAAAATCTAGTACATGTAACAAGAAGGTATTGTGAACTTGAGGGCTTTTCAGCGGAGGTCAAAGCCGATGTCAAAAAGGAAGTTCTACAGTTCTGTACTAATGCCATTAATGAAGGCTTGGATCTCGACCTTGAGAGGCTGTCTAAGGTTTTAGATGCAAGTTTTTGTAAAACTGAAAACGCTAACTTTCTCAAAATAGCCCAGGCCGATGAGTATGGTTACAATCTCAATGGAAAATTGCAACTCATCAAAAAAGGGTTGAAAGGGCTAAAGCAATACTATGGTACGGGAAAGGGGGTGCATATTACCTTCACCAATCAGGCATACAAAGACGGTCTTGTGGCTTATAATCAAAAAAGTCAAACTCTGGTGATTAAAGAGCTACCACCGGCGTTACTGCGACAACTTGAAGATGAAAAAGGTACTCGAGATTAAATTTTATGCAAGCCCACGAAGTTCTATTTCAACTGTTTGATCATGGGGTACTTCATTTTGATGGTAGTGATTTAGACTGTATCAAGCTGACGCCAATGACTCAGGAGCACGCCAACTTGATTCGCGACCTAGCTGATGCTGGAATAGGGTTTGACTGTAGAGACGCTAGGGACCATCATTTAGACTTCACATCACAAATCCTTCAGGCTCATATCGGTAATGATATTATTTTTGAGCTGGAGGAGGAAACAGCAAAGGACGTTGTAGGCACAATTTTCAGTGATTTTCCTTCGTTTATCGCGAACACTCAAAGGCAATGTCGAGAGCCCTCTAAGTATTGTATTTTGGGTGAGAAGTACTCCACCGATGGGGAGGCGACTGGACTTGTTGCCCACTATAAAAATGTTATCTCCCTCATACAGTTACTCTCCAGTATTGCTGATTTTGACTCTGATGATGATGAAAGCTCGCACGACAAGTCCTTAACCTATTTGCATCGCTCAAAGTTAACTATGAGTATCTCTTATGGTGAGGATGAACTACAGGAACAGCTGGATGGGCTTAGTATTGTAAAGGAAATATTCACGGATGAGCAGCATCAGGAGCAAAAGAAGAGTATCGCAAAAGAGGTTCTCGTGAGCCTACTGGTAAATATTCCAGACAACAAAAAATTCAAATACTTATTGCAAAATTTCAACGTTTTTTCAGTACGCTTTAATGAAAACTATCAGCTTTATGTGAGTGAGTTTTCATTTGATGAGGTTCGCTCGGAGTTCGAAGAGCGAAAACGAGAGTATTTTGTAAAGATCAATGACGTGTTTACCTCGGTGCAAGGGAAGCTGTTAGGGGTCCCTATTTCTATTGCTGCGGCCTCCGTCAAAGTTACAACAATTACGGGAAATCAGTCGTTTGCCTACTTTATTGGCTTCGCAATTTTGACCTACGCAATACTTCTATGGCTCATAATTAAAAATCAGAAACATACTCTTAGTGCGCTTAAGTCTGAATATGAAAGTTTGATGGGTCGACTTAAAAGACAGTTTCCAGACCAGTATTCAGAAATTGAGGGGCTACAGGTGGAACTTCAAAAGCGTTATAATTACCAGAGATATTGCTTAAAGATTTTTTCTTTTATGTGTATTGCTTTAGTTGTTTTGGCTTTATATATGTTTATTGGTGAGTTGCTGTTAGCTTATGTAATCAAGTATTTATATCAGATCTAAATGCGGTGTTTCAATATGGTTTTGGAATAATACTGATACACAGTGCGCCAAGCAAAGTTGGCGACTAGATTAAGAGGTGTAAGTCTTCTGTTCAGTAAGATGTAGCGCATCGCCTGAATGAATACTCGACCATACGTTAGATACCTTAAAACCATCGAATAGATTATCCAGTTTTAGTTGGCAGTGCATTATGGTGAGCTGGCCGAGTAATAATGCAAAGAGAGCCTAGGGTTGATTTCCGGTGAAACTTCTGCGGGAACACTGCGGGAAAAATCAAAACGGAGCGAGCTGCTGTTAAACGTAAAATAAGGAAAACTAGTGTATGACCGAGAAAACGCAGCGAAATGAGCAGGAGGCACTGATCGGACAGGGACGCGGGTTCAGTGAATTTGTTGTTTATGTCGACGAAAGTGGTGATCACAGTCTGACATCTATCGATTCGGATTACCCAGTCTTTGTTTTGGCATTTTGTATTTTTTACAAAAAACACTACCTGTCTCACGTTGTGCCCCAGCTTCAGCAGCTTAAGTTTAACTATTTTGGTCACGACTTAGTGATCTTGCATGAGCATGAAATTCGCAAAGAGAAAGGAGATTTCACTACGTTCAAGAGCCGCGCAGACAAAAATCAGTTTTTAACTTATTTAAGTGACATTATTGATGGTAGCAATTTTATCATGGCTTCCTGTGTGATTGAGAAGAATAAGATACGCAACCCTGAAGGGATTGGTAATCCTTATCATATTGCTCTTAAGCACTGCTTAGAAACACTGTATGAGCTAGTGACAGAAAAGGGTCAGCAAGAGCTTGATACCCATGTCATCGTTGAGCGTCGTGGTAAAAAAGAAGACTCCGAGCTCGAGCTGGAGTTTCGCCGCATTTGTGATGGCGAAAATAAATACCAACGGAATTTGCCTTTTAAGATCCGCATGGCATCCAAAACCTCAAACTCGGCTGGATTACAGCTAGCGGACTTAGTCGCTAGACCAATCGGTAGGCACGTGCTCGATCCTGTTCAGGGCAATCGAGCATTCGATATATTGAAAAAGAAATTTTACTGTGAAGGGGGTAGATGCGCTGTTGGGAAAGGTTATGACCAGTGGGGCTTAAAGTATTTCCCATAGTAATCGGGATGGCCGCATCGAATTTACTAAACTCTAAATAGCGAAAAACCCCGATGATACTCACCGAGGTTTCGACGCCGACCGAGTACTCCCAATCCACTTGCGATAAGTATAGCGGACAGCTCAGAAAAAAATCAAGCACTATATTGTTAGATTTCGTATATAACAACACTGCAGGCAGTTATCATAAATAAATTAACACTAAGTCTTATTGATTAGTGCTTTATCACGCAAAAAAATGCCGATTATGTATTAATAGAATCAATAACCCCAAGCTAATCATTTGGGGTTATTTTTTGGGGCTGGTGTGAGGGTGGGGTGTTGTGGTGTTTTATTGAGGGAGTTGCCATTCATCAAAAATAGGATTTAAATCACTGTTTGCACTACGGCTTAGCCTGTCGCGTAAAAACCCCCAGCCAAAGCCTGGGTTGTTGTTAAATTCAGCATAAAACTGTTTAAAAATTTCCCAACCATGTTGTTCGCGTAAATGCTTAAAAAAGCACATGCCCACCCAAGGGTCATCGTTAAAGGGGGTTTTAACATCGGCGAGATAATGGGTTTTACGTTCAGCGCAATTTGATAGCGCGTCATTAACCGGTAACCCAAGCTGCTCTACTGTGTAAAGTGCAAAAATATTAGGCCAAGCCTCTAGGCCGCCAAAGGTTGTGTAATACCAATCACCACCGGCAAAATTAAAGATATGGCCAAGTTCATGGGCATAGCCCCAAGTGTCATTATAGGTTTCGCCGGCATGGGTAATACGCACAGCAATATCGCCATCAATAATACTCGGGTCTAAACGTACGGGGCTACCTGCTAGCATCCAGCCGGGTGCATCTTTGGTATCTCCCATCCACCGTATGGGCTGGCCATTATAAGGCTGTAAGCCTCGGAATTCTGCTTGTAACTGGTACATAGCATCTAGTCGATTGACGGCACGTACTAGTGTTTCTTTATCGCTACCGGCAATATCGGCAGGCAATGTGAGTATATTGTATGTCCCCATAATCTCTACCCAGCCAGAAGATACTAAAGAGTAATCATAGGCCTGGGCATTGGCCACTGGAATAGTAGGTACCACGTGGCCGGTGCTAGAGGTGAGCGAGACACGCATTTCGCCGTCGGCATTGCGTCTGTCTTCGTAGGTCTCACCTAAATCAGTCGATAAAATAGCCCCTAAAAAAACAATGCCCTCTTTAGGCGCCACAAATTCAGCCTGCGCACCGACACAGGTTATTTCTGCATCTTCATAAAATAACCCTATGCGCGCGACTAATGAGCCTAAGGTGCAACCGCGAAATACCTTACCGCCTGCTTTGCCCTCTGCAGTGAGATATTCATTGCCATCCATGCTCCATGTACCTTCTGCGGTAATTGTTACAGACTCGCCTTGCCTCAAAAAGAGTCCAGTATTTACCCAATGCTGAGAGGCCGGTACATGAAAGTGGCGCGTACCATAGGCGGCTGATGCGCTGAGTGATAAAAAAGTCCACGGTGACTCAGGCATTAGCTCAGGTGCCAGTGCTGTACTCTCGCTCGATGAGGACGCTTGGTGAGAGGATGAAGCTATATCTGTAGAAGAGGTTTGGCCAATACTCGCAGCGCTCTGGCTAGACTGGCTTTGATTCGACTGGCTTTGGCTGGACGGGTTCTGGCTAGATAGGCTTTGGCGAGATTCACCTTGACTAGAAGGGTGAACAGCTTCACCGGCGCAAGCCGCTAAAAGCGTACAGAGCATAACTATCTTTAATAGAGTTGGCATATAGATCATCATTTTGTGGCACTTAAAGCATGCTAGCTTAGGTGTCAAAACAAACACAAGGACAGGTAAGAAGTTATTCCGGATAAACATTTCTTTATCCGTGCTTTTAGACAGAGATAACACTAATGTAAAATATTTAGTCACTATTCAGAGGTGCCGAAATTGGGCGCTAATGAACCACTGACTGGACCGCTCAAGCCATCTGCGACTTTGTGCTCCTCGACTTTGTGCTCCTGCAAAGTCTAATCTTGCATATCCCTATGCAGGTGCAAAGTCTAATCTTACATATCCCTATGCAGGTGCAAAGTCTCATCTTGCATATCCCTATGCCGGTGCACTGCCTACCCCTTGCTTTCCCTGCAAGGTCCGCGCTTAAATGCCCAGGGAATAATCCATTATCTCTTTGTTGATAAGGGGTTGTTAGTTTGGCTGAATCGTTATATTTATTATAAAATGAGCCAAAAAAATGGCGCCTTATAGGCGCCATTTAACATGCAAAAGGGTTATACATTAACCTGTAATTCTGACAGGCGACCCCTGCCTTTCCATTTGCTCACACCAAACTGCGTATCATTAATGCCATAGCAGTTAATGAGTGAAGTGAGTAGTTCGCTGTGTGGGCGGTTTGCATTTGTGGGTACATCGACCAAACGGCCCATATTAAAGGCGCCGCCAGCATTACCTACCAATAATTGACGCGAGTCTCTGCCAGAGTGCGCCGCGCCATCGGCCAATTCAGTCGCCCAGACAATCATTGTATTATCCATTACGCTACCGTTACCTTCAGACATAGCCGAAAGCGTATTGACTAAGTAGTTAATGTTTTGTGCCGCTTGTGCGCCCGCATTAACGATGGCATCGTAAGCGCCAGCATTTGAATTACGGTTATTGACGTTAGCTTTATGGCTTTCGCCACCGTGCGCGTGATATTTACCAAGGTTGACTACAGAAACCCGGGTCACATTACAGGCAAAGGCCTGTGCCGTAATATCCATATAAGTACGGTTAATGGCATTGTACTTGGCTTGGTTATTCCGTAGAGCGTCGCCCTCTTTAAAGTCACCGCCTTTATTGGGCAATGACATTTGGCTGCCAATAACAGGCAGCTCACACGAGCTCATATCGGTGTCGTCGGTGCTTTTGTTTTGAAACTCTAGGCGGCCAATCAACTCATTTAAGCCATCTAAATGCTGCTCTAAGCGTCCTTTGTCTTCGGCCCCTACGCGCGTTTTTAATTCTTGATAGCGTGCTCGTGTATCGTTTAAAACGGTTTCGCGCACAATATTAAGCTTTTGCGCTCGAGTAGGTGCACTGCCGCTGCTGCCACCACCAATGCCAGCAAAGTATTGGTCGAATGCTTTAAAAGGATCCATTAATGGTGAAATAGGCTGGTTTGGGCCTTTGTGGCTATAGGCTTTAGTCGCATCAAGCGCCATGTGAATAGAACGCCGTGCTACACCGTCACTGATTTGGCTAGCAATGCGTTGGTCAAAGCTTGGGCCTTGTACGTTATTAGAGGTGTCCTTGTTGCCCTCTAGTGGCCGGCTGGTAAGCAGCCCGGCTTGTGCACCGGGGTGCGCGCCGTTTTCGCCATTTTGACTAAGACCGCGAATAATGGTCATTTTGTCTTTGTGTGCGTTTAGGGGGCGTAAAATTTTACCGAGCGTATAATTACTGGCATTACCACTGACCCACTCTTTAGGAATGGTGCCTAAGTTATTAATGAGTACGCATAGGCGCTTAGGTGCTGTATCGGCAGCCATGGCTTTAGAGCCGGCAAAGTATTCTAACCAAGGCAAGCCTAAAGTTGCTGTGCCTCTTTTTAGTATGTCGCGTCGAGTTACTTTATTTTTCATCTTACTTCACCTCGTTTCGGTACATAAAGGCATTAGTTTGCGTTAACTCAACCAATAGCTCTTTTAGATTTTTTCCTTTGGTCGTGAACGCCTCGTAGGCTTGCTCCATACTACAGTGATCATCACCTCCTTCATCAATGTGACGACCATAGGCATAATTCGCCCAGCTGGTGACCGCACAATGGGTGACTTGGTCGCTCTGCGCTAACGCTTGTGAGAGATCGGCCAGGCCGGTAAAGGTGCCGTCACTATCGGTGGCAATCAGTTCACCAGAGCTATCAATGGGCAAGTTGTTTTCGGTGTCTCTCCAGCGGCCAACAGGGTCGTAGTTTTCGAAGATAAATCCTGCAGGGTTTAAAATGCGATGACACTGAAAGCAGTTGCCTGAACCTGTGGTTTGAGTCCAGCGCTCACGCGTTGTGATTGACGCATCTTGTGGTGGGAATACAATTGTCACCTCGGTAGGGTCTGGCGTGGCTAAATGCACGCACATGACTTTTTCTAAAACAAACACACTGCGTAAGATAGGCGCTGTTTCATCGGGTCGCGCACCGGTGGCCATTAAGCTGCCTTGCGATAAAAGACCAAAGTTTTTACCGGGGTTGCTGACCTTTTCAAATGCGTTGCTTCCAGGTTCGGTGATGCCGTAAAACTTCGCCAAGTTGTTATTCGCAAACGTGTAATCGGCAGTAAGTAGCTCATCCAAAGTAGAGGTACTGTCCCAAAAAACGTGATCGATAAAAGCTTCGGTCTCGCGGCGTAACTGACTAGGGGTATCGGCCGTAAAACCGGGGTAATCGGCTGCAGTGCGCTCTAACGAGTCAATATTCCCAACGCCCAACCACTGGGTGTAATAATCTCGTATTACAGGTTTGGCACGGTCATCATTTAAGAGACGCTCGGCCTGTGCCCGTATTTGTGCTTTGGTGCGTAGCTTGTTTTGTTGGGCAAGGTTCATGAGCGTGGCGTCGGGCGTTGTTGCCCAAAACATATACGATAAGCGCGATGCCATTTCCCAAGAGGTTAATTGCACAACGCCGTTATTGAGGGTACCGCTAGCGCCAAACTCAGCGCGGTAAATAAAGGCTGGCGACTGCAAAATGGTCTCGAGTACAAGTTGAATGCCACCTTTAAAGTCTGTGGCTTGCTTACCTGCAGCAAAAATGGCTTTTAACGAGTTGTTCTCTTTATTGGTTAGAGGGCGACGAAAGGCCTTTTGTCCAAAGTCGCTAATAAAGCCGTGTGCACAAGCGTTATCGAGTGTTGCGCAGCTTAACAAAGTGCCACCCGAGGCAGGTGGGGTTGTTGGGTTACTCGCATCACACCGCGTACCACTACACATACACACACTGTTTGCAGAGGAGCTGTCTTTACAGTCGTTGGCGGTATTACCGTAAGTGGCTTTACAATCTGGCGTGTTGTTACACTGATCACCCGATGCCGGTACCATACTGACTGCGCCATCCAAGTTTTTGACCGCTTCAATGGCCACTTTTTTAGCGACTAATTCAAAGGCTTCGACATGCGCGCCCGAAACCTCTAAGCCATCTTCGTTGGTATCAAATCCTTTTAAAATGTTCTCATCAGGAAAGTCAGCAGCTAAGGCGATATTGACACCTAGGAGATCTTTGAGTGAGTTGGCATACTGGCGTTTATTTAAGCGGCGCATGGGCGATTGACCCGGTTTGATCTCGTTGTTATTGCACGTAACACTGACAGGGCTGGTAAAGGTTTTGATATATGTGGCAACGTCAATGGCGCACTCACCAACACACGCGCCTGGCGTAGGCATGGTGTTGATAATTTTTTTAATCAGCACTTGAGGGTCGTTACAGCTGGTGCACTCGCCGGGTGTGAGTGGGGAGTTGACCGCGCCGCTATGGCCGTTGACACCATGGCAGTCTTGGCACTGGCTTTCATAAATTGCGGCACCTTTTAACGCGTTGCCGGGGTAGGGGTGAACTACGTCATCACCGCCCGAAGAGCTCGCGCTGCTTGATGACGCGGGCGCCAAATTTTCGAATGTTGCAATAAACGCGGCGGTATTGTGCGCGCAATCACCAATACAGTTATCAACAGGGCCTAATGGCATGCTGGCAGTAATGTAGTCTTTTAACTTATTTGTTTTTGTACAGTCTGTGTGCTCACAGGCAAATCGGCCAGTGGCTGCATTAATAATATGGCTAGTGGCGCCAAAGGCTGTACTCACACCCCTTACGCCGTCTTTATCATGGCAAGCGGCACATTGTGCGTCATACTGCTGCTCGCCTTTAGCAAGGTCGGGCCCTGTATTTGCGCTGCTTTGTGCATTGGTTGATGAACTGTTAGGTGTGGCTGCGGTGCTCGAGGCTGCAGAACTACTGCTATCGTCTGACACACAAGCGGTGATCAAGCAGGCACCTAATAGGGTCAAAGCCGGTTTTAATACGTGTAGTGCTAAGCGTTTAAGCGTGACGGGCTTAACCGTGAGTAACCCGGATTGGGTTAGGTTTGGTGTAAACATAAAGGTGCCTCCCATTGGCAACAGCTTAATGGTTTTTATATCGTTCTTAAATCTAATCGAATAATCGCGAGGGTCGGCTAGGTTGATGAGCTATTAATCAGCCATACCGAGTTGATGCTCTGATGTGCTATATACTGGAGCTGCGGCATACCGGTTAAAAATATTCCATGTTGGGCACTTAAGGGGCGAGAAAACAGAAACCTACGTCTCATTGGACAAGCTATTATTGCCTCGTCCCTAAGTGCAGCGCTCACAACCAACACATTTTTTATCTGCGGCGATATGCGTGGTGGGTATCAGCCAGTGAACCCACCGCACAGGCTAAAAGCTATTGCGGCACAATGGCCCAAATCTTCACATTATCCATTTGGACCTCACCTTCTGAAGGTGTTGTCCAACCCCATTTAGACTTGAAGTGGTCTAAGCCGCGCGGCTGTTTATTGGGGCGGCCAATCTCAGCAGCTTGCGCGAATGCTGGCTGCGCTAAATGACCTTTTACATCGCCAGGCGAATCAAGTGCGAGTTTGAATTGTAAGGGTTGGCCGCGCTCGGCCATGTGGAACTCGGTGCGGCTGCCGTGCATAACAACGCGCATGGTGTACCATTTATTTTTGACTAAAGAGTGGTTTTTACGCGTATCTTTTGAGGCTAAATCAGAAAAGTATTCGGCTCTAATTTGATTTAGCTCGGCGCCGCTTATTTTTTTCTCGATTTCTTTAAGGCCAAATACACCGCCAATATCATCGCGAATGAGTATGAAGTTGGTGCTGACTTGCACGCGGCTAATGTGACCTGCATGGGTGTATTTACGCGAGTACCAGTCATCAATCACAATATTGACGGTATTACCCACAACAAATCTAAGGTCAAATTCAATAATGGTATCGTCGAAATCATTAGGAATTGTGCCTTTAAGGTTATTGCGCATGCCGGCATTACTATATTGATCCCAATCGGCTAAACCTGATAAGCGTGAAGTAGAGCCATGACCAGCTCCTGCTGGGGTCACTAATGAAAAGATGCCATTTTTTATTGTACCCCCGGTCCACTGGTTGCGCTCGCCGTTGTTAAAATCAGCTTCGTAAATAAGGTTACCTTTGCGGTACTTAGATAAGTCGCCCGAGGTTGACGAAGCTCCGCCCGAGGAGTTTTGACCTGCATCAGGCCAGTCATCGCCGGGGCACCAAGGCTGCTTAACGGTATGAGCGATATAAGCGGCAATGTTATCGCCTTTAGGCTGGCCAATACCGGTGCTGGTATTAGGCATATACATGGCAATAAAGTCGCCCAATGGCATCATCTGTTTACCGACGCCACCACGCGGTTGGTAGCCATCATTGTCGCTATCAAAGGTATCAATTGTTTTACCGGCTTTTGCCCAGCGGGTTTCACCATTAGTGGGGACCTCACCATGACAAGCAAGGCAGCTTGCAGTATAAGCCGTTTTGCCTGCAGCTACTTTATTGTCACAGCCTGTAGCTGCGGGGGTAGATGAAGTGCTTGCGGTACTACTGCTTGTTGGGGCGGCACTATCACAGCGGGCGGTACCGCAAAAGCAAATGCTGGTGGCGGCTGTGCTATTTTTACAATCGGTAGCGCGCGCACCATAGGTAACACGACAATCGGGTGTGCTATTACATTGGTCTAGATTAGGAAGCATTGATACCGAAGAGCTGGAGACAGGGCTACTGGGTGCACTACTTGCTATAGGTGCACTACTTGCTATAGGTGCACTACTAACGACGGGTGTACTGCTAACGATGGGCGCACTGCTAACGGCAGGTGCGCTACTGACAGGTGTACTGCTTGTGACATGACTAGAGCTCACGGCAACACTGGATGGTGCCTGGCTTGAGGTTGGCTCCGGCGGCTTTGGTGTGGCGGTGCCGGTACAACCGACTGCTACAAAAATAATGGCTGTGAATGCCGCCATCCGCCCAAAGCCACGTGAGGCTCCTAAAAATTGCTCTAAATTGACCATTGATATCACTCTATTGAATTGCGCGATAATTAATATTTAGGGGTGCTGCTACCAAATGCATAAAAAATAACCGTGAATAAATACAGTATTCCTGCAAATATTTAAGTTCTATTTTAAATCAGACAGACTTTTCGTTTGAGTAGCACTACTCATAATATTGAATCGGGTCTCTGGCTTACGCGTGGCATCGTTTGGAAGCGGTGATCAAAAAAATATAATAGAGCTTAATAAGTCTCACTTTAAGGAGCATTAAGCAGCCCGTGTACCTAGATTGAATCGAGGCTGTATGAAGCTAGATATCATATTAAGCGAATAATTGAGAGTTTAGGAGGGATCAATTAATATGGTGTGCTAATTGATCCCTGTATCAAAAAACTGATACCTCTATCAATATCTATCAATTAAGCAAAAAGTGCAAAAAATTAATCGGGAAGTGGGAAAAGACTGTATTGGGGCTTGGGGAGAGGGCTTATACCTATTCACAATACACATTCCCCATGGACTTATATGCTTTGCGACTACAACCGCAATATGGGTGGTCAAAAAACACTCAGAAATGGCAGGGGAATAACTTGGTTTAACGCCTGATGTCCACCAAAAGCCACTACACAAAAGCCATCAACAAGGCTGCTAACGTGCTGATGGCTTTTGTTCTGGCAGCGCCTGATAAGAGCGCGCTGAAGATGGGGTTATTTGTGCTTGTGGTTGTGTGCCGCTTGCAAGTACTGGCCAGCCACCTCGGTGGCAAAATAGACAACAGGAACTAAAGAGGCATTGCCGTCAATGGCAATTTCACGTGATGCCCAGCCTGTACCCGTTAAGGTGAACATTTTCATCCCAGGCTCAGAGCCAAATTTAGGCATGTCGGGGTCGTTAGAGTTAGTCCAGTTGTTGGGGCCCAACGCTAACTTACCATCAACGTTATCACCGACTAATGCATCATGTGTACGCGTGACGGCGTGTTCAATCTGCGTAAAATTCTCTGCGGTATACATGGCCAAAGCCACGGCATTTGTTCCTGATATTTGATCAAGTACACGCAAAACGCCATTCGTATAATTGGCAGCCTGCTGATAAGCGCCTTGGGCATAACGAATATCAGCGGCCACCATTAAAATACGCGCATCATTTAACTGCATGCGGTTAGAGCCCCAACGAAAGTTATTATCTTTATTGTCGTTGTCGTTAGAATTCCAATCTTCAGACCGTACATTGAGTGTGACACCGGGGTAACCCACTTGCTGATTGCGCAAAACAGTATCAGCAAATGTCGTTATGTTTTGGTAGGCTGCTGTTAAGTCCATGCCTTTAGGCTTGTGAGTGAGTAGCGAAATAGTCGCCTCGGTCGAGACGGCGCCAAAAAAGAAGCTATCGACTCGCAAGTGATGGTCATGTGCTTCGACTTGTGTTTTTAAGTGCTCGGCATCGGCGGAGTGACCTAGCGCCAATGCAGCCAAATATAGCTCGACTAAGGCAGCATAGTGATCGTCGTTAACATTGTTGTCTTTGGGGTCGGCAATGGGCCCGTCAGCACAAGGGTCGCGGTGGCTGCGAGGGTCGCGCCATAAGCTCCAGTTATCATTATTGGGGTAGTAGCCGCCTTCACCGCCTACATCTTTGGGGGTAATGCATATAAAAGGTGTTTGCTGTGCATTGTGTAAGGCCATTTTGGCGTACTGGTAATGATGATCGCGGCTTGCGGTATTGCCGTAGTTTTGGTGCAAACGCGCCATCGCGGCGAGTGTACGTGCCACCGAAAAAGTGGCTTTGGTTTCTGGCTTAGAAATGCAGGGCCCGCTATTACCCGATGTACCTGGGCAGGCGGCATAAGTCGCATTGGTAAAGGTTGCAAATTTAGCGGCTGCGAGCTTTTGCCCCGGGAAGATGATTTTATCCATGGGGCGGCTCATAAACTCGAGCTGGCTGTAAACCTGATTATAATCGCCGGCCTGTCGATAATACTCATTCACCTTGGGGTAGGTTTCAAGCAGGTTAATAAGTGCCCACTGCGCCTCGGCGGCATTGGCTGGGTAGTAACCTTGATCGCCTGCGTCAGCCACAAAGTCTAGAGTGACGCTGTGATCGGTCCATTGATTAACTGCGCGATTAAAGTGATCGCCGCGACGCTCATGGTCTTTAAAGTAATCAAAGAATTCGTATTTCAAGTTGCCGTAAGGGTCATCGCTAATACTAAAAAACGCAGACTCATACCCGTTAATGCGCAATCGGTAATTATTGCCTACGGTGCTCAGCGCTGAAAAATCAATACGATAAAAGCTATCGCCAGAGGCGAAGTCGTTTGCGCGGTAATCTTCGGTGACGCCTTGTAGTACGACTTTGTTCTTGCCCTGAATAACCTGCCAATCTATGGCTTGTTGGTTAGGGCTAATAAACACGGCCACTTTATTTTGTAAAGGTAGGTAGCCTGCATAGTTAAGCCTAAAGGGGCTATTCATTTGCTGGCCATCATCGTAGTGCACAGTATTTTTTGGGTGGCTAGAGCACCCGGTCAGCACGCTGGCAAGGGTTAGGCTTAAGGCAAAAAAGGAAGAACGGAAACACAGCATAAGTAAAACCTGAAGCCAGCATTATTCACAACGCTGCTATTTATAGAGGTTAATAAAGCGCCACATCATAAAGGAAAGGTAAATTATGCTCAAATGTTAGTCATCTAAGGCGGCTGATAACCGGCTAGCCAATATGTCACCTTATTCGCTCGTCATATTATGATGACTCGATATAAAATAGCATATCAGGCGGGCCGTTGAGTCGATGCAGCGCTTATTAACCCCCAATGCCAGATCAGGCCATCAGAAGCTAGTATGAGGAGGGTAAGAACAGGGCCATAAGAGTAAGACAGGTTAGCAAAATTTCATAACACTAGGGCTCAGCACTTAAAAAGGCTAAAAACCGGTATCCTTTAATTTTTATTTATACAACAGTTGGCATGAGTGAATACACCTTTTTTGATGACAGTAACAGCCAAGCAGCAAGCAATAGCGCTCTATGATTTTTTAGATTTACAGTTTCCTTTTTTGATCAAAGATAGCTGGTCTCATGTATTGGTTGCCGATACGGTTAAAGTACAGGGCTTGCCAATCACAGGCAACCCACTGTTAAAAGCGGGCGATGTCGTCGCATTTAGTTTGCATCAATATTCCGAGCCTACTGTGAATACGCAGTGGCGCCTATACTGGCAAAACGAGGCATTACTGGTTGTGCATAAACCAGCTAATTTACCGGTACAGCGCACTACGCGTAATATTTACAATACATTAACAGCATTGGTGCGCCGCGATTTGCATTTACCTGAAGCACAGCCACTGCATCGGCTAGATTTAGAGACGGCCGGTTTAGTGCTTTTTGGCAAAAATAAACACAGTACAAAAATATGGCAGCCACAGCTTAAAAGCTTGCTACAAAAAAAAACCTATCACGCCGTGGTGTGGGGCAAGCCTGTATGGAGCAAGCATACATTGACATGCCGCTTGGCAACACAAGAGCATAGCCCTATACGCTGTAAAATGTACTGCACACCCGAGGACCAGATTGCTCTGCCAGGGCAAAAATTGGGTAAACTAAGTACTACGCATTTTACAGTACTCAAGTCATTCGCTTCAGCCGCTAGCGATGGCAGTTATGGTCATATATTTTCTATTATTAAGTGTGAGCTACACACTGGGCGCAAGCACCAAATACGTGCCCAGCTAGCGCATTTAGGCCACTCTATTGTAGGCGATAAAATTTATGCCCATGACGGGTGCTATTATTTAAAGCGATTACGTGATGCCACCACTAAAGCCGATGAGCAGATGCTACTGACCGCCCACCACTTACTTGTAGCCTGTAGCGCGCAATTACACGGGTTGCCTGTGAGTTCGCAAGAGGCCATTAATAGTCCAGAGGGTTTAATACAGCAGCTGACTTTAAACAACGAAGATTACCCTATCGCTTGGCAGCGTTTTATCGGCGGATAAATGATACATTAGTCACCTAAGGGGCAAGGAAAAATATATTATCCAATATACTCATGCTCCACTTTTTTTGCTGCGTTGCTCAAAGCGTTACATGCCTCGGTATGCTCCCCTAAACTATCAATACCGATATCAATATCAATCTCGCCCTTGGCTTCGTGAATATCTAAATAATTGATAAAAGTATCACCGTCGGTAATGACTGCGTTATTTTGCTTTATGCCTGTCCAGCGGTTTCGGCCATTATTTTTTGAGCGATACAAACACCAATCGGCAATAGATATTGTTTGCTCTAAATTAATCGCATCTGGTGAATTTACATCAAAGGGAAAGCAAGCATAGCCAATAGAGCATGTTCGCTTGATAATTTCTTTGCTGTCTAATACAAATAACTCATTCGCAAGTGCTGTTCTTATTTTTTCGGCCAATACGCTGGCATGTTCTCGGCATACATAGCGTGAGACAATTAAAAATTCTTCGCCCCCCCATCGAATAACCAAGTCAGAGCCTCGACAAAATTTAACCAGTACTCTAGCTATTTGCTTGAGCACAATATCGCCGTTATTATGACCATAAGTATCATTTACTGATTTAAAATGATCGATATCTATTAAATAAAATATAAGGTTGTTATCTATCGCGGTAGTATCTTTCAGTTCATTTTTAAGGTAGTGACAGCGTAATGCCTTAGAGATATCAGTCTCTATCGTATTATAAAAATATCGCCTATTTTTAAGCCCCGTTAATGGGTCGCTAAAACTAGCTTCTTGCATCACTTTATACGCAATTTGTAGCTCGTCATTTTTTAGTTCTAGCTCTTTTGTACGCTGAGATATTTTAGCCTCTAAAGATTTTCGCTTAGCGTATTGATGATACAAAAAAGCAATAATAGCGATTAATCCAAAAAACACATAGAGCAAATAAGCCCACCAAGTTTCCCACCAAGGCGGTAAAATAATAAGCCTTACTGTCAGCTCATCTTCGAGCCATATCCCTTCGTTGTTAGCTGCTTTTACTCGTAGTAAATACCGTCCTGAGTCAAGGTTGGTATAGCCAGCTGAGCGCCTTGAGCCAGAATATGACCAGTCCTCATCAAAGCCTTCTAGCTTATAAGCATATTCATTTTTATCGGGTACGTCGTAGTTAAGTAACGCAAATTCAAAAGTAATAACGGTTTGATCGTAGTCTAAGGTGATTTCTTGTGTTTGAGTAATCGATTGTGCCAAAGTGAAGTTGGATATTAAACGCTCTTGGTCTTTAAGGTGTGCTTTGTAATCATCAATAGTACTTTGCTCTTTAAACTTATTGACATCAATGGTGGGCGGGGTGACTAAAACCTCTTGATTAAATAATTTAAAGCCCGTCATCACAAGAGGTGCAATATAATGATTGGTAAATACTTTTTTCGGGTTAATAATGGTTAAGCCCTCAGCACTACCAAACGCAACTTCGCCGCTGTGTGTTTTTATAGCAGCAGTAGAAGAAAAAATATTACTGGGTAAACCGTTATCGGTCGTAAAATTTTTAATATGGTGTGTTTGTGTGTTAAGGCGTGAAATGCCACCGCCGGTAGCCACCCAAATATCACCATTGTCGTCTTCTACAATGGACTCTACCGTATTGTGTACCAAGCCGTCGCGCATACGATAGGCACCCGTGGTATTACTGGCTTCATCCCAATAATGTAAACCATCGCCTTCGGTGCCAATCCATATTCTTTTGTTAGAGTCCTCTATTACAACAAGTACAATTGGCATACGTAAATTAATGACACTGCCTTTAGTATGTCCTGCCAGCTCAAAAAAATCATATTTGGCCAATTCTCGATAATTTTTATTTTTTTTATCGAATGACTGGTGTTTTTTAGGTAACCTAAATAGCCCATCATCAGAGGCTACCCATAAATCGCCCCGATGATCAAATTGAAAGTCTAATGCCGGGGCAGCAATGGCATCGTGCGCAGGTTTAAAAAAATAACGCGTAAAGTCATTGCGTGCTGTATTTAATCGGCTAATACCGCCTTCCCCATTACCGGCCCAAATATCGCCTTCATTACTTTTTTTCAATGTCCATACATCATGATGCGATAGACTAAATGGATTGTTGGGCTCTGGCACAAATTGCTGAAAGGCTTGTGTTGTAAGATTGTAACGCCTTAAACCGCCTCCGATGGTACCTACCCATAAATCATTATCATCAATCAACAGTGCGCTGATGGTTCGCGAGGAAAAATAATCTTTATTATTCTGTTTATCATTATGGCGCAATATGATGTTTTTTTGACGATCAAAATAATTTAATCCATGACGTGTGCCTATCCATAAGTTTTTAGCTTTATCTTCGGCAATAGAGGTGACATCGGTATTGCTTAAGCTATTGTCATTACCGGGTTCATTCTGATAGTTTAAAATAGCGCTAGCGTAGCGATCAATACGCGCAACACCTGCAGGTGAAAACCCTAACCAAATACCTTGACTTGCATCTTGGTAGAGCGTGCCAACAATAACATTGCGTCCCTCTTTGGTATGTAAATAAGTATTAAAATTGTTGGTACTGGGATTGTAGCGGGCAATGCCATTGTTACCTGTTGCTAGCCATAATTCGCCACTGGGTAGGCAGAGTATTTTTTGGATTCTACCAGCGACTAAACTGTGCGCACCTTCACCAGGCATATAGCGTTTAAACTGCCCTTGGCCTAGATAGCGATTTAAGCCCCAGTTGGTGCCGACCCACATAACCCCGTTAGCATCTCTCGCGATATCGGTTGGGAAGTTATTACTTAATGTTGAAGGGTCATTGGGGTTGTGTGTAAAGCGCTCGATAACATGTTTTTTTTCGGTGTCAAAGATATCGACACTTATATTTTTAACGCCCAGCCATAAGTGCCCGTTGGCATCTTCAGCTAAGCTGATAATAATATTGTCAGCAATAGATGTTGGGTCGCCCGGTTCAGCCTTAAAGCGGTCAAAGTCTTGTGTTGCTTTATTAAAGCGCATTAAGCCGCCGCTACTGGCTATCCATAACTGGCCCTCACGATCTTCTAATAATGCGATAACACTATTATGGCTTAGGCTGCGATCATTATTTTTATCATACATAAATCGCTCAAAGCGATCTTTGCTGGCATTATAGCGATTGAGCCCCCAAAAGCTGGCTATCCATAGTACGCCTTGTGAATCTATTAATAAATCGTTTAAAGAATTAGTGGATAGCGATGTAGGGTCGATGGACTCATGTTGGTAGATTTTAGTTTGGTAGCCGTCCCAGCGCGCTAGGCCATTTTTACCTGATACCCAAATAAACCCTGTAGGGTCTTGGATGATGTCGGTCACTTGCCCAATCATGTCTAGCTGTGTGCCGCCATAGCTTTTGAGCCGTACAACATCATCTCGCAGTGAGTTCAAGCCTGCCTTAGGGGCTTTAGATGCGAACTCGGCAATAGCCTGTTGACTAAAAGCCAATAGCTTTAGGGTTATTAAAATATAGGTAAAGGTTGCTAACACACAGCGTAAGGCTCGCAAACAACAGGGCACAAATAAATAATTTTCATTCACTATAACTTTTTTATATTCCATGATTTACTATTGACTATGAGCCAGCAAAGAGTCTCTATGCTTAACGAAGGTATAAAGAGTATGAGTCAGTAATACTGGCTCATTAATCTACTCTAGCCGTTAACGCATAAACAACTATCCATCGTGTACACCCTAAAAAGGTTGTCCTTGGCTGTACTGGGTTAACGGCTCTCGTTAACGTAAGGCTAATATCGCTAAAAGCCTGTACAGCGTTCTATTTGATAACGCATTCAATAATATACTATTGTTTAAAACAAAACCATGGAACTCTTAGGGGCGAGGCAATAATAGTTTGTCCAATTAGACGTAGGGTTCTGTTTTCTCGGCAAGGCCCTCAAAGGGGCGCATGTTGGTGTATGTAACGCTTTGAGCAACGCAGCAGAGAAAGTAGAAAGCCAGTATTATTGGATCATATATTCTTTCCTCGCCCCTTAAACCACACAAGGTAAAAATGATAGGTTTTAGCTATAGCGCCAAGCTAATATTCGCGTGATCTTATTACCTTGATGCATAGAGATTTCTTTAATATCAGTGGCTTTTTGTTTGCGTAGGAGTTTTTTGGCCGGTGCTACATTGTCAGCCTTTGATACAAGCGTTGTAAACCATTGACATTGCTGGGCAAATAAGAGGCTTTCTTTAATCATCATGCGAATAAATTTTGCTTCGCCGCCTTTACACCACAGCTCGGCTTTTTGACCTCCAAAATTGAGAGTGGGCGTTTTGGTGGTTGTGGTCGATTGGCGATTGGCGGCAAGATTTTTACTTTTTCTGTGGCTGCCTTTGACTGCCTCCTCTAATGAGGCATGAAAAGGCGGGTTACAAACTGTTACGTCATAGTATTCGCCAGGCAATATTATGCCGGTAAATATTTTGGATTTTTGGGCTTGTAAGCGCAGTGTTATTTTGGTTTCTAAAGCGGGGTTGCTCGCCAATATCGTTGTTACATTGTCGAGTGCTAAAGGGTCTATATCGCTAGCGGTGCATGCCCAGCCATAGATCTGACTGGCTAATAAACTGTAAATACCATTAGCGCCTGTGCCGACATCCAATAATTTAAAAGCCTTTTTATTATGATTGCTTGCCTTTAATAGATCGGCAATATAGTGAATATAATCTACCCGGCCAGGAATGGGGGGGCATAAAAATCCGTGGGGAATATCCCACTGTTTAATGCCATAGCCGTCGAGTAATAAAGCGGTATTTAAGTGCTTTACCGCTGCCGGCTCGGCATAATCAATACTGGTATTGCCGTATGTCGTACGTATTAGGTGATCTGAAAGCGGAGGATACGCAGCGCATAGCGCTGCAAAATCATAACCCTCTTTATGACGATTACGTGGATGCAGACCCTTATTGTGGCCTGATGAATGCTGAAGGGAATTGTTAGTCACAAATTAGGGTACTTATTTAATAATGAAATACTGAAGTGAAGGGGCTGATACTCGATACAGGTATACATAAGGGCGCTGTTACAAGTCTTTTTGTACGCTACGGTCTATTGATGATCGGCTTTAAGGCAGTGTATATCACTTTGAGTCGGTATCCAACAGCGCTAAAATGAGTATTTGTCATACGTATCGAGTCACAGTAAGGTACCGCCTATTGATGTCATTAACAGATAATAAATAGGTATCCTCATGCTTTTACAATGGACTCAAGATACACTCCTTATTCACGATACAAAATGCCTAAGCTTAGAGCACCCAGCGATGAAGTCTGCTATTGAGCAATGCATCGAAAAAGCGTGCAGTCTATTGGCGAGCAATATTCAAGATGATTCGCTGTATCTTTTATTTGAGTGGTTTGATGATGCAGCAACATTAAAGGTGCTAGTCACCGACAGCAGTAAAACCCAAGATGCCCCTCAAGTCATTCGATGCCAGTTTATGCGGTTAGAAAACGATGCCGAGATTACCGAGCGTGTACAGTATTGGATTAAAGATTATCTTACGACCTGCGCCAGCTTTATGCAGTATTCTTTGGTGGCGGCTTTTCATTTTCAGGGGCGTGAACATTGCGTACTATTGTAAATAATAGCAGCGTGTCGTTATAGCAGGTATAAAAAAAGCCCTGTAGTTTGTCGTTACAGGGCTTTTAAGTTTACACGCTATGGCCTGTCACTTACTTGACAACGGCCTCATTGGTCACAGTAATTTTTTGACCTTTACTGGCAAAAAAGGCTGCCACTTGTGCTTGCATTTCTTGGGTTGCGTCGCGACTGAGCGCTGGATCTGGCGATTCAGCGCGAGTCACCGGTGATAAAATAGAGCTGTGATGACCATTTAAAAACCTAACAGCACCTGAGCCTGCAGTGGTTGTGCTAACACCAGGCAGGTCTAGCAAGGCAATAGCGCCCTCGGTACCGCCAATCGGTGAAACTGTTAAGGTATTGGGCACTACTTGATCAGAAAGGTTGTCGGCATCATCACCCACAACTTCGATTAAGTGAGTTGGTGTTTGAGTGCTGGCCAGTTGCGCCGTATAGCTGATGGGGTCACCCGAGCCGACGACTGTTTGCGCGGCATAAATAAACTGCGCAAATAGATCATTAAAACCGGCTTGTTGCTCGGCATTTAAGCCCGCATAAAAATCTCGGTAAGCATCTGTTAGCTCAGCTTCGGTAGGGTTGGTATATTGGATGGCCACAAATTTTTGGAAATCTTCTGATTGCGCAAATGCTAAACTTGATTTGATGATGTCCCCAAAACCTCCAGATTCTAACAAAAACCATGCGACCATAATGCCGGGCATCGCGAAAGAGGTCGACGTTACTTTAAACATATCATCTACGGCTGGGTTGATTGGCGCATTAGCGATAGCAACAAAATTGATACCTGTAAGGCCGCCGAGTGAATGCCCTAAATAATGCACTTCTGATGGGTCGATTTTGGCACCGTCTACGGCATTAAGCCCTAGGCGTAAACCGAGAATATCAGAGGTGCTTTGACGCAAGTTATCGCGGGTGGTTAGCAAGCTGCCCAAATTCATGTAGTGAGTTGCCGAAACCGTTGAGGCGTTAATTTCATCACCTGGGTTTGATGGGTCTAAGTCGAAACCGCGACTGCCATGCAGCGGGTGGTCAATAGCAACAGTGGCAAAACCAAAAGTCGATAAAATACCGCTCATCACCAACATGTCTTCTTTTTTAGAGGTAATGCCATGTTGCATAATAACCACTGGCCAACCATTAGCGGGCTCGACTAAAGGCGGTAACCCGTAGCTGTTGCGAACGGCATCTGTTTCGGCCGATACCTTGGGCGTGGTCATTTGCACGTTAATATCGCCAGGGTGCGAAATATTAGGGTTATCGCTATCGCTTTGTGGCATAGGGATGGGGCTAAATTTAGTTAAGTGGCGCTCGGTATCTAAGGGTAATTCACTGCTCAAATCGCGTAAGCCTGCAGCCATACAAAAGGCATCATTATCATCTAAAGGACCCTCTGGTATTGCTGTTGCATCTTGTGCGGCTAAGCCCGCTAGTATAGCGCCCGAATCACAGCGTGATTGCCACCAGCTATTGATGGGAGCTTGTGGGTTTGCGACACTAGGAATAGCAGAATAATAAGGTAAAGTCACATCACCTGTATGGTAATTGGCTGTCGCGTAAAGCGCTTGCAGCGGCTCAGGTAATACGAGGCCTTGCGAGACAAATACATCATTAACCGTAACGGTAGAAGGCTCGATATTAATTGCGGGCGGCAAACCGCCTTGCGCTAAGTCAGCGGCCATTAAGCCTTTTAAGGTATTGAGTACTTGGGTGGTCGATTGCGTCGTCATGGCCATGGTGTAAATAAGACTGTCAGCATCAACACCCTCATTAACTACCACTTTTTCAAAACTGTTGATTAGCCCTTGTAGTGCTGCTGCGCTGCCAGTACTTAAAGGTTTTGTACTGGCATCTAAGCGCATGATTTCATAGGTGCTAGAGGCGCCCACTGAGTCGCCAGTATTATCTTTTAAGGTATTGGTTAAAGCGAGTATGTAGGTGGTGGCGGGCTTTAAAGGTTTTAGCGGTACAACGGCAATATTATTGCCCGATTTTTGGGCAATAAAATCAACGCCGGCGGTTAGTTCGGCGACTATTTTACAGGCGAGCCCTCGCTCAACGGTTTTACACTCTTCATCATCGGCGCTGCCGCCCATGGTTGCTTCAAATAACTTTACACCACCACTGACCGAGTCGGCTGCAAGCGATAGGCCCTCGGGGAAATCAATCTTTAATGAAAAGGGATTAACCGTAGACCAGCCATCTAAAGCATTGAGCGCAACTTGCGGATCGCTGCCATCGATGGGGTTATTGACAGGCAAATTTAATGTGCCATCGGTTGTGCCTTGGAATAATAAGTCATTAGGTATAGATAAAGCGCCATTAGAGGGGTCAAACACAATACGTGCCGTGGGCTTGAAGACGATTTCATCATCAGCACTTTCCTTTCCTCCGCCACCACTTCCGCAGGCGGTTAATCCTAAAAGACTTGCAATAGACATGCTTAATATTATGTTTTTCATTATTTGACCTGATTGACGCTTGTGAATACCCACTTTAGCGTATTATTAATTGACGAAAACCTAGTACTCTAGACGGAATAAACGTAACTCAATATATTAATTTTTGCTAGCTGTTTTTTTTAATAATAATATAAATGCTGGCGTTTTTTACCAAGTGCATACCTTGTATTGCGCAGGGTTTATGATTGTATGAACCTATCATTTATTGGGTTGACTGCGCGATGAATTCTAAAAAATAAGGTAACTATTCAGCCGAACCAAAAATCCCCTCTTAACAGGGTGCTGATGGGTTATTTTCTGGGCATTTAAGCGCCGGGAGCGCTTATATAGCGCCCGCCCCAGCATGGATGCGTGGGGTAGACTTTGCAGGAGCACAAAGTCGCAGATGGCTTGAGCGGCCCAGCAAATGCCCGATTTCCGCACCTCTGAATAGTTACAAAATAAGGATATTAAGTTGCCTTGTAGGCTTGTATTTAAACTTATATTTAAGCTTGTACAGCGCTTGTTAATAGCGCACGCAAAAATATTGTATTCGTAAAAATAGAGATATTGATAGCGCATGCGTTATTTTTTTATTGTACTGCGGTATTTTTAAGTGGCGCACTAAATGCTATTGGCATGTAAAACATTATTGGGATGTGCAAATATTTTTTGGCACTACAAAAAAATCTGATACGCATTTTTAGGCTTTATACCATGTTTAAATATGGCGTCATGCGCTATGGCTCACAGAGCCATAGCGTGGGTATGATTGTTAGATCGCGCTGGTGTTTTGAAAGGGGTAAAACTTGTCGAGTTGCAATAAACCGGTCAACGCATTAAGCGCCTCTAATGATTCGGTATAAAAGCTAGGGTCGGCTAAATCTTCAGGTGATAGCCTATCGCGATAATGCGTTTTAACCCACTGCTCTAAAGCAGTAATTTTGGCTTCGGTCAGCATAAAGGCTGGGTTGACGGCTGCGCGCTGTTGCTCATTTAATACCACACGTAAACGCAAGCAGGCTGGGCCACCCCCGTTACTCATGCTTTCGCGTACATCAACAAACTCGATGGTGCGAATAGGCTGTTTTTCATCTTGCACGAGTGTGTTTAAGTATTGGCTAACGGCAGTGTTTTCGGCGCATTCAGAGGGCGCAATAAGATGCATTTTAGTCATATCGCCATTAGGCGCTGCCAATAGTTGGCTGTTAAATAAGTAGCTCTTAATGGCGTCTTCTAAGGGCACATCTTTGTGGTTGACCGATAAAGGCATAAACGCGAACCGCTCGGCCAATTGCTGCTTAACGGCGGCAAAGTCTTCGGTGGCAAAGGCCAATTGGTGAAAGAACAAGACCGGCCCATTGGCCACGGCAACCACATCATTATGGAAAGCACCGGTATCGATAGCGATGGGGTGTTGTCGGCAAAACAGTGCGTAATCATCATTGACGCCATGGCTGCGGGCCACCGCCTCACTGGCGAGCCGTGTTTGGCGGGCCGGGAAGCGCGAGGGCTGATCGCCAGATTCAATACCGTCGCGGCCATAGGCAAACATCGCCACGCCACGCTCACCATAATGCTGGCACAAACGCGAATGGTTAGCGGCGCCTTCGTCAGCAAATAAATTATTGCTAGGCAGCGGGGCGTGCACCTTAAAGTGCTCGGCATTATTAAATAGGGTGCGCAAGCTATGTGTGGTGGCTTGCGCTTCCATTGCGCGATGGGGTGTGGTTAATAAATTGGCTGGGGTAAAGTGCACCAAGCCATCACCGCTATCGGTTGAAGGGGTAACGGTCGCGGCATTAGCAGCCCACATCGGCGAGGCCGAGTACACCATTGATAGCAACCGAGGGTCGCGTTTGTACAGCTGATTAATAATGTGCTGGTCGCTACCGGTAAAGCCTAGCTGGCGCATAGTTTCTAATTGAGGGCGCTGCTGTGGCGGCATAAAACCTTGGGTGTAACCTTGCGCTAATAACCGCTGCATTTTAGCCAAGCCCTGTAAGGCTGCCGCTTTAGGGTTAGAGCACAATTGTGCGTTACGGGCCGAGGCAAGGTTACCAAAAGACAGGCCGCTGTAGTTGTGTGTTGGGCCAATTAACCCGTCAAAGTTAACCTCTCGCACATCTTTTGTATTCATGCTGTTAACGGTACTCATGATTGTATTCCTCGCAATGGTGGCGCGTCTTGTTGGTCGGTGTTGTCACCGATCGACATCGCTTGTGGCCACGCACAATAATCGGCGGCATAAAAGGCGCTGGCACGGTGATTGCCGCTGGCACCAATACCGCCAAAGGGCAAGCGGCTTGATGCGCCGGCGGTGGGCTTATTAATGCTAATAACGCCTGCGCGAATACTGTTCATAAATTGTGTTTGCTCGCTTTTGTCATCGCTGAGCAAGCCTGCCGCTAGGCCATACTGGGTGTTGTTGGCCATGCGTATGGCATCGTCGATGGTTGCCACGCGATACACTTGCAACAGCGGCCCAAACCACTCCATATCTGGCGCGGGTTTGGCGTGTGTCATGTCAATGACGGCGGGGCTTAAAAAACACTCGCCCAAGGCTAAAGGTGCCATAGTGCGTAACGCTTTACCGCCCAAGGCCACCAGTTGCGCTTGCGCTTGCTGTAACTGGGTAGCTGTTTGCGCATGAATGACCGGGCCATAAAAAGGGGCTGGCGTTGCTTGCCAGGGGCTAATAATAAATTTATCGACCAGTGCTAATACGGCATCGAGTAGCGCATCGGTGGTGTCGTTTTCGACCAAAATAAGGCGGCGCGCGCACGTACAGCGCTGGCCGGCGCTGATAAAAGCACTGCTTACAATGTGCTGAGCGGCGGTGTTTATCGAGGTGATATCGCTGGCAATAAGCGGGTTATTACCGCCCATCTCTAAGGCCAAAAGCACTTCTGGGCGGCCACCAAATTGCTGGTGTAAATGCTTACCTGTGGCCGATGACCCGGTAAATAATAAGCCGTCAATATTGGCCGCAGCAAGGGCTGCGCCGGTTTCGCGCTCGCCCTGAGTGAGGTTAATGACATTGCTTGGCAAGCCGGCGCGCAACCATAGCTCAACGGTAAAGGCGGCGGTTAAAGGTGTGTGCTCGCTAGGCTTAAACACAACGGTATTGCCGGCCAATAAGGCCGGCACAATGTGGCCATTGGGTAAATGCCCTGGGAAGTTGTACGGTCCAAATACCGCCATCACACCATGGGCGCGATGGGCAATGGCTGTTTGGCCTGCCTGCGCGCTGCCTGCGCGTTGGTGTTGTGCATCAATACTAATGGCAATTTTGCCGATCATGGCGTCAACTTCGGCTAAGGCCTCCCAGTGGGGCTTACCAGTTTCGCGGCAAATAAGCTCGGCGAGTGGGTTTTTTTCGGCGGTAAGCTCGGCGGCAAAGCGCTCGATAATCGCTTTTCTGGCATCAAGCCCTAGCGCTTGCCAAGGTGTTTGTGCGGCAGCCGCAGCGGCAACCGCCTCGGTAACTTGGGTGTCAGTGGTGCTGTGCCCCTGCCAAACGCTCTCGCCCGTTGCTGGGTCTATTGAGGCTAAAGGTTTACCTACGCCATCAAGCCAGGTTGCATTAATGTAAGAGCCTTGTGCCCATGCATTTTGTGTATCGTCATTGTTTTGTATTACATCGCCCATTTTATACTCTCTTGTGTAATCACTCTTTTAAAAGCGCTCTAGTGATAAAAGCTAAGAGCGATCAATGGTGTAAATAAGGTCGCCCGCTTGAATGCCTAGTGCATCTAGCGCCGACGGGGCCAGCTCAATCGTGGCCTCGTTATTATTTGTGCTGTCGCTGCTATTAGCATAAGTTACGTGGGTTTTGATAACCCGTAGATCATTTAATTGCCCCGTCATAACAATTTGAGGCGTCAGTGTTGCTGTTTCGGGTGTTGTCTTCTCGGGTGTTGCAGTACCTGTTGTCTCAGCGGCCAAAGAAGATGACGATGCTGCGGGGCCTTTTTTAATGGCTTTGACGCTGGTTAAGTTATCAATTTTGGCGCGCAGCATAGGGCCGGCATCAAAAATATCGATAAAGTTTTCATTTTCAAAACCCTCGTCCACCAACAGCTGTAAAGCTCTGCGCCCATCTTGGTGGGGCTTGCCCAATACGGCTTGGGCCCCTTCGGATAAAAGCCGGGTATAAATAGGGTGCTTGGGCATGAGCTCGGTAATAAACTGGTTGGTGCCTGTGGCACACAAGCGGTCGGCTTCATCAAAGCTCATTTCAAAAAAGTGCTGGCCAATGGCATCCCAAAAAGGGCTTTTGCCTTGGTCATCGAGCCAGCCTCTTAGCTCTGCGACGACATGGCTATGAAAGCGCTCTCTGAATACGCCCATAAATAAATAGCGTGCTTTAGCGAGCCAATGCCCATTACCGCGATAATCGGGGTCAACAAATAAGGTGCCCACTTCCGAGCAGTCGGTATAGTCGTTGGCTAAGTGCAGCACGTCAGAGCGGACTTCTTTACCGAGTGAATGCGAGTAATGAATAGCCGGCATCACGCGGTACGCATAAAAAGCCTGCTTTGAATCGGTGCGGGCATAAATAGCAGCTGTACCCACCACTTTGTGAATGTCTAAATCTTCTAACACCAACAAAAAGTAATCTTCGGCGCGCGGCGTGAGTGAATCAAAGCTGGCTTGAGACTTATTAATGGTGCGCTGGAGTGTTTCGGCACAAGGGGGCAGTGATGTCATGCCTTGCCCGGCTTTGTGCGCAAGCTGTAATAAATCCTCTAAATCACGTTGTGCTACGGGTCTAATAATTAACATAAAGGTCCTTATTGGCTCGGCTAGGTTTTAGAAGGTCGGGTTTAGGGCTTGGGGTTTAAAAAGTCGGGCATACGTGACATTAATAAAGCGCTTAATTGCGCGCGTTCTACAAAACTGTCGATACACATAAATTCGTCTTCACTGTGAATGGCGCCACCGCGTACACCTAATGTGTCGATAGTGGGTAGGCCTGCAGCCGCAAGGTTATTGCCCTCACAGCAACCGCCCGTACTACGCCAACCAATAGGGATACCCATTAATTCGCCACAATGCTTAAGTTGCTCAAAAAGCGCTTGATGTTTGGCATCCATCGGCTTAGGTGGGCGTCCAAAGCGGCCATGCAGCTCGGCTGTCACATCATGTTCGCCTGCAGTGTTTTGGATAACCGCCTGTATGGCCTCGAGTATGGGTTGCTGCTGTTCGGGCTGCTCGATACGTACATTAAAGCGAATAACGGCATTGTCGGGCACCACGTTAACGGGGCCACCGCCATCAATACGGCCAATGTTTACGGTAATGCCTGTCTCTTTATTACTGAGCGCGGCAAGTTTCTGCGATATATTGGCGGCGGCCACAATAGCGTTGCGGCCACCAAAAAAGTCGCGCCCTGCATGGGTGGCTTTGCCTTGCACCACAACATCAAAGTTACCACTGCCTTTACGTGCGCCGGCTAAGGTACCGTCTTCTAAAGAAGGCTCGTACACCATACCTACATCGCACTTTTTAGCCCAATGCACTAAATGCTCGGCAGAGCGCGGCGAGCCAATTTCTTCATCGGGTGATAATAAAATAGTAAAGCCTAATTGCTCGGCAAAAGGCGATTGGTGTATGGCTTTTAACGCGTGGTATAGCACCACTAATCCGCCTTTCATATCGGCGACACCCGGGCCACGCAAACGGTCGCCTTCTTGCCAACAGGTTTGAAAGGTAGACTCTTTAGGGAATACAGTATCGGTGTGGCCTGTACATAAAATTTGTATCGGGGCCTCTGGCCTAATGTGGTAGAGCGCGGCCTCAGCGGTATGCTGCTCGAGTACATCACCTTGGTTATTAATCGATTGCAGCGGCGGCAAAGTAATGCGTTGCTGCTGATCGCAAATATCAGCAAACAACTGATCAAAATACGTGATCACATCAGCGATACCCTCACGGTTATACGAGCCGGAGTTAATATCACAGGCCTGTATGGTGTGTTTGAGCATGGCTTCTTGCCACGCATTAATGGGTTCTATTAATTGGCGCTGCTGTTCATTCATATTGAATTTATGCCTTAATGAGTCGAATTGTGTATAGCCACCACTTAAAAGTATGAGTGTCATATCAACACTGAATCATAGCAATACTGAATCATAGCAACGCTGCATCATCGCAACACTGTGCAATGATAACGCTGCATGTTAGTGGTAACCGGTGCCATAAGCTTAGTTAGCCAAAAGTATGCCTATGGCCAAGCCGAATGTGCTTTTCTTTTGGAATGCCTTTGTCGAACAATATTCGGTAGGGCTGTGATTGGCCTTGCCCTAATGTAACTATTCAGAGTTACCGAAATTGGGTGCTAATGAATCATTTGCTGGGCCGCTCAAGCCATCTGCGACTTTGTGCTCCTGCAAAGTCTACCCCCACGCATCCATGCTGGGGCGGTCGCTATATAAGCGCTCTCGACAGTGTGCTCCTGCACTGTCTAACCCTTGCTTTCCCTGCAAGGCCCGGCGCTTAAATGCCCAGAAAATAATCCATCAGCACCCTATCAGGTGAGGTTTATCAGCTGAGCTAAATAGTTACGTCCCAATAAGCTTTATTTGGCCGGGTAGCGATTGCGCATCGAAGGAAGGGGAATTTTTACAGGCTTTAACCGGATAAAGTTTTTCCAGTGGTGGTGAGTTTCGAATTTGATTTTGTCGATTGTCTCTATAATTTGTAGTGTTGAATAACCAAAAGTAGGTCTAGGAGATCGCAATGAAACAATCACTGAGTGAATTAATCGCCATGGATCCTAAGCTGATCCTGCACCCTGCCTCCTCTATCACTGCGTTGTGTGAAAATGGCCCGCAAATGATGGTTTCTGGTAAAGGTTGTGATGTAGTGGATGCCGATGGCCGCCAGTATCTGGATGCTGTAGCGGGTTTGTGGTGTGTGAATGCTGGCTATGGCCGGAGTGAGCTGGCCCAAGCCATGGCCACCAGCGCCGAGCAATTAGGTTTTTACCACACCTTTAGTAACGCCTCTAACCCCTGGCAAGTCGCCCTCGCCGAAAGGCTTATTCACCATGCGCCTGGCGCTATGGGCAAAGTCTTTTTTGGTAGCGGCGGTAGTGATGCCAACGATACGCTCGTCAAAATTGCGTGGCATTACCATCACCTGCGCGGCAACGTGAACAAAGTTAAAGTGATTGCGCGCGAGCAAGCTTATCACGGCACCTCGATCAGCACGGCTAGCTTGACCGGGCTGGGTGGCTTCCATAAAGCCTTCCCGCTGCCTATGGATTTTGTATTGCGTACCGATTGCCCGCATTTTTATACTCGCGGCCTCGAAAACGAAACCGAACAAGCCTTTTGCTCACGTCTGATTCAAAATGTGAGCGACCTTATCGAGCGTGAAGGCGCCGACAACATCGCAGCCTTTATTGCCGAGCCCATACACGCCGCCGGTGGCATTATTGAGCCGCCCGCCGATTACTACCCACAATTGGGCAAGTTGTTGCGCGCCAACGATATTTTACTGATCGCCGATGAAGTGGTGTGTGGCTATGGCCGCTTAGGCAGCTGGTTTGGCTCGACCGAGTTAAACATAGAACCGGATATGATCAGTACCGCCAAAGGCTTAACCAGCGGTTACTTCCCCATGTCAGCCGCTTTTATTAGCGACCCCATCTGGGAGGTGCTCAAAGAGGGCTCAGCCAAGCTTGGTAACTTTGCACACGGTTATACTTATAGTGGTCACCCGGTAGGCTCTGCGGTGGCTTTAGCCAATATCGAAATCATCGAGCGCGAAGGCTTAGTCGAGCAAGCGCGTACAAACGGCGCTTACTTACACCAAAAACTACACGATACCCTTGCCGGTCACCCGTTAGTGGGTGAGATTCGTGGGCGTGGCTTATTGGCTGGTGTACAGCTGGTTACCGACAAAAAGAGCGGCCAATTACCCGACCCCAAAGCAAAATGGGCGCAACAAGCGGCCGCTCAAGTACGCGAGCTAGGCGTGATTGTACGGCCATTGCCGTCGGTTGCTACACTGGCTATTTCACCGCCATTGACCATTTCATGCGAGCAATTAGATACCGTAGTCTCAGCCATTGAGCGTTCACTCGACATTCTTAAATAAGATGGCCAAAGAAGACGCTAAATAAGGCGTCAATAGAGGGTGTTAAAGAGGTGTTAATAGAAGGCGCTGTGCCCCCATAGCGCCTTGTCGTGCGGCCTAGGTAGACATGCGGATATTTAAATTATGAAAAACACCGCATTATGATGTAACGTATGCACCTTTTAATAGCGTTACTATTACCTTGGGCCGCCATGCGTTATGCCAATAAAGATGTCTGAACATTTTGATCGCACCGATTTACGTATTCTTGATACTGTGCAACGCGACGGGCGTATTACCAACCGCGAGCTTGCCGAAACGGTTAGCTTGTCGCCGAGCGCTTGTCACCAGCGCTTGCAGCGTTTAATTGAAAACGGCTGGATCAATAGCTTTCACGGCAGTATTAATGTCGAGCGATTGTGCTCGCCACTGCAATGCATTGCGGCATTGTCCATGTCCAGTCATTCGCCCGACAGCTTTAGGCAGCTAGAGCACACCGTTAACCAAATGCCCGAAGTCTTAGAAGCCTATACGGTCTCTGGCGCCAGCGATTTTATTATTCGCTTTGCCTGTTCCAGCATGACCCGCTACATCGAGCTGACCGACGAACTCATCCGCGAATGCCCCTCTGTTAGCAATATCAGCACACACGTTGTTATGCGCCAAAGCAAACACTTTAGCGGCTACCCCCTACGCGCCCTAAACCCCGACTTTGCATTTTGAAGATCCATCAGCATCCCTGTTAAGAGGGGTTTGGTGGTTCGGCTGAATAGTTATGCTTAAGCTTACATATCCTTACTCAGCTGTTTGGCCCTAAAAGTCACGCAAATTAAGATATAAATATCCTTTGAAATCAGTATGTTATATTTTATCTTTGGCTGAGGAGGCCTGCCCAGTCAAGCAACGGTCAAGCAAATTAAGCCCAGCAGGGTATGTATCGCATTGCCTTTTTTTGGGGGGTTAGGCCAGTACTTCCAAGCCCTTTTCAGCCACTAAATTAAGAAGTTTGAGCGATGGGCCATTCGGCCTTTTGGCGCCTTGCTCCCACTTTTGAACCGTGGATTTACTGGTGTTCAGGTAAGCGGCGAACACGCCTTGGCTTGCTTTTACTCGGGTGCGGATACGCTTGATTTGTACGGCTGAGTACTCTTTCACGGGTGGCAAACATAAAGCATCGAACTCGCGCAGCGTGGTTTCTTTCATTACGCCAGCGGCATGCAAGTCTTTAGCGCTGCCATGAACCATATCTAAGATCGATTTATCCATCGTTTTCTACCTCGGTTAACGCGCCGTGCTTAAGGGCTTTGATTAATGCTTTATCACTGTATTCCAGCAATTCTTTGGCTAAGTGTCTTAATGCCTTTAACTCGTCAGCGCTGATATTGGCACGGGCATTCTTGGCAAAGCCATACACGAAGAACGCTTTATTTCCGATCTTGTAAGCAAGCAAAGTCCTAACTCCACCGCTCTTACCTCTTCCGGGCAATGCCACACGCTTTTTGATTACGTGACCGCCTAGGTCTGCATCGATCAGGCCGCGCACTATCTCGTCAACCGCTGCAAGCAGGGTCTTATCTCCCAGGCCTTCCTTGCTTGCCCATTTAGAGAACGCCTTGTTTTTAAATACTCGCATTGGCTGCCTTTTGTCATTAGTCTAAAGTGTAGCACTTGGTGATACACTTTTCTTAGACGTTTTTCGCATATCACATGCTCTTCCCGATCCGTCGAGGATGACCGTCTGGCGTGCTTTTAGTGTAAGACGATCCCGAAGGTGGGCGCATGCGGCAAGGCAGGGCGGTAAGAGCTGCATCGCTGACACACCCAAGCCTCGCTTAATATCCAGCCACCATAAACCCTGCCCAAGCCAATAACCCCACGTTATTGGCTTGGACTCTTTAATGCTTTTTATTAAATGAATGCGCTATTAGCGATTATTTTGGCGTGGCGACACGATGGTTATAAAGCTTGGTGTCATTTTCTTTTAGTCACGCCTGCCCCAGTAGATCGCGCCCTAAACCCCGACTTTGCATTTTAAGGCCTTGCATTGTGACGGTTGTGGCTCTAGTTATGGCTATGGCTATAACTAGGGCGATAAGTGCGCTGTGCGCTCTTGGATAATTAAGTCAAAAACAATACGCATAAAATCACGGCTTTTGCTGGGGTCGCTTAATAATTGCATCATCTGGTTTTGCTGCGCGTCACTGCTACTTAATATCGCATCATCAACCGCTTGCGGAAAGTCTCCTAGCATGGCTTGTTCGGCAGTATTGTTATCCATTTGCTGCATAACCACGGTGTTTTCTTGGACTTTATCTTTGACGGTATGGGCATAGTTCACCATATCGGCTTCGGTAAGTTCGTCGGTAATAAACAGCTCGTTTAGGCGCCGTACAATATGCGATAAAAACTCTTCTTTTGGATCTTTGGCTTTAGCGGTGCCTAGGCTGTCGCCAGGCTCTAACTTGTAATCGGCGGTATTGGCTTTAATGTGAATATCTTGCTGGCGAATTTTAGAGAGCCGGTAGTGGCTCATTTCGACATGGCTTAAATCAATATCTTCTTCTTCGGGTGTAATATCGCGCAGCATTGGGCGCAGGTTGCGGGCGTACAGGCTGAGCTTTTCGAGTTCTTTATTATCGTAATCTACAATTTGCGACATAAATTCATAAAAGCGCACAAAGGTGCCTAAATCTTTTTTAAAAATATCCAGTGCGTCTTTTTCTTGCTTGCTGTCTTTAAAGGTGTTTTCGGCGTTGGCAATGAGCACCGCATCATGGGTGCGTTTGGTGCGCTCAAACATCGCTTTGGTGTTGGCATACTCGGTATTAGCCGATACATAACGTACATTCCAGCGCTCGACAGCAGGCTTACAAATATTGGCGATTGCCGCGTTACTTTTACTTTTTACAAAAAACGCTTCACAAAATTGCTCTACCTCGTGCCACAAAAATATACCGGCGGCGCGCAGCTTATCAAATAAATCAAACACCAAATCGGGGTCCGAGATATCGGCTAGCTCGGCCGTTTGATAATACGGCTGAAAGGCCTCTAGAATATCTTGCGGCTCGTTAAAAAAGTCTAACACAAAGGTGCCGGTTTCGGCTTTGCCCGGGCAGGTACGGTTTAACCGCGATAGCGTTTGTACGCACTCAACGCCGCCCAATTTTTTATCGACATACATAGCGCACAGCTTAGGCTGATCAAAACCCGTTTGAAACTTATTGGCCACAATCATCACTTGGTAATCATTGCTATCAAAGGCTTTGCGCATATCGCGGCCTTTTAAATTGGGGTTCATACTCGCTTCGGTAAACGTATCGCCCACTATGGCTTCGCAGCCTGGGTCTTTATCGCTAAAGGCCACATCACCCGAAAAAGCCACCATCGCAAATACTTTTTGCTCGCCTTTTTTTGAGGCAATATATTTATCGAAGGCCAGCTTGTAGCGCACCGCCTCTTTGCGCGAGCTTGTTACCACCATCGCTTTAGCTTGGCCGCCCAGCAAGCCCATAACGTTATCGATAAAGTGCTCCACAATCACCTGCACTTTTTGGCTGATGTTGTAATCGTGCAGGCGCACCCATTGGTTAAGCTTAACTTTGGCCTTTTTACTTTCGACCTCTTGATCGGCGCCTTGCATTTTTACCGCAAGGTTATAGGCCACTTTGTAATTGGTATAATTTTTTAATACATCTAAAATAAAGCCCTCCTCAATCGCTTGGCGCATGGTGTACACATGGTAGGCGGCGGGCTTATTGGTTTTAGAGGGCGCTTGCGTAGGTTGCGGTAGGCGGCCAAACAACTCTAAGGTTTTGGTTTTAGGTGTTGCGGTAAAGGCTAAATAACTCAGGTTTGTAGCTTTGCGGCGTGCGGCAACAGCTGCGCCCAAAATATCTTCGGTCGAGAGCTCTTCGGCATCTTGCCCATCAATCATTAGCACCTCTTTTAACTGGCGTGCGGTGCTGCCGGTTTGCGAGCTGTGGGCTTCATCGGCAATTACCACATAATTGCGCTCTTTTAGGCTTACACTGTTTTCGATGGCTTTTAAAACATGCGGGAAGGTTTGAATGGTTACAATAATAATGGGTTGTGAATGCTCTAGCGCGCTAGCGAGTTTTTCTGATTTAGAGCCATCGCCTTCGTTGCGATTAATGCGCCCAACCACCCCCTCTACCGAGGTAAATTGCGAAATGGTTTCTTGTAGCTGATCATCCAGCACGGTTCTATCGGTTACCACAATAACCGAATCAAACAGCTTATTGCCCTCGGCCGTATAAATACTGGATAACTGATGCGCCGACCACGCAATAGAGTTAGATTTACCAGAGCCTGCGCTGTGTTGTATAAGGTATTTATGGCCTGGGCCTTCAAGGCGGGCGGCATTAACCAGTTTATTGACCACATCCCACTGGTGGTAACGCGGGAAGATCAAGGTTTCTTTTTTATATTGCCGGCCCTCCCAGTCCTCTTTATCTTCGATTTGTAAATGCACAAAACGGGCAACAATATTTAAAAGGTTATCGGGCTGTAATACCTTGTTCCATAAATAATCGGTGGCATAACGGTTTTTATCGTTGGGCGTATCGTTACCCGCACCGCCGTCTTGGGTGCCTTTGTTAAAAGGCAAAAAGAAGGTGCTTTGGCCCTCTAGTTTTGTCGCCATGTACACCTCGTACTGGCTAACGGCAAAATGCACCAACGCACCGCGTTTAAAACTCAGTAACGGCTCGGGCTTTTTAGTGGCGGGGTCTATGGCAAAGCGTGTGGTTTTGTATTGTGTAATGGCATTTTGCACAGCTTGCTTAAATTCGCTTTTAAGCTCTAGCGTAGCCACCGGCAAGCCATTCACAAACAGTACCAAGTCAATACGCCAAGCTTTGGCTTTTTTGCCCGTTGCGGCGAGCTCATGCTCTGTGGCCCAGGGCGAATACGTAAGCTCGGGCACTACGCGTAAACGGTTTTGTTTATAGCGCGCTAAAGTATCGGGGTTAAGGTTGTGCTCGGGTTTAAACTGGCACAAGCTAAAGCGCGTACCACGGTCGCGCAGCTCGTGGCGCAGTACACCCAAAGTGCCAAAGGTACGCATTGCTCTATTGGTGGCATGGCTATCACTGCTCGACAGCGCCTTATTTAATTGCGTGGCCACGCGCGCTAAAAACGTTTGCTCGGGTGCATTGGGGTAAAGCGCTGTAAACTTTTGCCACTGGGTATCTTGGGTGTCTTTTACAAAGCCCAGTAAGTCCTCTTCATACAGCGCCAGCTCGCGGTTATAACCTGCCGGCTGGCCAAGCAGCCAACCGTTAGCGACGAGCTGATTGATCATGTCATTTTGAAATGTCTGCTCATTAGCCTTACTCATAGTGGGCTTCCTTGTGGGTAATGGCGCCTTCTATAGCACTCAATAATGTGAAATGGCTCCGGCTCAATTGTGCAGACAGCGTCTGCACAATTGGCGTATCCTCAAAGCACTGGGCTAGGTTGCGCTTGCGCCAGCCACGGCCCAAGGCAAAAGTTAACTCGTTGGTATTTAGCACTGCACACTCCTTTTACACTCGCTTTAGCGTCTTACCAACCGCACACATAGTTTTATAAAACAGCGCCAGCTAAGCACTACCGTTATAAGCAAACAGTAAACGCTAGGCACAAAAAAGGCCACCGTTTAGGTAGCCTTTTTGGTTTTTAACTGTTTGTTTTGACTGTGTGCGCCGTAATATTAAGCCTCTGCCTCAGCCGCTCTATTAGCCTTGGCCTTTGCCATTACCGCTTGCTGGCGCTCGGTAGCGCGTTTAAGCACTTGGCGATACACCTTATTCTTCTCGCGTGAAGAGGCATTGCGGAAAAAGTCCGAAAAAGGCGTCGATTTGAGTGGTTTTGCTGCGTTAAATATTGTCATAGGGCTAATTCTA
This sequence comes from uncultured Pseudomonadales bacterium, assembly GCA_947494095.1. Taxonomy (GTDB): domain Bacteria; phylum Pseudomonadota; class Gammaproteobacteria; order Pseudomonadales; family Cellvibrionaceae; genus Marinagarivorans. The sequence continues at coordinate 78,987 of CANLTI010000001.1, forward strand.
GCTCAATTACACAAGTGTTGCTTTAATATTTTTGGAGTATATTTTTCAGCCACGTGGTTGTCAATGGTATCGATATTCGCCCCGTACGCGCGGCGGCTGTTATCGGCATTTTTGTATTTTAGCCGCGCCTGTCCCAGTAGATCCTCTCATCTAGAGGGAACTCGTGTGCCTCTAAGATTTTTTTAGTCATTTTTTATCCCTATTTTATTATGCTGTAATGCTTGCTCTTAGGCCGGATAAGATTTGAATTTATGAACGCTGTCGCTAGGTCAAATACACCCAACGGTAGCCATAGCTCAACAAAGCAACCACCCCGACAATATATGGCGCAATAATATCTAAATTTTCCCGATGCTTGCTCAAGCTTTCAAACTGATATTTCAACTCGTATTTCCAATACTTCCGGAAATTAACATCTACATCTTCCCGATGGTCACCATATCCATCCCACCACTCGAAGCGAACATATCGCCGATATATCAATTTGCAGCTAAATCGCATTGAAATTTTGCTCCACTCAACATCAGGGTCTATGCGAGTTTTTAACCTGAGCGCGGAAATATCCCCTTCCACCCCGTCAAACGGATCATCGCTGTAGTAAAACGGAGGCATACCAAGCATCCGCTTCGTCCAAATACGATACAGTCGCTCATGATAAGGTTGGGCGTAGTTGTAGTAGCGGAGCATTAAAAATACGATGGAGGTTGCGAGTAAGAGCGGAATGCCTTCTTGGTTATCAAAACTGAGTTTGACCAAAAAAGTATTCGCCTCTTCCACCTTGGCACCGGAAAATGCCAAAGCCATCAGAATCAAAGACGCAACAGTTAAGAGCTTTCGTTTTGATGCCAACCCTTTATCGGCATCAATATCCTTCTGGACTAGCTGCTCAGGTGTTAACTTATTTTCGGTGTTATCGGTCATGCACGCTCCTCAGATTCTGTTATGTGCTACCTGCCGATTGCCCTCTTGGGCAACTTGTAAGTAAGACTTACAAGTTGAATTTTGATCAATCCCCCGTGTTACCTGGCGGCTACCTTCGGTACGAACTATTCGGAATTTCCTAATGGTTGCGTTTTGATCAATTTCGCCCTCTTGGTAAATATTGGCCAAGTGCTCATTGATGGTGGCCACGCTTTTTTGATACAGCTCGGCAAGCTGCGCTTGCGTTAACCACAGCGTCTCTTGCTCAAACCGGCACTCAACACGCGCCTTGCCATCGGCCGCCGCAAATAAAACAAACTCCCCTTGCGGGGCTTTGGGTGTGGTATCACTCATACGGCGGTTTCCTTTTGGCTTGACGGCTCTGGCGCCTGCCAGCTGCGCACATCTATTTTACCGGTGACGGCGGCGGAGATTAGGGCGGTGCGGCGTTCTTGCATTAAAGAAATCGTTTTATCAGCCTCTTTCGTCAATCGTAAATATTTACTCTTAATTATAGATAGTTGTTGCTGTATAGCCTTTGCTTCATTCAAGGGAGGAATAAGTACTGGAATATTTTCTACTTGCTCTACCCTAAGATGAGCGACTGTACTGCCATGTGAAACACTTTCTATATAGCGCTCAAGACAATCAGAAAGTAAGAAATTAAAAAGGTAGCTAGTATATTCAGAATTATGACAAATAAAGTTCATCATTCTTTGCCCCATGCAAAATTTTAAATTATCAGGCACTAAACACACCTCGCCAGCAGGAGCTTCTCGCGTAAAAAATATTGAACCAGCTGGTGGTATGCCTCTTTGTGTCCAAATTTTAAAATTAGCATTGTCGGTATATAAAGCACCATTCATATCTAATTTTTGATTCTTAATATTTGTCGTTCTCACAACAAAATACTCTCCATCAGCGATATATTCAGGTGTCTTATTTCGACAATCCACAACCTCAGAGGTATTCTTAAGTCGTTTAACCTCCCAATGCTCCGGAACCTCCCCCAACCACTCAACCCCAGAATCCCGCATAGGGGCATTGGGGTTTAGGCCTTTGGTGACGGCGTGGCTGATGACGGCTTGGCGTTTTTCTTTTAGCAGTGTGATGAGCTGTTGTTGCTTGGCGATTAGGGTGTCGATTTTGGCGGTTTCGTGGTCTAGGAAGTTGGCTATTTTTTGTTGTTCATCGACTGGAGGAAGTGCTGACTGATAGCCAACCATACCGGCATCGCTAATATTTGGCTGTGCACCACCGAAAGCAGTTAAAACAATATATTCTTGGTAGCCAAAGCTATTTAACACATACCAGAAAAAATTATAATCTAAATGATTTTTTCTACACTTAAAAGAACCTACACGCTGATTTAATAACGCTGGCTCTTTTTCTTTGTACCAACCAGCCTTTCCTATTGTTGCTCCAGTCATTGCCATTAGGAGATCACCATAATGAACTTCATATTGACTATATTGAGTAGAGCCATATTTTTTTATGTGCTTACATGAGTCTAAAGAAACGGTTCCATCTTGCTTTATATCCCCTATACGAATCACTGCTCTGCCTTTATCAACAAAGCTATCGCTACTAAAAGCATACCCGCCCTGTACTGATGAATACCTTTTAAGTTCGGTAAACATCCAATGCTCAGGGATGCTTCCCAACCACTCAACCCCAGAATCCTTATACTCCGGATAAGCCACATATTTACCGCTCATACCGCACCTCCAAAAATCTTAATGCCACTGCCCAAATTGCCAAGCCGCTGGGTGAATAGGCGCAAGACTCTCGTCCACATGGATGCGGGTGTGAAGCCCACAGGGAGGTATCCACGGCGTGTCTTGCGGCTATTGACCCAGTGGCTAACGCGCAGAAAAACACCACGGTAAAAACTCAACCAACTCATAACAATTCCCCCTTATCTGGCGCGGTATAAAACTGCTGTTTAGGACTGGTGGGTTTATCCGGTAAGGTTTGCAGTAATACACCGGACTCTAACAGGGGTTGGAGGATGGCCTTGCGGAAGTGATCGCGATTTTTTAAACCGAGATGTTCCTGAATCTGAGTACGAGACTGAGGGTTTTTGCAGAAAGCCAGCACCGCTTCAGCTTGCGGGGTGGCTTGCATGGTGGCCTGCATGGTGGCTTGCATGGTGGCTTGCATGGTGGCTTGCATGGTGGCGTTATCATCCGCCGCAAAGTTAAAAACAACCCGGATAAAACTAGGGCTAAAGTGGTAAATAGCCGGACTGTAGGTTTGCAAAATGCGAGGGATACCCGAGCCTAACTGCTCCACCAATTCTAAATCTCGAAACACCCGCATGAGTTCCTTGTTTTGCGGAATGGAATAGCCCTTAAAAAAATCCGCTTCGCTCAAACCTGCAGGAATCACGCCTGCTGAGGTAATCTCTAGGCGGTCACTAAAAAGCTCAAACTTTGGCGGTACTTCTCGACTGTAATCGTTATGGATGATGGCATTAATCACCGCCTCACGTAGCGCAATGGCATTAATTTGTTTTTTCTCAATGCGCTCTTTGGGTGTGATTTTGGTAAATGTCCGGTTCTCTATAGCGAGTTTATCCAATACCGCCTTGCTGGCTTTGACCAAACAACAATAGCCATACTCTTCATTTTCGACCAAATCCACACGGTCTACACCGGCATATTTGGCCACCTTAATCGAGCAACCGTTGTTATCCGATAGCAAATACGCCGCGTAATTGTAATCGCCGTCTTTATTCAGTAGCTCTAAGTTACGGGCAAACTGCGCATTTAGAGTTTGGCCATTATCGTTATAATAAATTTTAAGTTGTTCAAAGCTTAAGTCTTGATAGCGCGAAGCCATATTGCCGATCGAATTGCGAACACGCTGTGAAAATAGCTGCTCTATCATGGCGGGCGGCATAGGCTCGCTCGCACTGCCTATGCGCAAAAAACACCCTTTGGGTGACATGCCCATTTTGGTGAGATAGTAGGGTTTTTCTGAGCCGCTGGCCAAGATGATCTTAACGACCGTTTTACCTTCTTGCTCAAACGCCACTACATCAAACAAACCCATGGTTGAGGGCAAAATATTATGCTTTAAACGATCTTTGATTTTCAGTTGCAAAGCATCAGCATCATCAACCCCTAGCGTTTGGCCGTTATCATCCACACCGATCACAATGGCACCGCCATCACGGCTATTTAAAAACGCGACCCCTTCTTTTTCTAAGCTATCGGTTAATTGGCGCTTAAACTCTAGCTGGCGGCCTTCTTTATTTGGCGCAGTATGCGAGCTAGCTTCACAACCCATCACGAATGCACCTCTTGTAGCAAATTCATAATCTCAGCACTCACCTTATCTAAATCCGCATCAATCGCCTCCAAATCCCTAGGTGGCTGATATTGATAAAAATGACGGTTAAAAGGGATTTCATAACCGACTATGCCAATCTCGCCGTCTTTATCATCGCGCTTGGTATCGTCTATCCAGGCCTCGGGTACATGGGGTTGTACCTCTTTAATAAAATACGCTTCGATTAAATCGTAAGTATCTTTAGCGGGGTTAAGAGCAACGTTTTCGTTATCGCGCAAATCGCCATCGGCTTTGTACTCGACAATTTTACCTTGGTAAGCCTTTAAATTACCGCTGTAGGCAAAGGCGCCATACAGCGGGGCTGGCTCTTCGTTAACCACTTTTTTAATGACCTTTTGCGCGCTGGGGTTCTTCCAGCTTACGGCCGTCTCTATCGCTTTTTTGGCCTTGGCCTCTAGCTTTAAACCTAACGGCTTGCAGGCCGCTTTAAGGGCCTCTTCGTAGGTGTTTTTATCATCGTGCTGCTGCGCACCCATCACCGATTGCAACGCCAATGCTTGCTCGTACACCGCTTGGCACACTTGCCACGTTTGCGGGTTGAGTAGCTCTTTGATTTTGGCCTCTTTTAACTCGCTAAAGTGCGCCTTAACATGCTTGCGAATGGCGGCCTCGTGCTCGCTCCAGCCATTGGGGTACGCACTAAACGGATAAAGCCCATCGAGCCACTGCATGGCGGCATTTAAAGGCTTGGGCGCAAAGCGTAGCTCGGCCAAGCGGGCATCACTAAACTGGTAGCTCTCGCGCAGCGGCCGCTCGATGGATATACGGCGGTAGCCAAATTGGTGGGTCGCAAAAATTTTACTGGCAAAGGTTTTAGCGGCCGCTTGCTTGGGGTTGGCCGATTGGCGGCCACGGTTGCTCTTTACATCGGCGGCCTTATCAAGGTTATACGCATCAATCACCTCAAAGGCACCAAAGGCGCGAGTAATGGTGGCAATATCGTCTTCGCTCATTTCATGGCGTTTAGAGCCTAGCGACTTACGCATTTTACCGCACAGATTCACCCCGTTAATCAGCTGCACTTTACCTTTGCGCTCAGCCGTTTTTTTATTGCTTAGCACCCACACATAAGTGGCAATACCGGTGTTGTAAAACATATCGGTGGGTAGCGCGACTATGGTCTCGAGTAAATCGGCTTCTAAAATATAACGGCGAATTTCACTCTCGCCACTGCCGGCACCGCCAGTAAATAACGGCGAACCATTAAGAATGATGCCGATACGGCCACCGCCTTTTGATGCATCACGTAACTTGCTGATCAAATGCATCAAAAATAATAACGAGCCATCGGATACACGCGGCAAGCCCGCGCCAAAGCGGCCCTCAAAACCCTTAAGAATATGCTCACCTTTAATACTGGCTTCGATCTTTTTCCAATCGACCCCAAAGGGCGGATTAGACAGCATGTAATCAAACTGCTCGGGGCCTAGCTGATCATTCGATAACGTATTGCCCAGCTTAATATTATTGACCGCTTGGCCTTTAATCAGCATATCGGCTTTGCAAATAGCGTAGCTTTCGGGGTTTAGCTCTTGACCAAAGGCGGCCATGCGCCCGTTGGGGTTCATTTCGTACAGGTATTCCATACCCGCCGATAAAAAGCCACCGGTGCCTGCCGTTGGGTCGTAAATACTGCGAATAATGCCATCGCCACGCAGCGCCTCGTCATCTTCCATAAACACCAGTGATGTGGTGAGGCGCACAATATCGCGCGGGGTAAAATGCTCGCCGGCGGTTTCATTCGAGCCCTCGGCAAAGCGGCGAATTAGCTCTTCAAACACTAGGCCCATATCGTGGTTGCTAATACCGTTGGGGTTGCTGGGCGTTTTGGGGGTAAGGTCGGTGGCGCGTACTTTTTGCACAATTTTAAAGAGCAAATCGGCATCGTTAAGCTGGCCGATAAATTCGGCAAAGTTAAAGTATTCAAAAATTTCGCGGGCATCTTGGCTAAAGCTTTGAATGTAGCTTTCGAGGTTGTCTTTAATGCCCGCTTGGCCAAGCTTTGATAAGTCCATGGGTGAGGCGTTAAAAAACGATAGCTCGCTGGCGCGCAGCAGTAGCTTTTCGTGTGCTTCTTGGGGGAGGTTCATTTTTTGTACTTTAACCACCTCGGCCAGCACCTTATCTTTGGTGGCCTCGAGTACACACTCTAAGCGGCGCAATAGGGTAAAGGGCAAAATAATACGGCCATACTGGCTTTGCTTAAAGTCACCGCGTAGTAGGTCGGCAATAGACCAGCAATAAGCGGCTAGGTTGTTGGGCGTAGTGGGGGTATTTGAAACGTCGGCAAGCATATTAAAAACCTTGATAAGGCACAGTATAAGCGCAGAGTAAAAACAACAATGATAAAAAAGTCGTAACTATTCAGGGGCGCGAAAATCGGGTGAGGTTTATCAGCTGAGCTAAATAGTGACAAAAAGCCTTACTATAGCACCTGCTAAACGGCATTCTAGGGGTAATTGCAGGGATCGCTAGGCGATATCGTGATCAGTATCGTGTAATCTTAGGGGCAGCAATAGGGGCAGCAATAGGGGCAGCAACAGGGCCCGTAATAGTGTGAGCCATGGGCTGGCAACAAGTTGAGTTGTGTGTATTGGGTACTAAGCAGCTCATCAATTAACAACTTTTAGTAATATACCGGTAATTACTCGCAGTATTATTCTAAAATTTCCACGGTAAGTATTTTATTGACGCACTGTTATTGTTTTGTCGCTAATTCGTATAGAATTGCCCGATTTTAATTGATTGAGTATGTACCTTGCAATTTAGAAAAGATATTAATGGGCTTAGAGCTATCGCTGTTATAGCCGTTGTGTTATTCCATTTTTCGGCAGCGTGGATGCCGGGTGGTTTTGCAGGGGTTGACGTATTTTTTGTGATTTCTGGTTTTTTGATGACAGGTATCATTTTTAAAAAAATAGAGCAAAAACGCTTTTCGCTTGCAGCGTTTTACATTGCTCGGGCGAATAGGATTATTCCTGCGCTGGCGGTACTGTGTATGGTTTTGCTGGTGTTTGGCTGGCTGTATCTTATCCCCTCAGATTACAACCTATTAGGCAAACATATAGCGGGTAGTTTGGCGTTTGTATCAAATATGGTTTATTTCAAAGAGGCGGGTTATTTTGATGCTGCCTCGAACCAAAAGTGGTTACTCCATACCTGGTCGTTATCGGTGGAGTGGCAATTTTATATACTGTACCCACTAATACTTGTGGCTATGCGCAAGTTTATGACCCTACAAGCGATGAAAACAACCGTGCTTGTTGGCACCGTTTTGGGCTTTATATTATGTGTTGTTGTAAGCGACCAATGGCCTAATGCGGCCTATTACCTATTGCCCGCACGCGCCTGGGAAATGATGATAGGCGGCGTGGCGTATTTATACCCTATGGCCATAAAACAAGGCCATAAAAAGCGGCTAGAGTGGTTGGGCTTGGGCTTGATTGTTGGCGCTTATGTTTTTATTTCTAAAAATAACCCTTGGCCGGGTTATTTGGCGTTATTGCCGGTGTTAGGGACTTTTTTAATTATCCAAGCGCAGCGCAATGACAGCCTGATGACAGGCAATATTGTTTTTCAAAAATTAGGGGCTTGGTCTTACTCGATATACCTTTGGCACTGGCCCATTGTGGTTGCTATTAACTATTTTTTGCTCAGTGAGTTGTTTATTTATTTGGGGTTGGGGCTGTGTGTATTGCTGGGCTTTATGAGCCATCAATATATTGAAAGCTTTAAGTTTAAAAATAATTTTAGTGGGTTACTCAGTTATTTAAAATGCCAGCCTATCGCTATGGTGTTGGTGATTGGTGCAATGAGTTTGGCGGTTTATAACTTTACTTTAAATGGGTATCTCTATCAAATGCCGCAAAGTGTTTTAAACTCTTTTAAGCGCGGTGATTATGAGTGTTTTAATAAAGAAGGTTTACACGCTAAAGCGAGTGAGTTTTGCACTATTACAAAAGGCCAAAATAAGGTGTTTGCCTTTGGCGATAGCCATTCGTACTCTGTATTGCCTGCACTTGAGCTATTTGCCAAAGACAATAATTTTGCGCTCACGTATGCCGGCTATAGCTCGTGCCCACCCTTGATGGGTGTGTATCCGCAGCATGTGAATAAAATTGATAAAAGCTGTCAATTATTAAATGACAAAGTTATGAATTTTGTGATTGATAATCACTACGACTTTGTATTTTTGGCCGCTCGCTGGACCTATTATACACAAGGCGATTATACCAACGGTGCCATGCAGTATTTAGTGACTCAAAAAGGTGAGCCCGGCAGCCAAGCGAACTCTATTGCCGCGTTTAAAAAAGGCCTAGCGGCAACCTTTAAGCGCTACTCTGATAACAAAATAAAAGTGGTTGTGATGCTGCAAGTCCCCATGCAAGAGCACAAGCCAAAAAGCATTTACTACAGCGCGCTGGTATCTAATCAGGTACAGCAAGTACTTCTTAATCAAAAGGCGGTTAGCCTGCAAAAGCATGTAGCATTCCAACAAGCAACCAATCAAATGATTAGAGATGAAGCCAAGCGTTATAGCTATGTGACGGTTGTAGACCCAACACACTCATTGTGCGACGACAATATATGCCCTGTTGGCGACGAGGCGGCTTCTTATTATTTTGATGATGATCATTTATCGGTTTATGGCAACCATCAATTAAAAGGTTTTATTGTTTCTTCTATCCAATAAGCTTAAGGCTTATTGGAGAGAAGAGTGTTGATGCTATTTGTCAAAATCAGCGGCGCTATGGCGCTCGTGTAATTGCTTGTCTTCATCGCCCCAGGTTAAGTTAACGCGGCGGCCGCGTTTTACCGCTGGGCGCTGGGCAATGGTTTTGGCCCAGCGCTGTACATGGGTATAGCTTTTCACTTCTAAAAATTCTGCTGCGTCATACAAGTCCCCCAATACTAAACAGCCATACCAAGGCCAAATTGCAATATCGGCAATCGAATATTCATCGCCAGCCATAAAGTCGTTGTGCGCTAGGTGTTGGTCTAATACATCAAGCTGGCGCTTCACCTCCATTGTAAAACGGTCGATAGGGTATTGCATTTTGCTGGGTGCATAGCTGTAAAAATGCCCAAAGCCACCGCCTAAATAAGGCGCCGAACCCATTTGCCAAAATAACCAGTTTAATGCTTCGGTGCGTTTGGCTGGCACTTGCGGTAATAGCTGGCCAAATTTTTCGGCGAGATACAATAAAATAGCACCGGACTCAAATACGCGCGTAGGCTCAGTTGTTGAGTGGTCTATTAATGCGGGTATTTTGGAGTTGGGGTTGATTGCGACAAAGCCACTGGTGAACTGATCGCCTTCGCCAATATTAATCGTGTAAGCGTCATATTCGGCGCCTTGCTCGCCGAGTGCTAAAAGCTCCTCTAGCATTATGCCCACTTTTTGGCCATTGGGTGTCGCTAAAGAGTGTAATTGCAAAGGGTGCTTGCCCTTGGGCAAGGCTTGCTCGCGGGTTGCGCCGGCAATGGGGCGGTTAATACTGGCCCAATTGCCGCCGCTTTCTTGCTCCCATTGCCATACTTTAGGGGGCTGATATTCGTTGCTTGTTGATTCGTTTTTTGGGTCGCTAGACATAACAGGCTCTTACCGTAAAGGGTTAGGATGTGATTTGGCATGCAGCTTTTAATAGTGCAGCTGCATGCGATAAATAACAAGTGCGCGAATTTATGGTTTACTCGCCCGCGATGTCAGCATTAATTATATTAGTGGCATAGCTTTGGTATTCGCCTTCAAAAAGCTTTGCCATGGCATCGGGGAATAAATGAAAGTCGCCGGCTTTTAGGGCTGTGACTATGCCTTCAGAAACACTGGTGACAGTATCGGCTTCATCAAAGCCTGCCTTGGCGGCCATATCGGTTTTAATGGGGCCTGGGTGCACGCTAAGCACTTGAATATTCATTGGGGTAAACACATCTTTTAAGCCCTGAGTCACCGAATATGACGCCGCCTTAGAGGCGGAGTAAGTGGTAAAAGGCGTAAAGGTTTTAATCGAGGCCACCGAGTTTAATTGCACAAACGCTGCGCCATTATGCTGCGCTAATACCGGTGCAAAGGCTTGGGCTATGCGGATAAGACCATAGACATTAATATTCATCTCGTGCTCTAGCGCGGTAATAGCGTTACTGTCTAACGGGTCGGCCACCTCGAGTACACCGGCGTTATTGACGACCACTTGTACATCGGTTGCTGCGGCCGCTAGCGCGCTTGCCGAGGCAGGGTCGGCTGCATCAAAGGGTAAAACAACAACCTTATCGCCATAGGTTTGGCTTAATGCCCGGGCGCTATCTGGGTTGCGCACGGCTAAATAGACTTTACGGGCACCGTGGCTAATAAAAGACTCGACAATGGCTTTACCAATGCCGCGGTTTGCGCCGGTGACTAATGCCACTTTACCTTCAACTGAAAAACTCATGAGTGCTCCTAAAAATTTAATATGGGTTTGCCCATCACAGCGCATAATAAAAAATGTAATTATTCAGAGTTACCGAAATTGGGCGCTAATGAATCATTGACTGGGCCGCTCAAGCCATCCATGGTCGCTATACAAGCGCTCCCGGCGCTTAAATGCCCAGAAAATAATCCATCAGCACCCTATAAGTTGAGGTTTATCAGCTTAGCTGAATAGTTACAAAATAACCTGCGTACTGGCGCAAGCTATTTGCGGTGGGGCCGTTTTTACCTATCAATTTGTACCGATCGGTAAAGTTGACCTATTGTGTACCGATCGGTATTATTGTGTCAACAGTTTGTGGCACTTTTTTTACAGCCATCTCTTAAGCACCTTTCTAACAACCTATATGGGGCACGAGGCCAAAATGGCAAGCGGCAGAAAATTAGCGTTTGATAAGCAAAAAGCCTTAGAAGCAGCAATGCATGTGTTTTGGAAGAAAGGCTACGGCGGCGCCTCACTGGCCGAGCTGACCGACAGCATGGGTATTAATAAGCCCAGCCTTTATGCGGCGTTTGGTAATAAAGAGGCCTTGTTTATACAAGCTACCGACTACTACGCGGATGTAATAGGGGCAAAGCACAATACTTTTTTGGCACAAAAAGATACACCCCTTAGCCTGCGCCTTAAGCTGTTTTTGACGTCTATTATTAAAGGCCAGTGCGATAAAAATAGCCCAAAGGGTTGTTATATTTCGTTGTGCGCCGCCGAAACCGAAGGCGAAGATATTCCGCAAGCGGCACAGCAAAAAATACTGGAAGTAAGCGAGCTAACACATAAAGCGCTGGTTAAGTTATTTAAAGAAGATGCCGAGGCCAAACACTACAAGCTCGATACTCAAGCCCAGCAGCACGCCTGTTTTTTAATGGCTGCCATGCACGGTACCGCCGCTATGGCGCGTGCTGGTAAATCACAAAAAGCATTAATGCCCATTATTGATAATGTGATTAAAGGGCTGGGGTTGGCGTTATAAGTAGGCCCTAAAAGCGGCCTATTACACATCTGCGATAGCAATCAATGCCTGTGTTATTTATAGTGTATGATTCCTTTATAATAGAGTATGAACCCTTTTTAGGTAATACACGACATGAACGGATTGCATGCCATTATTGAGGCGCATGGGCCTATTGCTCATTTAAACGCTACTGAGCTTGTGGCCTTAATGCGCAGCGCGGCGCAGGCGGCAGGGGCGACGGTGCTGCAAAGTTATGCACATGAGTTTGGCCCAGGCTTTGGTAATACGGGTGTTGTACTACTCGCCGAAAGCCATATTAGCGTGCATACTTGGCCCGAAAACGACTATGCCGCGTTTGATATTTTTATGTGTGGCCAAATTAGCCTTGATCGTGCCATTAACACGCTGCGCGCAGCTTGCCCCAATAGCACATTGCACACCCAAATATTAACGCGCGGCCATGCGCGGCCAAATTTACAGCAGCAGGCACCTATTGTGCTGGCGCGTATGCTGTTGAGTGATCAAGCACTAAGGCAAACATGGTTGGCGCATACTTCAATATCTGCACGTGAACTAGAGCCGGCAGTGACTGAGCTTGTACGGTTTTTATTGCGTTGCTCGCAGGCCAATAAAACACTCGAACCGCCACCGAGGGTTAAAGCGCTATGGCGTGAGTTTGTGCTTTGCACGCAAAGTTACGAGGCCTTTTGCACGCAATACTTATCGCACTTTATTCACTACACTCATACCCCGCTTGCCAGCTTAATAGATCACTCACCCGCTTAATACAACACCCATAAAGGATAATTATGCAGTTAACACGTGTTATTATTTTCGCCATGTTATCGGTGATGCTACTTGGTTGCACATCCGATGAACAGAGACTGACCAAAGAGCTCGAGTCGTTTCATGGTCATGTTGCCAGTCAAGTTGAGCAACTTAAAACGCATGTTAATGCTGGCCGCGTACGCAATATTGCTTTATTAAAAAGCTATGCCGATTTTTTAAGTATGCAAAAGCCCGAGCTCAAACCTATTATTCAGGCGCTCGCCAAAGATGCCACTCTAGAGGGCCCGATGTTTACATCGCTGGTGAGCCGTTTGCAAGAGGCTAAAGTGCAGATACCAAGGGCGGCCACATCAGCTACTACTGCAAATGCTTTGATCGATGAGTTTAATGCTATTTATGCAGCGGCTAAAAGTGACTCTTTTAATATGGCTTTGAGCGACCCGATTAATGTGTTGGCAGATATGTCGGATGGTAAGCTGGCACCGGTCAATAGCGTTGCTGCGCAAGCTGGCGGTAATACTCAGGCGTCAGGTAATCAGTTGGTGGGCAACCCCAATTATGGGCAATGGCAAACTAATAGCTCTGGCACGAGTTTTTGGGCGTGGTACGGCCAATATGCGTTTTTTTCGAGTTTATTTTCGCAACCAGTACGCTATGCCGATTGGTCACGCAATAGACGGCCTTCGTATTACAATGACTATGGCTACAATACTTATTCATCACCTAAGCAAAAACAGCAATATCAAGCGACCGAGCAAAAAGTACGCAAAAAATTTGCGAGTGAAGGTAAAAAGTTTCAAAGCCCTTACGCTAAAAAAACAACCGCTAATACGGGCTTATCTAATACGCCAAAAGTAAGTGCGCCAGGTAAGTTTAAAAGTACCTACGCGTCAAAAACCACCAATAAAAGTGGCTCAAATAATAAACCCTACCAAAGCTCTTTTGCTAAAGCGAATAACACTACCTATACATCACGCACCAAAAATACCAGCGGCGCACGCAGTTATGGCTCTGGCGGTAAATAGCGTTGCCGCTACGCGATTGTGATTTATGGCTATGCAATGTGAGTGGCTAATGAATGGGCCTAGCTCAGTAGAGGTAAGCTCAGTAGGGATATGTTTTTTAAATAAAAATTGTAACTATTCAGAGGTAGCGAAATTGGGCGCTAATGAATCATTTACTGGGCCGCTCAAGCCATCTGCGACTTTGTGCTCCTGCAAAGTCTACCCCCACGCATCCATGCTGGGGCGGTCGCTATATAAGCGCTCTCGACAGTGTGCTCCTGCACTGTCTAACCCTTGCTTTCCCTGCAAGGCCCGGCGCTTAAATGCCCAGAAAATAACCCATCAGCACCCTAAACAGGTGAGGTTTATCAGCTGAGCTCAATAGTGAATAAAAATTTAAACTGTGTAAATCGGCCCATAAAAATAGCAGGCTTACTTACGATACAAGAGGAATGGAAATGTTAATTTGGCAAATAGCAGTAGTATTTATTAACGTTGTTTTAGCGTTGGCAGCACTGATTGGTTTGCGTTATGGCATGAGCGCTTTAATTGGCGTACACGCCAAAGACGAGCTCGATAAAAAAGATAACATCGCCTTTGGTATTATTATTGCCGGTGCAGTATTGGCTTTAATGCTGATTATGTCGGGTGCCATATCGGGTGATGCTCATGCTTCGCTTATGCAAGAGGCGCTCAATGTTTTAATGTATGGCGTGGTGGGTATTGTATTACTTAAAGTGGGTTTTTTGGTACAAGACAAACTGCTTTTACGCAAAATTTGCGTGCGCGATGAAATTAAAAAAGGTAATACAGCCGTGGCCATTACCGCGGCTGCTAATCTTATTGCGGTAGGTATTGTGATTCGCACCTCGATCACCTGGGTAGAAGATGACGGCATGAATGGTTTGCTCCCTGTGGTGCTTGTATTTATTGCCTCACAAATTATATTAGCGGCGGTGACTTTATTGCGCACCTTTATATTTGCTAAACGCAACCCCAACAACACTTGGCAAAACGCCATACAAGGTAATAACATTGCCTTGGCCATTCGCTTTGCCGCGCAAATGCTTGCTACGGCTTTTGCGCTTTCTAGCGTTGCGTATTTGGTTAACTACTCATCGATATTATTATTTGAAATTGTGTATACCTGGTTGGGCTTAGGGCTAGCGGTGATGGTTGTTGTTTGGTTGTTATACACGCTGGCATGCCCCATTGTTTTAAGAAAAATTAACGTAGTGGAAGAGGTTGATCAGCAGCGCAATGTAGGCGTTGCAGCCATTGAGGCGGCACTGTTTTTAGGTATTGCCACGCTATTTATGGGCTTTATGGCTTATTAATTATTTTGATTTTAAAAAGCTCCCATTTATGAAGTTATTGCTTAAAAACCCAGCGGCTATTTTACGCTATAAAGATTCACTATTATTAGGGGTAATGGCGACAGGCGCTGGTTGCGCAATGGTGTATGAGTATTTAATTGCGCATTATGCTGGTCGCATTTTAGGTTCGGTTGATACCGCTGTGTACGCTATGATTGGCTTAATGATTATGGCTATGGGTATTGGAGCCTTTTACGCCCGTACCTTTCGCTGTGCTTATACCGGCTTTGCTTGGCTAGAGGCTTGTATTGCATTAGTCGGTGGCGCAGCCGTTTTGGCTATGGCGGGGTTGTTTTCGCTGGCGTATATTTTACCTGCACAATTGCAGCATACCTTTGGCTTGCACCAAACGATTAGCCTTTCTGGCGGACCGGTTTTTGCGCTTAAGAAAATGGCCGAGGGCTTTCCTTATCTGTTAGGATTATTATTGGGTATTTTAATTGGAATGGAAATTCCTTTTATTGCCCGTATACGCGAAGATTTATACAAACATAAATTAGAGCATAACGCCGGTACCGTATACGGCGCCGATTATATAGGTGGCGGTATTGGCGCGGCGATATGGATTTGGGTATTACTCACCAAGCCCATTATTGTAGCGGCGGCTTTAACCGCCTTACTTAACTTAATTTTGGGTGCAATTTTTTTAAGCCATTTTTACAAAAATATTAAAGGCGCACGTTTTTTGGTCGCTGCTAAAGCGCTAACAGCCATAATGCTCTTGGCCATTTTGGTTAATGGTAGTGGCTGGATGAACGCTATGAGCAATATGCTTTACAGTGATCAGGTGGTTTATAGCAACAATACCCAATATCAAAACCTAGTGATTACCGAGCGTATCGCATCACCCAATAAACCTACTATTATCGACTTATACATTAACGGCCAATTACAGTTTTCGTCGGCCGATGAAGCGATTTACCATAGCCTGCTAGTAACGCCCGTTATGCTTGCTTCGGCTAGGCAAAAAAATATTTTGATTATTGGCGGTGGCGATGGTTTGGCGGCCAAAGAGGTTTTAAAATGGAGCCCTACAGCGGTCACATTAATAGACCTAGACCCCACCATGATTAGCACCTTTAAAGGTGAGCAAAGTGATGTGCCCTCATGGTTAAGCCGGCGCCTAACCATACTCAACGCCAACGCCCTTAATGATCAACGCCTGCATTTTATTAATGGTGATGCTTTTAAAGAGGTTGAGACTTTAGCGGCAAGTGGGCAAATGTATGATGCTATTATTATCGATTTGCCCGACCCTAGTCACCCCGACTTGAATAAGCTGTATAGCGCTTACTTCTATTCTAAAGTGGCTAGCTTACTTGCTGGTGATGGCGCTATGGTGGTGCAGTCTACCTCGCCTTATCATTCTAAAAAAGCGTTTTTATCTATAGGTAAAACGCTAGCGGCAACGGGTTTAACTGTAGATCAATATCACACCAACGTACCCTCGTTTGGTGAGTGGGGTTGGTCGCTGGCTACCAAGCGCGGTTTAGGGGCGCAACAGCGTATTATTAACCACGGTGGTCATAATTTTGACCACGACTTTATGACTTATCAGCAAATACTTGCAGCGTTTCATTTTTCTAAGCCCTTTTTTAACGAGCTCGATAGCATAGACATCAACCGTCTGAGTGCGCCTACGTTATACAATTATCATGCGGAGGGTTGGCGCAAGCAAGATGGGGTTTATTTTGCCAAATAAAAAAGGCACAAGGCAAGGGTTTAAAAACTCATAAATTTAAAAGCCAATGAATTTAACAGTCAATGAATTTAACAGAGAGACCAATGGCTAGCCTGCGTTCAAACCCTATTCAAATAAGTGTATTACCGACTGCGCAGTTGATGTTGTTGTTGGCAGCTATATTTTGGGGGACCAGTTATGGACTAGCAAAAGAAGTGCTGTTATCGGTTTCGGTCGCAGCCTTTTTGGCTATTCGATTTTGTATGACGGTTTGTTTTTTAGCTCCCCTGTACATCAATGATTATCGTAAAGGGCTAGCAAAGGATTGGCTTTTTGCACTCCCTACCGGCATTATTTTATTGTGTATATTTTTAGCCGAGAGCTACGGCATTGTTTATACCACAGCATCAAATGCAGCTTTTTTGATTAGTCTTTGTATTATTATTACGCCCTTTATTGAATGGTGCGTATTTAAGGTGTTCCCTGGGCGCAAGCTGGTACTGCTTGCCGGTATGTGTTTGTGTGGCGTATACCTTTTAACCGATCAACATTACACGAGTATTCGCCTAAACAAAGGCGATCTGTATATTTTGTTAGCGGCCTTATTGCGTGCTTGTATGGTGGTGTGTACTAAAGTGCTGATGAAAGATAAAACGCTTTCATCAATATGCCTGACAACACTACAATCGGGTGTTGTTGCTGTTGGGGCTGTTACGTTGTTGTGCTTAAGCCCAGGCTTTGCAAGCTTTACACTGCCCGATTCGCCATCGTTTTGGTTTACCACGCTATATCTTGTTGTGTTTTGTACTATTTTTGCATTCTTTGCACAAAACTATGGCGTGCGCCATACCTCGCCCTCAAGGGCCTCGCTACTGATGGGTACCGAGCCTGCCTTTGGTGCTCTTTTTGCTATGTATTGGCTAGGTGACACTTTTACAGTAATGCAAGCTATGGGTGGCGTCATTATTGTGCTGGCCTCACTGGCCGGCACGGTATTAAATACCGGCCGGTAATACAGCAATTGCAGTGCAAGCGACAGGCAATTGACCTCGATATTTAAGAGGTGCGGCGTTTTTGGTGAAGATCTGAAAGCGTAATGGTGGCTCAGCCATCTACGATTTTGTGCTCTTGCAAAGTCTAATCTTGCATATCCTTATGCAGGTGCATTGTCTAATCTTTGCTTTTCCTGCAAGGCCCAGCGCTTAAATGTCCAGAAAATAATTCATTAGCACCCTGTCAGGTAAGGTTTATTAGTTGAGCTGAATAGTGAGAGTTTTACAATAAAAAGGCCAATCAACAATAGTTGATTGGCCTAACTTTGTTGCCCTCACTTTGATACTGCTAAAGCGTTACAGTCTATGCGCTAAAATACCTATGCGCATAAAATACCTATGCTCTATGAAAAGCAAAAAAACGAGCACATAGGGTAACGTATTAATTTAATTTTACGGCACTAATACTTTTTTGGTTATCATCAAATGTTAATCGATAAGTGCCGGCGCCTTGAGTAATTAAAAAGTCTTCGGCGGGGTAGGCTTCTGACCAATCGTTAAAGCGTGATATTTTAAAACGTGGATTGTCATCGCCAAAACTCACCGTTGTTGTCCAAAGGCCGTTATCGCGTGTCATGGGTGTTGTTTGCCAGTTATTAGCGGTGCCACGTAGGTAGGCGTTTTGCCAGCCATTACAGCTTGCGCCACAATCGCCAACTTTAGCGCCCACGTGAATAGCACTGGCATTAAGAGAGCTTACGTTAAATGCAGCGGTACCGTCGCTATTGACTGTAATGGTTTCGCCTTCACAGGTTTTTGTTTGTGCGTCAAAGTCACCATTAATAATGTCACAGTACTCACCGCTGGGCATGCCGGTTTGTAAGGTGCGATTAAGGTTGCTGTTATCTTCTCGGTTAATGGCTACAAAACCTTTATCGCCACGGCTAAAGGCAATTTGGTTATTGCCGTTGTCCCACCAGTTGTTGACCGACCAGTCGCTCACAGTATAGTTGCGGAAGTTCACCATATTGGCGATACCACGCCAGCGATGCTCACACACCCAGCCTTGTCCGCAGCCATCACCAGAGTGAACGCCGTTATCAGGTCGGCCTTGATTGTAGCTGTCAAAAAAGTAGCTAGACATGACTTTGGGATAGCCATAAGGATAAGCTAGCATAAAGATTTCACCAATATAATAAAGCCCAGAGGTATCTTTATAGGTGAGTGTTCTCTCGGGGTGCTCGCGTTGATCATCGTGATTAGAAACAAACACTACCGATTGATCGCTGGGTAAAACGCTATCCCATTGGTTGAGGTAGCGTAAATTTTTAATAGGTACCTGACCTTTAAAGTGGCTGCCTATTGCGCGCTCAAATGTAAACTCTGTAATGTCGCCGTTAGCGGTATATTCTTCGGGCTGTACGGGTTCGTTGGCACGAATAACTTCTTGGAAGATATAAGGGTTACCGCGAACGCGGCGTATAATAGCGGCAATATCGGCAGCTGGAATATGCTTAGCGCCATCAATTCGGAAGCCTGCAACACCCATATCAACCATTTTATTCATATAGTCAGCAATTTTTTGCTGCACATAACTGGACTCTGTTTTTAAATCACTCAAGCCTAATAAATCACAGTTTTGAATTTTCCAGCGATCTTGATAATCAATAGGGTCTAAGCAGTGGTGAAAGTCATTATAGCCGTAGGGTACTTCTGGATGCGAGAAGCCTTTGTTTTGCATATGATTAATAACGGCATCAACATAAATACCAACCCCTGCGTCTGAGCAGCGGCTAACCATGTTTTTAAATTCGGCTTCGTTACCGCTACGGCTATTTAAATCGTAGTTGGTTGGCTGGTAGCGGCGCCACCATTCATCACCGTCAGGGGCACCTTGTGGCGGCGATACTTGTACAGCCGCAAAACCTTTTGGTCCTAAAACGGTTTCGCACTCTTCGGCAATATCATTCCAAGACCACTCAAATAAATGTACAAAGGCGGTTCTGGCGGGTGGCTCAGTACTTTGGGCTTGTGCAATACCTGCGCTACTGGCAAGTGCTGCTAGCATCCAGGTTGTTAGCTGTTTGGGGATTGTATGATTCATGAATCACTCCGGTTTTGGGATTATTGTCTTTATTATGTTGAACTATTATTGAATGAATGTGCGCAGTTTTAGCCTGCGACGATGCCACCCCTTGTGGTATAGATGATGCTTTTTCCTGCGATTGTATTTATCGATATTGATAGCCATTAATATCGGTGGTTATTAATGGCTACGCACTTAATATTTAAATTTGGGTAATAAGTGTTTTTTAACAAGAATGCCAATTATCTTCAATACTGTAACAACTGTCTTGGTCGATAAATAAGTCGGGTGTTTGCTCACCGCTAGCGTCCGGTGTACCAATATCATTAAAAATAATTTTAGTCGCTCGTACGCCTCGTGGCATAGTTGCGCTAAAAACCCCGTTAGTTTCAGTCATTAATTGCCCTGGCCATTCAAGGTTTTGATCGCTGCCATTTTCCCAGCTGTAAACCCTAATATTACTAGACCAATGCGCGGGCTTTTTAAAGGATACTGTGATACCCGGTAAGTCACAGCTAGGCTGCCATGCATCGCTTGCAATATCAAAGCAGCCATCACCTTGACGATAGAGATCTGAGGTTTGATTACCGTTGCCATCATTTAATATGATGTTTCCTTCATTCACATTAGCTGGCAAAGTATAAGCAAACCAATTTTCGCCAATGCTCTGCATGGCATTACCAGGCCATTGTGTTTCAGTGGGTGTGGGTAAGGTTTCCCAAAAATGAATATTAAGCGGTAGGCTCCATTCAGTAGGTGCTTTGGCATAAACCGTAATGCCCGGTGTTTGAATCGGTGTTTGCAGGGTGTTACACGGCAATGCTTTGGCGCTACCTTTAGGTAATACAAAAACACTCGCGCTGATAGCAGGCAATGTAAAAATACCTGTTTGTGCGTTAAAGCTACCGGGGTTTATTTGTTGTAATGGGTGAGCTTCAAACGGTAAGGTGCTGAGTGTATCTTGTTGCCATTCTATTGCGGTGCGATCGGTATTAAAGGCAATTAAAATTCCATCATATTCAAAGGTACGCTCTTGATGGGTGCTGCAGTCACTCCCGCTGATAGTCATAGCAATTAAACCGCTTTTTTGATTTTCGCCGGTATTCCAAAAATTAAGTCGTTTATTCACGTCATCAGCATTGGCTAGGCGCAATAGCTCAGTGCTGTAGCGTATTTTAAGTTGCTCTATAAAACCTTCATGGGCTTGGCGCATCAAAGCGGCATCTACTTGAATATTACTATTTTCAAAAAGTGTTTTTATAATATCCCAGCGGCTACTATTACTTTCGGCTGGTGGTAGGCCTTGTGCCCAATTATTGCTTATGCCTGAGTCGTTGGTTTCACTAAAATCAATACGGTTAAACCAATCGCCAGAATCAAAGCTGTTGCGGTCCATTGATTTTGAGCGGAGCAAGTCGGTACCCATTTGATGAAAGGGAATGCCTTGGCCGTAGTTAACAAAGGCTTGGCTTAATACATGTACTGCAACACGCTCTTGCGCACTAAAATTGGCGGGCAATTTAGGTTGAGTATTATCCCAGAGTGTTTCGTTATCGTGTTTATCAACATATAAAACGTTCTCAAGGGGTGAGGTATTGTAGGCAATATTATTTAACCCTTTGCCGGTATTTTGTTGGCCGGTATGGTCAATGAAGGTGTAATTAACAAGGTTGCCTGCAAGCCCAATACGAATGGCATCGGCTTGTGCTTGTGCGGTTGTTGTGGTGCTTTGCGGTTCGCTATATACGCTATTACCGCTGGCAAAGCCTGCAGCTAGTCCGGTATCGGTAAAATTACCACCGCGTACGCCATCGCGCAGGCGATCATTAAAGGTACCTATCAAAGTACCCGCCAAGCCCGTTTGGCTGGCTTGCTCAAAACGTTGATTGGCAGCGACCTCACCAAAATCCCAACCTTCGCCATACACATAAATATTGCTGCCATCAACACCGTCACGCTCGAGTGTTAAGGTGTTAAGTGCTTCGCGAATGGATAACATGACGCGTTTGGGGTGGTGGCCCATAAGGTCAAAGCGAAAGCCATCAATTTTGTATTGTTTGGCCCACAACACAATGGCATCGCGCATTAATTTTTCCATCATTGTGTGTTCGGCAGCGGTATTATCGCAGCATGTGGAGTTGGCGATGGCACCGGTTATTGGGTGGCGACGATGGTAATAACCTGGCACCACTTTATCGAGTACCGATTGAGTATTTAAGCCCGATGCGTATGTATGGTTAAAAACGACATCTACAACTGTTTTTAAACCGATGGTGTGCAAACTGCTAACGGCATTTCTGAGCTCTAAAATACGTTGAGAGCCTTGGCTGTTAGTGGCGTAGCTGCCTTCGGGGGCTAGAAAGTGATAAGGGTCATAACCCCAGTTAAAAGCATCAATGCTTGAGAATTGCTCAGTACGTGCAAAACTAATAATATCTTGTACATGTGTATTGCTTGGATCTTGCTCGGTGAGTGTGGTCATTAGCTGGTGTAATGTCATCTCACTATAATCATCGCAATAGGGTGTTAATTTTTCGACAATATTGCGATCGCATACGTCTTTAACGGTATGCTCAAGTGTTAAAGGGGCTGTGCTTAATGGGCCTTCGTTAATAGTAGCAATATCATTAACCGGCAATAAATGAAAATGCGTTAAACCTGCATCGGCAAGATGTTTGAGGTGCTGCATGCCTGTGGATAAAGGCGCGGTAATGCCGTCATAGGTTAAAGCGTTATAGCGGCCTTGGTCTTGTTTTTTAATATTCATTTCCTGAGCGCTAAAATCGCGAACATGCCCTTCGTAAATACTAATATTTTGCCATGGTGGTAAAGCTTTTTTAAGCGCTGACCAATTGGCAGGCTGCAAGTTAGGATCATTTAAATCAATGATTTGGCTGTATTGGCTATTGCTAGACAGGCTAATACTGTATGGATCGGTTGCATTGTATTGCTCTATTTGCCCGCTTGCTGGATGGTACGCTTTAATCGCAAATTGGTAATATTGACCATACCATGTGCTATCACCCACAAAATGGTAAACACCTTGGCTATCGGGTGTTGCAGTATGGCTTTGCAGTAATTTAAAGTCGCTATCAAAGCGCTGTAGCTCTAGGCTTTGTACATTGGGTGCCCATACTGAAATGGTAGGCGCATTGCTGTCGTTTTGGATACCTAAATTACCACTATAGGCAAACTTATCATCAAGTACTAACGCGGTTTGCACATGCGTTGCCGCGAGTAATTTATTGTCATCATTTAATTGCGCAACAATTAATTGTGATTGAATGAGCGAGCGAAGTTGTTCTGCATGTGTGCCACTGTTATTGGCGTTAATGCTGTTTAACATATTGCTAAAGGTAAAGGCTGTGCCGGTAGCTAAGGCTTTGTGAGTATCCTTTAAACGATTGCGCTGTGCTTCGGTGAGCTCTGTAGCGGTTAGCTTGATTATCGTTTGCGCGCCTTCGAGTTGGCTATCGTTGATATTGATACCCGCTGCCATGCTCGCATGTAATTGCCATTGTGTGGCGCCGGCGTTAGGCTGCATTAAAATAATTGTTGTGTCATCAAGCCAGTGTGCACTGGCGCCTTCAATACTCACCAGGCTGGTTAAATCGCAAGCTGCACTCCAAGTGTTTTCAGTAATATCAAAGCATTTGCCCGAGGCGGTATTTAAATTATCGGTCTGCAAGCCATTGTTATCATGTAGCACCATATTGGCTTGAGTGGCGCCCAGCGGTAAAGTAAAACGATACCAACCACTACCCAAATCAAGCATTGCTACGCCTGGCCATTCGGTATTGGTCGCATCACCGGCATCCCAATAATGCGCGTACAAGGGCCCTTGCCAATCGGCAGGTTTTTTAACAAAAAGGGTTTGTCCCGGTGTGGGTGCATTACAGTCTTGAGTTTGCCACTCACCGTCGATATAACAGGCACTTTGATTTTGCGTTAGATTTTCGCTTTGTTGATTGCCATCGTTAAAAATAATATTGGCAGAGGTGATACTTGCCGGAAATTCAAAGCTATACCAATTGTCGTCTGTGGGTGTCATTAGTAGGCCAGGCCAAGCAGGTTCAAAGGAGCTCAGTTGCGTGTCCCAAAAATAAATATTAACGGCACTGCTCCAATCGTCTGGTTTTTTAAATTGCACACGCATAGGCTTAGCTTGGGTTGTTGTATGGTTTAGCGTATCACTTTGCTCGGTAGTGTTTTGGCCTGTGGCTGTGTTATAGCTAATGATCGCTTTAAATGATGTGGTTTCATCGAGTGTGTTAGCATCAATGGTAAAAGTATAGGGTAGCGTGTGGTCTTCGAGTCGATTTTTGAAGCCTTCTTCAGTGCTTTGTTGCAAGGTAACTTGACCGAGTACAGGTAAGCCAGATGCGTACTGTGCTGTTGCTGTTAGCCGTAACTGGCTGCCGGCGGGCTCGGCTGTTAAGGTGATGCTACCAAAGGTTTCTTCATCGCTGGCTTGGCTTTTTAAAATGGTAAAACTATAAGCCGGTAGCGTGAGTGTACCCTCAGTATAGGCGGCATCATTATGTGTATAAAGTGTGGTGTAGCTTGGTGTGTTTTCAGGGGTTCGATGATAAAATTCTGGCCCACTTAATACTTGGGTTTGTGTATTGTTGCTTGTATTAAACGCAACAACATATTCGCTGTGTGTATTATTGGATAGGCCAAAATGACTGTAAATTAAAAGGCCTGCTTCGCTGCTGGCTAGGTTAACTAATGTTTGGCCTTGTGCTAAAGCGTTGTGCTCTTGGCGCAGTGTTTGTAGCGCTTTTAGGGCAGAGTACACGGGGTGTTGGCTGTCGAAGTTATCATCGGCGGTGGTGGTGGTACTGCCTAAATTGTTTATTGTATTCAGCGCTTTTACTTGGCTGGCAAACATATCATCGCGCGCGCCTTCGTATTCACCAGCCCCAATAAAGCCTTGCTCGTCACCATAATAAATAATGGGTGTGCCTCTTACTGTAAATAAAAAGCCATAGGCTTGAATGAGTCGATCGAGCTTTTCTTGTTCTGAGGCTTCTGGATGATGCTCGTTAATAAAATAACTTAAACGACCGACATCATGATTACTGACAAAAGTTTTTAATGTTTTAGGGGCGCTTTGTGTATTGTAGTGGGAGTCAGCCTTTAAAGTATTTGCAATTCTTTGCGGGCTTTGGCCTTTAGCAAATACATCGTTGATCGCATAATAAAGGCCAAAATCTAACCCGCTCTTTAGGTGAGAGGCTTGCAAATAATCAGCAATATTTTTAGGGTTGCCATCAAATACTTCGGCAAAAATATCTAAATTAGGATTTGCCATTACAATATCTGCTTGCCATTGCTGCCAAAATTCAGGCTCTACATGTTTGGCAGTATCTATACGGTAACCTGCAATATCAAATTGCGTAGCCCATTGACTATAAATATCGATAAACCCTTTGATCACTGTGGGATCGCTTGTTTTTAAATCATCAAGTCCCGATAAATCTCCGGTTATTGCTTGGCTATCATTAGTAATATTACCTTGTAAATGATAGCGCGCACTGTCGTTAAGCCATGCGGGGTTTTTAATTGTTTTTAGAGTATCGGCAATAACAGGCGTGTAAGGTGTTACTGAAAATTCACAGTTTGTACATTCACTATATTGAATGACATCGGCTGTGTGGTTGGTGACAATATCTAAAATAATACCAATGTTATGCTCTTTGGCTTTTGCAATGAGTATGTGAAGCTCTTCTTCGGTGCCAAAGTGGGGGTCCAGTGCTGTAAAGTCGGTAATCCAATAACCGTGGTAACCAGCTTTATCATTGATCATTTCATTTTTAAAAATAGGTGTTAGCCATATATCGGTAATGCCTAGGCCAGATAAATAATCTAATTTTTGTGTGATGCCTGCAAGGTCACCCCCATGAAAGTGGCGGCTGGACTCTGGGTTGAAACCGGTTGCCAATGTACCATCGTTATCACTATTGCCATTGGCAAAGCGATCGGGCATTAAATGATAAATAAGAGAAGCTTCCTGCTCGCTGGTAGCGGGTTCGCTACTGGAGGATTGTGATATTGTGCTACTGTTATTGGAGTTATTAGGGTTGTTAGAGTTATTGCTGCAAGCGGATAACCCTAAAAAAAATACGACAATACAGGAAATGTGTAGAGCTTTATTCATTTTATATTCCAGTGCCTAATGATTATGTGTCGGCAATTATTTTAGTGGTGATTAATTATTATTATAAAATATAGGATAAAGATTA
Organism: uncultured Pseudomonadales bacterium; assembly: GCA_947494095.1. Taxonomy (GTDB): domain Bacteria; phylum Pseudomonadota; class Gammaproteobacteria; order Pseudomonadales; family Cellvibrionaceae; genus Marinagarivorans. The sequence goes on from CANLTI010000001.1 coordinate 104,863, forward strand.
TTTGCTAACGCCAGTGAGGCGTAATCACAATTTTTAACGAGAGTGCAGCGACGTAAAGCGTGTATGCTGACGATTAAAGCGGTATGGTTTGGTATTGCTATTTATTGTTTTTATAATATTTTGATAGTAGAGGCTTAGGTTAGGCTTTTATGTAAATAGCAGCAATACTTTGCATACGTATTCATAGAATATTGCTGTGGTAATAACATTGCTGTCATTAAGGTGATTTTTACGTAACACGGCTAAAGTCAGCAATGCCGTTAATGCAAGCAAACACTTTTTGGCGATGCATAAAAAGCGATAAAATAAAAATGATGGGCTGAAAGCCAAAACCGTGTAGTGAAAACCTGCATTCCAACTCTGGCCTTAAAAGTGAGTGTTGTTAGGAGACGTTGTTAAAAGGAATTGTTAAAAGCGGTCGTTAAAAGGGGCTGGCGAAAGGCCTTTAATGAACGTTATAGAGGATGGGCAAGGCGTGAGCAGTTAATGTATCCATTAACTGCTAGGCTTGATAAGCGGCAGGCGATCCCAATATATAAGCCGATATTCTTGCTATTTTTACTCTGGCTACAACCTTTTATAAAAGGGATAAATATGAAAAATTTTAAAATTGATATTGTGTCTGATGTCATGTGTCCGTGGTGTGTTGTGGGTTATAAAAACCTTGAGACAGCGTTAGCTGAGCTTAAAGATGATATGAGTGCAGATATTTCATGGCACCCTTTTGAGTTAAACCCAGATATGCCACTTGAAGGGCAAAATTTAAATGAACATCTCATGCAAAAGTACGGCTTAACCGAAGAGCAAGGTGATGAGAACCGTCAGCGTATGGCTGAAGCCGGCGAGCGTGCTGGGTTCACGTTCAACTTTGATAGTAAACGTATTATGATCAATAGCTTTGACTTGCATCGTTTGTTGATGTGGGCGGGTGAGCAGGGTAAGCAAACGGCTTTGAAACTGGCCTTTTTTAAAGCGCATTTCACCGATTTAAAATACCTTAATCAAGAAGAGGTATTGCTTGAAGTGGTTGAGCAAGTGGGCCTTGATAAAGCGCAGGCGCGTAGTATTTTACAATCGGACCAATACGCGCAAGCGGTACGCCAAGCGCAAGAGCGCTTTAAGCAACAGGGCATTAGCTCTGTACCTACTTTTATTATCAACGATAAATATGCACTGAGCGGCGGCCAGCCTAGCGAATCATTTATACAGGCATTGAAGCAAATTAGCGAAGAAGAGGCAAAAGAAGCCTCTTAATAAAAAAGGGGGCGCAATGCCCCCTTTTTTTATGTCACTGATTGTTGGTCACTATGGTGTGGTGTGGGGGTTTTGTGTGGTTTTTTTGGCGGAATAGTGGGGGTCTTTAACCTTGCCATACTCCTTTAACCAAAGCGCTTCAAACCCAATCCAGTTTAAATCAAAGCCACCTTGCAGCACTTTCACTTTTACGGTGTATACGCCTTTTTGCACCTTAATATTTTTGTTGAGCGTATACGTTTGCCACTCGGGTGGAATACCTGAACCGCTGACATAGGCGGTAACGGCTTGCTTGGCGAGCTTAATTTGGAAGCGACCGCCGCCGTTGATTGTATTGAGGCGGGAGGTGAGTTGATAAACCCCTTCCGATAGCGCGACGGTGTATTCAAGCCACTCACCACTTTGCATGCAGGTGAGGCTTTGGCCGGCGGTGATATCGGTGGTATCGGTACTGGGGATTAAGTCGACGCCTGGACCACAGTGAGCACCTTGTTGCTTGTCTTTATCTTTGAAGTCTTGAAAGTGCTCTACCTCGACTTGGGCGTAAGCGACTAGCGCGCAGCCTTGAGCGTCGACAAGCGCGTTACTGGGTGAACCTAGACAGCTATCGAGCCTATCGATGATGCCGTCATTATCTTCATCACCATCAAACACCCGAATACTCACTACGCTTTGGTCGAGCGCTTGCTGCATGAGCTTTGTGCGTTCGGGCAAAAATAAATTTTGCATAGCGGGCTTGACGGTGTAGCGCTGGCCGTCGGGGCCGGCTTCGAGCTGGGTACTTAAAAACTCGACGGTTTGACTATCTGTTTTTAATGCCAAGGGTGCACCGAGCTGGTCGCTATGCTGGTTGTGGCAGCCCGCACAGGTCATTGAGTTGACACGCGTGATGATATTGGTAGGGGTGAGCGTGGAGCCTACTTGGGCGAGTTTTGCCGCAATAGCGGCTTCAAAAGCCGGTGACATGGCCTCGATAACGCCCGGTTTTTGAGGCAGTCCTGAATGTTGGCGTCCAAGGTAACTGCTAAAGGGCAAGGTGGTATCAAGCTCGCTCACCATATTAGCAAGCAGTTGTTGGCCTGGGGTATGAATAGCATCGAGTACTGCTTGCTGAAAGGCGTCGGACTGAGCTTGTAAAGCGGGCTCTACAATACCCGCTAGCGCTGGAAAGGGGGTATCTTTTAGGCCTTCTTGTGCCACGTTTAAGGTGCAGCTAGGGGCGCAATTGCCAGCTCTTTTCGTGCGAAACTGCATAAAGACCCAATTACTGCGTTGATCGATGCGTGCGTTTAAGCGTATAGCGCCACTGCCTCGGTTTTCGCCGGCATAGTGACTGGCACTAATGGCGGGCGCAAAATGCTCAATACCTTTAAAAAAGAAAGTGTGCAGTAACTGGGCACGCTCTTGTGGATCGCGTTTTTGGCTGAGATTGGCCCAGTACTCTACGACTGGGCGGCAACCGGCTAAGCCGAGTTTTGGCTTGGGGTTGGGTAGACGCGCTTCAAAAATAAAGAAGTTAATGCGCGGGCTTAAATCGTTGCCGGCGTAGGCAATGCGGTATTCACCACAATCGCTACCATCACTATTGGCGAGGTCGTAGCGGTTCACTAATGCAATGGGTTGGTAGTACGTTAGCTCGGTATCGAGACTCGCAAGAAAGGTGTCCATGCTGGCGCCTGGTGGGCTACAAAAACGCGGTCTTGCGGGGTCGTCCGCTTCTGGGTAGCCGTTAAATGTTCCACAATCTTGGCGCAGCTCGGCGAGCGCGAGCATGACATCGGCTGGGGATTGTTGGTGGTCAAGGCCAGTATCCAGCATTTGCTGCAAGACTGATTTGAGCTCAAAGTACTGCAAAATGCTTTTATCGGTCACCATCAGTGATTGTGCGGGGTTGATACTTAAGCTGTTGGAGTTGAGTTGACCGTCGCTGGCGGTCAGTTTAAAGACATAAGTGCCCGGTAGTGCGGGTGTGAAGCGTGTATTAGCATGTGTTGCGTTATTGATTGTGGCGGTTGGGCCGCTGAGCTGCTGCCAGCTAAAGCTTAGCGCATCACCCTCGGCATCAAACCCCCTACCTTTTAGTGCCGCGCTAAAACTAGCCGGTGCGCGAGTGGCGGCGTGGGCTGTTACCCGGGGCGCGGTATTGGGAATAGGCGCAATATTGAGCGTAACGGTGCTAGCGAGTGAGGTGAGCTCGCCATCAAAGACAAAGAGCGTAAAGCTCACTTTACCTAATGTCTCTGCGGTAAAGCTGGGTGTGACGGACGTGTTATCACTGAGCGTTACAGGGCTACCGCTAATTTGGCTCCATTGATAGCTTATGGGGTTGGGGGCGCTATCGGGGTCGATAGAGTGGCTGCCATCTAGCGTGACTGTATCGCCAAGATAGACGCGGCGGTTTTGGCCCGCATCGGCGGCAGGTGCAATGTTGGGCTCTTTGACATTGACCACCACGGTACTGGGTAGCGAGCTTTTATCGCCATCGCTCACCGTCAGGCTAAAGACATAACTGCCAGCAATAACGGGGGCAAATGACGGTGTGGCGGTTTGACTGCCCAGCAAATTAACACGGAGGCCGCCGGTTTGTTGCCACCGGTAGCTTAACCGAGTGGGTAAGTTATCGGGGTCTTGTGAATAACTGCCGTCGAGCGTCACGCTACCGCCTAAAATAAACTGCTGGTCAGGGCCGGCATCGGCCACTGGCGTTTGGTTGTCAGGCGTTGTAATCAGCAGCGTTACAGTATCGATATTTGAGCTTAAATCGCCATCATCAACCGTGAGCGCAAAGGTATAGACACCTGCCTTTGTGGCTGTAAAGGTTGGGGTTGCGGTATGGGCATTTTGTAGGGCGGTGGCGGGCCCTGCGGTTTGCTCCCATAAATAATTCAGTGCGACGCCACCGGTAATAAGGGTGTCGGGGTCTTGTGAGCGAGTGCCATTTAAAGTAATGGGCGTAAAGGCGAGTCGTGTTTGATCAACCCCCGCATTAGCGACCGGTGCTGAGTTTTCGTTGCTGGCGCTATCGATAAGTACGGCGTTATCGAGCCAAATATCGTTATTGCTGCTATTGCCAAAGTAAAAGCCAATTTTAACGTTACTATCGTCGTTGGGTTGCTGCCACTCAATGAAAACGGTTTGCTCGGTGTTGCTGGCCTCTAATTCAAAGACTTCATTAAAATAAGCGTTCCAAGGAGGGCCAAAATGCTCAATAACAAAGCGTATACTGCGAGGGAGTTCTTCGGCGTAGGCGTCTATTTTGAGGGTATAGGTTTTGCCTCCCTCGAGCGCCAGCGTTTGGTACATCTGTAGTGACCAATTGTTTGCGCCACTATCAATCACGTTCACATTTATCTTGCCTTCGGTGGGAGTGAACAGCGCGTTAGCATCATCGATGACTAGGCTTTGCCAATTTTCTAGCCCTTTAGCAAAGCTGCCGTTGGCGAGCAAATTTTGCGTTTTGATATCGGCAACGGTTGCGGTGACCTCGGCCATAGGCGAGCTAAGGTCGCCATCGTGCACTACCAGTCCAAAGGTATAGCTGCCCACTTGTGTGGGCGTAAAGTAGGGCTCGGCAATTGTCGTATCGTTAAGGCTAACTGTGGGGCCCGTAAGCTGTACCCACTGATAGGTTAAAGCAGAGGGTGCGGTGTCAGGGTCTAATGAGGCTGTGCCTTTGAGTTTAACGTTGCGGCCTAAGGCCTGGGTAAAGCTGGCACCGGCGTCGGCTTGCGGTGGCACATTCAATAGCTCGCTCATGGTGACGGTGACAGTATCGGTGTGGCTAAACTCGCCATCACTCACAGTGAGTGCAAAGGTGTATAAACCCTCTTCAGTAGCAATAAATGAGGGGTTGGCTTGGTTGGCATTACTTAAAGTGACGGGTAGACCGGCCACTTGCGCCCAAGAGTAGGTGAGCTTGGGGACAGCGCCGTTGCCTAGAGGGAGACCGCTGTTAAGTGGATAGGCATAGTTAGGGTCGTAGCTTAGGCTGCCATCAAGAGGGGCCGGGAAGTTCATATAACCCTTGCTATCAGGCCCTGCAATGGCAATAGGAGGGAGGTTGCCGGTGTAGCCGCCACTTAAAAAGACGTTATCTAACCAAATATCGCTCAGGTCGCTCGCGCCCACATGAAAGCCAACTTTAGCGTTGTTAGTGGTGACAGGTTGTGTCCACTGCAAGGTAAAATGTTGAGCGTCCCCACTAACTTGGCCTGGAATGATGCTTGCGTTGAGCTGCAAATCACGCGACATATAGGGTATCCAAGTCCCTATCTCTTCAATTACAACGCTAAAATCACGGCTAGGCGTACTACTTTGCATGTCAAAGTCGAGTGTATAAGTGGTACCGGCGACAAGGTTGATCCTTTGCATAATTTGCACCATCCAGCGTTCTTGGCTGCTTCTGGTAACATGAATATGAGCGCGGCCATCGGTATTACTAAACGTGGCCGTGCCGGTTTGCGCTTCGCCCTCCCAGTGCAGTACGCCAACCTCACTCATACCCTCCTCAAAGGTGCCGTTTTTGAGGACATTGAGTGCCGTCACAACGGTGACAGTGATACTGGCGCTGTCGGTAAAGTCACCATCACTGACGGTGAGGGTGTAAACGTAATCGCCCTCAACTGGCTGGCTCACTTGAATGATTGGTACGGTAGCGATGACTTGGCCATCGAGGGACCATTCGTAGCTCAGTTGTTGCCCATCGACATCTTTAGAGGCCGAGCCATCGAGCAAAAACTCTTGATTAATTGCGGCTAAAAAGTCGATGCCGGGGTGGGCTTGTGGTGGGTTTAAACCTGGCTCATCGGTAGTCACGTCAAGTGGGTCGCTAGTGCTTTCGTTGCCATATAAATCGCGCGCCACAATGGTAATGGTGTAATCCGTGGATGAGTCGAGGTTGTACAGTGTGCTCGCTGGCTCAGTGACAGTTTCGATAAATTCACCATCGAGGTACACGCTATAAGACACCACTTGGATATTATCGGTTGAGGCGGGCCAAGTTAAAGCCAGCGTTGTAGGGTTGATGTTAACCACGTCAATAGTGGTAGGCTGGCTGGGTGGTTCAGCATCGCCAAACTTGACCATGGTCGCCACAGAGGGAACGCCATCGGCTAAGACAAAGAGCATATAGTGGCCGGGTTGAGCGAGGTTGGGGTCGCTCGGTGCATTAATGGTTAAGCCTTTGGCATTGGGTGTAAAGTTTAAGCGATTAATGCTTTGGGTTTGGTTAAATGCATGGGTAGTGGCGCTAAGGCGTATAAAATGTACGGCGGTAATGGCCTCTGGTTTAACCGCTGTGCTATCGAGCGCGACATCAAAGGTATCACCAAACGATAAGGCGCTTGGCGCCTGCGCAATGACAGGACGGGTACCTTGAAATAAATAGGGCGGTGAGTAAATTTCGAGGTTGGGGTTTTCGATGCCGCCATCGGCCGCTGGACGACCGCCACCTCCTATTTGCACGCGGCCATCGGGTAACAATACGGCGTTAGAGTGATAAGCACGGCCGTGAGTTTGGGCGGCGACTTCTTCCCAAGTATCGGTGGCAGGGTCGTATATTTCGGCAATAGTGACAAGGCCGTCACCATTATTAAAGCCTTGCGCGCTGGTGCCACTGGTGACCAGTACTTTGCCATCGGCCATAAGAGTGGCGTTTAAATGACGGCGGGCGTGGTGCATAGGCGCCACTCGCTTCCATTGCGGGTTATCGACATTAAGATCGATAACTTCGGCGGTATTGGTCGGTGGATTGTCGGCCCCGCCCATGACTAAAATTTTGCCTTCTTCAAACATAACGGCACTGCCATAGCCTCTAAAGCCCTCAAACTTCATATCGGGGCCACGTGTCCATTGGCCTGTGCCTGAGGTGTCTAAAAACCAGGTGTCGCGATCAGGTCCTGCCTTAAAGACGCGGCCATCGGGAGCGACAAACATGCGCGGGTAAAAGTCTCGGCCTGTGGGCTCGGAGTCTTCAGCGGTAATGAGGTTGCGCCAAGTGTTGGTTTGCAGTTGCCAAATCTGGGGCAAATCGTTTTTGTTGTTATAGCCATCAATGGCGCCATTGAGGACAAGTACATCCCCATTAGGCAAGATGGTATTTGTGGCATACCAGCGTCCGGCATTCATATTGGGTACCGAGGTATCCCAAGTATCGCTAAAAGGGTCATAAATGGTGGCGCGCGATTGCCCGTGGGCATCGGCTTCGTCGTGACCACCTTGAATAAACACGCGACCATCGGGTAGTACTGAATGACCTGAACAAAACAAATCATAAGGCGGTAGTGTGGGGGTGGTGAGAGACTCCTCTATGGGGTCCCAAATACGAATCTCTTCTATCATGGGTCGCCCTTGACCGCCCTCGGCATAATTTAATACTTTGCCGTTGGGCATCACTATCATATGGACAGCTACAATATCGCCGTTATACACGGGGCTCCATTGGCCAGCTATAGCGGGCGAATCGAGTGGACCGGCTTGAGTTGGAGCGCTGGTGAGCGGTAGGTAAACGGCATTAACAGCCAATGCCAAAATAGCCAAGCCTAGGTGCTTGATACGTTTCTTCATGATTAATCCTTTCATAAATATCAGCAGAGCAAGCCCTGCGAGCTCTTGCAAATTGAATGCGGGCCGCGCTTGCGGCCGCCGAGCGTGCCTGTTGCCAAGTGATACTCTAATGAGACAATCAATGAGACAACTAATGAGACACGCATTTATTTAAGCTTAAGGGCAAAAAGCGAAACAGTGAATGCCTCAGAGGCTAGGATGTTTTTTTACATGACAAAAAGAGAGATACGGCCTACATTAATGTATTTATCGTTGCTTATGGATGTGCGCCACGTTGATATTTATGGTAATTGGTAGGGTAGTTAGCGGCCATACATACAAAAATACTGCTCTAAAGGTCGGTTTTTAAGGTCACTCTTTGCCGAATGTCTTTGTCTATTATGCGTTGAATAAGATATGAGCTTAAATGCTGTGTTAACTAAAATATACGCTTTAAATCACACGCTTTAGATCTACTGCTCTAAAGCGTGATTAAATTTTGCTGCGTGTGTAATAAGCCATATAGAATGTAGCCTAAATGCTAGTGATAAAAATGTATTAAAAAACTGCACGTTTTGATACGGGGTGGTGAATAAGGGCGGTTGCTATATGCACGGCTTCGATATTAATGATGTTTGAGGTGATTATGAGTTTAAGGAATATTAGTGTGTTAGGCGGTGTAAAAACAACGGTTTTTAGGTATGTAAAAAGACTGAGCCATCATCAAAAAAGCGTAGGGCTTAAGCATTTTAGAGGGCTTGTGTTATTAAGTTGTATCGGCGTGTTGGTAGGGGGTTGCGTTGATGATGATGCGTCACCAGAGAACCAAGCAGATCAGCCCTTAATACTGAACTTTAAAGGACTGATAGGTAGTGAAGACTTCTTGTGTGGTAAAACGTACGAAAATATAGGCATAGGTAAGCATGATTACCGAGCTGAAGGTTTGCGTATGTATGTGAGCCGTTTGAGAGCGCTGTTAGATAACGGCACTGAAGTAACAGCCTCGCTGTCAGAAGATGGTGTGTGGCAGCACGATAATGTCGCGTTGCTAGATTTTGGTGCTGATTGTGATCGTGGTGACGAGCAGGCGCTAAATACAGCCGTTGATGCCAACGTACTGCTTTACAGTACTCGCAGAGTGACAGGTGTGTGCTTTGATATGGGTATTCCTTTTGATCGTAATCATCAGCGTGTCGAAGGTGCATTACCACCATTGGATACAACAGCGTTGTTTAATAGTGTTCAAAATGGCCGTACGTTTTTACGTTTAGATGGTACCGCCAACCCCGAAGACAAACCACAAACATTCAATGTTCAGCTTAAAAGTACTGGGTGTCTTTCGGAAGCCAAAAACCGTCGCCCTTCGGTGGCTTGCGGAAACCCTAATATTGCGCAGGTGTGTTTAGATTTAGACCCTCAAACACAGGCCATTGCCTTTGATATTAAGTCATTGTTGGCGGGCGCGGATGTGTCTAAAAATAAAGATGCTGAGCTAGGCTGCTATTCGGCAAAAAATGACAGCGAATGCACCACGATTGTGCCGGCCTTGGGTATTAGTTTTGAGCTTATTGAACCCGAAGAAGAGGCAATGAGTTTTGTTCCTCAAATGCAAACCGTGTTTAAAGTTGTCAATATGAATTAGGCATCATGCTTGAAAGCGAGTCACTATTGAGCTCAGCTGATAAACCTTAGCTGATAAGCCTCATCTGATAGAGTGCTGATGGATTGTTTTCTGGGTATTTAAGCGCCGGGCCTTGCAGGGAACGCAGGGGTTAGACTTTGCACCTGCATAAGGATGTGCAAGATTAGACTTTGCATGAGCGCAAAGTTGAGGAGTACAAAGTTGCAGATTGCTTGAGCGGCCCAGCAAATGATTCATTGGCGCCCAATTTTGGCGCCTCTGAATAGTTACGAAAGCGATTGTATTTGAATGCTAGCGCAGCGCTTCTCATTTTTATATCTTAGAGTCAGCACTAGAGTGTATCGCAATTAAATACCAGTCTATAAATCGATATTGCTTGATGGGTTATCTATTGCGATGATGCGACGTTGAGCTCCCCGATAATAATACTGTTATGACGAATAATGTATCGTGTAGCGAGTGCCTGTGCGGCGTAAGTTAGGCTAACCGAAAAGTGCAGGTTGTCGCTGTGATCAGGTGAATGAGGTGTGAAATAAGCGCGGCTTAAGAGCTCGCCGTTTTCATCATAGGCTTCGGCAGTATAGGGGCTTGCACTCGGTGAAGTGAGTGCTTTTGGGCTTGCGACTGCGTGCTTGATGGTGGCACTATTGTTATTTAACGTCCCGATTAATGCTGTGATTTTTTGTGCGCGAGCGCTCTGGTTTGACGAGTTAATTAGAGTAGTTTTTTGTTGGTTTTGAGCTTGTGCACCCGCTGCGTTTTTAACGGTAATCGCGCTCAGCATACCTTCGTAGGTGTAGTCGCTAATCCACGCGGGGTTGCAGTAGCTCATGATATCTTCATTGCCCTCTTTTAAGACAATACCGCTATCGCGAGATGAGTTAAAAAAGCCGTAAACGCCTAGTTGGCCATCGGGGTAAGGGTAGTTGCGGTCTGGGTGAGCGGGCTCGCCGCAAGGCGCGTGCTCACGGCCAAAGTTATGGCCGAGCTCATGAGCAATTGTTGTAGCGTAAGGTAGGCTCACCATTGTTTTGTAGCCTACGTAACCATAACCGGCGGTGTTGTCATTGGGGTCGAGGCTTAGCGGGTGACCGAGCAAACCTACGTAATAGCGTTCGCTTTCTCCATTGCTTATTTGTAGCGCTGATATCGCTTGAAGCAGTTCCTCCCAGTCGCTGCCTTCATAAATATAGGGCTCTATGACATCAAGGGTGTAACTGGGTATTGGTAAAAGACTTAAGCTAACACGAAAGGCTTTTTGCAGGGCGTCTGCGTCAGTTTTGGGGCTAACGCCTCTGACTACAACGGGTACAAGCACAATATCAAGCGGCTTGACGGTAGCTATTTTGAGTGGCGCGTAGCCTTGTTTTGGGTAGCGGTTATTCGATTCATTGCTCTCGGGTATGGCGTTATTACCATCAACTTCTAAGTAATATTCGGTGCCTGGCACAATAATATCGGCAGGAATTTCTGCGTTAAAGGTTTGAGCCAAATCTGCTTCATTGATGGCTTGAGGGATTGACGCTGGCCCCTCGAGAGCAATGCTGCCCGTGCGACCTGTGGCTAATTTATAATAAAAGGTGGCGGTGCTGTTTAATTGGGTATTTGTCGAATCTTGATCGCGGCCAGTAATAAAGGTGCGCAGTATTGCGGCGCGATTGGCCACTAATGCCACTTGCTGATTCAGTAATTGTGCCGAATCGCCTTGAGTGGTGCTTTGCATAAAATAGTTACGATTAATGGCGATATCAATCGCGCTCTCTAAGGTCGTGGGCGCACTAGAGTTTGCTTGGTTTGAGCTAGGTGCGCTGCTCGAGCTAGGCTGAGTATTTGAGCTGGATATAGTACTGGAGAGGCTACTCACATCTTGGTGACTGGACTGCATGGTATCAGAGGATTCTTGACTCGAAGGGTTCTGAATACTGATCGATGTGGTTGAGGACTGTGCCGTAGAGGATGGATCTGTCGCCGGAGTCGTGCCTGTGCATGCCCATAAAAGGCTGGTTAAACTCAATAGTAATCCGCTTTGTGATACTTTTGCGAGTGTACGCAGCATAACTTGTTACCTCTTATTTGCAGCCGTTTATTACAGTGCTATTTTTGACGTATCTTACTTTACGCAGCTTTATAAAAAAGAGCTTGAGTATCGTGCTTTTGCTGTAAAGAGTTGCCAACTGCTTCGCGCTTTAACGGTGAATCCAGCAGGTTATACCCTCTTCTCGCGCAAAGGTCTCGGCATTACGGCCTTGTAACATAATTAAAGTACTCAGCATACCTGCCTGCATACACGTGGGTGCTGCGACAGTAATGGCCTTAGGTGGTGACGACACTGGCCAGCCGGTTTTGGGGTTGAGTAAATGGCTGTAGCTTTTACCGTTGATGACCCATTGGCGCTCGTTAATACCGCTGGTTGTAATCGCGCCACTTTGCAGTGCAAAGGTATTTTGGGCATTGAGTTCGGCCGCGGGCTGGGTATTGTCTATATTTGAGCCGACTGTATGTGAGCCTGTTATACCCACGCGCCAAGGCTGCGATGGTAAGCAGGGGCTGGCAACAATATCACCGCCTAAGTTAATTAAGATGGGGATTGCAGCCTGCTCGATGGCAAGTTGCAACGCCTTATCGGCGGCATATTCTTTACCGATTCCGCCAAAGTCGATTTGCATGCCAGCGGGCAATGTGAGCCGATTGCCGTCTAATTGGGCTTTATTTAGCCCAATCAAAGGGCGTAAGGCATCAATACTACGCTGCGAGGGTAAGCGTATTTGTGTGGCGCTTTGGCCTGCATACTGCCGAAAATCCCACAGTTTTTTAAGAATACCCGAGCTAATATCAAATAACCCATCACTCAGTGCATACACCTGTAGCGCGTAGCTGAATAAGCTTAGGGTTTCTGTATCTAATGCGACGGGGCGACCATGGGCGTTATTAATATTGGCTGTAATACCTGTCGAGGTATAGCGGCTATATCGGGTTTCGATACGCCAGACCTCTTGCGCAATAACCTCGCTGATTTTTTGTGCGAGCGATTGGCTATCGACAGCAAGCAATAGCTCACAGGGGCAGGCCATGGCATTAAAGCGCGCAACCCAAAAGGGCGCGCGCAACTCGTAGTGAATACTCTGTGTGTTGTGCTTGGTGTTTGTCACAGTTTAAAGCTTATGGTGTTAAGGGGCGAGGCAATAATAGTTTGTCCAATTAGACGTAGGGTTCTGTTTTCTCGGCAAGGCGCTCGAAGGGGCGCATGCCGGGGCATGTAACGCTTTGAGCAACGCATCGGGGCAGGAGCCCCTTATTAGACATTGCAGGAGCATAATGTCGAGGAGAGGAAGCAGCAAACAAGTATTATTGGATAATGTATTTTTTCCTCGCCCCTAAAGGTTAGAATTTAAAAGAATAGCCCACCTGTACAATCACAGCATCAAGGTCGGGGTAGATATCATGGCGTTGATCCAACTCGCCCGGTAACGCCTGAGCTTTCCCGGTTTGGTTATAGCTTTCTATGCGCAAGTTAATCTCTTTGTCATCGCCAAACAAGTAGCCATATTTAGCGCCTATTGTGATGCCGGTAAATTCCCCTAGGCGTGAATCGCCGGTGGCAAAATCTGGTAAAGCGCCTGCACTGCTTAACCCTTGGCTATAAAAGTCGGCGGCGGCTTGCTGGTAGTAGCGTATATGCGGTTGAATGTAGTGCTGTTTATTGATGTGCCATAAAAAGCGCGCATCGACGGTGTGCGAGTCTATACCCCAGTCATCGGTATGATAACGATAAGACACATCGAGCACGTTATCGTTGCCGTGGTGTGACTTGGAGCGAATAAAAAAGCTGTGTTTGGTACGTTCATCGGGCCGTGACTCGTAAACATAGCGCTCTGGCTGACCGCTGCTATTGAGTACCGACACCACTTTATAGGGGTCATTGAGGTAACCGCTTTGCTGGCTTAGCGAGTAGTTAAATTGCATGAGCCAGTTAGGCGACATCACTTGAGTGACGCCAAGCAGCACATCGGTGACTGTTTTGCTATCGTCGTCACCGGCTTTGCTGGTGTCGTCATCGATGGGCTTCATATCGGCGAGCGCAATCGGTTTGCCGCCAACGGGTTTGAGTGTATCACTGGCAAAAGCAATACCGGCTGAGACGGTCGTATTGTGCTGGTTAAAGTCTTGCGCCACGTTGGCGTTAAAGCCTAATGATTGATAATCATATTCACGCGAAACAGCGACCCCACCAGAGAGCTTAAGGTTGTTATTGAGCGGTGTGACATATTGCGTGCTTAAAGCGGCGCGGGTATCTTTAAAGTTATCGTCGAGGGGCGTTTCGCTCGTTTGCGCGGTGTAGTTATCATTGCCCGAAGGGCTGGTAAAGGTTTGCGCCTCATCGGCAGGTGCCGCGCCATTGGGTGTGGCACCGGTGAGGCTATCAACCACTAATTTGATATTCCAAATGCGGTCGCCTTCTAGGCTTTTAGTGGCACTAATCACAGGCTCGACGGCACTGACGCGATCGGTTTCACTGTAAAAGAGTACCGCGGTATCGATATCCCAGCTTTTATCGCCAGCTAAGGCAGGTGTTGCACCGAGCAAAAGGCTGGTGGCTTGAGCCAGGCCGGCAGCAACGCCTATTTTAGTGGCCTTTGAATGCGAGCGCTTTGGTGTTTTGACGGTTGAGGCTTTAGAGGTTGAGGTTGAGGTTAAAGCTACAGGTTGTGGATTATTTAGTTGCATCCGCAGCCACCTCCGCCAAAGCTTGCGCCGCCACTACTGGCTTCTTTACTAAAATAAATATGATCATCAAAGCTTGCGCTAATAGAGTCGTGATCAAGTTGCATGGCGGCTTTAGCCAAGTTGCCGCGTTGATACGCTTTAGCGCCTAAGCTACTGCAGCCGCCGAGTGCGATAATGCTACTGGCCAGTAGTCCAGCCCCCATTTTACGTAGGATGTGTGTTGGCATTGTGAGACCTTTGAGTATTGAATCTTTGAGTGTAGGAGTGCGATACACTTTAGGCGTGGGTTATTATCGAGCTTAATAACCCGCTTTAAGGAGTAGACGCGGCTATCGCAAAGAATCAATCGCTAAGATAAAAATAAATCATTATTGTGCGATGTTGTGTGTGTGTCTTGCAGTAGGTGTATCAAACACTCAATGGCAACAGGGCGTGACCAGAGATAACCTTGGCCGTGAGTAATGCCTAGCCGTTTTAAAAAGTCGAGTTCACATGTGTGCTCGACGCCCTCGGCGACAGTGCTCATGACTAGGCCATCGGCAATATTGTGTACCGCCCGCACAATTGCTTGGTTGTCTGAGTTGGCTTGTATGCCATGCACAAAGGAGCGGTCGATTTTGAGCTTAGAGACTTTTATTTTTTGTACGTACCCTAAATTGGAATAACCGGTCCCAAAGTCATCAATAGCCAGGCTAATGCCCATGGCTTTGAGCTGGGTAATAGCCTCATTAAACTCAGCTGAATCCGATAGCAGTTCGGACTCGGTAATTTCTAGCTCTAGTGATTGCGGACTAATAGGGACTGACGCTAAAATATTTTTAACACGTTCTTGGAAGTCGTCACGTTTTAGCTGCAAAGTTGAGACGTTAACAGCAACGCAAAAGTTGGTGGCATGATGGTGTTGCAGACCTGCAATATCACGACAAGCCCGCTCAAGTACCCAGGCGCCAATGTCGACAATTAAGCCTGACTTTTCGGCCAGTGGAATAAACATGTCTGGCCCAATAATACCTCGCGTAGGGTGTTGCCAGCGCACTAAGGCTTCGGCGCCTACCATTTTACCGGTGGCCAGTAATACAATGGGTTGGTATTCGACATATAGCTCATTGTCTTTTAGTGCTGTACGTAGATCTTCTAATAATTGCATGCGGTCGAGGGCGTCAGAGTTCATGGATGCGCAATAATAATGAAACGTATTACGGCCCACTTCTTTAGAGCGATACATGGCGATATCGGCTTTTTTAACGAGCTCGTTATAGCGCTCGCCATCGTTGGGGTAAACCGATATGCCAATCGATGCACTACACACCAGTTTGTGTTGGCCGGTAATGACTGGGCGCGATACGCGCTTTTGAATCGCGCTGGCGACTAACGCAGCATCCCGTTCATGATCGAGCCCTTCGAGAATTAATAAAAACTCATCGCCGCCTAAGCGACAAACCGTATCGCGTGTGCGCGCGGCATCACGTAGGCGCTCGGCGATGGCGACTAAATAGCGATCGCCGGCTTCATGGCCGAGTGAATCATTGATGGTTTTAAAATCATCAAGATCGATAAACATGAGGGCAATTTTTTTGTTGGAGTGACTAAGCGTTAGGCGTTGCACCGCTTCTTGAAAGCGTGCATTGGCTAAGGTGCGGTTAGGTAGCTCGGTTAGGCTGTCGTGGTTAGCTAAAAAAGCAATGGCATTTTCGGACTCTTTGACTTTAGCATTTTCGCGCCCTAAGCGGCGTATAGTATGGGTATAGTCTTTGATTAATAAACGCATTGAAAAGCCAGAAACACCAATAATAATGATAGAAATTATTGGGCGCGTCTCTTCATTGGTAATATGGCTAAAAACAAATAGGCCGTTACTATGTAGATAGCCCATTAAGGCAATATTCAATGAAAAAAGGGCTAATATTGCGCCAAAGCTGGAGCTGGTACCCAGCATTGCGGCAAAAATAAGAATGCAAGGCAAGGCCAAAAGCCCAGCATTAAAAAACCCATTGCTCAGCCAAAGTACTGATAGTAGTAAAACAGTCAAAATCCAAATAAAGCCTTCTGACGAAAACTTGGTGTGTTTTTTGTGCGCAAGGTAAAGGCAAAAAAGTAAAGGTGGTGCGCTGCTAATCAATAGGCCGCAAATGAGAATATCGCCCTCTAGTAGTGTTAACACGGCACATAAAAAAACGGCAATACAGGAGATAGCGATTAACTGAAAAGCACGCCGTTCTAAAACATTATTGATGCTTTGAGCATCATCGTAAGCGTGATTTTTTCTCATAAAAAGCAATGAGCTCTGGCATGTACATGAATTAAAGTTCAAAAAGGTATGTGGTTTAGTGTGCTTGAATCATTCTTTTGGCGTCATTTTTTTTGCATTAACCGATTATTGTAACGGGTTAAGAACTTAAATGACTCTACCCTAAATATCAAGAGATGAATTGCTCGGCTGTCAAGGATTTGATCGGAGATAAAACCGGTGTAAAAATCTGATATGGATGCTTAGGGGCGAGGAAGAAATACTTTATCCAATAATACTTGCTCTCTGTCTCCTCTGCTGCGTTGCCCGAAGAGTTACAGGCCCCGGCATGCGCCTCTTCGAGCGCCTTGCTGAGAAAACAGGGCCCTGCGCTGCGCTGATTAAAATAGGGGTAACGATTCAGCCAAACTCACAAACCCTTCTTGGCGGAGTGTTGATGGGGTTTTTTTTGGGGTATTTAAGCGTTGGGCCTTGCAGCAAAAGCAAGCGTTAGGCCGCGCACCTGCATAACTGCACTCAAATAAAGGTATGTCAAAAGACATAAGGGCCTCGAGCATGCCTCTGCGATACCATAAAACATTACACAGACTGCAACAGCGTGGGGTAAATTTTGCTGAGTTGCTTTTGAATAAAGGCAAAGCGTTTAAATTGTTTGTGATCTGATTTTAAATCGCCAATGGCTCGCAGGCAGCGGCGGCAAATTTTTTCGTGATCGTGATCGGCACCGTTTTGTTCATCATTGGCGGCAATCGCCTGTACAAGGTTGAGATTTAAACCAATATGTTTGGGATAGGTGGCTAGCGCTTTTTTAAAGACTTCAATGGCCGCGTCAAAGTCTTTATCATCGTAAGCAGTAATGCCTTTTTTGGTTAACTTGGCTGCAAAACCTTTACCTTCGTCACTAATGGGCTCGCCAGTAATACCGTCAATAATACGCAGCAATTTAGCATCGTTAGGGTGAGTGGCTGCCACCGAGGTTAAAATAGCACGCGCTTGCTCTTCATCATCCATAGCGTAAAGCGTACGGGCAAATTCTAAGCTTGAATTGACCGAGGGCGCGCGTACATTATTGTAAAGTTTGGTGGCTTTGGTCATTAAGGTTTTGGCTTTTTCGGTATTGCCTTGGCTAATGCCCAATTGTGACTCGACCATTAAGGCTTGAGCTTCTATTTCGGGGGTGCTGCCATAGCGCTTGCGGGCACGATCTAAAAAAGTGTTGGCTTGTTTGATGATTTGCTTGGCTTCACCGCTGGTGTCGCCTGCCGTGCTGTCGGCGGCTTTACGCACGTAATTAAAGTAGTCTTGAGGCGACTCATGGCACGAGTTACTGCCCCACTTGATGGCGCTTTGATGGGCTTTGAGTGACACTTCATCATCGTGGTTGATGTCGGCAAGTTCGGCGAGTTCGCGGTGCCGGGTGACCGATTTAGGCGAGATATAAGTGGCGCGCTCCATGGCTTTTTGTGCGCTCAGCATATCATTGCGTTTGGTGTGGATCTCGGCGAGCATGTCGTGAGCTTCGATGTAGCGTTCATCTTCTTGGAGCACCTCTTCCATCAAGTCTTCGGCGCCTTCGTAATCTCCCATTTCAACTAAAGTTTTGCCTAGGCCAAGCTTAGCCCACACCATGGGCTTTTTATCTAGAACGCTTTGATAAAGTGTTTTGGCTTCTTTGAGCTCACGGAGTAAAAATAATAATTGCCCCTTCATTTTAATGCAGTCTTTAGCGTAGCGACTGCCACTGCTAATCAGGTCGTTACAGCTAATGAGGGCCTTTTTATAGTCACCTTCTGAAATGGCTTGTTTGATATGTAATAAGGCTTCATGCCTGATAATGGCCCGATTTAAGCGCGACTTTAAAGATTGCTCGGTATAGGGCTTGGTAATGTAGTCATCGGGTTGGCACTCGAGCGCGCCCAAGACCATCTCGCGCGATTGCTCGCCCGTTAACAGAACAAATAAGCTCGTCATGAGCAATACCCGTAAAAAGCGTACTTCTTCTAAAACTTGTTGGCCATCTTTATCATTGCCAAGGTTGTAGTCACAAATCACAATATCGTATTTATTTTGCGAGCACAATTTGACCGCTTCAGGCCCGTCGGCAGCCGTATCGACATGTTCGGCACCATAGCTGCGCAGCGAGCGCTTTAGCGAGCCGCGAATTTGAGGAAAGTCATCGGCGACCAGGCACTTTTTATTCGAGAATATTTTTACGATATCGATTTGTTTAACGTCGTCAGGAGACATGTGCCCTAAATCTAATGCTGCAGCTTTCATAGTGTGCGCCTGTAGCAAGCAGCGGGTGTACGGGCTGCTTGCATGTTTCAAATTGGCCATTGCCGCACTGCTTAATGCGGCTCCATCTTTTGAGTTTAGACGCCTTTGATAGTTTTGCTTTTACTGGCTGCTGCGCCTATAGCGTATTTAGGTTGTGCTGTGGTGTTTTGTGTATTATTGACTTTTGAGTGGCTTCACAAAAACTTTTGACTTGCGTTGATAGTTGTAAAGTGCGGCGCGCTCGACCGGGAGTGCACTGGTGAGTGTTTCGATAAACCCCTGCTCCACAAACCAGTGCGCGGTTTGTGTGGTGAGCACAAACAGCTTTTCGATATTGAGCTTTAAGGCTTGGCGCTCGATATGGGTGAGAAGCTTGGCCGCTTTACCATCACCACGATAATCAGCGTGAATCGCCATGCACGCGAGCTCGCCTGACTTTTTATCGCTAAACGGGTATAGCGCGGCGCAACCAATGACCACGTTGTCTTTTTCCATGACCGTAAAACAATGTATTTCGCGCTCGAGTAGCTCGCGCGAGCGCTTGACTAAAATACCCTCGTGCTCGAGAGGGGCGATAAGGTTGAGGATTCCCATGACATCATCAATACGGGCGCGACGAATGGTTTCGTAGCTATCGCGATAGACCATTGTGCCGGAGCCATCGCGGGTGAAGAGCTCTTTGAGCAATGCGCCATCTTCATTTGAAGAAATAACGTGTGCACGAGCAATGCCGCCGTCACAGGCCTGATGACAGGCTTTGAGTGAAAAATAAGTATTAGACTTATTCAGTTCGGCCTTTTGATGGCTTAAAAATTTCTCGCATTTGAGTAGTGTGAGCTCACGATAAATTTGGTCTCTTTCGTCTCTAATGGGGCCGTCATCGTTAAAGGCGATGAGCTTGTCGGCATTTAAAGCGAGCGCAGTATGCACGGCGACATCGGCAAAATTGAGGTTAAAGACCTCGCCGGTGGCCGAATAGCCGAGCGGTGATAAAAGAGCAATACCTCCGTCACTGAGAATCGCTCGGATACCCGCAGTGTCAACATTGCGTACTTTGCCGGTGTGTTGCAGGTCGATGCCCTCAATAATGCCTTGCGGTTTTGCGGTGACAAAATTGCCGCCGCGCACTTTTATGTGCGCGCCATACATGGGCGAGTTAGGGAGGCCATTAGAAAAGCTCGCCTCTAGCTGAATGCGCGTGGCGCCTACGGTTTCTAATATTTGTAGCATATCTTCTTTGCGGGTTACACGGAGGCCGTTATGGATCAGCGAGGCTTCGAGGTTGTTAGACAGCTTTTGGGTGATTTGTGAACGCGCGCCATGGACCACCACTAGCTTGATACCTAAGCTCACCATGAGTGCAATATCGGCGATGATCGTGCCCAAGTTGGGCCGATCGATGCAATCGCCCGGCAGCATGAGAACAAAAGTCTTACCGCGGTGTGCGTTGATGTAAGGGGCTGAGTGGCGAAACCACTGGATATCTTGCGGGCAGGTTTCTGGCATGTAAGGTCTCCGCTGAAAAGGGTTTAAATATAGAATCTAAGGGGTTAAATGTAGAATTTAAGGGTTTATGCGCTAACTCGAGTGAGAGGTTGCTGTTATTTATACACCTTTTTATAACATTCCTTGTAATTTTACGAATAATTAAGTGTGAGATTGTCTTAGTTATAAAGTGAATTGAACTACTCTTTAATGGATGAAGGGGTTATTTAATGGTAAGTAAACAAGCAGGTTGGTTTTCTACCGGTCAAAAGAAAGCTGGTGGTCAAAAGAAAGTCGAGGTGCAGTGGGTGTGAAGCATTTTGATGCAAATATTTTTTCCTCTGTACTCGCGCGGATTCTCGAGGAAGTTGAGACACTGCGTGGTTCGCATTTTATTAATAAAATCACGCCGTTATTGGCCGAGGTGATTAAGGCCGATTACACCTTTGTAGGACGTGTCAACGACGAAGGAACCGAGGCGCATACACTGTGCTTGTGTGCCGGAACACAAATTATTGAGAATTTTAGCTATGCGCTCAATGACACACCTTGCCAACGAGTGACCGATGATCGTATTTGTTTTTATGCGGATAAGGTGTGCGCCGACTTTCCTGATGACCAGCTGCTACTGGATTTAGGTATTGAAGCTTATTTAGGTGCGCCTTTGCACGGCCCTGATGGCAAAGTCATGGGTCTGTTGGTTGCGCTATTTAAAGCCCCCGTTTATGACAATGCAGGCATCACCACGCTGTTTAAAGTGTTTGGCGGGCGCATAGCGGCCGAGGTCACGAGCCGTGAAACACAAATTGCTCTTGAGTTAGAGCTGCAAAAAAGTCAAAAACTGCAAGAGCAATACCAGCTGTTGGCTCGGCAAGAGCGTGATGCGAGGCAGCGTGCGCAAAAAGCCAATAATGTAAAAAGCGCTTTTGTGGCCAATATGAGTCACGAAGTGAAAACGCCCATGAATGCGATGTTGGCTTTCTGCCAGATGCTGCTTAAATCGGAGTTGAATCAAAGCCAGCGCTTGCAAGTGCAAAGCATGCTAGATGCCGGCCAACAGCTCATGACGATGCTCAATGACGTACTCGAGTTATCGCGTTTAGAAGATGGCATTATTGAACTGCCCGAAAACCAACTATCCAGTCACGAGTTGTTTGATGGTGTTGTTGAGCAAGCCACCAGTCAAATTCAGCAAAAGCCTATTAGCCTGACTTACCGAGTGAACGCGGCGGTGCCAGCACGCATGATTGCGGCTGAATACCACGTGCAAAAGGTTATGACTAATTTACTCAGTAATGCGATTAAATTTACAGCGAGCGGCGAAATACATGTCGATGTCGACTATGAACTTGTTGAGGCTGCTGAAGGTGGAGCAGAAGGTATAGATGGAGCAGAAGATGGAGCGCAAGAGGGCGCATTAGAGGAGGGCACATTAGTGGTTGCGGTGGTGGATACTGGCATAGGAATAGCACCGAAGTTTTTGCCAGAAATCTTTGAGCCGTTTACGCAGCAAAATATCTCGAATACTCGTGTACATGGCGGCACGGGCTTGGGGCTACATCTGGCGTATCGTTTGATGGTGACTATGGGTGGCACCATTGAGGTTAAAAGTGTGCAAGGGCAAGGTAGCGCCTTTACGTTACACCTGCCAATTCGGATACCAAAAGAGAGCCTGCGAGCCGTTGATTTACCAGCGCCGTTAGGCGTTTTACGGTTATCGGCACTTAAAAGTACTACCAGCGAAAAAGAGCATATTAGCGATAATATTACGCAAAATTGTTTAGCTTTTTTAGGTGTGACGGTGATTGAGCTTAATGCACATATACCCTTGGCTCTACAATTAGCGCAGTACCCAGTAGCCGGTGTTGTGCTTGATTCTTCGAGTAATGGTGTTGATGTACAGGAGCTACAACTGTTAGCGCAAGAGGTGGTAAGTGAGGGTTTAAGTTGTGCGGTTGTTATTTCTAAACACTTAGCGTTAAACCCAGTGTGCGCAAGTGCTTTAGAGAGTTTGTTATGTGTGCACGCACCAGTGCTTATGCATGAATGGTTAAAGATTATTGAGGTACTACAACCTTGCGAGCAAAGTGCGCCGATTAAGGTAAAGCCCGTAGCGACGGGTGAGCGCATTTTATTGGTAGAAGATAACCGTTTAAACCAAGAGATTGCGTTATGTATTTTAGAGGATGCCGGTTATCACGTAGATGTTGCCAGTAACGGCCAAGAAGCCGTCGATACCATGACAGCACAAAGCGATGCCTATCAAATGATATTAATGGATATTCAAATGCCAGTGATGGATGGCCTAGAAGCAACGCGCATCATTCGCAGGCAACTGGATTGCCGCATCCCGATTGTGGCTGTGACGGCGGGTATTGCTGTGCAAGATAGGCAACTATGCGATGAAGCGGGTATGGATGATTTTATTCCTAAGCCAATCGATGAGGATTTTGTATTACAAAAAGTGCGCTATTACACCACAGGTGCAAACCTAGCGCAGTAGCCATGCGTGAGCACGGTGTTATTCAATAGCGTCTGTTGATCAGTTGTTATGGGATTGTCATGTTTGACCTTTAGTGTCACTCAGTATTTCATTGGATGGCTTATTGCTATGCTTGCGGCAGTGTTTAAACGATATATACCCTCTGTACCTGATGCGCCATTTGCGGCGATTTTTACGTACACCTTTGGCATGTATGCACGACTGAGGTCTGGGCTTGCAAGGTTTATATTTGGCTGGCTAGCGGTACGCTCGCAAGCGATTAAAACAGTCTTAGTTGATGGTGTGCTCGAGGGCCCTATTGCTCATGTTGATGAATGTTATTTGTCGTTTTCTATTGATATTTCTGTTTTGGCTGGCGGCCAATGGTGGGAGGGCAGCAATAAAACGCACAAAGGTCTGGGGGGGCTAAAGGTATTGCCTTTAAATTTATACAGCGCCAAATTGGATCACTTGACGCAAGGCCTTGGCCCGTCTTACTTGAGGGTGGGGGGCTCCGAAGCCGATAAAATTCATTATTTCACGGCGCCACCGGGCGAGGCCGGTAGCTTGGTGTTAACTCAAAGCATGTGGGATGGCTTGCATGCATATGTAGATCGCAATGCCTTAAAGCTAGCTTTTACCTTTAAATATGGACTATTTAAACGCAGTGCTCACGGTGATTGGCAGGCTAATGAAGTGCTGGCTTTGTTACGCTATAGCCAGCAAAAGTGTTACAACATTGCAGTGTGTGAGTTGGGCAATGAGCTCAATGCGTATTGGGCTTTTCATGGGTTAACTTCACAGCCGCGTGCCATCAAGCTGGCAGACGATTACGCCACTTTTAGTCAAACGATTAAAGCATTTTTACCTAAGGCAAAAGTGATTGGCCCAGGCAGTGCCTTTTGGCCTTACTTGGGTGAAACCATTCGGCCCTTTTCAAATATCACAGCAAAATTTTTAGCCGCTAGCAGCAAGCTCAATACGACGCTTGATATTATTGATTGGCATTATTATCCGTTTCAAAGTCAGCGCTCTCCGGTACGTACACGCAGAGCAACGCGCACGAGCATGTTGCGCCCTAAAGCCCTTAATGAATATAAAAAATACGCTCAGCAGCTTAAGCGCTTAAGGGATACCTACTACCCAGATGCGCAGTTATGGACCGGTGAAAGTGGCTCGGCGCAATGTGGCGGTGAGCCCAAGCTCTCTGACCGCTTTGCTTCTTGCTTTTGGTGGGCAGACCAACTGGGGTTGGGGGCGGCGAATGGTCAGCAAGTAATGATTAGGCAAAGCTTGGTGGGTGGTGATTACGGTTTGCTGGAGCGCTTAACGCTCAAGCCTCGGCCCGATTACTGGTTGAGCTGGCTGTGGCAGCAGCTTATGGGGCAGGAGGTTTTTGCGGTAACAAGCCCTCATGCACAGTTGCGTCTTTATTGTCATAGCTTAGCTGGTGCAGCGGCAGGGCGTTGCCTGCTATTGATTAATGTCTCGGCGAAGCCTTGTCATGTTGTGTTGACAGGAGGGTGTGCAGCTTTAGTGGTGCATAAGCAGTACACCGTCACGGCAAAAAAAATCACCAGTAAAAAGCTGCAAATTAATGGGGTTAAAGCGCGTCTCCAAAAGGGCCAGTTACCCCCTCTTGAGCGCTTTAACCTCAATACCCTATCGCGCACAATACCTGCGCATGCGATCGCTTTTTGGGTATGTCAATAATGCGCTCTTTTCTATCTGTCTTACCATGGATTGCATTTTATCCCTCCCTTTGCATGGCCTATTTTTGTGGCTCCATTCTATAGCCTCATTCTATAGTCCCATTCTTGTAGATTTATTCTGAGCAGCGGCTATTTTTGAGTATAACCAGATGTTTTAGGGGGTACTTAGGGGACGAGGAAAAAATACATTATCCAATAATACTTGTTTTCTGCTTCCTCTCCTCGACATTATGCTCCTGCAATGTCTAATAAGGGGCTCCTGCCCCGATGCGTTGCTCAAAGCGTTACATGCCCGGCATGCGCCCCTTCGAGCGCCTTGCCGAGAAAACAGAACTCTACGTCTAATTGGACAAACTATTATTGCCTCGCCCCTAGGGTGATGAAGTGACAGTTTAAGGTGAATGAGCCGCTAGTTGCTGTAATCGCGATATAAGCGTATGGCCTTGTGCCATAATGCACGCCTTGTAAAATTTAGGAGGTGTCGTGAGCGTACAGTTATCTGTCACAATTGATTTAAATGCACTAGCCGCTAATTGGAGTGTGCTCTCTGAGCGTTTGGCTGCGACGACGTGCGCAGCGGTTGTGAAAGCCAATGCTTATGGGTTAGGTATTGCGCCGGTTGCGCTTAAATTAGCGACACAAGGTTGCACGGTCTTTTTTGTTGCCCACCTGAATGAAGGTATTGAGCTACGAGCCTTATTAAAGACTATTAGCGATATCACGCCCCCTATTATTTATGTTCTACAGGGCTGTGAGGCCGGTTGTGAGCCTCTATTTATTGAACATGACTTAAGGCCTGTAATTATTAGTTTACCCATGCTGTTGCGATGGCAAGCCTGTGCGCATGGTGATCACTGGCCTTGTGCTGTTAAGGTGAATACGGGCATGAACCGCTTAGGTTTGGCATACAACGAGTATGTTGATTCTTTAGCGTTGCATGTTAAGTGGTGGCGGCAAGTGCCGGTGGTATTGATGAGCCACTTGGCCTGTGCTGATGACCCTTCGCATCAGCTAAATCATCAGCAGCAAGTGCTTTTTAGTCAGTGTGTTGCGCAGTTAAAGCACCTCAACCCTAGGGCATTAGCGTCTCTTGCTAATTCTGGGGGTGTTTTTTTGGGTGCCGATTATCACTTTGATATTGCAAGACCTGGCGCGGCACTTTATGGCCTGAACCCAGTACCTGGCCAGCGCAATAAGATGCAGCCCGTCGTGCATTGGGGCCTGCCTGTATTGCAGGTGCGTCATGCGCTAAAAGGTGAGTATGTGGGCTATGGTGCGCAGACGCAATTAGTGCGCAATAGTGTATTAGCGGTTGCCGCTGGGGGTTACGCCGATGGGATTTTGCGCGCGGCATTTCCCAATATTATCGCGAGTATTCACGGGGTTGCGGTGCCTTTAATGGGGCGTGTTTCTATGGATTCTTTAGTCTTTGATGTGACTGATGCTGGCGCGGTTGCCGAAGGTGATGAGATTACGATTTTAAACCAGCGCATTACGGCGGATCAGCAAGGTGCAGCCTGTCATACCCTCGGTTATGAAGTACTCACTAGCATAGGTGACCGAGTGTGCCGTCGCTATAAAGGCGCAGTGAGCAATGTGGACAATGTGGGCTCAGTGAGTAGTGTCGGGGGCGCGAGTCATGGCCAATAATGTCTCTTGGCCGCTGATTGAATGCCTAGCCGATGGCGAATATCACTCTGGAGAATGTTTAGGGCAGCAGCTGGGTGTTGGGCGTGCCGCTATTTGGAAAATGGTGCAGCAATTACAGCAGGCGGGGCTGACGATTGAGTCTGTGCGTGGGCGTGGTTATCGTGTGGCTGGCGGCATTGATCTGCTTGATACCGAGTCTATTAATGCGCAGTTGAGCTTAGCTGCACGGCATTGTGTGAGCACTTTGCAGGTGGTGCAGCAAATTGACTCGACCAATAGCGCCTTGGCCATGGGTGAATACGGTGCAGGTGCCGTGATGCTTGCCGAGCAGCAAACCGCAGGGCGAGGACGCCGAGGGCGGAGTTGGATTAGCCCACTGGCCAGCAATATTTATCTTTCGGTGCGCTGGCACTTTAACCAAGGGATTGCGAGCCTAGAAGGTTTGAGTTTGGCTGTGGGCGTGGCATTGGCAGAGGCTTTAGTTTTTCATGGCATCGATGATGTGCAGCTTAAGTGGCCTAATGACTTATGGTTAAAAGGCAAAAAGCTCGGGGGTGTATTGGTCGAAATTGGCGGAGACGTCAATGGTGACTGTTATGCGATAGTGGGCGTGGGCTTAAATATCGCCATGCCAAAAGCGGTGGCACAAGGGATTGATCAGCCGTGGATAGATTTAGCCTCTGCGGGTGTTACAGATTCGAGAAGCGCTATTGCCGCATCTTTAATTAGTCACTTAGTTGTTTTGCTTAGCGGCTATCAAGCAAAAGGCTTTGCCGGTTACAAAAACGCATGGCTTGCTCGCAACGCCTTAGAGGGGCAGAGCGTGAGTGTTACGGGTGCGGCGCAACTCTTAGGGCGGGTTGTAGGTTTGAGTGAATCTGGAGGGCTTGTCTTGCAAACGAGTGCGGGCGAGCAAGTGATTAATGGCGGAGAAGTCTCGGTCAGAAAGGTGGCTAAGGCATGACAAATAAAAACGCGCTATTGAGTCATATATTGGATGTTGATATTGGTAATACTTATATCAAGTGGCGTTTGGGAGCGGCTATGCCGGCGGATCGCCAGTTAACGGCATCATTACTAACCGCGGGTTGGCAGTGTAATGCTCGGGCTGTAAAGCGTGTACGAGTGGCGAGTGTTGCCGGCGATGCCGTGAACGAGGCTTTTAGCCGGCAGGTGAAACAGCGATGGGGTATTGAGCCTGAATTCGCTATTGTGATGCACGATGTTGCTGGGGTTAAGCCTTGTTATAGCGATCTTCGGCGATTGGGTGTTGATCGCTGGCTGGCAATGTTGGTGGCTTTCTCATCTATTAATGGGCCGTGTGTGGTGGTGAGTGCCGGCAGTGCGCTGACAGCTGATTGGCTCGATGAACAGGGGCAGCATTTGGGTGGCCTGATCGCGCCGGGTCGTGAACGCTTGGTGGCCAGTTTGCACCGTGATTTGGCGCGAGTACTGTATTCTACAAGCTTGCCTACGGTCGAGGCGACGAATGATCTCGGTCAAGATACCGAAAGTTGCTCTGCAGCAGGTATTAGAGTTTTATTATCAGGCTTTATGGCTGAGGTGATTAACCGCAATACTGCCCCTATATGGCTTGCAGGTGGTGACGCTGACGCTATGCTTAGCGTGTGTCAAGATAAGGACAAGCAGCGTGTGAAGACAGTCAATAATGTGGTTTTGGATGGGCTTGCAATTGCATTGCCTTAATGGTGCGCCTATTGGGGCGCACAATACTAGACAAGTTAAGGTGTATTTGTGAGGTGGATGGTGTTATCCCTCGTTTTAATTAACGTTATGATATTTGCTTGGCGATATATCGATCAGCGTCATGCTGTCGAGCCTGGCAGTGCTTTGAGTGCGTCGGGTAATCATCATGTGAAGACAGGTTCTTCTGTTGCTGGCGTGACTCAGGCACAGGTTGAGGCGCCGTCAAGTGACTTGGCTTCGCAAACGATTACTTTGCTCGAAGAGCTTGAGAGTGATCGCGTGGCATTACGCAAACCGGGCGATCCAGTGGCGACTGAGAGCGTTTCTCTGGTTCAGGGTGAGTCAGCCGATGACATTCAAACGACATTAGCGCTTGAGCCGAGCACTGTCATTGAGGAGGCCGGTGATCTTTGCTATTGGGTGGGGCCTATGCCCAACAAAGAAGACAGAGATTCACTGCGCGCTCGCTTACAAGAGTTTAAGGTCGCCGCACAAGAGCAGTCGGTTGATGTTTCGGGGGGGTGGCGCTATTGGGTTTACCTCGCACCCAAAAAAACACGCGCAGAGGCGGCAAGCCAATTAGCAGTACTTAAGAAAATGGGCGTTGATAGTTATCTTATTCTTAAGGGGGAGCGAAAGCATGGAGTGTCTCTGGGTTTGTTTAGTCGCAAAGTGTTGGCCGACGCCAAAATGGCTAAAATGCAAAAAAAAGGTTGGCAGCCTAAGATGGATAGCTTTGAGCGCACGGTGAAGCAGTGGTCGGTGGTCGTCAAAAAAGATGACGTAGATCGTTTGGGTGACGGTGTTTTGCCCATACTGCTCAAAAATAAGACTGAAATGAAAATAAATGAAAATAAATGCAAATAGGTGGTTGCGTCTTGGGGCAACTTTCACTAGAATTCTGCCTCCACATTGAGCGGCAACAATCAATGCGGAGCGAAAAGCAAAATGCCGAAGTGTAAGCTTCTGATTTTAAAGGCATTTTAAGTGTGCTGGCGTAGCTCAGTTGGTAGAGCAGCTGACTTGTAATCAGCCGGTCGGGGGTTCGACTCCTCTCGCCAGCTCCATTTTTCGCAGGCTTTCATCTTTTTGATGAAGTGCTTAACTTTTTAGCTTTAAAAGCTGATCAGTGTTAAGTGCAGGGGTTCCCGAGTGGCCAAAGGGATCAGACTGTAAATCTGACGCGCAAGCTTCGGTGGTTCGAATCCACCCCCCTGCACCATTATTTTTGCTGTTTGCTTGGTCTTTGAAGCTTCAGTCGTAAATAATGTGGCTTGTATAAAGTATATTTTAAGCGGTAATGTAATTTTTAGTTGGTAATCCCTCAGTTTACTGTCAGTATGCATTTACGCAGTTAATTGTTTTGTCAGCTGGTAGCGCTAAGTAGATCGATTGTAGAGCGCGCGGTGGGCCCTAATTTATGCGGGCATAGTTCAACGGTAGAACCTCAGCCTTCCAAGCTGATGGTGCGGGTTCGATTCCCGCTGCCCGCTCCATAATGCGAAAGCATAAGGCTCATATAGCTCAGTTGGTAGAGCACACCCTTGGTAAGGGTGAGGTCAGCGGTTCAAATCCGCTTATGAGCTCCATTTTCAAAAAGGCCAGTGAAGCTGTTGCTTACTGGCCTTTGTGATGTTTGAGTATTTAATGCTCAAGTATCCACCTCCTGTTGCTGATACGCTCAAGCAGCAGGTGATACAGGCCAGTAGTTCAATTGGTAGAGCGTCGGTCTCCAAAACCGAAAGTTGGGGGTTCGAGTCCCTCCTGGCCTGCCATTATTTGCACAATTGCGTGCGGCCACGAAGGTTGGAATGCAAGTTTCAACCTTTCTGTGTGTTGGCCTTTTGTGTGTGTCGGGCAGAGATGTAGGACAAGAGAAAAATTGCGATGAGTACAGGTGTTGATTCTCCAGAGTACAAGTTAGATGGCCTTAAGTGGTTGCTTGTAGTTGCGATTATTGCAGCGGGCACAGTAGGTAACTCCTATTATGCTGAAGATATTGGTCTGCTATATCGCGTTGTTGCGATGGTGGCCATGGGCCTTGTTGCTGCCTTCGTTGCATTGCAAACCGCGAAAGGTGCCGCTTTTTGGGGCTTGTTAAAGTCTGCCCAAATTGAAATGCGTAAAGTGGTTTGGCCTAGCAAGCCTGAGACCAACCAAACAACACTACTTGTGCTTGTTGTTGTGTTCGTTATGGCAATTATTTTGTGGGGCTTAGATGCTCTATTCGGAAAAATCGCCTCTTTTATTATTGG
Organism: uncultured Pseudomonadales bacterium; assembly: GCA_947494095.1. GTDB lineage: Bacteria > Pseudomonadota > Gammaproteobacteria > Pseudomonadales > Cellvibrionaceae > Marinagarivorans. Next base: position 134,843 of record CANLTI010000001.1, read on the forward strand.
TTAATCACGGACACTGTTCATCATGGCAAAACGCTGGTACGTAGTACACGCCTATTCAGGTTACGAAAAAAAAGTTGCAGCGGCTCTTAAAGAGCGTATTGAGCTCAACGGCAAACAAGATTTATTTGGTGATGTACTTGTGCCCACCGAAGAAGTTGTTGAAATGAAAGGTGGTCAAAAGCGTAAGTCTGAGCGTAAGTTTTTTCCAGGCTATGTTTTAGTCAATATGGAATTGTGCGATGAAGCGTGGCATTTAGTCAAAGAAACGCCACGTGTTATGGGCTTTATTGGTGGTAAAGCCGATAAACCCGCGCCGATTACCGAAAAAGAAGCTAACTTAATTTTGCAGCGCGTCGATGATTCGACCGACAAGCCTAAGCCTAAAACATTATTTGAGCCCGGCGAAATGGTACGTGTTACCGATGGCCCATTCAATGATTTTAATGGCGTTGTTGAAGAAGTGAATTACGAAAAAAGCCGTCTACGTGTTGCCGTACTTATTTTTGGTCGCTCAACACCGGTTGAATTAGAATTTGGCCAGGTAGAAAAAAACTAAGCTAAATTAACTGTTTTTTAACTCCCATCGCCTTCTTGGTGTTGGGGGTTTTTGTGTCTCTGGATGTTACGTTGGTTATTTAAGTGTCGAATAGATCTTTTTTTATTCGCTCTAACCTTCTGCTCAGCATTCAATACCGGGAAGCCTGTGAGGTTAATTGTTAGCTCGTGAGCTGGCAATTGACTTAGGCGTTAAACCCATTAATCGAGGAAAGTCTCATGGCTAAAAAAATTAATGCCTATATAAAGCTCCAAGTTGGCGCAGGTAAGGCAAACCCAAGTCCACCAGTTGGTCCAGCACTTGGTCAGCACGGTGTGAATATTATGGAGTTCTGTAAAGCGTTTAACGCACAGACCCAAGAAATCGAAACAGGCGCGCCAGTACCTGTTGTTATCACTGTATACAGCGATAAAAGCTTTACTTTTGCAATGAAAACGCCACCTGCGTCTTTCTTGCTTAAAAAAGCAGCAGGTATCACCAGTGGTAGCGCTACGCCAAACACCAAAAAAGTTGGCACTGTGACTCGCGCGCAATTAGAAGAAATTGCTACTGCGAAAGCACCTGACTTGACTGCAGCCGATATGGACGCTGCAGTACGTACTATCGCGGGCTCTGCTCGTGCCATGGGCTTGAATGTGGAAGGGGTTTGATCGTGGCTAAGTTATCTAAGCGTCAACGCGCAATAAATGAAAAAGTCGATGCTACTAAAGTATACGGCATCGAAGAAGCTGTTGAATTATTAAAAGAGTTGTCTGCGGTTAAATTCGCTGAGACTTTTGAAGCAGCCATTAACTTGGGCATTGACCCACGTAAATCAGACCAAGCGGTTCGTGGTGCAACTACTTTGCCCAATGGTACAGGTAATGACGTGCGTGTTGCCGTATTTACCCAAGGCGCTAACGCCGAAGCAGCTAAAGCTGCCGGTGCAGACTTTGTTGGCATGGAAGACCTTGCTGAACAAATCAAAGGCGGCATGATGGACTTTGACGTTGTTGTTGCAGACCCTGCGGCAATGCGTGTTGTTGGTCAATTAGGTCAAGTATTAGGCCCACGCGGTTTAATGCCTAACCCTAAAACTGGCACTGTAACACCCGATGTTGCAACAGCTGTTAAAAATGCTAAAGCCGGTCAAGTGCGTTTCCGTGCTGACAAAGGCGGCATTATTCACGGTGGTATCGGTAAAGTCTCTTTTGATGCCAAAGCCGTTAAAGAAAACTTAGAAGCTTTAATCGTTGATGTTAAACGCTTAAAGCCAGCTTCTGCTAAAGGCATCTATCTTAAGAAGATCACCTTAAGCACGACTATGGGTCCAGGTTTAGCTCTCGACCTTTCGTCTTTAGAAGCTTAATCCGTAAGGATTAATATTATGTGCCGATGATACGTCTTGGCACAACATACTTTGGGGTCTAGCTTAGGCTAGGTCGTCAAAGACCGTAGGTGGGGTTGATAAGACAATCAAAAAAGTAGCAAAGCTAACACTCTTTACTACACTATTGGGGCTTGTAATGAATATTACTTAAACCCCGTGAAATTTTTTGACCGTATTATCACCTCTTAATTGTGTTGCTTTAATCAGTTGGTTACTGAATGACAGCAACTTAGCCTACGCAGATGGTGGACCCTGTTCAGAATTCTGAACCTGTTGTCACCGACATAGGGTTCAAATGGCAACATTTGAGCTGGTAGTAAACGATAGGCTTAAACCTATCATTAACCAGGAGAAATCCCGTGGCATTAGGACTTGAAGACAAAAAAGCGATCGTTGCTGAAGTCTCAGAGGCTGCCAAGAGCGCTCTTTCTGCAGTGGTTGCCGATTCTCGCGGCGTTACTGTTAGTCAAATGACAGCTCTACGAAAAGAGGCTCGTGAACATGGCGTATGGTTACGCGTAGTTCGCAACACCTTGGCTCGTCGCGCGGTTGAAGGCACTGACTACGAATGTCTCGTTGAGAGCTTCGTAGGTCCAACTATTATTGCATTCTCTAGCGAGCACCCCGGTGCTGGCGCGCGTATTTTGCGTGACTTCGCTAAAGCTAATGAACAGTTGGAATTAAAAGCTGCCTCTTTTGAGGGCGTTTTAGTAGACGTTAATATGTTGGCCGTTTTACCAACATACGACGAAGCTATTGCGAAACTCATGAGCGTGATGAAAGAAGCAGCCGCTGGCAAGTTGGTACGTACGCTTGCAGCACTTCGCGATCAAAAAGAACAAGAAGCGGCGTAATTTCTTATCTAACCAGATTAAGAATACCCACTTTTTTAAAAATTATCCGAGCGTAAAGCTCACGTAAGAATAGGACTTGTAACATGTCTATCTCACAAGAAGATATCTTAAACGCCATTGCTGAAATGTCTGTTAAAGACGTTGTTGAATTAGTTACTGCAATGGAAGAAAAATTTGGCGTTAGCGCTGCAGCGGCTGTTGCTGTTGCTGGTGGTGGCGAAGCTGCTGCTGAAGAGCAAACAGAATTTGACGTAATGCTTACCGCTATCGGCGATAAGAAAGTTAACGTTATTAAAGCAGTTCGTGAAGTTACTGGCCTTGGCTTGAAAGAAGCTAAAGGTATTGTTGACGGCGTTCCTGCTGCTGTTAAAGAAGCATTGTCTAAAGACGACGCTGAAGCGGCTAAAGAAAAACTTGAAGCTGCTGGCGCAACTGTCGAGCTTAAGTAATTTTGAAGTTCAAGTCCAATCTCTGATTGGCGCTGGGCTGGCAGGTATTTTACCTGCTGGCCTTTTTCCGTTTGCGGCCTTTGAGTGGCAAAAATTACATAAACAAAGGTTGTTAAGCGGAACAGATATTTATTAATTCGTGCTTATTAGTATGAATCGGGAGCAGCGCTCCCTTATGTCTCGCAAGAAAGCATCCCCGTGAAAAGCTGAGGAAATCTGATGGCTTACTCGTATACAGAGAAAAAACGTATCCGCAAGGATTTTGGCAAGTTGCCGAACGTCATGGATGTGCCGTTCCTCTTGGCAATACAACTCGACTCCTACAGAAAATTTACGCAAATAGATACCTCACCTAAAAAACGCTTAGACATGGGTTTGCATGCTGCGTTTAAATCGGTATTCCCGATTGTTAGCTACTCAGGTAGTGCAGCGCTTGAATATGTGAGCTACACCTTAGGCAAGCCTGTTTTTGATGTTAATGAATGTGTATTGCGTGGTGCAACCTATGCTGTGCCATTGCGTGTAAAAGTTCGCCTGATTATTTACGATAAAGAATCTAGCGCAAAAACAATTAAAGATATTAAAGAGCAAGAAGTCTACATGGGCGAAATTCCGCTTATGACAGACAACGGTACCTTTGTGATTAACGGTACTGAGCGTGTAATTGTTTCGCAATTACACCGTTCTCCTGGTGTGTTTTTTGAGCACGACAAAGGTAAGACTCACTCATCGGGTAAACTGCTCTATTCTGCGCGTGTTATTCCTTACCGTGGATCATGGTTGGATTTCGAGTTCGATCCTAAAGATCTTGTATTCGTTCGTATTGACCGTCGTCGTAAGCTTCCTGCGACCATTTTATTGCGCTCTTTGGGTTATAGCTCGCAAGAAATGCTCGATATGTTTTTTGATACCAGTAACTTCCGTATTGTTGGCGAGGGAGGTCTTAAGTTAGAGCTGGTACCTTCGCGTTTACGCGGTGACATGGCGTCATTTGATATTTGTGATACCGAAGGCAATGTTATTGTTGAAGAAGGCCGCCGCATTACCGCGCGCCATATTAAACAATTAGAAAAAGCCAATGTGGTTGAGCTCGATGTACCGGCTGACTATATGTTAGGCCGTGCGTTGGCCAAAGACATTATCGATGAAAGCACCGGTGAAGTGGTTGTTGAGTGTAACACCGAAATCACAGAAGAAATCATGGCGCAATTGGTGACATTGGGCGTTGAAAGCGTTCAAACTCTCTACACCAATGACCTTGATTGTGGTTCTTTCCTTTCAGATACTTTGCGCAGCGACCCATCGCGTACAGAGCTGGAAGCACTGGTTGAAATTTACCGCATGATGCGCCCCGGTGAGCCACCGACTAAAGAGTCGGCTGAAGCTTTATTCCAGAACTTATTCTTCAGCCCTGAGCGCTATGACCTTTCTGCGGTTGGCCGCATGAAGTTTAACCGTCGCTTAAACCGCGAAGAAGAAGCGGGTGAAGGCACCTTGTCGCGCGAAGATATTGTTGAGGTGTTAAAAACCCTGATTAATATTCGCAACGGTCAAGGTGTTGTCGATGATATCGATCACTTGGGTAACCGTCGTATTCGCTCTGTGGGTGAAATGGCCGAAAACCAATTCCGTGTAGGTTTGGTGCGTGTTGAGCGTGCAGTGAAAGAACGTTTGTCGATGGCAGAAAGCGAAGGCTTAATGCCGCAAGACTTGGTGAATGCCAAGCCTGTTGCTGCAGCGGTTAAAGAGTTCTTTGGCTCTAGCCAATTATCGCAGTTTATGGATCAAAACAACCCGCTTTCAGAGGTGACACATAAGCGTCGTGTCTCTGCTTTAGGCCCCGGCGGTTTAACGCGTGAGCGTGCCGGTTTTGAAGTACGCGATGTACATCCAACACATTACGGTCGCGTATGTCCCATTGAAACGCCTGAAGGGCCGAACATTGGTTTGATCAACTCATTGGCGACTTACGCGCGTACTAACAGTTACGGCTTCCTTGAGAGCCCAGTGCGTAAAGTTGTTGATGGCAAAGTCACCGATGACATCGAATACTTGTCGGCGATTAACGAATCTAAATTTGTGATTGCTCAGGCCTCTGCAACACAAGATGAAAACGGTAATTTGATCGATGAGCTTGTCTCTTCGCGTCACATGAACGAATTCACCTTAGTGGCGCCGTCTGATGTCCAATATATGGATGTATCGCCTCGCCAAGTTGTATCGGTAGCGGCATCGCTCATTCCTTTCCTTGAGCACGATGATGCTAACCGTGCATTAATGGGTTCGAACATGCAGCGTCAGGCTGTGCCCACACTAAAAGCGCAGAAGCCTTTAGTGGGTACCGGTATGGAGCGTAAAGTCGCTTCAGATTCTGGTGTCTGTGTTGTCGCTAAGCGTGGTGGTGTTGTCGATCGTGTTGATGCCGCGCGCATTGTGATTCGCGCTGCGCAAGCAGAGGTTGAAGCTGGTGATGCTGGTGTTGATATTTACAATCTCACCAAATACACCCGGTCTAACCAAAATACGTGTATTAACCAGCGTCCTATTGTCAATATTGGCGATGAAGTGGTACGCGGTGATATTTTGGCCGATGGTCCATCGGTTGATATGGGTGAGTTGGCGTTAGGCCAAAACATGCGTATTGCCTTTATGCCGTGGAATGGTTACAACTTTGAGGATTCGATCCTTGTGAGTGAGCGCGTTGTTCAAGAAGACCGCTTCACCACCATTCACATCCAAGAGCTGACCTGTATTGCGCGTGATACTAAGCTCGGTAGCGAAGAAATCACAGCGGATATCCCGAATGTTGGCGAATCGGCTTTGGCCAAACTCGATGAGTCTGGCGTAGTTTACATTGGTGCCGAAGTTGGCCCTGGTGATATTTTGGTGGGTAAAGTGACGCCTAAAGGTGAAACCCAACTCACACCAGAAGAAAAACTCTTACGCGCTATCTTCGGTGAAAAAGCCTCTGATGTTAAAGATACCTCTTTGCGTGTACCTACAAGCACTAAAGGTACCGTGATTGATGTTCAGGTCTTTACGCGCGATGGCTTAGAGAAAGATCAGCGCTCACGTGAAATCGAAAAAACGCAGCTCAATCAAGTGCGTAAAGATTTAAACGAAGAATACCGCATTGTTGAATCAGCAACCTTCGAGCGTTTACAAAACGCCATTGTTGGGAAAGTTGCTGCCGGTGGTAAAGGTGTTGTAAAAGGTAGCCCTGTTACCGTTGAGCAACTGGCCGAATTACCGCACAAAGAGTGGTTCAAAATCCGTATGGATGATGACGTGCTCAATGACCAAATTGACCTTGCTGAAGAGGGCTTAGTTGAGCGTCGTAAAGAGCTTGATGATCGCTTTGAAGATAAAAAAGGTAAGTTGGAAACCGGTGATGACTTAGCGCCTGGCGTGCTTAAAATTGTGAAGGTTTACTTAGCCATTAAACGTCGTATCCAGCCGGGCGATAAAATGGCCGGCCGTCATGGTAACAAAGGTGTTATCTCGGTGATTATGCCGGTTGAAGATATGCCTTACGATGAGCATGGCGTACCGGTTGATGTTGTATTGAACCCGCTGGGCGTGCCATCGCGCATGAACGTTGGTCAGGTACTTGAAATGCACTTGGGCTTAGCGGCTAAGAGTCTTGGTGAGAAAATTGACACCATGATGGCCGAGCAGCGTGCTGTTGCCGAGATTCGTGCCTTCTTAGATGAAATCTATAACAAGTCTGGCATTGCGAAAGACAAAGAAGATTTAGATTCATTTAGTGATCAGCAGATCTTAGAAATGGCGCAAAACTTACGCGCTGGTGTGCCAATGGCGACCCCAGCTTTTGATGGCGCGAAAGAAAGCGAAATCAAAGAGTTATTGCGTTTAGCAGGTGTACCTGATTCTGGTCAGATGCAGTTGCATGATGGTCGTACTGGTGATGCCTTCTTGCGTCATACGACTGTGGGCTATATGTATATGCTCAAACTGAACCACTTGGTTGATGACAAAATGCACGCCCGTTCTACCGGTTCGTACAGTTTAGTTACGCAGCAGCCGTTAGGTGGTAAAGCGCAGTTCGGTGGTCAGCGTTTTGGTGAGATGGAAGTGTGGGCACTAGAAGCATACGGTGCTGCATATACGCTCCAAGAAATGTTGACTGTTAAGTCGGATGACGTTAACGGTCGAACCAAAATGTATAAAAACATTGTGGATGGTGATCATCGTATGGAGCCAGGCATGCCAGAATCTTTCAACGTATTGGTGAAAGAAATTCGCTCGCTAGGTATTAACATCGAATTGGAACACGATTCGTAGGCCATTGGGTTACCAATAAATCGACCTATAAACGGTGGTGGGCGCAGCATAGCTGTGGCCCACTGTGCAATAAGCACGCACTGGAGGAAACACCTTGAAAGATTTGCTGAATATTTTGAAAAACCAAGGGCAGGCGGACGAGTTTGACGGCATCCGTATTGGTTTATCGTCACCTGAAATGATCCGCTCGTGGTCATTTGGTGAAGTTAAAAAGCCTGAAACCATTAACTACCGAACCTTCAAGCCCGAGCGTGAAGGCTTGTTCTGTGCCAAAATTTTTGGTCCAGTTAAAGACTACGAATGTTTATGTGGCAAGTACAAGCGCATGAAGCATCGCGGCATTATTTGTGAAAAATGTGGCGTAGAAGTTACTTTAGCGAAAGTTCGTCGTGACCGTATGGCGCATATCGAACTGGCCGCTCCTTGCGCACATATTTGGTTTTTAAAGTCATTGCCAAGCCGTATTGGTTTGTTGCTCGATATGACTTTGCGTAGCATCGAACGCGTTTTGTACTTTGAATCATACGTTGTTGTTGATCCAGGTATGACTACGCTAGAGCGCGCGCAGTTATTAACTGATGAGCAATACTTCGAAGCCATGGAAGAGTTTGGCGACGAGTTTGAAGCCAAAATGGGTGCCGAAGCGATTCAGCGCCTAATGATGGATATTGACCTGGAATCTGAAGCGCAAATGTTGCGTGAAGAAATCCCTAATACCAACTCAGAAACCAAAATTAAAAAGCTTTCTAAGCGCTTGAAATTGGTCGAAGCCTTCCTTAACTCTGGCAACAAGCCGCAGTGGATGGTACTAGAAGCGTTGCCGGTTCTTCCGCCAGATCTTCGCCCGTTGGTACCGTTGGACGGTGGTCGTTTTGCGACTTCTGATCTTAACGATTTATACCGTCGTGTTATTAACCGTAACAACCGTCTTAAGCGTCTTCTTGATTTAAACGCGCCAGATATCATCGTGCGCAACGAAAAGCGTATGCTGCAAGAATCGGTTGATGCGTTGCTCGATAACGGCCGTCGCGGTCGTGCTATTACCGGTTCTAACAAGCGTCCTTTAAAGTCACTCGCTGACATGATTAAAGGTAAGCAAGGCCGCTTCCGTCAAAACCTTTTAGGTAAGCGTGTTGATTATTCGGGTCGTTCGGTAATTGTTACCGGCCCAACATTGCGTTTGCATCAGTGTGGTCTTCCTAAGAAGATGGCGCTTGAGCTATTTAAGCCGTTTATTTTTAGCAAGCTAGAATTGCGTGGTTTAGCGACCACCATTAAAGCCGCGAAGAAAATGGTTGAGCGTGAAGAGCCTGTTGTTTGGGATATCCTCGATGAAGTGATTCGTGAGCACCCGGTTTTACTTAACCGTGCGCCAACACTTCATAGGTTGGGTATTCAGGCTTTTGAACCTGTATTGATCGAAGGTAAAGCGATTCAGCTTCACCCGTTGGTTTGTGCCGCTTACAACGCCGATTTCGATGGCGATCAGATGGCGGTTCACGTACCGCTAACCATCGAAGCGCAGCTTGAAGCGCGCGCGTTAATGATGTCAACCAACAACATCTTATCGCCAGCATCAGGCGAGCCTATTATTGTACCCTCGCAAGATGTGGTATTGGGCTTGTACTGGATGACGCGTGAACGCGTAAATGGTTTAGGCGAAGGTATGGCCTTCTCTGACTCTAAAGAAGTATCGCGTGCTTTTTACGCGGGTAAGGTGCACCTGCAAACGCGCATTAAATGTCGTATTAACGACATTATTATGAGCGAAGACGGCGAAACCGAAGAAACCATGAAGATTGTGGACACCACTGTTGGCCGTATTTTGTTGTGGGATATTGTGCCAGATGGCATTCCCTTTGAGCTCATTAACCGTAACATGGTTAAAAAGGCAATCTCGACGGTTATCAACTTCTGTTACCGCATTGTGGGTTTGAAGGCGACGGTAATTTTTGCTGACCAACTTATGTACATGGGTTATGACTTCTCAACAAAGTCGGGCTCATCAATTGGTGTTAACGACTTCCAAATCCCTGATGCCAAGGCCGAGCTTGTGGCACGCGCTGAAGCTGAAGTTAAAGAAATCGAAACACAGTATGCCTCGGGTCTTGTAACACAAGGCGAGAAATACAACAAAGTGATCGATATTTGGTCGCGAGCGAACGATTTGGTCGCTAAGGCAATGATGGAAGGCATCTCTACTGAGGCTGTCATCAATAAAGATGGCGAGGAAGAGAGGCAGTCGTCATTTAACTCGGTGTTTATGTATGCCGATTCAGGTGCTCGTGGTAGCCCAGCGCAGATTCGTCAGCTTGCCGGTATGCGTGGTTTGATGGCGCGTCCAGATGGTTCTATCATCGAGACGCCCATTACCGCTAACTTTCGTGAAGGCTTGAACGTACTTCAGTACTTTATTTCGACGCATGGTGCGCGTAAAGGTCTTGCCGATACCGCACTCAAAACTGCTAACTCGGGTTACTTGACGCGTCGTTTAGTGGATGTTGCGCAGGATGTTGTAATCACTCAAGTCGATTGTGGTACGGATCGCGGCTTGGTGATGAACCCTGTTATTGAAGGCGGCGACATTATTGAGTCGTTAGGCGATCGTATTTTGGGTCGTATTATTGCGCAGGATGTTGTGCGTGGCGGTTCTGATGAAATCTTAGTTTCTGCAGGCACAATGATCGACGAGAAGTGGGTTGAGCGCGTTGAGCACTTAGCCATCGATGAGGTTATCGTGCGCTCTGCCATTACGTGTGAGACTCGCCATGGTATTTGTGCGCAGTGCTACGGGCGTGACCTTGCGCGTGGCCATCGTGCCAACGTGGGTGAAGCTATTGGTGTTATCGCGGCGCAATCTATTGGTGAGCCGGGTACTCAGCTTACTATGCGTACTTTCCATATTGGTGGTGCGGCTAGCCGAGCGTCTGCGGTTGATAACGTTCAAGTTAAGCAAGATGGTGTGGTTCGCTTACACAACATTAAAACCGTTATACGTCCCGATGGTTCGTTAGTGGCGGTATCTCGCTCTGGTGAAATTGCTATTGCTGATAGCAGTGGTCGTGAGCGCGAGCGCTATAAGATTCCATACGGCGCGGTGATTTCGACTAAAGATGGTGACGAAGTTAATGGCGGCTCAATTGTTGCCAAATGGGATCCACATACTCATCCCATTATTACTGAGATGACCGGTAAGGTTATTTTAAGTGGCATGACCGATGGCTTGTCTGTGCGTCGTCAACAAGATGCGATTACCGGACTTTCGTCGATCGAAATTCTCGACCCAGCTGAGCGTCCTTCAGCGGGTAAAGACCTCAAGCCTGCAGTGACGCTTGTGGATGCCGAAGGTAACGAGCTTTACTTGCCTAACACAAACCAACCTGCGCACTACATGCTTCCATCTAAAGCTATTTTAAGCTTGGCTGATGGCGATATTGTGGATGTAGGTGCTGTTATTGCTCGTATTCCTCAAGAAAGCTCAAAAACCCGTGATATCACAGGTGGTCTACCACGCGTTGCCGACTTATTCGAAGCGCGTAAGCCAAAAGAGCCTTCAATCCTCGCCGAAATCTCAGGGACTGTGACTTTTGGTAAAGAGACCAAAGGTAAGCGTCGCTTAGTGATCACGCCGCAAAACGGTGAAACGCTCGAAGATGGTTCAACCCATTATGAAGTGTTGATTCCTAAGCATCGTCAATTGACTGTGTTTGAGGGTGAGACGGTAACGAAGGGTGAGGTTGTGTCTGACGGCCCCTCTAACCCACATGATATCTTGCGCTTGAAGGGTGTTGCGGCATTAGCTGACTACATCACCAACGAGATTCAAGACGTTTACCGTTTACAAGGCGTGAAGATTAACGATAAACATATTGAAGTTATCGTTCGTCAAATGTTACGCAAAGTTGAAATTACCGAAATGGGTGATTCTGACTTTGTTAAAGGTGAGCAAGCTGAGTTTGTTCGTGTACTCGAGCAAAACGAAAAGTTGCGTACAGAAGACAAGCAGCCAGCACGTTATGTGCGTGAGTTGTTAGGTATTACCAAGGCATCACTTGCGACTGAGTCGTTTATCTCTGCAGCATCGTTCCAGGAGACCACACGTGTTCTTACTGAAGCGGCTGTAACGGGCAAGGTAGATACCTTGCGCGGCTTGAAGGAGAACGTGGTGGTAGGGCGCTTGATTCCTGCTGGTACTGGTTTAACGTACCATGCTGAGCGTAAGCGTAAGCGTGAGAAAAAAGTTGAAGAGGTTGTGACCGAAAGTGTAAGTGCTGCTGAAGTTGAAGCGGCCTTAACTGAGGCACTTCGCTCAAGCGACTAATTTTCAATCAATCTTCGCTTGACCTTGTTGGGTGGCGCATTTAGAATGCGCCACCCGCATTTTGCGGTCGGGTAATTCGTACCCGTTTCTTTGTTTAACTGCCGGTGTGTTTTACGGCAATATTATTTTGGAGTTTTTTCCATGGCAACGATCAACCAGTTGGTTCGTAAGCCGAGAAAACGTAAAGTACAGAAGAGTGATGTTCCTGCATTGCAAAACTGTCCTCAGCGTCGTGGTGTTTGTACCCGCGTTTACACCACAACCCCTAAGAAGCCAAACTCTGCCTTGCGTAAAGTTTGTCGTGTTCGCTTAACTAGCGGCTTCGAAGTGACTTCTTACATTGGTGGTGAAGGGCATAACTTGCAAGAGCATAGTGTAGTATTGATTCGTGGCGGTCGTGTAAAAGATTTGCCAGGTGTTCGTTACCACACTGTTCGCGGTTCATTGGACACCTCGGGTGTTGCTGACCGTAAGCAAGGTCGCTCTAAGTACGGTACTAAACGTCCTAAGTAGGTCGTTTTACGTTTTAAGTCTTAAGATCCAGTAAGGCTGAGTGGTATAACCATCTCAGGCAAACCTGAATTAAAGTGAGTTTAGTTTTATGCCAAGAAGACGCGTCGTCGCAAAACGTGAAGTTCTTCCGGATCCAAAGTTTGGTGATCAAACTTTGGCTAAGTTTATGAACCACGTCATGGTCAGCGACAAGAAGTCAGTCGCTGAGCGCATCGTTTATGGTGCGTTGGATATTGTTGCTGAAAAAAGCGGCAAAGATCCTTTAGAGGTTTTCCAAGAAGCTCTAGAAAATGTAGCGCCTATGGTCGAGGTTAAGTCTCGCCGTGTAGGTGGTGCGACTTATCAAGTTCCTGTTGAGGTTCGTCCTTCACGTCGTGTAGCTTTGGCTATGCGCTGGTTGGTAGATTACTCTCGTGGTCGCGGTGAAAAGTCTATGGCTTTTCGTTTAGCGGGCGAGATGATTGACGCCTCACAAAGCAAGGGTGCTGCGGTTAAGAAACGTGAAGACGTTCACCGTATGGCCGAAGCGAACAAGGCGTTCTCGCACTTCCGCTTCTAAGTTATTGCTTTTGTGGCGAAAAGGCAGCGTTTGGCTGCCTTTTCGCTGTTTGCATAAGGTTGATTTTTGGCTAAGTGCAATATTTTATTCAAAAGTAGATTGTATTTTGGGTCGCAAGGCTCAATTATCACAGCATGTTTATTAGTGCTTAAAGTGTATTTTTGAACAGTGGCTTGCCCTTTTTAGGGTGAGTTGTTTTTCAAAAATACTCTTTTCTTGTTTTTAGTTATATGGAGAGACCATAGTGGCACGTAAGACTCCGATTTCGCGCTACCGTAATATCGGTATCTGTGCGCATGTTGATGCGGGTAAAACCACAACAACCGAGCGAGTGCTTTTTTATACCGGTGTTTCTCACAAAATTGGTGAGGTGCATGACGGTGCCGCCACCATGGACTGGATGGAGCAAGAGCAAGAGCGCGGAATCACAATTACTTCTGCGGCTACAACCTGTTTTTGGCCGGGTATGGCAAAGCAGTTTGATGAGCATCGTATCAATATCATCGATACGCCAGGGCATGTTGACTTTACGATTGAAGTTGAGCGCTCATTGCGTGTACTCGACGGCGCAGTTGTTGTATTGTGCGGCTCTTCGGGTGTTCAGCCACAAACCGAAACCGTATGGCGTCAAGCCAATAAGTACGAAGTGCCACGTATGGTCTTCGTCAATAAAATGGATCGTGCCGGCGCTGATTTTATGCGGGTGGTCGAGCAGCTTGAAGCGCGTTTAGGCGCCAATGCGATACCTTTGCAGTTGACGATCGGTGCAGAAGAAGATTTTAAAGGCGTTGTTGATTTAGTAAAAAATAAGGCCATTTTTTGGAGTGAAGCGGATCAGGGTGTGAGCTTTGAGTACGCCGAGATTCCTGCCGATATGGCCGAAGAGTGTGCGCAACTGCGCGAGCGCCTTGTAGAGGCCGCTGCAGAGTCATCAGACGAGATGATGGAAAAGTACTTGGAGGGCGTTGAGCTTACCGAGGAAGAGATTAAAGCGGGTATTCGCAAGCGTACGCTCGCCAATGAAATAGTCCCTGTTTTAGGTGGATCTGCCTTTAAAAATAAAGGCGTTCAGGCGGTATTGGACGCGGTTATTGAGTATTTACCCGCGCCTAACCAGGTGAAAGCTATCGAGGGTATTCTCGATGATAAAGAGAGCACGCCGGCGACAAGAGAAGCAGATGATTCAGCGCCTTTTGCTGCGCTAGCGTTTAAGATTGCCACTGATCCTTTTGTGGGAACCTTAACCTTTTTTAGGGTTTACTCCGGTACCTTAAAACAAGGTGATATGGTCTTTAACCCGATCAAAGGCAAAAAAGAGCGCGTTGGCAGAATGGTGCAAATGCACGCCAACCAGCGAGAAGAGATCAAAGAAGTATTGGCGGGCGACATTGCCGCGGGTATTGGCTTTAAAGATGTAACAACTGGTGATACGCTTTGTGCGCAAAGCGATATTATCACCTTGGAAAAAATGGATTTCCCCGAGCCCGTTATTTCTGTGGCTGTAGAGCCGCGTACGCAGGCTGACCAAGAGAAAATGGGCGTTGCGCTGGGTAAGCTTGCGCAAGAGGATCCCTCGTTTCAGGTCAAAACTGACGAAGAGACAGGGCAGACCATTATTTCGGGTATGGGTGAACTGCATTTAGATATTCTCGTTGACCGAATGAGTCGCGAGTTTGGTGTTGATGCCAATATTGGTAAGCCGCAAGTAGCTTATCGTGAAGCTATTCGCAATACCTGTGACATTGAAGGTAAATTTGTGCGTCAGTCTGGCGGTCGCGGCCAGTACGGACATGTTTGGATTAAGTTTGAGCCGGCAGAAGATGAAACATCTGAAGGGCTTGAGTTTGTGAATGAAATTGTTGGCGGTGCAGTGCCTAAAGATTTCATTCCTGCGGTCCAAAAGGGCATAGAAGAGCAAATGAAAAACGGCGTAGTCGGCGGTTATCCTTTGCTCGGATTAAAGGCGACAATTTACGACGGTTCGTATCACGATGTTGACTCTTCCGAAATGGCCTTTAAGATTGCTGCCTCAATGGCAACTAAAAAGCTGGTAGAGTTTGGTGGTGCTGTCCTGTTGGAGCCCACAATGAAGGTTGAGGTCGTCACTCCCGAGGAAAATATGGGAGATGTAGTTGGCGACTTGAATCGACGTCGTGGGTTGATCTTGGGTATGGATGATGGTGTTGCCGGTAAGGTTGTCACGGCTGAAGTACCTTTGGCAGAAATGTTTGGCTATGCAACAGCTGTGCGTTCTGCGACGCAGGGTCGTGCAACATATGCTATGGAATTCTGTAAATATTCAGAGGTTCCAAATAATGTGGCACAACAAATCATCGCTAAAATCTGACTGTAATAATGTATTTTTAAGCAAAACTTGTATTTGTAAGATGGTACCGGCGAGTAATTGGTTTTTATCTGACTTCACTGAAGTAATTTCTTAAGAGGACTTTTAAAGTGGCAAAAGAAAAATTTGAACGTAATAAACCCCATGTAAACGTTGGTACTATCGGCCACGTGGATCATGGTAAAACAACTCTAACTGCAGCGTTAACACGCGTATGTGCCGAAGTTTTTGGCGGTACTGCTGTTGCATTTGATGGTATTGATAATGCTCCTGAAGAAAAAGCACGTGGTATAACCATCGCTACTTCTCACGTTGAGTATGATTCACCTACTCGTCACTATGCACACGTAGATTGCCCAGGCCATGCTGATTATGTTAAAAACATGATCACCGGTGCTGCTCAAATGGACGGCGCTATCTTGGTTTGTGGTACTACTGATGGCCCTATGCCACAAACTCGCGAGCACATCTTGTTGTCTCGTCAGGTTGGCGTACCTTACATTGTAGTATTCTTAAACAAAGCTGATCTTCTTGCTGAAGATTGTGGCGGCGTTGATTCAGAAGAATATGCTGAAATGCTTGAGTTAGTTGAAATGGAGATCCGCGATCTTCTTTCTGCTTACGAATTCCCTGGCGACGACACTCCAATCATTGCAGGTTCTGCATTGATGGCGTTGAATGGCGAAGATGAGCATGAGCTTGGTACAACTGCTGTTAAGAAGTTGATCGAAGCTTTAGATAGCTATATTCCTGAGCCTGAGCGTGATATCGATAAGCCTTTCATTATGCCTATCGAAGATGTGTTCTCAATCTCTGGTCGTGGTACTGTAACTACCGGTCGTGTTGAGCGCGGTATCGTTAAAGTGGGTGAGGAAATCGAAATCATCGGCATCCGTGATACCACCAAAACCACTTGTACTGGTGTTGAAATGTTCCGCAAGCTTCTCGACGAAGGTCGTGCTGGCGAGAACGTTGGTGTTCTTTTGCGTGGTACTAAGCGTGAAGATGTTGAGCGTGGCCAAGTTTTAGCTAAGCCTGGTTCAATCAATCCTCATACTAAGTTCGAAGCAGAAGTTTACGTGTTGTCTAAAGATGAAGGTGGTCGTCATACGCCTTTCTTTAAAGGCTACCGTCCACAGTTCTACTTCCGTACCACTGACATCACAGGCGCTTGTGAGCTTCCTGAAGGTGTTGAGATGGTAATGCCTGGCGATAACATCAAAATGAGCGTTACTTTGATCAACCCTGTTGCGATGGATGAAGGTTTACGCTTCGCTATTCGTGAAGGCGGCCGTACTGTTGGTGCGGGTGTTGTTGCTAAAATCGTTGAGTAATAGTACTTTTCGATAGCTTTGTTGCTGGTTTTTAAAGCCGGCACAAGGTGACAAAAAAAGGAGGCTTTGCCTCCTTTTTTTGTGTTTGGTCACAATGTAGTGGGGTCGATTAAAAAACATGCAGTTTTTTTGCTGTTGCTGTTGACACTTTGGCGTGCTCCCCATAAAATGCCGCCTCCATTTTGAGTAGACCCAAAGGCGTTTATTCAAGAGTTCTTTAAAAATCACTGGAGTTTTGGTTCAAATGCAGAATCAACGCATACGAATTCGCTTAAAAGCGTTTGATCACAAGTTGATCGATGCTTCTACGCAAGAAATTGTTGAAACAGCAAAACGCACTGGCGCGCAGGTTCGCGGTCCTATCCCGCTGCCTACTCGCAAAGAGCGTTTTACCATATTGGTTTCGCCGCATGTTAACAAAGATGCGCGTGATCAATACGAGATTCGCACTCACAAGCGTTTACTCGATATTGTAGAACCAACCGAGAAGACTGTAGACGCCCTAATGAAGCTAGATTTAGCGGCTGGTGTTGAAGTTCAAATTAGTCTCGGTTAATTGAAGCTCCAAACCAGCCCCTTAACGGTAAGTCCATTTGGGGTGTGTAACGCTCTGAGATGGGCGGCCATAGCGGGTAAGAGCCCCGTACACTTGAGGTTAAAACAATGACGATTGGTATTGTCGGCCGCAAAAGCGGTATGACACGTATATTTACAGAAGATGGTTCCTCCATTCCTGTCACTGTGGTTGAGGTAGATCCCAACCGCATCACCCAGGTTAAGAATGCAGAAACCGACGGCTACAATGCAATACAAGTAGCTGTAGGGTCTCGTCGAGCCTCCCGTGTAAGCAAGCCACAAAAAGGCCACTACGAAAAGGCGCAATCAGAAGCCGGTTCTATCTTGATAGAGCTGCGTAATGACGCGCAAGAAGCTTTCGAAGTGGGTGGTACGATTACAGTAGAAGCTTTTGAAGCTGGTCAAATAGTTGACGTAACAGGTCAATCAAAAGGTAAAGGTTTTGCCGGTGGTGTTAAGCGTTGGAATTTTGCAATGCAAGATGCAACCCACGGTAACTCTTTGTCTCACCGTGCGCCAGGTTCTATTGGTCAGTGTCAAACTCCAGGTCGAGTGTTTAAAGGCAAAAAAATGGCCGGTCACATGGGTGCTGCCCGTGTAACTACACAAAATTTGGAAGTTGTTAAGGTCGATGTTGAGCGCAACTTGCTTCTTATCAAAGGTGCAGTTCCTGGTGCTCCAGGTGGCAGCGTGATTGTTCGTCCTGCCGTTAAATTGCGTAATAACGGTTAATTTCCTAGGGGGTCGACCATGGAATTAAATATTGCTACACCAACTGGCACTAACGGAACTGTTGCAGTTTCTGACGTGGCTTTTGGTAAAGAGTTTAACCAAGACCTTGTCCACCAAGCCGTTGTTTCGTACATGGCTGGTGCACGTCAGGGCACTAAAGCACAAAAAACACGTTCAGAAGTTTCTGGCGGCGGCAAAAAGCCTTTCCGTCAAAAAGGTACTGGTCGTGCACGTGCAGGTACTATCCGTAGCCCAATCTGGCGCTCGGGTGGTGTTAACTTTGCTGCTAAACCTCGTAGTTTTGAGCAAAAGTTGAACAAAAAAATGTACCGCGCTGCGTTACGTTGTATTTTATCTGAGCTTCACCGTCAAGAGCGTTTAGTTGTTGTTGAAAGCTTTGATGTTGATGCGCCAAAAACGAAAGCATTGGTTGCTAAGTTGAACGAGTTTAGCTTAAGCAATGCATTAATTGTTAGCCAAGAAGTCAGCGAAAATCTGTACTTGGCGGCCCGTAATTTACACAAAATTGAAGTACTTGATGCGCAGGCGGTTGATCCGGTTAGCTTAATTCGTGCTGATAAAGTTGTTGTAACTGTTGCGGCACTTAAACAACTTGAGGAGGCTTTGGTATGAATCAAGAACGTTTATACAAGGTATTGTTAGGTCCCGTTGTTTCAGAAAAAGCGGCACTCTTAACTGAATCTTCTAATCAAGTTGTTTTTAAGGTTGCGCTTGATGCAGCTAAACCTGAAATTAAAGCCGCTGTTGAGCAGTTGTTTGAAGTGAAGGTTGTTAATGTTTGCACAGCGGTACAAAAGGGTAAAACCAAGCGTACTAAGCACGGCATTGGCAAGCGCAGTGACTGGAAAAAAGCTTACGTTCGCTTAGCGGAAGGTCAAGATTTAGATCTTCTATCAGCGGAAGCAGGAGCATAAGAAATGGCTATTGTAAAACGTAAACCTACGTCTCCAGGTCGCCGCTTTGTTGTAAGTGTGGTGAATCCTGATTTGCACAAAGGTGCACCACACGCGCCTTTGATTCAAAAGAAATCAAAAAGCGGTGGTCGTAACAACAACGGTCGAATTACTGTTCGTCACGTTGGTGGTGGCCACAAGCAGCGTTACCGTCTTATCGACTTTCGTCGTAACAAAGATGTTATCACTGCCAAAGTTGAGCGTTTGGAGTACGATCCAAACCGCACAGCCTTTATTGCCTTAGTTTGTTATGCCGATGGTGAGCGTCGTTACATTATCGCTCCTAAAGGCCTAAAAGCTGGTGACGTTATCCAATCGGGTGATGCTGCTCCAATTAAGGTGGGTAATACTTTGCCATTGCGCAACATTCCTTTAGGTAGTGTTGTTCATGGTCTTGAGCTTAAGCCTGGTAAAGGTGCTCAAATTGCGCGTTCAGCGGGTACTAGCGTTCAGTTAGTTGCGCGTGACGGTGCTTATGCAACCGTTCGTTTACGTTCAGGTGAAATGCGTAAAGTACTATCAGATTGTCGTGCAACTTTGGGTGAAGTTTCAAACGGCGAGCATAATCTGCGCTCTTTAGGTAAGGCAGGTGCTACGCGCTGGCGTGGTGTTCGTCCTACAGTCCGCGGTGTTGCAATGAACCCAGTTGATCACCCGCATGGTGGTGGTGAAGGTCGTACCTCTGGTGGCCGTCATCCAGTTTCACCTTGGGGTACCCCAACTAAGGGTTACAAAACGCGCAGCAACAAGCGCACCGACAACATGATTGTTCGTCGTCGTAATAAAAAATAACGACGACTGACCGGACATAGAGAGGAACTTGCAGTGCCACGTTCACTAAAGAAAGGCCCGTTCATTGACCACCATCTTTTAAAGAAGGTAGAAGTGGCAGCCGAAAAAAACGATCGTCGTCCTATTAAAACTTGGTCACGACGTTCAATGATTTTACCTGAAATGGTTGGTTTGACTATTGCTGTACATAATGGTCGTCAACATGTTCCTGTTTCGATTAACGAAGAAATGGTTGGACATAAATTGGGTGAATTCGCCGCGACGCGTACCTACAAGGGCCACGTTGCAGATAAAAAAGCTAAGCGCTAATCGCGCGAGAACCTCCGAGGTGTTTCACGATGGAAGTAGCAGCAAAACATAAAGGTGCTCGCATCTCTGCGCAGAAAGCGCGATTGGTGGCTGATCAAATTAGGGGTATGGGCGTTGAAGAAGCGCTTGAACTTCTAACTTTCAGCACGAAAAAAGGTGCAGCCTTAATTAAGAAAGTTCTTGAATCAGCAATTGCAAATGCCGAGCACAATGAAGGCGCTGATGTCGATGAGCTTAAGGTGTCTACAATTTTTGTAGACGAAGGTATTACCATGAAGCGGATTATGCCGCGCGCTAAAGGTCGTGCAGACCGTATTTTAAAGCGCAGCTGTCATATTACCGTTAAAGTAGCTGATCAATAAGAGAGCGACGTTATGGGTCAAAAAGTACATCCGACAGGCATTCGTCTCGGAATAATTAAAAAGCATACGTCGACTTGGTATGCGGGCAAAGAGCAATACGCAGATAAGCTTTTCGCTGATCTCACAGTACGTGATTTCATCAAAAAAACTTTAGCGCATGCTTCAGTAAGCCGCATTGAAATCGAGCGCCCTGCGAATACTGCTCGAATCACTATCCACACTGCTCGCCCCGGTATTGTTATCGGCAAGAAAGGTGAGGATGTAGAGAAGTTACGCGCTGCGGTCACTAAGAAAATGGGTGTGCCTGTGCACATCAATATCGAAGAGATCCGCAAGCCTGACTTGGATGCAACTTTGGCGGCGCAGAGTGTTGCGTCTCAACTTGAGCGTCGTGTTATGTTCCGTCGTGCTATGAAGCGCGCCGTACAGAATGCTATGCGTCAAGGTGCTGAGGGTGTAAAAATTCAAGTGGGCGGCCGCTTAGGTGGCGCAGAGATCGCACGTTCCGAATGGTATCGTGAAGGTCGTGTACCTCTTCATACTTTGCGCGCAGATATTGACTACGCAACTGCAGAAGCTGCAACTACTTACGGCATTATTGGCGTAAAAGTGTGGATCTTCAAAGGTGAAGTCATTGGTGGTGTCGAGGAAGTCGAGACTAATCAAAAGAAAAAGAGCCAAAAATAAGGGGTACGCACCATGTTACAACCTAAGCGTACGAAATTTCGTAAGCAGCAAAAAGGCCGTAACCGCGGCTTAGCCCATCGTGGCTCTAAAGTGAGCTTCGGTGAATTCGCGTTAAAAGCAGTTGGTCGTGGTCGTATTACCGCTCGCCAAATTGAAGCAGCGCGACGTGCTATGACTCGTCACATTAAACGTGGCGGTAAAATTTGGATTCGTGTGTTTCCTGATAAGCCGATTACTCAAAAGCCTTTAGAAGTTCGTCAAGGTAAAGGTAAAGGTAATGTTGAATATTGGGTATGCCAGATTCAACCAGGTAAAGTTCTTTATGAAATGGAAGGTGTTTCTGAAGAGCTGGCACGTGAAGCATTTGCCCTAGCGGCAGCTAAGCTTCCTGTGGAAACAACGTTTGTTAAGCGATCGGTGATGTAATGAAAGCGATAGAACTCCGCGAAAAATCAGTCGAAGAGTTGAACAACGAATTGCTCGCTCAATTACAAGAACAGTTCAAACTTCGCATGCAGGCGTCTACGGGCCAACTTTCACAGACTCACTTGGTAAAACAAGTTCGTCTTGATATTGCTCGTATTAAAACAGTCCTCGCAGAAAAGGCAGGTAAATAACGATGTCTGAGAAAAAACTTGTTCGTACCTTAACGGGTAAAGTTGTTAGCGATAAAATGGATAAGTCTATTACTGTACTTATCGAGCGTCGTGTTAAGCATCCTATTTACGGCAAATACGTTAGTAAATCATCCAAAGTTAAAGCTCATGATGAAACAAATGAGTGCAACATTGGTGATTTGGTAACAATTGCAGAATCGCGTCCACTTTCTAAGACCAAAAACTGGTCTTTAGTGAAAGTAGATGAGAAATCTGTAGCTATCTAACCGCCATCTTGGAGCTTTGGAGATAAAAGATGATTCAAACGCAAACATACCTAGATGTAGCGGACAACAGTGGTGCACGTCGCGTGATGTGTATCAAAGTGTTGGGCGGTTCACACCGCCGTTATGCTGCAGTAGGCGATATTATTAAAGTCACCGTTAAGGAAGCAATTCCTCGCGGTAAAGTGAAAAAAGGCCAAGTAATGACGGCTGTTGTTGTGCGCACCAAAAAAGGTGTTCGTCGCAATGATGGTTCTATCATTCGCTTCGATGACAATGCCGCTGTGTTATTAAACGCGCAAAGTGCACCAGTAGGTACTCGTATCTTTGGTCCTGTGACGCGTGAACTACGCAGCGAAAAATTCATGAAGATTATTTCTTTGGCGCCCGAAGTGCTTTAAGCACGCCGGTATTTAGAGGACGGGTTAATGCGTAAAATTAAACGTGATGACGAAGTGATTGTAATCACCGGTCGCGACAAAGGAAAGCGAGGCAAAGTAACTCGTGTATTTTCTGATGGTCGTTTGTTAGTTTCCGGTATACAACTGATTAAAAAGCACCAAAAGCCAAATCCTCAAGCAGGTATTGCCGGTGGCATTATCGAAAAAGAGGCACCAATACAAGAGTCAAATGTAGCGATTTTCAATGCCGCTACAGGTAAAGCTGATCGTGTTGGGTTTAAAGTTTTGGACGATAAGCGCAAGATTCGTGTGTTCAAGTCCAATGGCGAGGCGGTAGACGCGTAAGCGCACTGAGAAATTATGGCCAGGCTACAAGAACGTTATAAAAACGAAATTGCAGCTCAACTTTTCAAAGAGTTGGGTTTGAAAAACGTAATGGAAACTCCCAAAATCACCAAAATCACCATTAACATGGGTGTTGGTGAAGCGGTAGGTGACAAAAAAGTTTTAGACCACGCAGTAAGCGATATGCAAAAAATTGCTGGTCAAAAGCCTGTTGTTACCTTAGCGCGCAGATCAATCGCTGGTTTTAAGGTTCGCGAAGGCTGGCCGGTCGGTTGTAAGGTGACTTTACGTGCTGAAAAAATGTACGAATTTTTGGATCGCTTAGTATCAATTGCGATTCCACGTATTCGTGACTTCCGTGGTATTAGTCCTAAGCAATTTGATGGGCGTGGAAACTTCTCTATGGGTGTTTCTGAGCAAATCATTTTTCCTGAGATTGACTACGATAAGATCGACAAAATGCGCGGTTTGGATATCTGTATTTCCACCACAGCCCGCACTGATGACGAAGGTCGTGCGCTGTTAAAAGCGTTCAACTTCCCGTTCAAAGGTTAATAGGAATTGGTGTAGAAATGGCAAAAAAATCTATGATCGCGCGTGAAGCAAAGCGCGCCAACCTTGTAAAAAAAGATTCGACTAAACGCGATGCGTTAAAGGCGATTATCTCTAGCGTTGATTCTTCGGAAGAAGAAGTTTGGGACGCGATGGTGAAATTGCAGAAATTACCACGCGATGGTAGTGCTGCACGTATTCAGCGTCGTTGTCGCATCACTGGTCGTCCACATGCGGTATACCGCAAGTTCGGCTTGTGTCGTAATAAGCTCCGCGAAGCAGCAATGCGCGGTGATGTCCCTGGCTTAGTTAAAGCTAGTTGGTAAGGTTGGTTCTGAGGAGCAATTAACAATGAGCATGCAAGATCCATTAGCTGATATGCTGACTCGCATCCGAAACGCACAAATGGTTGGTAAAACCAGCGTTTCTATGCCTTCATCTAAGCTTAAAAAAAACGTAGCGCAAGTCCTTAAAGACGAAGGCTACATTACTGATTTTGGCGTAAACGACGAAGTAAAAGCTGAGCTCACTATTGAACTCAAATACTTCGAAGGTAAGCCTGTTATCGCTGAAATCGATCGTGTAAGCCGTCCAGGTTTACGTTCATATGCCGGCAAAGGCGCGTTACCTTCTGTTCGTGGCGGCTTAGGCGTTGCGATTGTTACTACCAGTAAAGGTGTAATGACAGATCGCGCAGCTCGCGCTGCAGGTATCGGCGGTGAAGTTCTCTGCACCGTTTTCTAAAGGCCGAGATTTAACGGGAATACAGTTATGTCACGTGTAGCAAAAAGCCCAGTAAGCTTGCCTAGCGGTGTTAGTGTGGCCTTAAACGGCCAGAACATTAGCGTCAAAGGCAGCAAGGGCACGCTTGATTTCGTTATCCACACGAGTGTGGAAGTGAAGCAAGACGATAATGTTTTAACTTTTACCCCGCGCGATGGTGGTAAATCTTCTGATGCGCTTGCAGGTACTACTCGCGCATTAGTTAATAACATGGTAACCGGCGTTAGCGTCGGTTTTGAGAAAAAATTACAATTGGTAGGTGTTGGTTACCGTGCGAAAGCAACTGGTAAAGTTTTAAACCTAACCCTTGGTTTTTCTCACCCTGTTGATTATGAGTTGCCAGAAGGCGTTAAAGCCGAAACTCCATCACAAACTGACATCGTGCTTACCGGCATGGACAAGCAATTGTTAGGTCAGGTTGCAGCAGAGATTCGCGCATTCCGTGAGCCAGAGCCTTATAAGGGTAAAGGTGTGCGTTACGCCGACGAAACAATTCGTCGTAAAGAAGCTAAGAAGAAGTAAGGCATAGGTTATGAGCGATAAAAAAGAAGCACGTCTACGTCGCGCTCGCCGTGCTCGTAGCAAAATCAGTCAGCTAGGTGTGAACCGTTTGAGTATTCATCGTACTCCTCGTCACATCTATGCCCAAGTTATTGCCCCAGAGGGTGATCGCGTATTGGCATCGGCATCGACTGTTGAGAAAGATTTTTCTCTTGAGAAAACCGGTAATGCAGAAGCGGCCAAGATTGTTGGTCAACTTGTTGCAGAACGCGCAAAAGCGGCTGGCGTTAATGCTGTTGCTTTTGACCGTAGCGGTTTCCGTTACCATGGTCGTGTTAAGGCATTAGCCGATGCAGCACGTGAAGCTGGACTGGAGTTCTAAAAAATGTCTAATACAGATAAAAAAGATAGCAACGCCGAAGGCATGCAAGAAAAATTGGTTCAGGTGAACCGCGTTTCTAAAACTGTTAAAGGTGGCCGAATTTTCCAATTCACCGCTTTGACTGTTGTTGGTGACGGTAATGGTCGTGTAGGTTACGGACGTGGTAAATCACGTGAAGTGCCTACTGCGATCCAAAAGGCTATGGAAGCTGCTCGTCGTAACATGATTAGTGTTGAGCTTAACGGCGACACTATTCAGTATCCTACGAAAGGTGTTCACAGCTCTTCAAACGTTTACATGCAGCCTGCTTCTGCGGGTACCGGTGTTATTGCTGGTGGTGCAATGCGTGCAGTGCTTGAAATTGCAGGTGTACAAAACGTATTGGCTAAGTGCTACGGCTCTACCAATCCGGTAAACGTTGTACGTGCGACTTTTGAAGCCTTGCGTGCGATGTCTTCTCCTGAGTCTGTTGCAGCTAAACGCGGCAAGACAGTAGAAGAGATTTTGAATTAATAGGGCGCCTTCGGGCGCTCTACTAAGAACATCTTCGCTAGTTTAATTTTTAGTAACAACGAGTATCTAGCCATGTCTAATAATATGATCACGGTGACTCAGATTAAGAGTATTGCCGGTCGATTGAAAGCTCATAAAGCCTGTGTTGCAGGTTTGGGTCTTCGTCGCATAGGTCACACCGTACAAGTAGAAGACACTCCTTCTGTGCGCGGTATGATCAACAAAGTTAACTACCTTGTTAAGGTTGAGGGTTAATCCGATGCGTTTGAATGAATTATCGCCAGGTTCTGGCCGTTCGCAAAGCACGAAACGTGTGGGTCGCGGTATTGGTTCTGGTTTAGGTAAAACTTGTGGCCGCGGCCATAAAGGTCAAAAGTCTCGCTCAGGCGGCAGTGTGCGTCCGGGTTTTGAAGGCGGTCAGATGCCTTTACAGAAACGCTTGCCTAAGTTTGGTTTTAGCAGTCGTGTTAGTTTAATTTCTGCAGAAGTTCGCCTTGCTGAGCTTAACAAGGTAGACTCTGACGTTATTGATCTGGATGCGTTAAAGCGAGCTGATCTAGTTAAAATAAGCGCCAAACGTGCAAAAGTATTTTTGTCGGGTGAGCTTACCAAAGCAGTAACTGTAAAAGGTTTAGCTGTGACCAAGGGTGCTAAAGCGGCTATTGAAGCTGCTGGCGGCAAGGTAGAAGACTAAGCGAGGTTCCTATGGCAACGCCGGGAAATTTAGCGCTAGGTGGTTCTAAAGGCACAGGAGAGCTTCGCGCTCGCCTGTGGTTTTTGTTTTTGGCCATTGTGGTTTATCGCGTGGGTACACATATTCCTGTTCCAGGAATTGATCCTCAGCGCGTAGCTGATTTATTTAATCAAAACCAAGGTACCATATTGGGCATGTTTAACATGTTTTCTGGTGGTGCTTTGGAGCGTATGAGTATTCTTGCGCTAGGTATTATGCCTTACATTTCTGCCTCTATTATTATGCAGATGATGACGGCTGTATCGCCTACACTAGAAGCACTTAAGAAAGAGGGTGACGCTGGTCGCCGCAAAATAAGTCAATATACTCGTTATCTTGCTTTAGTACTTGCTTTGGTGCAGGGCTTTATCATGGTGGCCGGTATGGCTGGTCAAGGCATGGCTTATGTGGGGTTAAACTCCATGAGTTTTTATCTTGTTGCTGTGAGCTCTTTAGTAACCGGTGCCATGTTTATGATGTGGCTTGGTGAGCAAGTAACAGAGCGTGGAATTGGCAATGGTATATCCATGCTTATTTTCGCCGGTATTGTTGCGGGTTTACCCGGTGCGATAGGGCAGGCTATCGAGAGTGCTCGACAAGGTGATTTACACTTCTTGTTGTTATTACTCATCGGTGCTTTTGCTATTGCGATTGTTTGGTTTGTTGTATTTAT
The DNA here is from genome assembly GCA_947494095.1 of uncultured Pseudomonadales bacterium. Lineage (GTDB taxonomy): Bacteria > Pseudomonadota > Gammaproteobacteria > Pseudomonadales > Cellvibrionaceae > Marinagarivorans. The sequence goes on from CANLTI010000001.1 coordinate 161,642, forward strand.
GGAGCGTGCGCAGCGTCGCATCACCATTAACTACGCCAAGCGCCAAACAGGACGTAACGGTGGTTACAACCAGCAGACAAGCCATCTTCCACTCAAGATTAATATGGCTGGTGTTATTCCAGTTATTTTCGCGAGTAGTTTGTTGCTTTTCCCTGCGTCTATTGCTCAGTGGTTTGGGCAGTCACAGGAAGGTCGTGCGGGAGAGATACTTCAGGAAGTTGCTTTGGCAATTGGCCCCGGTCAGCCACTCAACTTTGTGATCTTTGGTGCATTAATTATACTGTTTTGTTTTGTTTACACAGCAATGATGTATAATCCAAAGGAAGTCGCTGATAACCTTAAAAAAGGTGGTGCTTATATACCTGGGATTCGTCCTGGTGAGCAGTCAGCAAAATATATCGATTCAGTGCTTACCCGTTTGACCATGGTTGGAGCTGTCTACATCGCTGGTGTGGCCTTGCTTCCTCAGTTTTTGGTCGTCTCTGCAGATATTCCCTTTTATCTCGGCGGTACTTCGCTTCTGATTGTTGTGGTGGTTGTGATGGATTTTATGTCTCAAGTCCAATCTCACCTCATGAGCCATCAGTATGATTCTGTACTGAAAAAGGCAAATTTGAAAAACTACGGTCGCTAAGTTAGCGACCATTTGATGAGGTTTTATCGATGAAAGTTCGTGCATCTGTAAAAAAGATTTGCCGTAACTGCAAGGTTGTACGTCGTAGCGGTGTAGTACGCGTAATCTGTAGTGCGGAGCCCCGCCACAAACAGCGTCAGGGCTAAAAATTAATACTGATTATGCTGATATTATCAGCATAATCAGTATTTCGTAGCGCCAAGATGACTCTTGTCGTTACACACTGGGGGTACTAACTGTCGTTAATCCTATGGTTAGCTATTGAATTCCAGTGACATTGCTATTATTATCGCGCGCCTTTATTCGTAATTATCTATTGATTACTTAAGACATGCAGGCAGGGCCCCGAGTTTTACTTGGGGCCCTGCTTTTTTGATATGCAAGTGTTGCTGTTAGTACCGCAACAAAATGAAAAATTGGAGTAACTAAATGGCTCGTATTGCTGGTGTCAACATACCAGATAACAAACATGCCGTGATCTCTTTAACTTACGTCTATGGCGTAGGTGCTACATCAGCGAAAAAAGTATGTGCTGATGCAGGCATTGAAGAGAGCGCAAAAATCGGCGACTTATCTGAAGAGCAACTAGAATTGTTGCGTACTGAAGTGGCTAAGTTAACCGTTGAAGGTGACCTTCGTCGTGAAGTGTCAATGAACATCAAACGTTTAATGGACTTGGGTTGTTACCGTGGCATGCGCCATCGTCGTAACTTACCTCTACGTGGCCAGCGCACCAAAACAAATGCGCGCACCCGTAAAGGCCCACGTAAGCCAATTAAGAAGTAATAGCCCGATAAGTTGAGGATCCATTGCTATGGCAAAGCCAGGTAATAAAAGCACTCAGCGCAAAAAGGTCAAAAAGACAGTAGTCGATGGCATTGCGCATATTCACGCATCGTTTAACAACACGATCGTAACAATTACAGACCGTCAAGGTAACGCTCTTTCTTGGGCTACCTCGGGTGGTTCTGGTTTCCGTGGTTCACGTAAAAGTACTCCGTTCGCTGCGCAGGTTGCTGCAGAGCGCGCGGGTCAAGCTGCGTTGGACTATGGATTGAAAAATCTTGATGTTGAAGTTAAGGGTCCTGGACCTGGCCGCGAGTCAGCTGTTCGTGCACTTAACAATGTTGGTTATAAAATCACCAACATTACCGATGTGACACCCATTCCACACAATGGTTGTCGCCCTCCCAAGAAACGTCGCGTATAGGAGTTTAATCAGTTATGGCTCGTTATGTAGGACCTACCTGTAAACTGGCGCGTCGCGAAGGAACTGACTTGTTCCTTAAAAGCGGAGCGCGCCCATTAGAATCAAAATGTAAACACGAAACAGCTCCTGGCCAACACGGTCAGCGTCGTGGTCGTTTATCTGACTACGGTGTTCAGTTGCGTGAAAAGCAAAAAGTTCGTCGTACTTACGGCGTTCTTGAAAAGCAATTCCGTGGATACTATAAAGAAGCTGCACGTCGTAAGGGTGCAACCGGTGAAAACTTGTTGCAAATCTTAGAGTGTCGTTTGGATAACGTTGTTTATCGCATGGGCTTTGGTGCTACTCGCGCTGAATCTCGTCAGCTTGTTTCTCATAAGTCAATCACTGTAAATGGTGCTGTTTTAAACATCCCATCTTACCAAGTGAAAGTGGGCGATGTTGTTGCTATCCGTGAGAAATCTAAAAATCAATTGCGTATTCAAAACTCTTTAACCATCTCTAGTCAGCGTGCTGATGTTGAGTGGGTTGATGTAAGCACCGATAAAAAAGAAGGTGTTTTCAAACGAGTTCCAGATCGCAGTGATTTACCAGCTGATATCAACGAGAACCTCATTGTTGAGCTTTACTCTAAGTAAGGCCTCCATATAACCGCTAACAGGTGAAACTATGCAGACAGCTGTGAATGAATTTTTGACCCCTCGCCACATTGATGTGACAGAAGTGACTCCAACTCGCGCCAAAGTAGTTTTGGAGCCGTTGGAGCGAGGATTTGGTCATACTTTGGGTAATGCATTGCGCCGTATCCTGCTGTCTTCTATGCCAGGTTGCGCGATTACTGAAGTTGAAATCGATGGCGTTCAGCACGAATATAGTGCGATTGAGGGCGTGCAAGAAGATGTTATTGAAATCTTGCTAAACCTCAAAAACGTTGCGTTGACAATGGAAGGCAAAGATAGCGCTTCTCTTACCTTATCTAAGCAAGGCCCTGGTGTTGTAACTGCCGGGGATATTCAAGTGGATCAGAGTGTTGAAATTAAAAACCCTGATCTTGTTATCGCCAATATTTCTGGTGATGTCAGCTTAAATATGCAATTAACTATTGCCCGTGGTCGTGGCTATCAGCCTGCTGATGCCCGCGTTGTTGACGAAGAAGAAAACCGTACCATCGGTCGCCTTCAATTGGACGCTTCCTACAGCCCTGTTCGCCGTTTGGCTTACTCGGTTGAAAGCGCCCGCGTTGAGCAGCGTACAGACCTTGATAAGTTGGTATTGGACTTAGAGACCAATGGTACTCTAGATCCTGAAGAGGCAATTCGTCGTGCAGCCACTATCCTTCAGCAGCAGTTGGCGGTTTTCGTTGACCTTGAAGGCGAAAAAGAAGCTGAGCCAGAGAAGAAAGAAGATCAAATTGATCCTGTCCTTCTTCGCCCAGTGGATGATCTTGAGCTTACTGTTCGTTCGGCGAACTGCTTGAAAGCTGAGAACATTTACTACATTGGTGATTTGATTCAACGTACCGAAGTTGAATTGTTAAAAACACCTAATTTGGGTAAAAAATCTCTTACCGAGATTAAAGATGTGCTCGCATCACGTGGTTTGTCATTGGGTATGCGCTTAGAGAACTGGCCTCCAGCCAGCTTGCGCACCGGCGACTAATTAAATTAGAGGGTCGCTTGCGACCCCAGTAACGTTTGCTGAGAAGCAAAAAAAAGGGTTTAAGTTATGCGTCATCGTTTAAGTGGCCGAAAATTAAATCGGAACAGCTCGCATCGTAAAGCGATGTTTAAAAACATGGTGGCTTCTTTAGTTGAACATGAAGCGATCAAAACTACTCTACCTAAAGCTAAAGAGCTTCGTCGTTTCGCCGAGCCTCTAATTACTTTAAGTAAAGTAGACTCTGTTGCTAACCGTCGTTTGGCGTTCGATCGTCTTCGTTGTAAAGCTGCAGTAGGTAAATTGTTTAATGAGCTCGGTCCTCGTTATGAAGCTCGCCCTGGTGGTTATATCCGCATTTTAAAATGTGGCTACCGCACAGGCGACAAAGCGCCAATGGCCTTTGTTGAGCTTGTTGATCGCCCTGTTGTGGGTGAAGTAGTAGAAGCTGCTGACGCTGAGTAATTCAGTATTGGCTGTAAAAACCGAGCATTGCTCGGTTTTTTTTCGTCTTTAGTTTGTGTTTTGAGCAAACCCTTTCATTATTTCTACATAAAATAGAGGTGCAATACTGCGCCCGATAGATTATCTTTTATGAGTTGATTGCCGTAACGCAAATATATCCGCCATTGTTTTGTCTGTGAGTGGTATATGGTGGGCAAACAAATTAAGATTCAGACACTTAATTTTTATTACTGTGGCTTCACCTATCTATGGAAACTCTCAATCAGTTAATGTATTGGCGTGGTATCGCATCTGACTATTTTAACTATAAAGGTGAGAGGGTCGAGGTATCACTAGATAACCGTAAATCTCTTGTTCGGGCCATGGGTATAGACCCAGAAGACCTGGCTGCGGTGGCCAGTGCTGCTTATGCACTAGATGTGGCTCCCTGGACTCAATGGATTCAGTCTTTTCAGGTTATAGAGCAGCATAAAGAGTGTTGTGTTTGTGTGAGTGTTGCACCCTCGGAGTTAGATCAAGAGTTTAGTTATTCTATTCGGCTTGAAAACGGAACAGATATTGAGGGTGTTTTTACACCAGCGTTGCAGCCTGAAGTGGGTGATTATTCGTTTGAGGGTGTGCGCTATTCTCGTCGAGTGATTATGTGTGGTGTATTGCCTTTAGGTTATCACAAGCTTGCGTTGTTATCGGATGGACACTCACTTAGTGGTAAGTTAGCGGTTGTACCCGAGCAAGGTTTTGTGCCGGCTGATATCAATAGCGGTAAGCGTGTCTGGGGGTTTATTGTTCAGCTCTACACTTTGCGCACCGAGCGTAATTGGGGGGTTGGGGACTTAACCGACCTCAAAAGTTTATTACTCAAGGCGGCTGATTTTGGTGCGGATATTGTAGGGCTTAACCCGCTACATGTCCTGTGTACTCCTAGTGAGTATCATTGTAGCCCTTATAGCCCTTCGGATCGCCGTTTTATAGAGCCGCTGTATATCGACCCTGAAGTGGTTGAAGAGTTTGCCGGTTTAAGCGTGCCTATTGCTGAGTTAAAAAAGCTACGCGCCGAAGAACGTGTCAATTATGCCGCGGTTAATAACGTAAAGTTAACGGTTTTTAAACACTTATATACTCAATTTAAACAACGGCATTTACAGGCCGGAAGCCCTAGGGCTGATAGTTTTTTACAATATGTCCAGCATGAAGGGCACGCATTACATGATTATTGTACCTATCAAGTATTAAGAAATGTTGGTAAAGCTGAATTATGGACACCTAGTTTTCATTTGTCTGCTGAGCAGCAAGATGAGGTGGACTTTTATGCTTATTTGCAATGGCAGGCGCAAGTACAGATGGCGAGTTGTCAGGAGTTGGCGCAAGAGCTTAATTTAAGTATCGGCTTGATGCGCGACTTGGCGGTTGGCGCTGATGGCGGCGGGGGGGAGGTAACCACTAATCAGCGTTTATTTTGTCGTGAGGCTGCAGTAGGGGCGCCGCCAGATCCCCTTGCCGAGAAGGGGCAAAACTGGGGTCTACCACCAATGGATCCAGCCCATTTACGACACACCGATTTTGAGCATTTCATAACATTATTACGCACAAATATGGCCAACTGTGGAGCATTACGTATTGATCATGCGATGAGCTTGATGCGCTTATGGTGGTGCCCACCGGGTCATACGGCTGATTACGGTGCTTATGTGTATTACCCTTTTACCGAGCTGCTTGGGCTGCTTAAGTTAGAGAGTGTGCGCAGTGGCTGCATGATTATTGGCGAAGATATGGGTGTCGTGCCTGATGAGTTTCGTGAGGCGATCATTAGTGCTAGTGTGTTTACCAATAAGTTATTTTATTTTGAGCGCGAGCATAATGGTGATTTTAAACTGCCAGAGCATTATATGCCTCGTGCATTGGCCATGTTAACCAATCATGATGTTCCAACGCTCACTAGTTGGTGGGCCGGTAGTGATATTGAACTGCGCGCGAACTTGAACCTTTTAGATGAGAGTGTCCCGTTAGATCAGGTAAAGCAAGAGCGAATAAATGATAAATACCGATTATTGCGCTGGCTTGAGCGTTGTGGCGGCCATACCACGCTAGAGCCTGAAGTACAGATACGTCAACCCATGACAGAAGACCTTATGGGGGAGATTTTAGCGTGCGGAGCCAAAGTGGCCTCGCAAATTTTTGTTATTCAGTTAGATGATTTAGAGTTACTAGATGCACCGGTTAATGTTCCAGGAACCAGCACGGAGTACGCCAATTGGCAGCGCAAGCTGACCGTGAATTTAAACACATTATTTGCTCGTGAGAGTGTTATAGCAACACTAAATAAAGTTGCAAACGCTCGACCTTAACAAAGGTTTGTTGTAACTATTAGAGGTACCGAAAATAAGGCGTTCATGAATCATTGACTGGGCCGTTCAAGCCATCTGCGACTTTGTGCTCCTGCAACGTCTAGGTCCGCGATCGATGCTGGGGCTGAGCGCTATAACATGCTCTCGATGCTTAAATACCCAGGAAATAATCCATCAGCACCCTGTTAGGTGATGTTTCTCAGCTTGGCTAAATAGTTACGATTTGTTAAGAATTTATATGAATCGAGTTTAAAGATCAGCCTATTAAAGGCATTGATAATATTTTGGGGGAAGCGTGGAAGTAACGTCTGTAATGATATCGGCAGCTGAATTAGACTCAATCGTGCATGCCTATCACGGTAATATATTTGCGGTTTTAGGCCCGCATCAAATGCACAGCGGTCATTACGCTGTGCGCACCTTTCTACCTGATGCAGATTCTGTGATGGTGATCGATCGCGCTACGCATACACCAATAAAAGCATTAAATAAAATTCACCCTGCGGGTGTTTTTGAGGCTCAAGTAGCCTTACCTTCACGTGACGCTTACCAGTTTGAAGTGTGCTATGGCCACGAAACGATAATTATCGAAGATATTTATCGTTTCCCGAGTGTGCTTAACCCTACAGATGTGTATTTGTTTGGTGAGGGCACTCACGAAAAACTGTATCAGTGGTTGGGTGCTCATGTTCGTGAGGTAGAGGGTGTCCAAGGGACGTTATTTACAGTGTGGGCGCCAAATGCTAAGCGTGTTTCTGTGGTGGGTGAGTTTAATTTTTGGGATGGTCGACATCATGTTATGCGCCATCACGCGGCTAGCGGTTTATGGGAATTATTTATTCCAGGTGTGAATGATCAGGCTTTGTATAAGTATGAAATATTAAGTCGAAGTCATGGCGTGTTACCGCTCAAAGCCGACCCTATGGGCGTTGCTGCACAACTACCCCCCGAAACCGCTTCACGTGTTGTTGCGCCATCTCGTTATACCTGGGGTGATGAGCAGTGGGCATCTCGTAAGGCTGAGCAAGGTTACCGCGACGAAGCGGTAAGTATTTACGAAGTGCATTTAGGTTCTTGGAAGCGCAGAGGCGTTGATGGTGAAAAATTTTTAACTTATTTAGATTTTGCTGATGAGCTTATCCCCTATGTGAAATCTATGGGTTTTACACATATACAACTGATGCCTATTAGTGAGTTTCCTTTTGATGGTTCTTGGGGGTATCAGCCTGTGGGTTTATATGCGCCCACAAGTCGTTTTGGTACGCCTGATGAATTTAGGGCTTTTATTGATCGCTGTCATCAGCAAGGTATTGGGATTTTGATTGATTGGGTGCCTGGGCACTTTCCATCGGACGGTCATGGACTAGCCTTTTTTGACGGCTCGCCGTTATATGAACATGCTGACCCACGGCAAGGCTTCCACCCCGATTGGAACACCTATATTTATAATTATGGCCGCTGTGAAGTCGCTAACTTTTTATACAGTAATGCCCTCTATTGGTTTGATGAATTTCATATTGATGGCCTGCGAGTCGATGCTGTGGCGTCAATGCTGTATCTCGATTACAGCCGTGAAAATGGCGAATGGATACCGAACTCGCACGGTGGACGAGAAAACCTTGATGCTATTGCGTTGCTAAAACGCGTGAATCAAAAAGTTTATGAGCATCACCCTAATGCATTGATGATTGCAGAAGAATCAACAGCATGGCCTGGGGTTTCACATCCGGTTTATGCTGGTGGCTTGGGGTTTGGGTATAAGTGGAATATGGGCTGGATGAATGACAGCTTACGCTATATGGCTAATGACCCTATTCACCGTCGCTACCACCATCATGATATGACATTCAGTTTGTTGTATGCTTTTAATGAAAACTTCATTTTACCTCTTAGCCATGACGAAGTGGTGCACGGTAAGGGTTCGTTGCTCGATAAAATGCCAGGCGATACTTGGCAAAAATTTGCTAATCTGCGTGCCTATTATGGTTTGATGTGGGGCCACCCAGGTAAAAAATTATTATTTATGGGGTGTGAGTTTGCGCAAGGTAAAGAGTGGGATCATGACCATTCCTTAGACTGGCATTTACTGGATGAAAACCATTGGCATACCGGCGTTCAAAAACTAGTCGAAGATTTGAATGGGCTTTACAAGCGAGTGCCCGCCATGCATTACGATGATTGTGAGGCGCGAGGATTTGAATGGTTAGATGCAGACGATAGTGGTGCATCTATTTTTGCATTTGCCCGTAAAGCGCATGATGACATTGTTGTCGTGGTGAGTAACATGACGCCAGTATTGCGCGAAGGCTATTGTTTGGGTGTGCCGAATGCAGGCTTTTATAAAGAACTTATGAATACCGATGCTAAAATTTATGGCGGTAGCGATAAAGGCAATGCCGGCGGAGTTCAAACCGATACGATAAAGGCGCATGGGCGAGAGCAGTCAATTTGTATAACATTGCCGCCGCTAGCGACGGTGTTTTTTGAGTGGCAGCCCAAATAGATAGCAATTTCTAACAAGTGATTAATTATGCAAAAAGCCATTGAGCATTTTGAAGTAGGGCAAGGTAAACCTTACCCTTTAGGTGCAACGACTACAGCTGACGGTGTCAACTTTGCGTTGTTTTCTGAAAGCGCAAAAAAAGTTGAGCTCTGTATTTTTTCTGAAGATGGAAAAACAGAATTAAAGCGTTTTGAGATGCCAGAGCAAACAAATCATGTTTGGCATATTGCATTGACTAATGCAGAGGCGGGCTTAGTGTATGGCTATAGAGTACACGGTGATTACAAGCCACAAAAAGGCTTGCGCTTTAATGCAAATAAGCTATTGGTTGATCCATATGCCAAAGCATTAGTCGGTGAATTTGCTTGGTCAGATGCGCACTATGCCTATAGCGTGGGTGATAAAGATACTGATCTCAGTTTTAGCGAAGATGACAACGCAGCCTTTATGCCCAAGGCTAAAGTGGTTAAACCTACATCAGCACCAACACCTCTAGCTCAACCCGTTGAATGGCAAGATACGATTATTTACGAAGTGCATTTAAAAGGCTTTACGCATCTGCAGCGCCGTTTACCTCCCGAGCTACGGGGTCGTTATTTGGGTTTTGGGCACCCAGACGTTATTAGCTATTTAAAAGATTTAGGGATTACCAGTGTTGAATTTTTACCTTTGCATGGCTTTATCCACGATCAATTTGTAGAGGATAAAGGCCTTAAGAATTACTGGGGTTATAACAGTTTAAATTTTTTCGCACCTCATGCGGAATATGCCAATAATGATGAAGTGGCCGAATTTAAGCAAATGGTGTCTGCACTGCATGAAGCTGGCATCGAAGTATTACTCGACGTGGTTTATAACCATACTGGCGAAGGCAATCAATTAGGCCCTACCTACTCTTTTAGAGGGATTGACAACGCGAGTTATTATGGATTAGAAGCCGAAAAACGCTTTTATATTAATGATACTGGCTGCGGTAATACCCTTAATATTAATCACCCTAAGGTTTTACAGTTAGTAATGGACAGCCTACGCTATTGGGTTACCGAGATGGGGGTTGATGGTTTTCGTTTTGATTTAGCGAGTGTTTTAGGTCGCGAACCACATGGCTTTGACCCTTGCAGTGGTTTTTTTGATGCGGTGCAACAAGACCCCGTGTTGGCGAATGTAAAGCTAATTGCAGAGCCGTGGGATATAGGACCTGGTGGCTACCAGTTAGGTAATTACCCTGCCGGTTGGAGTGAGTGGAACGATAAGTACCGTGACGTGGTGCGGCGTTTTTGGCGTGGTGATAGCGGCATGCTCCCAGATTTTGCCAAGCGTATTCATGGCTCAAGTGATGTGTTTGAGTATGGCGGAAGAAGGCCCTCTGCCAGCGTTAATTTTATTGCCAGTCACGATGGTTTTACAATCAGTGACTTAGTGAGCTATAACCATAGGCATAATCAAGCAAACAAAGAAGATAATAACGACGGCCACAAAGGTAACTTTAGTCATAATCATGGCGTAGAGGGCCCAACGCAAGATAAGGCCATTAATGATATTCGTAATAGACAGAAGCGCAACTTATTGGCCACGGTGTTATTGAGCCAAGGAATACCGATGATACTGGGTGGTGATGAGCTCGGCCGTAGTCAGCAAGGCAATAACAATGCTTACTGCCAAGACAGTGAAATTAGTTGGTTTAATTGGTCCGAATTAACATTAGATGACTGGACACTGAAAAATTTCTCTCGTTATGTGATTAAATTACGTCAAAGTATTCATGTGTTTCGCAGCCCTCGATATATTCATGATCCAGGTCAAGATGAGGTGCAGAGTGTCAATATAGTGTGGTTGAGCCGCGACGGTCACGCAATGGAAGAGCAGGATTGGCACGAGCAAGACAATCACGTGCTAGGTTGGATGTTAGAGTCAACTCAGCCTGTGCGCGAATGCGTATTGACACTATTTAATGCCGATAGTCGCAAGCAAGCATTCGCATTACCGACTGGTTGGGAGTGGACATTAAAGCTTGATACGGCCGCTCTGGATGGCCAGCCCAAGCCCGATACGGTATGCGGCCCTAGTGTGACGCTAGAAGATAAAAGCCTTATGGTATTTGTTGGGGTAGATAAAACTGTAACAGTGTAAGGCTATAACTCATATTGTCAGGCGCCTGGTGTGCCTTTATTAACTCAATAATTAAGGCGGGCGAATGAAAAAGAAAGGCGCAAAATCCTTACTGAGCAATGCTGATATTGCCTGTGATTTACAGCGGCACTATAACTTCACTTTAGGGCGTTTTGATAGCAGAGTAAAAACACCTTATTTATTAAAAGCTTTGGCATTAACCGTGCGTGACCGTTTAATGGAGCGTTGGCGTGCGACACGCGAACAAGAAAACGCGGATCAGTCTAAGCGTGTTTATTATTTGTCTCTAGAGTTTTTATTGGGTCGTAGCTTGAGTAATGCGATTAAAAATATAGGTGCACAAAAAGAGGTCGAGAAAGCATTACACAGCTATGGGTGTACGCTAGAAGATTTGGAAACCGAGGAAATTGACGCGGGTTTAGGCAATGGTGGGTTAGGGCGCTTAGCGGCGTGCTTTTTAGATAGCTGTGCGACACTCAATTATCCTGTAGTGGGTTATGGTATTCGATATGAATACGGCATGTTTCATCAATCGCTAGAGCAGGGGCGGCAAATTGAGTCTCCGGATCACTGGTTAAGAGATGGTAACCCCTGGGAGCTTGAGCGCCCAGATCATCGTCGACGCATTCAATTTCACGGCCGTACAGAATATTACACAGATGATGCGGGTGCTCGTCATGCACGCTGGGTCGATACTAGTGATGTTTATGCTTTGGCGTATGATATGCCTATTCCCGGTTACAAGACGCAAACGGTCAATACCTTAAGGTTGTGGAAGGCGACGGCTACAGATGAGTTTAATCTTAATGAGTTTAATGCCGGTGATTATTCTGAGGCAGTGGCTGAAAAAAACTTAGCCGAACAAATTACCATGGTGTTATATCCCAATGATGCGAGCGAAAATGGTAAAGAGCTGCGCTTAAGGCAGCAATATTTTTTAGCCTCGGCCAGCTTACAAGATGTAGTGGAGCAGCACTTGGAGCATTGCGGAGGCTTTACTCGGTTTGCGGATAAAAATTGTTTTCAGTTAAATGATACTCATCCGACGATTGCCATTGCAGAGTTAATGCGCCTATTGATGGATGAGCATAGACTGGAGTGGGATGCCGCGTGGGCGATAACGCATAATACGATGGCATATACAAATCACACATTACTGCCCGAAGCGCTAGAGCGTTGGTCGGTGCATCTATTTAGCGCCTTACTGCCTAGGCTGCTCGACATTATTTATGAAATTAACGCACGTTTTTTAGCGCAAGTTGCACAGCGCTGGCCTGGTGATACTGAGCGTCAGCGGAGAATGTCACTGATCGAAGAAGGTGACGAGCCTATGGTGCGTATGGCTTATTTGGGGATTGTGGGTAGCTTTAGTGTAAATGGTGTTGCCGCACTGCATTCACGCCTTCTTACTGAAGATCTCTTCAAAGATTTTTATGATCTATGGCCCAATAAGTTTAATAATAAAACTAACGGTGTTACACCACGACGATGGCTGTCTCACTGTAATCCTCGTTTAGCAAAACTGATCACTGAGACTATTGGTAATGCTTGGAAAAAAGATTTATCGCAGCTAGAGGGGTTAAAAGCTTGGGTGAATGACACGCAGTTTACTCAGCAATGGGCTAATATAAAGCGCCAAAATAAAGAGGATCTATCCGATCTTGTTCAATCAAGTACGGGCATTATTTTTGACCCTGATAGTTTATTTGATGTTCAGGTCAAGCGCATTCATGAATACAAGCGACAGCTACTGAATGTGATGCATGTGATCCACTTGTACGACCGCATTGTACGAGGGGACACTCGGGGCTTACAGCCGCGCTGTGTATTGATCGGCGGGAAAGCTGCGCCAGGCTATTACTTGGCCAAGCTTATCATTAAGCTTGTGAATAATGTGGCGGCGGTGGTGAACTCAGATCCGAATGTAGCACCGCTATTGAAAGTTGTATTTTTACCTAATTATTGTGTGTCTGCGATGGAGGTTATTGCGCCAGCTGCCGATTTATCTGAACAAATATCAACGGCGGGTAAAGAGGCATCGGGTACTGGCAATATGAAATTCATGATGAATGGAGCTTTAACCATTGGTACCTACGACGGCGCAAATATTGAGATATTAGATGCTGTAGGCGCTTCAAATTTCTTTTTGTTCGGCTTGAAGGTTGAAGATATTCCCGCGCACAAAGCGGCTTATACACCTAATCAAATCATCGAAGGCGATGTAGACTTATCGCGTGTTATGGAGCTACTAGAATGTGGTCATTTTAGTTTATTCGAGCCGAATTTATTTGATCCGATTGTAAACTCAATTCGCAATTCTAACGACCCTTGGATGGTGGCAGCTGATTTTAGAGGGTATGTTGATGAGCAGCAGCGTGCAGTTGAATGTTATCAAGATCGTGAAATATGGATTAAAAAAAGCATTTTAAATACGGCAGCTAGTGGGCGATTTTCGAGTGATCGCACTATTGCCGAGTATGCTGACGATATCTGGAAGCTCTAAATTGTAAATTACTGTAACTATTAAGAAGTGAGTAAATCGGGCGCGAATGAATCATTTGTTGGGCCGCTCAAGCTATCTACGACTTTGTGCTCCTGCAAAGTCTACCCCCACGCATCCATGCTGGGGCTGATCGCTATATAAGCGCTCTCGGCGCTTAAATGCCCAGAAAATAACCCATCAGCACCTTGTTAAGAGTTTTTTCGTTCTACTGAATAGTTACAAACATTTAGCTCAACGCCCAATAAGGCACTACTCGGTTAATATAAAGGAAACTTACAACAAATGAAGGTGTCCAGTTTAGGCCGGCTAAGCAAAAGAGTATTCAACAATAATTAATTAAAACGATTTTACTTGGAGTAAACATGGAACACCCTAATCCGCGTTATGTAAGCCGGCTAACAAAAGATACCTTAGCATTAGTATTGGCCGGTGGTCGTGGTAGCCGCTTATATGAATTGACCGATTGGCGAGCAAAGCCTGCATTGTACTTTGGTGGCAAATTCCGAATCATCGATTTTCCACTATCTAATTGCGTCAATTCGGGTATCCGTCAAATCGGTGTACTAACGCAATATAAAGCCCACTCATTAATTCGTCATATCCAAGTGGGTTGGAGCCATTTTAAACGCGAGCTTGGTGAGTATATTGATGTTTTACCTGCCTCACAGCGTAACTCCCCAAATTGGTATCAAGGCACCGCTGACGCACTTTATCAAAATACCGATATTATTCGTGCTTCGGGTTGTAAGTACGTCATGGTGCTCTCAGGCGATCATGTGTACCAAATGGATTACGGTAATATGTTGGCTTACCATGTTGAAAATGAAGCTCAGCTGACAGTTTCTTGTATTGAATTTCCTATTGAGGAAGCAGCAGGGGCGTTTGGTGTTATGTCGGTTGATGACAAAGATCGTGTACTCGGGTTTGAGGAAAAGCCAGCAAAGCCCACGCCTATCCCAGGAGATGCAGAGCAATGTTTAGCGTCGATGGGGAACTATATTTTTGATACCGAATTTTTATTGGATTTACTCGAAAAAGATTCTCATGAAGAAAATTCTGAGCATGATTTTGGTAAAGACATTATTCCGTCAATTATTAATAGCGCTGATGTCTTTGCCTATCGCTTTAGAAGTAACGATGGTGGCCGCGCTTATTGGCGAGATGTGGGTACGCTCGATTCATTTTGGGCCGCTAATATGGAGTTGATTTCACCGACTCCAGCACTGAATCTTTATAACCGTCAGTGGCCGATTTGGACATATCAAACACAATTGCCGCCGGCTAAATTTGTGTTTGACGATGAAGATCGCCGTGGTTATGCTGTAGATTCTATGGTGAGTGGAGGTTGTATTATTTCTGGCGGCAAGCTTAAAAAATCACTGTTATTTTCGGATGTGCATGTACACTCATATGCCGAAATAGAAGAGTCTGTTATTTTGCCTGAGGTCGAAATCCACCGAGGTGCAAAAATCAAAAAAGCTATTATTGATCGCCAGTGTGTAATCCCAGAGAATATGGTTATTGGCTATGATCATGAACAAGATAAAGCCAATGGTTTTCGTGTTACCGCTAAAGGTGTTGTTTTGGTTACACCCGAGATGCTGGGCCAGCGTGGCGGTGCTAGGCCTGCGGTTAAATAAAAACTGACGGTTTTAATAAAAAAGCTCGCCTAGGCGAGCTTTTTTATTGGTAATTATTAAGCCAAACTCAAAAGCAGCACCTGAGGGGCGCTGGTGGATTATTTTTGGACACTTAAGCGTCAGGCCTTAGGAAAGCAAGAGTTAGGCTTTGCACCTACTTTAGGGATATGCAAGATTAGATCTTGCAGGGGCGACCCAGTAAATGAGTCGTCAGCACCCAACTTCGGCACCTCTGAATATTTACTTTTATTATTTAATGAGTTGGTATTGGCTATTTAAAATATCAATAATTTCAGCTTTAGGGTTGCTGGGTAAAATGATAGGCGTGCCAATAATTTTTTCGGCGATATCTAAATAGGTTTGAGAAATATCCATAATTGTTTGGGTTGGCAATGGATTGTTTTTGGCTAATGCGTTGCGCTCAGGCATTCGGTTTTTGTTGAGTAGAATGTCTGGATCGGGGAAGTGATTCAGTAAAAACTGCCTAAAAGACTCTTTACTACGCTCGACAATCTCACCCTTGGCATAAGCACTGCCTTCCCAAATGCGTGAGGAGTCGGGTGTACCAACTTCATCCATATAAATTAGCTCATCTTCGCCGTATTGATTTTTGACATAGCCAAATTCAAATTTAGTATCCACAAATATCTGATCGATATTAGCCAGTTTTTGCCCAATGACATCAAAGCCTTGTTTCAACAAGTGCTCGTATTTTGCTATATCGCTGTAACGTTTAAAGTTAAAGGCTGCAAAGTTATTTTCTATATTTTGACGTGTGATGTTGACGTCGTCTGCTTCCGGTACGCCGGGTATTCCTTTTAAAACTCCCTTTGTTGAGGGTGTCATTAAAAGTTCGGGCAGTTTTTGATCTTTTTGTAAGCCCTCGGGTAGTGTAATGCCGCAAAAGTCTCGCTCACCTTGAGCGTAGGCGCGCCACATACTACCGGTAATGTATTGCCGGCAAATCGCCTCGATCATGACCGGTGTTGCCTTTTGTACAATCCATACAAAAGGGTGTGGAATATCGACAATATGGCTATTGGCGAGCCCTTGCTCTTTGAAGGTTTTAAACCAGTGATTGGCAATAGCATTGAGCGCGGCCCCTTTGCCAGGAACGCCCGCTAAGCCGTCTTCGCCTTGCCAGATACAGTCAAAGGCGGATATGCGATCACTAATCACCATAATAGCGAGTGGTGTGTCTAGCTGGAGTGCATAGCCTTTATCGGCAATTAAGCGACGGCTTTCTTGTGCATCTAACCAATACACAGAGCGCACTTTTCCGCTATGTACGCGGCTGGAAGTTTTGATGGGTAGGTCGTCATTGACGGCCAGCACTTGAGAGGCAAGAGACATAAAAAACCTAAGGCAAAGTAATTGAAATTGAGGGGGCAGATAATACCAGTTGGTCGTTGTTTCAACAATTTATGTCTGCGCTAGCGGCGAGTTAAACTGCCTTGGCTATTCTGGCAAGGGACTAATTTATGCTATGGTTCTAGGCTGCTTATGGTGCTACTTTGGCCATAAAAATAATATGGGTTTAAGTGCTAGGCACAGCCGCAATAAATAAATTTAAAATGCAGTTAGTTGGAGGGTCAAGGTCTGTGAGCAAGCGTATTTTAATGGTGGCGGCGGAAAACGACGCCTTACCCCATGCAAAAGTGGGCGGTATTGGCGATGTGGTTCGGGATATTCCTTTAGCGCTTGCTGAGCAAGGCTGCCAGTTACAAGTCGTACTACCCGATTATGGCCATTTTGCGGTCATGCCATCGGCGCAATTGCGTGGCCACTTTCAATTGAAGTTTGCCAATCAAATTGAGCGCGTGGCGCTGTATCAGCTGGAGTCTATTAACCACCAACATGATAACGTGACTTATTGGGCGTTGGGCAATCCACGGTTCGCGCCCTGTGGCGATGGTAATGTGTATTGCAATGATGAGGGCAACCGCCCTTTTGCTACAGACGCCTCTAAGTACGCCTTCTTTTGTGCGGCTGTTGGACAAATTATAGCTAGTGGTGGTTTTGGCGAGCTTGATGTTGTGCATTTACATGACTGGCATGCAGCGCTGTTATTGGTGTTGCGTGAATACGACCCTAGTTTGGCCGCTTTAAAGGCCATACACACCACTTACACCATTCATAATTTATCCTTGCAGGGTGTACGCCCGTTTAAAGGCGACGACTCTTCTTTTGAGGCGTGGTTTCCTCACTTACAATATAGCCCTCATTTAATTTGCGATACCCGTGCGGTGCATTGCATTAACCCCATGCGTGCAGGGATTAATCTGGCAAACAAAGTTCATGCGGTATCACCAACCTACGCACAAGAGATTACCCGTAGGAGCAATGTGCCTCATGGGGTTTACGGTGGCGAAGGTTTAGAAAACGATTTAATTATGGCGCGCGAACAAGGCCGGTTAGTTGGAGTACTTAATGGTTGTGAGTATCCACAAAATGCGACTTATATCAAAGCGCCTAAAACACGTTTGGTGGCAGCCTTAGAGGATGCATTAATGACGTGGGCCTCGAGCTCTGCATTAATGCAAAGCTGCCATTGGATCGCACAACAGCGGTTACAGCGGTGGAACGCTAAAAAAAATCGAGGTATTTTAGTCACCTCGGTGGGCCGCATTACCAGCCAAAAAGTACGTTTATTATTTGAGCTACACACCGATGGGCGGACAATTTTGCAGCACCTGCTCGATGAACTTGGTGATAAAGGTATGTTTATTTTTTTGGGCTCAGGTAATGAAGTGCAGCAGCAGCAATTACTTGCGATGACAGGAAACTATCAAAACTTTATTTATTTACAGGGCTATTCGACAGCGGTCTCTGATCTTCTTTATAGTACTGGAGATTTATTTTTAATGCCGAGCTCTTTTGAGCCTTGTGGCATTAGTCAAATGCTCGCAATGCGCGCAGGGCAGCCTTGTCTCGTGCATTCGGTGGGCGGCTTGAGCGATACTGTGGTTAATGGTGTGACAGGTTATAGTTTTAAAGGTGATACCATAAAAGAACAGACAGATAATTTAATAGCCGCCTTTACGCTAGCATTAACAAATTACAAAAAACACCCCACCAAGCATGCCGCGATGGTCAAAAAATCGAGCCAGCAGCGTTTTTTGTGGAGTGATGCCGCTAAACAGTACATTACATCTTTGTATTCGTAACGCTGTTATGAGCACTATCAATCTCGATACATACACATTTTATTAAGGGTTAAGTATGGCCGCTAAGCCAGCATTAGTTCGCCAGGTCGGCGTTTTATTAAAAAAACACGGTTGGGATATTGAATATTTTAAAGGTTTTGTCTTGGGGTTGGTGTGGCTCGATTTGTTTCGAGAGCACAGCCGTTATGAGGCATTTTTAGATTTACCTGAAGGCTCATTAAGTAAAGACGAAAATGCATTGCTGGGCGCCTACGCGATGCGATTAAATAATGATATTTTAATGGAGCGCTTTCGATTTTCGGCAGGGTGTAGTATCGATAAGAAAAGCCTGTCAGCAAACTATCAAAAAACAAGCAAGTTATTTCAATGGGCGAGTGGTGTACATATGGCCTGCCGTATTATTGAAGTTATGATTGAGGACGGTGATTTAGTTGAAGATGAAAACTCATCGTATTTACTCGCGCGTATTGGCGAAAATGTGTATCCTTTTTTAGATAAAGATTTTGCCGTTGATTTTTTTAGTGAGCTCAATGAGTGCGAAATGCATGAGGCAGACTGCATCGGCTTATTGGCGCGCTTACGTACCGATCTACCCAAGCTTATTCGGGATATTACGCTATCTTCACAAATGCTAACGCAAACGATGTCCGATTACGGCACCGAAGAAGAATTGCATCGCATGGATCTAGGCTCACCCATAGGCAATATTCATGGTTACTTTGCGACATTAAAAAACGAAGTCGATATCAATGAGTGTATTGATGACTTATTGCCTAATGTCATGACGAATAATAAGTCTGAGCGAATTAAAAATGTAGAAGCATTATTGAAGTATGCTGAAAAAGCCCTAGGCGAAGAGTTTTTTGTCAATAATAAAGGATATTTTTGGGGCTTAATCGAGACGCGTACTTATATGCGAACATTAACGGCGTTGGCTGAAACCTATAAAGTGACCATGCAGCGAGAAAAAGCCATTGAATGTTATGAGAAAAGCCTAAGCTTATGCAAGGAAGATAATCTAGGTGCACGTTATTTATTAGCCGATTTATATATGGAGTTGCGCCGCCCCGATGACGCCTTAAAGCTCATTGAGCAATTTAAGGATGATACCGGCGCAATGATGCTATTTACGAAAGCGTTGGCATTATTTATTAAATACGGTGATAGCCCTAAAGCGGCTGCAGGCTTAAAGGCTGCTATTAAATCTAATGAGTTTATAGTCCTTATGTTAGTGGGTGAAATGGCATTGCCTAAAGAGCCGCCAGAGTATTATGGTTGGGGAGATGAAAATGAAGCCGCATTGTATGTGATGCATAACCGCTTATTATGGGCAAACTCCCCCGGAGCTATGGATTGGTTGATGGCTAAAAAGGTATAAAACGGGTTGATTATATTACGAACAAAAGCTAGCGCGTAAAAATCAAAAAGGGCATTTTATGAAAGTATTAATACAGCGTGTCACTCAAGCAAAGGTTGATGTAGCCGGTGAGTGTGTTGGTAAAATAGACCAAGGTTTATTATTGCTGGTCGGTCTAGAAAAAGGCGATACCGAGCAGACTCTTGAGCGGATGTGCCATAAAGTGCTTAATTATCGTATTTTTAGCGATACCGAAGGAAAAATGAACTTAAGTGTTAAAGAGGTTAGTGGCGGTGTTTTGGCCGTATCGCAATTTACCTTGGCCGCCGATACTCATAAAGGCTTGAGACCGGGTTTTTCGGTGGCTGCTTTGCCACATGTTGCTAAAAGTTTATTTGATAATTTTTTGATTATGCTACGAGCTGAGCACAGTAAGGTGGAGTCGGGCATTTTTGCAGCTGATATGCAAGTCAGCCTTGTCAACGATGGCCCTGTTACTTTTTTATTAGAAATGTAGTTTTTAAAACGGTTGTATTTATTTAAATGTTTTCTTTTGTTGAGCGTATTACCCAGCCTTTTAGTAGTCGTACCCCTAAGCAGCCTCCTAGCCAATTTGTGGCTTTTTGCCTGTATTTTACACGTGGCTACGGTAGGCTATTAGGTGCGATGGCCTTTTTTAGTGTGTGCGTGGCATTAATGGAGGTGTCGTTGTTTCGTATGTTGGGGCTGCTAGTTGATTGGCTAAGTAATTACACGCCGCAAGAATTGTGGGCAGCCCATGCAAATGATTTATTAATCATGGCGGGTGTTGTGCTTTTTGCCTTGCCCTTATGTGTGTTTTTACATGGCGTTATTTTACATCAAGGGGTCTTCGGTAATTACCCTATGGCTATACGCTGGAAGGCGCACAATTATTTGTTGCGCCAGAGTATGGCGTTTTATCAAGATGAGTTTGCAGGGCGTATTGCGACTAAAGTGATGCAAACGGCATTGGCAGTACGCGAAACCGTCGTAAAATTATTAGATGTTTTTTTGTATGTCATCATATTTTTTGGTGGCATTTTATTAATGGTTGCCAGTTTAGACTTGCGTTTAGTCGTGCCTTTTATTGTTTGGTTGGTTGCCTATATTGGTGTGCTTAAGTTTTTTTTGCCGCGCTTAAAGGCGGTATCTATGCGCCAGGCTAATGCCCGTAGCGAAATGACAGGTCGTTTAGTTGATACCTATACCAATATTAATACCGTTAAATTATTTAGCCACGCACGCCGCGAAGCAGAGTATGCCCGCGAAAGCATGGATGACTTTTTGCAAACTGTATATCCACAAATGCGCTTGGCCGTGCTGCTTAAAACCTGCGTATGGACACTGAATGCGTTATTAATTGTATCGGTTTCGGCGCTGTGCCTTTATTTGTGGTCACTAAGCTTCATTACCGCGGGTGTTGTTGCGGCGGCGGTGGGTGTTATTTTACGACTCTACGGCATGAGTCAGTGGATTATGTGGGAGGTGAGTGGCCTATTTGAAAACATAGGCACAGTGCAAGATGGCATTAATACGCTAAGCCAGCCTCTGGCTATTGAAGATAAAGCTGATGCTAAAGCACTACAATGCAACAGCGGCGCTATTACGTTTAACGCCATGGACTTTCACTATGGCGAGCAAAGCGGCGTGATTAGCCAGTTTAATTTAGCCATTAAACCCGGCGAAAAAATTGGTTTAGTTGGGCGCTCGGGTGCAGGTAAATCGACACTGGTTAATTTATTATTGCGATTTTACGATATACAAGGCGGTCAAATTTTAATTGATGGGCAAGACATTCGAGAGGTCACCCAAGACAGCTTACGCGCTAATATCGGTATGGTGACACAAGACTCTTCCTTAATGCATCGCTCGGTTTATGATAATATCGCCTATGGCCAGCCTAACGCCACAATGGAGCAAGTGATTGCTGCGGCTAAAAAAGCGCAAGCTTATGAGTTTATTCAAGGCCTAAGTGACGGCCAAGGTCGCACAGGGTTTGATGCGCATGTGGGCGAGCGCGGTGTAAAACTGAGTGGCGGCCAGCGCCAGCGCATTGCGATTGCTCGAGTATTACTTAAGAATGCGCCTATCTTAATTTTAGACGAAGCGACTTCGGCACTTGATAGCGAAGTTGAAGCCGATATTCAAAATAACCTTGTTGAATTAATGGTAGGTAAAAGTGTTATTGCAATCGCTCATCGCCTTTCTACTATTGCGGCACTGGATCGTTTAATTGTATTAGATGAGGGCCAAATTGTTGAGCAGGGCACCCATCAAGAGCTGTTAGCGAGCAACGGTTTATATGCGCAACTTTGGTCGCGTCAGAGTGGTGGTTTTTTAGGTGAGAGCTAAGGGGCGAGGAAAAAAGACAGTAACTATTCACAGATGCTGAAATCGGGAGGCTAATGAATCATTGACTGGGCCGCTCAGCCATCTGCGGCATTCTTTTTTCCCTGCAAGGCCAGCTACATACCCAAAAGCCATCCATCAGTGCTCTGTTAGTGAGATTGGTTAGTGTGGCTGAATCGTTACAAAATATGAATAGGGGGATTTTTAATCAGTGGTCAGATTCGATATGCTGTGGTGCCATTCGCTCGGCTGCGCGTTTAGCTAAATATTTATCTGTAGTTTTTTCGAGTATTTGTAACTTGTGATGCATGGCTGTTTTGGCCAGCATGTAAGCAGTTACGGGGGCAGTAATTAATAAAAATAATGTAATCAGTAATTCATGTACACTTAAATAACCTTGCCAATAAGTGGCTAGAATCATAGAGGCGATAAGTAAGCAGCCCATGCCTAAAGTGGTTGCTTTTGTAGGGCTATGCAGGCGAGTGTAAAAGTCGGGTAACTTTGCCAAGCCTAAAGAGCCAATAAAAGCAAAAATGGCCCCGGTAACGAGCAATATTGATGCGACTAATTCAACCCAAAATTCCATGCGCTTTTCCTAAATTATGCTATTTAAAAGATACTATATTAAAACGGTCATTAACTGTGCTTGTAGGTCTTATATTTAAAGCTAACCGGTTACTCGATTAAATCACCACGTAAAATATATTTGCACATTGCCGCGGTACTCACAAAGCCTAGCATGGCGATTAATAATGCTGCTTCAAAATATAGTGTGGTGCGCGAAGAAATACCAAATAAAATAATCAGTGCAATACTGTTTATATACATGGTGTCTAATGCCAGAATGCGGTCCGGCCGGCTTGGGCCTTTGAATAGTCGCCATAAATTCAGTACTAGCGATAAGCACATTAATACAGCGGCAATAGTGATGGCTATATTGAGCATTCAAAAATCTCCATAAGCGGCTTTTCGTAGCGTTGTTTAATTAATGCAATTAACGCCTCTTTATCCGTTAAATTTAAAGCGTGTACATATAGCCATTTATTATCTTCGGATATTTCTGCACTGACAGTGCCTGGCGTTAAAGAAACCGTACTGGCCAATAGCGTAATAGGCAGGTCATGCGTAATACTTAAGGGGACAGCAATAAATGCCGGGTTCAATTTTTTAGATGGGCCTATTACCAAAATAGCCACTTCAAAATTAGCGACAACAATATCACCCAATACCCGCAGTATATAACGCAATGCTAAAAAGGGTTTGTGGAACTTGGGGTGTGGGTCTTGCATACCAGAGGTTAGTAGCGGAATCGTCAAGGCTAAAAAAGCCGCCAATACTAAATGTCCAGGCGCTAAGGTATTATTGAGTAAAAGCCAAACGGCAAATAATAACAGCGAATGTAGCGGTGAAGGTAAAAAGCGAAAGCGCGGTTTAGTTTGCATTATGGCTTTGTCCTTTAGGTATCTCTTTGACTTCTTTTATGGGGGATTGAGTACTATTTAAAGGCGCTTTTGAGTGCAGTTGGGCTGCTGCAAGCTGAGTGTATTGAGTAATGGGGCCGCCAAATATGACCAGTACAGGTGATGCGCCCAGCAGTAATGCAATGGCTATCACTTTAAGTGGGGCCAAGGGCTTACCTTGAGTATTATCGCCAGCAGCGCGCCAAAAAATAGTTGTACCTGCACGCGATAGCGCAACCAAAAAAACTAAACTTATTAATAAAAGCATTGGCCACACCCATACCATTTCACGCATGCCCTCGGCAGCTTGCAGGATAAATATTTTACTGACAAAGCCCGAAAATGGCGGCATGCCCACAATGGTTAGTACGGCAATAAAAAAGGCAATGCCTAGTACTTTGGGGTTTTGTAGCGGGCGGGCTATCACGTAACGGTCTTCGGCTTTACCGCGTTGCTTGGCAATCATGTCGGCAATTAAAAACAATGCACCGGTTATGAATGTTGAATGTATCATGTAATACAAAGCCGCAGAGGTTGCCGACTCGCGCTGCATAGCAACCGCTAGCAGTAGCGTACCCACAGACACAACAACTAAATTAGCCACACTTAAGCGTAAACTTGGGCTGGCAAGGACACCAATGGCACCCATAGCAATCGTTAGCAGTGCTAATGGCCATAGCCAAGGAATCGCCATGTTGGCAAGGGCGCCTGCATCCTGACCAAAAATCGTCGTGTGCACCCGTAAAATACTATACACCCCTATTTTAGTCATAATGGCAAATAAGGCCGCCACCGGAGCACTGGCTGCCGCATAGGTTTTGGGTAGCCAAAAATGTAAAGGTAGTAATGCGGCTTTAAGCCCAAACACCACCAATAATAATAAACCACCGGCTTTGACTAAGGCCTGTTGTGGCTTATTGAGCGAGCTCACTTTTGCGGCCATATCCTCAATATTGAGCGAGCCTAAGGTGCCGTATAAAATACCCAGTGCAAACAAGAAAATACTCGAGCCCACTAAGTTCAAAATCACGTAATGTACATTGGCTTTGGTTTTTTGTTTGCCGCCACCGTGTATTAACAATGCGTAAGAGGCAATTAGCAGCACCTCAAAAAAAACAAATAAATTAAAAATATCACCCGTTAAAAATGCACCGTTAACGCCTAATATTTGAAACATAAAAAGCGGATGAAAGTACATCCCTTCTTTATCATCACCAGCGCATGCATACAGTTGCGCACCTAAACCCAGTATCGACGTTAACAACACCATTAATGTTGATAACCGATCGGCGACTAAGACAATGCCAAAGGGCGGCTGCCAGCCACCGAGTACGTATAATTGGGTACCTTGTTGGTGGGCAGTAAGTAGCAGCCAAGTCGATACAGCGACTATGGTCATCATGACTGTCACGGCAAAAAAGCGCTGCCGGATGATTGATTGACTTAACGGCGGCAGCAGCATGAATGCTGCCGCCAGCATCGGCAATAAAATGGGGAAAATAGGCAGATGCTGCATTAACCGTTCCTTTTATCGATAGGGCTAGGTGATACCGGTCTAGCGGGAATTTGGCCGTCCACATGATCATTGCCTTGGTCCGCCCGCGAGCGCATGGCTAAAATGACTAAAAACGCGGTCATAGCAAAACCAATAACAATGGCCGTTAATACCAGCGCTTGAGGCAATGGATCGCTGTATTGCGCCGACTGTCCAAGCACGGCGGCGCCATTTAGCGTTAAGCGGCCACTGGCAAAAAGAAATAAATTCACAGCATAAGATAGTAACGTTAACCCCATCACCACGATAAAGGTTCGGCCCCTTAGCACCAAAAAAAATCCGCAGGCGGCCAATAAACCTACGCAAAATGCATACATGACTTCCATTAATTATTCTCCTGAATATCAAGGCGTTCGCTGGTGGTTAATTTACCCAGGTTAGCCAAAATGAGCATAACAGCACCTACTACGGTAAGGTATACGCCCAAATCAAATAGCATGGCGCTGGCCAGTTCGAACTTACCAATCCAAGGCAGCGAAAAGTAATCAAACCAGGTCTTTAAAAAGGGTTGGCCAAATAGCCAGCTGCCCAAGCCGGTTGCTGTTGCAATTAATATCCCACTGGCAATAATCCACTGGTAGTCGATTGTGACGCGGGGTTTTATCCATTGCACACCATGGGCAATGTATTGCTGAATAATTGCCACGGCTGTAATTAGACCAGCAATAAAACCGCCACCGGGCATGTTGTGCCCTCGTAAAAAGATATAGGCCGATACCAATAACGCCAAAGGCAAAAGGCTTTGCGAGACCACCTCTAGCATCATAGGGTGTGGGTCATTACTCCAGGCGCGGCCTTTATCATCACGTGCCGGTATAGCGATGCGCATATTGGCAATAAGCTTAAAAATACCCAATGCCGCGATACCTAATACAATTATTTCACCCAGCGTATCAAAGCCCCTAAAGTCAACCAATATCACGTTAACTACATTGGTGCCGCCCCCACCGGTTTTACTATTGGCAATAAAAAAGTCTGACATGGTATTTAGTGGTGTAGTGAGCATGGCATAACACAGCGTACCAATCACACAGCCTATTAATCCAGCCACTAATAAATCAACGCTTAAACGCCGGTTGCTCGATTCTTTGATTGAGCTTTGCGGTAAAAAAAACAGCGCCAACAACAATAAAATAATGGTGACGATTTCGACTGACAGCTGCGTTAAGGCTAAATCGGGCGCCGAAAATTTAGCAAAAGTAAGCGATACAATTAATCCCACCACAGACAAAAATATGAGCGCCAAAAACCGCCTACGATGCCAAATGACCGTAGCAATAGCGCTGAGTATCATGAGTAGGGCGCAGGTCATTGTTACGCCATCGAGTGGAATCGGCTCGCGTGTACCGGCATTTTGAGTAAGCTCAATCAGCGGCAAGCCGCCCATCACTAAAGTGCACAATAATAAGGTAAAGACATACCGCTGCAGCGAACCATTTTCGAGTGTATTAGTAATACCTTCGGCCGCTTTAACGGTTGATTGAATAGCGCGTTCAAAAATATGCTTAGCATCAGCGCTATCAAAATGAGACTGAAATTCAAAAAGGTGACGACGGTTATAATAAAGCGTCACGCCACCGATCATGGCGAGTAAGCTCATTAATAGCGGTATATTAAAGCCGTGCCATATCGACAAATTATGTACCGGCACGGTATCGCCTAGCACAGCAAAAGAGGCAATATGTAAAAGATCACCCACCACAAAGACTGGGAATATTCCCACCAATAAACACAAGGCCACAAGAATCTCGACGGGTATCCTTACATAGCGTGGTGGCTCTTTGGGGGTTTTAGGTAAATCTACAGGTTGCCCGTTAAAAAATACATCGTGAATAAAACGCAACGAATATGCCACCGAAAAAGCCGCACCTATGACCGCCAATAAAGGAATAGTCCAAGACAGCGAGCCTAAAACACTTTGGTTAAGGGTCTCGGCAAAAAACATTTCTTTCGATAAAAAGCCATTTAATAAAGGTACACCAGCCATAGCCAGCGCAGCCACCATGGCCAAGGTAGCGGTGTAAGGCATGTATTGCCAGAGTCCATTAAGCTGGCGCATATCCCGCGAGCCAGATTCATGATCAATAATACCAGCCGCCATAAACAGCGAGGCTTTAAAAGTGGCGTGGTTAATAATATGGAAAACAGCAGCAACCGCAGCCAGCTGCGAATTTAAGCCCAATAGCAATGTAATCAGGCCCAAATGGCTAATGGTAGAGTATGCCAATAGGCCCTTAAGGTCGTGTTTAAATAGGGCGATATAGGCGCCCAGTAGCAAGGTGGTTAAACCGGTGAGGCTAACCACAATAAACCAGAGGTCGGTACCGGCTAATACGGGGTAAAAACGCGCCATTAAAAAAATACCCGCTTTAACCATGGTGGCCGAATGTAAATAAGCACTGACAGGTGTTGGCGCCGCCATGGCATGCGGTAACCAAAAATGAAACGGAAATTGCGCCGATTTTGTAAACGCCCCTAAAAGCACCAAAATTAAAGCAACCGGGTAAGCGGCGTGAGAGTGAATAAGGTCACTGCTTGCCAAAACGGTATCGAGGTCATAGCTGCCCACAATGCGGCCAATCAATAACAGCCCTGCTAACAACGCAAGCCCACCGGCTCCGGTTACGGTTAGCGCCATTCTCGCGCCTTTGCGCGCCTCTGATTTATGCGACCAAAAGCTGATCAGCAAAAATGAGCTAATGCTGGTGAGCTCCCAAAACATCCATAACTGAATCAAGTTGTTCGACGTAACAATCCCCACCATGGCCGTCATAAAAAGAATCAGATAAGCATAAAACCGCCCCATTGAATCCTTAGGCGACAGGTAGTAACGGGCATATAATATTACCAGTAGCCCAATCCCAAGAATCAACAATAAAAAGAGTAGCGACAGCCCATCGAGCCTAAATGATACTTCCAGCCCCATGGCTGGAATCCACTCTATGGTCTGCCGAATCGCTTGCCCGTTAAAAATATCTGGCGCATACATTAGCACCAAAATCAAAGACCAAGCCGGTAATAAGGCGACGCAAAAAGCACAAATATTACGCCCAAAACGCTCAGTAAATAACGGCACTAAGGTGCCAATAAGCGGCAATAGTACGACCCACAGTAGGTTCATGTGTAAAGGAACTCCAAGTAAAAAACGTTACATCATAGGATAGACTGATTTATGAGTGGCGTTTTAGTGCTAGACGCTAGCCACAGTGTACTATTGATCAATATTCGGGACAATTTTTAGCGGGCCTTCTTCTGCTAAGCTTGATTAGTAACTATTCAGAGGTGCGGAAATCAGGCGCTAATGAATAATTGGCCGCTCAAGCCATCTGCGGCTTTGTGCTCCTCAACTTTGTGCTCCTGCAAAGTCTAATCTTGCATATCCCTATGCAGGCGCACTGTCTAACCCTTGTTTTCCCTGCAAGGCCCGGCGCTTAAATGCCCAAAAAATAATCCCTCAGCACCCGTCAGGTGAGGTTTATCAGCTGAGCTGAATAGTTACGATTATTGAATGTATATTTTCGCACTAAAAGTGCCCACTCAGCAAAATGAGTGTTTGTGATGTCTTTCGAGTTAATCATCATTGGGTGTAGAGCTTTTAATGCTTAGGGGCGAGGCAATAATAGTTTGTCCAATTAGACGTAGAGTTCTGTTTTCTCGGCAAGGCGCTCGAAGGGGCG
>CANLTI010000002.1 GCA_947494095.1 uncultured Pseudomonadales bacterium
TGCCCCGAAATGCTCGGTCACTAACCTATTAAAAAAAACCGGCCATAGGCAGCGCTTGGGGCTTCGAAGTCAGTCGCCCATAAGGCACTCACTGCGCCGACACGCCGTGGATATATCCCTATAGGCTCCATTGCCGCTTCCCTGCGGCAAAGGGTCTATGCAGCAAGCACCTTATGTACTCTTTTGGGGTTTGGGGTGCCCCGAAATGCTCGGTCACTAACCTATTAAAAAAAACCGGCCATAGGCAGCGCTTGGGGCTTCGAAGTCAGTCGCCCATAAGGCACTCACTGCGCCGACACACCGTGGATATATCCCTATAGGCTCCATTGCCGCTTCCCTGCGGCAAAGGGTCTATGCAGCAAGCACTTTATGTACTCTTTTAAGGGGTTGGGATGCCCCGAATTTGATCGTGGCGAAACCGAGTAGACTAGCGATACTGGAGTATCGCGCGTGAGTAGGCATGCAACTCGCCGTGAACTACCCATAAATGAACGCTCTACTGCTAGTATGTCGATAAATGGGCTCTTACGCGTTAGATATAAATATCGAGATAAAATGAAATACATCATTATCCTTTTTTATGCGCTTTGAGTGCTTGCTCTACTTTCCCAAAGATTACACAATACGATGAAATTTCAAATAAGTTTAATAAAAGTTCATCATCTATCATTAGAGCAGATCGTTGTTTGATAATGGGACCCGCTGTCAATAAAAGTTACTACCATAAGTATCCAATCTGTATTTTGTTTGAAGACGGTGTAGGCTATATATTCACCAACAAGGATGTAAATATCAAAGATTCAAAGAGAATTTTTATTCCTTTTAACGAAATTCAAAAAGTTGCTATAAAGAATCTTGGCTTATCTAGACAGGTCACGATTATATCGTCTTTGGGTAAGTATCATTTATCAGTTAATACTGGTAACCGAATTAATCGGCAATCTACCCAGACGTGGTATGTTACTTTGACTGAAAGAGGGATACCGTCATACAAAAAAGAAAAGTTTGATGTGTACCCTGTTGAAAACACTTATCAAGTTCGTTTTCGTTATAACTAACTTAAATGGGCAGCCGGGAGTGTCTAGCTTCCAGCCGCCACACCACACCTAATATTCGATGAGTTTTAGACCTCCTCATAAAGCGGAGAAGAGCCAGCGTAGAGCTTGCCGAGCGCTTATTGCCCGCCGGCGCCGATGTGATTTTAAAAACCGTTTACGCAGACGCTAGCCATAAAAGGGCTGTATTACTCATTTACAGATATAAAAAAGGCCGCTAACTATGAGCGGCCTTTTTGTTTTAACAGCGACTTTTCCCTAAGTACACACTGAATAAAACTTTAAGGTACACGACTGATACATTCTTTTAAACCGTCAGGGTTTTCATTCCACTGCCAAGGCCAGCCACCGGCATAACCATAGTCGGCTAAACGCTGACAGAGGTCTTCTTTTTCGACTTTATCATCCAACACATCTAGCGCTTCTTTAACATAAAACTCACCCACAACAATAGGTTTATTAACACCCCAGTAATCTGCCTTATGATGAAAAGGCGACCAGGCACCATTGCGGCCTTCATTGTTATAATAGTGCGGCTCGTAAAAGTCTAATGTCGCTTGCGTATCGCCATCGGCAGCCGCAATTAACGCTTCATCGCTGTACCAATTACTGCCGCCAGCCACATCAGAATTGTATTTACCCATCGATTTAGAGCCTGTGGTGACTAAAGCTACTTCGCCATTGGCTAGTGCTTCGCGATGTATAGCCGCTGCCATTTTGGCTTGTGTGCGCTGTAGCTGCGCTTTGGTCGGTATTGGCCCGCCATAAAACTCAGTCCTCTCTCTAAACCAGGTTTCAGTCATGTTTTCGGGCTCGTTAAATAACTCCCAGGCAATTAATTGTGGGTGTTTATTTAACGCTTTTACCATGGGTACTAAGGCATTATCTAAATAAGATTGCAGCACATCGTCGTTGGATAATAACTGGTAATTATTTTGAGTCGGTGTTTTACGAAAGCTGTTATCGAGCAGCATATCAAAAGACCATAAAGCCGGCACAATATATACGTTATATTCAGCGGCTATATCGAGAGCTTTTTGTAAGTCGGCAATGGTTGTACCGCCTGTGCCTACAACTTGTTGTGCGCCATTCACATTTCCCCATTCAGGCGATTTTGAACCGTCGGTATGCAGCCACCAGCGCAAGCTATTACCACCCGAGCTGCTCACATCGACCAAGGCTTCACGTAGCTTGGCTTCATTAAAACCCGCACCAAAATCAGCGGCAAAATCTATCCAAGCCACATTAAAGCCACTCAAATAAACTTTTTCGCCGTTATACATAATGTGATCGGGCGAGGTACCACCACCTGTTTCAGGCGTATCAATACGGCAGTTGCCCGGCGGCACATCACCAGCACCGTGCAATACAATACAGCTCGCATCGTTTTCCCAGCCCCAGCCATCTTTTACACCACTTTCATCAGCATCGGTTAAATCGCCTTGCTGGCAATAGGCTACGCCGTTAGCCGCCACAGTACACAAAGGCAATGCTTCACTCGAAGAGCTCACGGCGCTCGAATTCATCGCGCTAGAGGGTGCAATACTTGACGACGATAACGCCATACTCGATGGCGTAACAACAACACTTGAACTAGAGACTACCGATGAGCTGACCACTACGCTGTTCGAGGCTTGCATACTACTTTGTTGCATACTGCTTTGAGCTATCGATGATGGTGTAGACGGTGTTGCTCCGCTATCGGCACCTCCACCGCAAGCAACTAGTAGCTGTGCGGTTAACGCAAGGCTGGCCCCGCGAATAAAATAAGATGAAAAGGACTGCATAATGGTCAACCTTGTTTAAATATTCATCTGACAACATAGCAGCTAATCATTTTTTGATCGCTAACGCACAGCACATTTTAGTCATTACAGGCCAAATATTTTACACAACCCAAATCCTCAGGGCAAAATCTCAATCAATAAGGTTCGGCACAATAAAACTAGGTATGTCGCCAAGTAAATACGTCGAGCCATCTTGCCGGGTAATATGCAGTGCCTCGTCAACACTTTTAATATCATCGATTGCCGCTGCAATCACCAAAGGCTCTGTCAAACTATAATTATTGTTGCCCAACCAAGTCATCAATTGATGATCATTGTTTAACGCAAAAGCCCTTGCGCCAACGAGTATGATTTTTTGAATATCTTCAGTACGAAAATAAGAAGTATAAACAGGCACAGTATTAACGTATGCATTTACCTGCACATAAGTGCCATCTTCTTTTTGCGCTATTAAAAAATTATCGCCGTCAATAATATGAGCAATGTCGATATAATGGCCTGCAAGATTAAAGGCTTTTAAACGCGTCTCATCACCCCACGCGACCAGCTCACCATCTGCATTTAAAGCAATAAAAGCATCATCAAAAGCAGCAATGGCTTTAACATGTGTTAAATTAACGCTCTCACTATTACCACCTTTTTTTTCATCGCCCCATGTAATAACAGAGCCATCATTTTTGAGTGCCGCAAACGCAGAGTGTGTTGCGTGAATACTCGCCACATTCGTTAAATCAAGTGCTGAAGCATCACCGCCATATTCGGCTGGGCCAAACACCTCAACGGTATCATCATTTTTAAGAACTGCAAACGCAAAGCCATTAGAAACAATATTTTTTATATTGCTAATAATAGCGGGCAACCCAATTGAGTCGCCTAATATAATGCCATTATTGTGATCATCAATAGCCATAAAGGCATCGCTGCGTAAATCCACTAATGCGCGATAACGCCCACTGGCAGGAGATGGGATCACATCGTCATTATAGCCTAGTCTCAACGCATGACCGCTTTGCCTAATTATACCAAAACTCCCACCAATCGACGCAATCGTGTTAATTTGAGCCAGTGGTTGCGGCGGTTCAATCGCTTTTAATCCACCACCTGCTAAAAGCGCTACATCGCCATTTTGCCCCAGCGCAGCATAGTGCCTGCAGCCACGCACACCAGTACTGGCGACTACCTGAGTAATATCTCCTATTGGCCGTGATGGTAAAGCGCCGCCTGACCTAGGCTCACCCCAAGCCACCACATCACCCGCCTCAGTAATCGCGGCATAAGCGCCAGATGTTGCCACGATCGTTTTTATATCGTACTTTTCTAAAACAGTACTATTGGTGCATTCCGCACCCCAATTAATCGCATAGCCATCACTATTAATGGCGCTAAAGCTTTTGTCTGAGGCGACCACATACTGAATGTCATGTAGCCCTGCCCCTACACTATAACCACCGTAATATTGACTGCCCCACGTAATGACATTACCGCGACCTGTTAAAGCCGCAAAGGCACCAAATGTCGCATAAATATGGCTCACATCCTCAAGCACAACACCTTCAGTATCGCCACCAAAATCACTATCACCAAACGCCAGCACTTCACCTGTATCTAATAAGACAGCCACAGCACCATGCGTAGTCACAATATCAACAGCATTATTGATACCTTTGTATAGCGCTACTTTTTGTGTGTCATCTATATACGTAATTGAGCCATCAGTTTTTAAGACATAATCACCGTGCAAACTGACTACAACCTTGGCCACATTGGTTTCTTGAGGTGTCTCATCACCCGATATAATATCGTATACATTCAGCAAATCATGATTATCTAATAAAACATAAAAACTGTTACTCCTAGCGATAATTTCTGTAGCACCTGAGTCTAATAAATACCCAAAAGTACTATGATAAAATTTACCGTCATGAGTAATAGCATAAATAGTGTTATCACCACTGGCCGCTTGCTTAATATTCGTCAATTCTGCCAAGTCAGAATCAATATCAGTACTATAGCCATAGCCACCCCACGTAATGATTTTGCCTTGCTCATTCTCGGCAAGAAAACCAAACTCTAAAGCAAACACCGCTTTAATATTTTTAAGGTCTTTATCTTCACTATAACCCCCAAAATTAGCATTGCCCCAAGTTTCAACATCACCATTAGGTTTTAAAGCCGCAAAAGCAAGATTATTTGCAGTAAGCTTAATATCGGGTTTAACAGTAGCCACCGAACTACTTTGACTTGATGCACTCGATAAGGATGTCGCTACCGAAGAGCTATCAACACTGTGATGATTGCTATTGCTACCACAAGCGGTGAGTAAGCTGCTTGCGAGTACTAGCGTTAGTATTCTTATCAGCATATTATGCTGTTTAATGGTGAATATCATATTCTACTCCTTGTATTCCTTCAGTATAATTCACATAGTAATTGATCAAGAAAACTACTCGGTGCGTAAGCAGTCAGTCGTTTTAAATAATATAATAATATAGCTCTTCAGCTTAATCTATTGTGAATAGCAAGCAAAAGAGCGCGTTAAAAAATGATCAAAGAGTGATTTAACAATAGGGCTAACCCCGCTAAACGCCCTTAGCTCGCATGCCAAAAAAAAGCATGCATATATTTGATCGCTCAACAATAAAATACACCACTAAAAAACAACCGCCGACCGCTATGGCAAACACTAAGGGGCGAGGTAATAATAGTTTGTCCAATTAGACGTAGAGTTCTGTTTTCTCGGCAAGGCGCTCGAAGGGGCGCATGCCGGGGCATGTAACGCTTTGAGCAACGCAGGAGAGGAAGCAGAAAACAAGTATTATTGGATAATGTATTTTTTCCTCGTCCCTAAAGCACCTTCAAGTACGCCTCCAAGTGCAAAGCTGCCAAGGTAATAACCCGCTAAAATTGTGAATGTTTGATGCAGAATATACCAAACGTAGATCCGCCTATTCGCATACCTCACCCATGTACTGGGCCGATTCAACCACCTTGCAGACCAAGCCAGTACAGCTAACAACCAAAACCATTGATTACATTTAACGACTATATCGGGTAAATGGCGCAGCCATGGTTGACTATCAAGCCCACGCCACAACGCTATTAAAGCCCCATAAGTGCATAGCGCGAGCATCAATGTTATCCACCGTAACCGTATAATCATAATCCATAGATTGGCTCTATGGGCAATAAAATAACCTATCACAAAAAAAGTAAAGTATACCGCATGACCGTCGCCATCATTATTGCTGATAAAGGATTTTGTCGCATTCATCGCTCTTACGCCATAAATGTCGATCACATTAATTCCATCAAACCGCTAGCCAGCGGTGATGCCGAGGTGACATTACACTCAGGTAAAGTATTGCCTGTCTCTAGGCGATATAAAGATGAAATAAAAAACCACTTACTGTCGGGCTAACAGCCTTTAAAAATTGTAACTATTCAGCCCAGATGAAAACATCACCTGATAGGTTGCTGATGAGTTATTTTTTGGGTATTTAAGCGCCGGGCCTTGCAGGGAAAGCAAGGGTTAGATAGTGCACCTGCATAGGGATATGCGAGATTAGACTTTGCAGGAGCATAAAGTCGAGGAGCACAAAATCGCAGAGCGCTTGAGCGGCCCAGCAAATGATTCATTAGCGCCCGATTTCCGCAGCTCTGAATAGTTACAAATTTTAATCCAAAAAAAGGCATTAAGATAACCAATATCTTAATGCCTTTTTTATTACCAAAATAACGTATTATTAAAAAGCCTATTAATATACGGTAAATATGAGCTGGCGCTCGATGGCAGTCACCACCACCACAGGCTGTGCGCTACCGCTGGGGCTGGCAATATTGCTGTGAACTATATCAACACAGCTACCCTCGATGACTTGTGATTTTAGCGCGTTAAAGTCAGTATCATAATGGTGTAGCTCGCAGCTATTAGCGGTTGTCACAATAGTCACTAGCTCATTGTTAGGTAACCAAACAGCATTGTGAAATGATGCAACTTTATGTTGAGACACCAGCGTTGTAAAGCCATCACTGGGCTCGATTGTAGGCTCTGCTTCGGGCTCTATGTCGAGATCAGCTAAACGATAAATTTCACCTGTACGTGTTGCAATAAGCTCTGAAGATGGCGTTAAAAATAATGGCCAAGGTTTTTGTTTTTTATTATCGGCTTCAAAAGCTAAATTTTTAGCGATGTGTAATTCAGCTGTTTTTGCGTCTTGCTTAAACACAGTGATAGGGCCATTGGCGTGGCGATAAAATAAATGCTCTTGTGATGAGTCTATAACGGCAGGAGTATTATCAAATAGGTATGAACCGGTAGCATATGCGAACAAACCTGGAGGGAAAGCCAATTTGGAATACAACTGCCCCTCGTAATCATAAAGCTGAGTATCCATTAACAAATAGTCGGCAACAGGAAGTATATTAAAACGCCGATTGTCATGCGATAAATCACCTGCAAATAAGTATTCTTGCTGTAAAGTATTTGCCGCACCATCAATCGCTACGCGAGTATATTCATAATCTTCTATATAGTGATCATTAAGCATCGGCTTTTGATCTGCTCTAAAATAAAAAGTATTTTGATGTGCCGCGTAAGCCACCTCACTCCAAGTTTTACGAAAGGTGCCCAGCCAATTGGGCTCGAATACGATAGGCTCTATATAAGCTTCCTCTGTCGCTGACCAGCGATGAATCACTTGCTGGTCTGTCCCTATCACGTACACCAATCCGTTTTTATCTATCTCAATTTCGGCTTTTAAATAACTGAGCGGTGGCGCTAGTGCTATTGGCGGCTTATTAACCGCTAGTGTCGTTTGCGAGCCCGTAAAGGTATGGCTAGTAAGCCCAGTGAGTTCGGTATTGGTAAGTAAAGTGTATTGCTCACCAGCGCCCAATAATTTTAAATAGCGGCCGTCAAATTCGCGCGTACCCAAATACACAAAGTCAGTACTCCAGCGCTCAATGATTGTTTTTTGGTCGCTCGCTTTAACCACTAACATTTGATCGCTTGGTGTCCACACAACATCGACGACTTGCCTATCAAGCATTGGCGCAATGGCGGCTTGCGTATTGGCCTGCCTATAAAAAGACTGGGCAGCAAGCATAAGCCCGCTTTGGCTACTTTTACCCCACTGCAACTTAGGCCAAGTTAAAACATGACGCTTAACCGTAGGAGAAGATGGCTGAGCGCTCACATCGCGCGGTGCGGTAGCGTTGCTAACAGGCTTTGTGATACGCGGGTAAAGCATATGCTGGGTATATTTTACCTGTTCAGAAGACGCACTACCCTCAAGCTCTAATGTGATTGCATATAAGTTGCTCCCCTCTATCGCACGGCCTAATAACTGGCCATTAAGCGCTTGCCCATATGGCATAACCGCTTCGGTGCTGCTCGTTGAGGCAGGAATAAACTGCACCGCACTACCATCACTTAAGTCAAAGTAATACGGATGAAGAAAGGTCTGCTTTGCTGACTGGATGGGCGTCACAACCAGCAAGCCGTTATGAATAAACAGCTGGTCAGCATTGATCAGTGTATTGGCAAAAGGTTGCTCGCCTTGCCCCGCAGTAATACGGCTAATACTGCCGTCACTGTAAGCGACATACACTATTTGTGAACCCTCATCCGCGGCTACCGCCACTGGCTTTTTACTGGAGTCAACAGGGATAGGTGTTAAAAACTGGTTGGCGCTACCTTTAAAAGGCAGTAATTGATGGCTAATTGGCAGATAGATAAACCCGGTATCCTGCCCCTGTACAGCGATTACTGACGCCTTTTCCTGCTCAATTAATGTCCAATAACACGCATCACCATTACCATCACTAGCCTTATGGCAAAGCGAGTCATTAGGGTAGGCATCGGCGGTATCAGCAGCGGTATCGGTAGTTTGAACAGGCAAGGGGGCACCATCGCAACCCACTAAGACCATGCCCGCAATGCACAGGCTACCCAAGTAACTTAATTTAAACATCCTAGTATTCCTTTTAAAGAGAAATTGTTTGTAATATTTGATAGCACCGCTCAATATTCATCACGCAAGGCTAAAAAGTGCGTAACTATTCAGTCAAGCTAACAAATCCCTCTTAGGAGGGTGCTGATGGGTTATTTTTTGGGTATTTAAGCGCCGGGAGCGCTTATATAGCGACCAGCCCCAGCATGGATGCGTGGGGGTAGACTTTGCAGGAGCACAAAGTCGCAGATGGCTTGAGCGGCCCAGAAAATGATTCATTAGCGCCCAATTTCAGCACCTCTGAATAGTTACAAAAGTGCTAGCTTATATGAGCTGTATAATTTCCCTCAAAATACCATATCCAACAATATAAGGCTAATACCTTAGCCAAGCCTCTAGCCCTGGCCTTTTATTTAGATCCTGCCCGC
The DNA here is from genome assembly GCA_947494095.1 of uncultured Pseudomonadales bacterium. Lineage (GTDB taxonomy): Bacteria > Pseudomonadota > Gammaproteobacteria > Pseudomonadales > Cellvibrionaceae > Marinagarivorans. The sequence goes on from CANLTI010000002.1 coordinate 9,222, forward strand.
CAATTTAAGCCCCAGCGATAAGCTTTATCCATTTCTTGGTGCCCCTTAAAGTAACGTACCTCACGGTTAACCTGCAAAGCGCCATTGAGGTTTTCTAATAATACAACCGCGCACATTCGCATGGCATTAGCGCCCTGTGTCATAGGGATTTCCAGCGGTGGCTCATTAGGGACATAAATAGTCACCACCCCATCGGTTGCCGCCCAGTTAGGCGTACCCTCATAAATAAAAGCAAAAATTAAAATTCGCTTAAAGCTTGCCCACTGCTCACCATTAATATGTAACCACTCACCATCGCCAATTGCACCGGTACGATCATCGCCTTTAAGCTCAATAAAGGGGTCGCGATGTAAAGCACCCAAACTATTACCTAGCGCCTGAATCACATTAATTGTGCCGTCGTGTTGCTCATATAAGCAGCCCACATCCAAATCAACACCCTTATTAGCACTGCTTGCGCCACCTAATAAACCACCCAAAAAACCGCCACTTTGAGGCGCTGGTGCAGGGCGACGATTCCAATTTAAATTGATGCGAATCTCCCCAAAACCTTCTGTCTTTTTTTCGAGGCTGACACGCGACCGAGCCTTGTCTAACGTCACCTTACTTAAAGAGACAGGCTTATTAGCCGGTACTGGGCTAGATGCTTGCGCAGCAGCGGGGGCAGGACTATCATCAATATCTACACCAAAATGCTCCGCCAACGGTTTTAACCCCCCGGCAAACCCTTGCCCTACCGCTCGAAACTTCCATTGATCGTGCCGCCGATATAACTCGCCCACAATTAATGCCGACTCCACCATGCTGCTAGCCGGTAAGGTCGCTTGCAAAAGCGCATCACCAGCTGCATTTTTAACCATAATTTGCAGGTGATTAAATGCGCTAAAGTTAGTGCGGTTTTCGTGAATGGTTGCGGTAAAGGCAATTTTTTCGGTGCCGCTTAATAGCGCAGGTAAATGAGCATTAAATTGAGCACACTCTGCGTGCTTGGCTAAAAACTCCACACTGCCATTACCCGGGCAAGGCTGACCATAAAAAACCATATCCTCATCACCGCGTACTTTGCCATCGGTAGTCAATACAAAAGCCGATACATCAACCTCTATGCCACTCATGCGAGCAGGAGACAAGATTACTTCTATATGCAGTTTTTCAAAGGGTACCGGGCAATTTGCCCCCGGTACTAATTGTGCTAAAGCCATGTGCTTCCCCGTTAGGTGATTACTTAAAGGTTGATGCTAATAGATGGTACTCAAAAGCTGATTATATACCGCCGCAACTCCTGCACTGCCTAACCCTTGCTTTTCCTGCAAAGCCTAGCGCTTAAATGCGCAGGCTATAACCCTTCAGCACCCTGTCAAGAGGGGTTTGTTAGGGGCGAGGAATAATAGTTTGTCCAATTAGACGTAGGCTTCTGCTTTCTCGGCAAGGCGCTCGAAGGGGCGCATGCCGGGGCATGTAACGCTTTGAGCAACACAGCAGAGGAAGTAGAAAAGACGTATTATTGGATCATATATTTTTTCCTCGTCCCTTAGTTTGGCTAAATAGCGACAATGTCTTTTATATTCAGTCGGATTTTTTCTGCGTGCACTCGAATATACTCATCACGACTAACGGGCTTTTACAAATTTAGCATTCAAGCAGCGACTCAACTTTATCAACAATACTCTGATGAATACTCTTGATGCTTTGCGTGGCAGAAAGCATCAAGAGCTCACCATCATACTCATTAAATATACGTGAATAGTTAGACTTAACTTGAATAAGTTTTTTTTCATTTTCATATTCATCGGTAAAGGCTCGCGTACTCATTCTTTTTAAAGACTCTTCTACCGGGTTATCTAAATATATAACTAAATCAGGCTTAGGGAACCTAGAATTTAATGCTTGTACCAGTGTAAAATCTTCCTCTGATGAACAGTGATAAGCAAACGAAGAGAAGTAGTATCTTGTACTAATAACAACCGCGCCATTGCTGACTTGCTTAATAACGCCATCAACAGGGTTGTATAAATGATCATGGCGGTCAGCGGCAAATAAATACGCCATTTGCTCATCAAAAAGGTCACCGTCCTTAAGTAAAGGGTTATCGCCTTTTGAGAAGGTAACACGGCCTTTCATTCCCTGTCGTATCATATTACCAATAGGGCCCGATGACGGCTCGCATGTTAAAAAAGATACATCCCCTTTGCTTTTAAAATAATTATTCAATAATTCAGATTGTGTAGATGTGCCAGAGCCATCTACACCTTCAAAAACAATAAACATTCCACTCATATGCTTTTTATCTCTTTTAACTCGATTTTTTGGTAACTATTCAGAAGTACCGACATTGGGTGCTAATAAATCATTTGTTGGGCCACTCAAGCCATCTGCCACCTTGTACTCTTAGACTTTAAGCTCCTGCAAAACTAACTCTTGCTTTCGCTGCAAGGCCCGGCACTTAAATATCCAGAAAATAACCCATCAGCACCCTATTAAGTGATTTTTTCAGCTGGGCAACAGTTACGGTTTTTACATAACTTAACTAGCGCATCTGCCAGCTCCCGCCTTATAAAGCGGTTCATTTTACAGTAAATAACGGCATTATCAGCCTTTCATCACTCAAAGCACTTAAAACGCCTAGTCAGAATACAGTGAGGTAAAGTAAGCTAGAACCCTCGACGCAAGGGGCTCATGGAGCCTACAACGATGTATCACGGCGAGTTTAGTAGGCTTACCCTCACATCAGTCGGCGCCTCTCACTATAAAACAACCCTTGGCATCCACATTCGCTCTAGCGGTTGCTCCCTTCACCGTAAAAACCCACCACTCATTTGCCACACACCTACCGCCAGCCGGCGATTTATGGTTCAATAGAGTTAACTTGAACCAGCCGCTGCAGTTGCTACCTTTTGAATGACCTTCGAAGCAAAACTGCCCATCTTGCGGCTAACTTAGCCCCACAAGCAGCTAAGGCAATGTAAGGCGATTAGGCAAGCAAAGCCCACAAAGATTTTTGCCCTCGCATACAATAATGTTACCCCTAGCCAAACCTAGCTCGGCCACAGGCCTTGAGCCCTAGACTAAACTAGTGGATAACTCATTTTATTTTTAAGTTTACTGTGAGAGTATTATTATGGATTTTGCTGATCGCGACGGCGTTATTTGGTTTGATGGGAAGATGGTACCTTGGCGCGATGCCAAGATTCACGTACTAACCCACACGTTACATTACGGCATGGGTGTATTTGAAGGTGTGCGCGCCTACCATGCGGGTGATAAAGGCAGCTGTATTTTTAAGCTAGAAGAGCACACCGATCGCTTGTTTCGCTCGGCTCACATTATGCGTATGGATATACCCTACAGCAAAGATGAGCTTAACGAAGCCCAGCGTGCCGTAGTACGCGAGAACAATCTAGACGAAGCCTATTTGCGCCCCATGGCCTTTTTAGGCACCGAAGGCATGGGCTTACGTGCCGACAACCTAACAACCCATGTGATTGTCGCCGCTTGGGATTGGCCTTCGTATATGTCACCCGAGGCTAAAGAGCAGGGTATTAAAATTCGTACCTCTAGCTACACCCGCCACCACGTCAATATTACAATGTGTAAAGCCAAAGCTAACGGCAATTACATTAATAGTATGCTGGCCTTGCGTGAAGCCCTAGAAAGCGGCTGCGAAGAAGCCCTGCTACTCGATAACGAAGGTTATGTGGCCGAAGGCAGCGGCGAAAACTTTTTTATGGTGCGCGATGGCATTATTTACACCCCCGAGCTCACCAGCTGCCTCGATGGTATTACCCGTAAAACAATTTTTCAATTAGCCGAAGATTGCAATTACGAAATCCGCGAAAAGCGCATTACCCGCGATGAAGTGTATATTGCCGATGAAGCCTTTTTTACCGGTACCGCCGCTGAGGTTTTACCTATTCGCGAATACGATGGCCGAGTGATTGGCGAGGGCAAACGCGGACCAATAACCACTAGGCTACAAGACTTATACTTTAAAGCGGTAAAAGGGCAACTGCCCGAGCATACCGATTGGCTGGCCCCTATTAGGTAAACCCTCACTCAGCACCCCATTCAGCCCCTAATTAAACAGCCGTTTAAACTGCCCAAAAGGCCACTCATTGAGTGGCCTTTTTTAGTTGCTGTGTACTGGCTTTATAAAAGCCGTTAGCTGCATTTGTGGCATGCGGCTCAGTACTGTTCAAAAAATATCAAATGTTATTAATTTGTGATCATTTATGCGTTACGCCTCGTTAGTATCCAAAGACTTTTATACCTTAATGCAGGTCTCACCATGTCACGTATATTTCTTACACTTGTCTTTGTTAGCGTTGCTCTCTATGGTTGCGGCGGTGGCTCAAGTAATAAAAACTCTAACGCTACAGCGTCTACTTCTAGTAGTGGCGAAAATAGTAGCGCAAATAACCAATCATCTTCTAGCGAGGCCAGCAGCCCAAGCACAAAAGGGCAGCTCGTGTACGAAAAACCATTAGGCGGTAGCCGCTTTGCCTGTGCCGATTGCCATGCACTGGATGAAACAGGGCAATTAGATGCTGAAGGTTTTCGTCGCGCAGGGCACCCCATTGGCGATGCACTGCGTCGCCCACATTTTAAAAACACCCAACTTGGCACATTTGTAGATGCTGCTAACAGCTGCTTAGATGAGTGGATGGGCACCAACATTACTTGGAATAATAACTCCGAAGATTACCTTGCTTTAAAAACGTATTTAACCACTCAAGATACTGGCAACGGCGATGCCCCAGCACTCACCTTTACACTCAAAACCACCGATACCCCTACCGAGCAAGGCCGCGTAGAAGCTGGCCGCATTACCTTTAACCAAACCTGTGCCGTGTGCCACGGCGAAAACGGCGAGTGGGCCAATAACCCACGCGGTATTGATATTCGCTATATTACAAACAGTGCTGCCGATGCCGCTGCAGTAGCCAGTAAAGTGCGCCGCAGTGGCCGCAGTAATAGCGATGTTTACGAGGGCTTAGTGGGCGGCATTATGCCTTTTTGGTCAGCCGAACGCTTAAGCGACCAAGAGTTGGCCGATATTACCGCCTTCCTCGGTGCCGCCACATTAAATACCGGCACAACACCCGGTACACCAGTACCCACACCACCACCGACCACCGAAGCTTGTGATGCAACCAGCCCCCGTATTGGGCAAATGGCCGCGCTGCGCACACTGCAACATGGCGTATCGGGCACAGCCACTATTGTTGATAATTGCACCATTAAAATTACCAATTTTAACTACGATGGCCAAGGGGTAGATGTTGAATTTTATGCCTCTCCTAATATTGCCGAGTTTGCTATAAATGGCGGCAACTATTACTCCATCACCCCTAATCGTAATTTTTTACGCCAGTCACAACCCTACGTCAATGAAGAAATAACCATCACCTTGCCTGCAGGCAGCTCAGTCGATAACCTCGGCGCTATTAGTTTATGGTGTGTCGATTTTGATATTGATTTTGGTAGTGGCAGCTTTCAGTAAGCCAACACACAACTGTTAATATCAAACACACAAAAAAGGCACCGTTTACGCTTAATATAAAGCGTAAACGGTGCCTTTTTTTTGCCGCTTTTTTATTGCAGCTTACAAGCCGTAGCGGGTATAGCTACCGGTTAAACTAAGCCGCTTTTTTAAGCGCTTTTTTCAATGATTTAAGTTTGCCTTCTTGCTTAGCAACTTTAGCTTTACGGGCTTTGATTTCTTTTTTGATTGATTTAACTTTTTTTGATGAGGTTTTAGATGCTGCTTTAGACATGGTAATCTCCAATAATAAAGTTTAATACACCGTGCAACCCATTTAAAAAACGCTCTAAAACAGCCTATCGCTATTACTCGTGCTCTTTATGAAAAGCGCGTATAAAGCGCCTTATTTCGCGTGCAGCACTGGTATCGAGCGATTCACACAACGCGACAAAATCATCACGCTCTTGCGCATTGATACGAATAATTAGCTGACTGTCTTTTTTACCCTGCTTTTTAACAGGCGGTTCTTTGGGTGCTGAGTGAGTCATAACACTACCTAATTCTATCGATATTAATCATACGTATTAACAGGAACTGGCAGTTTAACATTACACCGGCTTTTATTGCGCACGTAATATACGGCGTCAACTGCATATGCAATGTATATACAAAATATATACATTAGATAAAGACCTGTCAAATGATAGTTTTATGACAACCACAAAGGCCGGTCATCAAAAAGGCGCACACAGCGTAATGCCGTGTGCGCCTTTTTGCAGGCTTCACCTGTGGTACTGAATGTGACTCAATGTGCGCCCTTAAACGGGTGTGCGCATAGTCACAAACTCTTCGGCGGCGGTGGGATGAATACCAATGGTGGCATCAAAAACTGCTTTGGTGGCACCGGCTTTAATGGCGATTGCTAGGCCTTGCATAATTTCACCAGCATCTGGGCCAACCATATGAGCACCCAAAATTTTATCGGTATCGCCATCGACTAATAGCTTCATTAAGGTGCGCTCATCAGAGCCACTAATGGTGTGCTTTAACGCGCGAAACTCGCTGCGGTACTTTTGTACATTGCTGTATTTTGCACGGGCTTGTTCTTCGCTCATGCCAACTGTGCCAATATTGGGCTGGCAAAATACTGCTGTCGCAATATTGCTGTAATCTAATTCACAAGGCTGGCCATCATATAAATGACGAGCCAAGGTCATACCTTCTTCGAGTGCGACGGGTGTTAACTCCATGCCACCAATCACATCACCCACCGCATAAATACTGGGAATATTGGTTTGGAAGGTGTCATTAACTTTAAGATGACCACTTTTAGCTTGCTCAAGCTCAATGCCATTGGCCAATAAATTGGTAAGGTGCGGTTTGCGACCTGTGGCATACAGTACGGCATCTGCATTGATTGTGGTGCCGTTATTGAGGCTTACCTCTAAGGTGCCGTCGTCTAGCTTTTTAATGGCTGTTACATCGGTATTAAACTGGATATTCACGCCTTGCTTGGCAATCTCTTGGGCGGCAAATTGACGCACCTCCTCATCAAAGCCGCGCAAAAATAAATCACCTCGGTAGAGCTGCGTCACATTAGCGCCTAAGCCATTAAAAATACCTGCAAATTCAACCGCAATATAACCGCCACCCACTACGACAATATTGTTAGGGAAGCTCTCTAAGTCAAAAACCTCATTAGAGCTGACCACATGCTCACGGCCCGGTATCTCAGGCACAAAAGGCCAGCCACCTACAGCAATTAAAATACGCTCAGCCGTGTACTGGGTGCCGTTAACTTCAACGGTATTGGCCGCTATAATTTTACCGCGGCCATTGAGCACCTCAACATTAGCGTTGCCCAATAGCGAATCATAAATACCGTTAAGGCGGCTTATTTCAGTAGTTTTATTGTCGCGCAATGTTGCCCAGTCAAAACTTGGGGCCTCGGTACTCCAACCAAACCCTTTGGCGTTCTTAACTTGTTTTGAGTACTCCGCGGCATAGACATACAGTTTTTTAGGTACGCAGCCCACATTTACACAGGTACCCCCCATATAACGGTCTTCGCAAATGGCGACTTTGGCGCCAAAGCCTGCTGCCATGCGCGCTGCGCGCACGCCGCCAGAGCCAGCACCTATTACAAATAAGTCGTAGTCGTATTTCATGGGGGTATCCTATTATTTGAGTTGTTTATTCTTGGGTTGCGGCAGTATTAATGCATTCATCAATAACAACTGGCAATTAATCACTGTTGTTACATTGCGCGCTGAGCGGGTATTGCGCAACACAATACAGGCACCATACATTAAGTAACAAAAAAGGCGCACTTGGCGCCTTTAGATAACCTTTTACACAAAAGTTTAATGTATTGGCCAATAGGCTCAATTAACCTTTTAAATAAGCCAGCATAGTCTGTGCATCACTCACTTCAAAGGGGTCTTCTGGGCAGTTATCCATGAAGCCGGGCTCAACAAATTGTGCTTTAATTTCACCATCGACAACATGCATGCTGTAGCGCCATGAGCGACTGCCAAAACCAAGGTTGTCTTTTTTAACAAGCATGCCCATTAGGCGGGTAAAGTCACCATTGCCGTCGGGTAGCATTTTGATGTTGCTGACTTCTAAGCGCTGGCTCCACTGGTACATGGTAAAAGCATCGTTCACGCTCAAGCAATAAATATCATCAACACCCTGCGCTTTAAACTCTTCAAATTTAGCTTCGTAGCCGGGCAAGTGAGTACTTGAGCAAGTAGGCGTAAAAGCACCAGGCAGCGCAACAATAACAACACTCTTGCCTTTAAAAATGTCATCGCTGGTCACATCCTGCCAGCGAAAAGGGTTATCGCCTGCAATACTTGTATCGCGAACGCGGGTTTTAAAAGTAACATTGGGTATAGTCTGAATGCTCATTATTGCCTCCAAGGCGTTTAATGTGACAGGTGGGTCGATCTAAGATATGACAATAGATTAGCAGTAATTTCACAAACATCAAAATCAATTGAGTTAATTGTTTTGATAGCGTAAAACTATAGCCTAAGTATTCAAGCAGTACCTCGCTGCGGTTATCAATGTGTACGGTAGATGACCCTCAAGATTCAGGTACAGTTAAGTGGTACCCCGTAAACTGCAAACCCTTTGGCAGTAATAACGAATCATAGTTATGGAACGAATTATAGTTATGGAACGAATTATAGTTATGGTCGCCGCAATAAATAGCATAGCTATGATGATATTGCTGTAGAAAGGAAACTGCTGAAAAACCGTTGTTATTACGCGAGCTACTCAGCATTATTGACAGCTATACCCCTAAGTTATCGATGTATCGTGATTAAATAAAGTGGCACCTACAAGCCACATCTACCCAATAGGATCAACATGAAAAAAAACATCACTCAGTTAGCGCTCGCCATCACCGCTGCCATGTCTATTACCGCTTGTGGCAGTAGCAGCAACGACAATGACTCAAAGCCTTCCGGGCCCATTACTAGCAATAATGCACGCACCTATATCAATTTAGCGTTAACCGCATTGCCATCACTATCTACAGCCCCCGCTGACTTTACCATGCCTGCCGAGAAAGTCGCTGGCATGCCGATTGGTCATGACAATATCACAACATCAAATGGCCAACTCTCTCAAGGAAGTGATGGTTCAACGATCTTAAAAAAAGTATGTGACGACGGTACTGGTGAGCTGACTCAAACCCTTTTGAAAAAGGTTGCCTCTGAAACCACTGAAGGCGATTACGATCGTGAAGACTATGAAGCCTGCACGTTCGACAGCTTTGAGCATGATGGTTCGCTACAAATGATGGTCGATGTGCGAGAAGACTATGTGCGCATGGACGACTCTGAAGACCCTTTTACCGAATCTAAAACGGTGCGTATTTACAGCTATGACGGCTACACCGTTAACAACATTAGTTCAGATGATAATATTGCCGTTGATGGCGAGCTAACTGTAGAGCAAGAAGTTGAATCGACTCAAGACTTTTTAGATGAGACTAAGCGCAATAGTGTAACACTAACAAGTATTACAACAGACCTTTACAGCATTAATATCGACGTTGTCGATCAGCCTAACGTTCAGTACACTTTTAAAGATTTTGCCTTTAAGGCCGATGAAGACAGCTTAAAACTTGATGGTAATGTCACTGTTAACAATGGTAACCAACAATATACCTACACCGTTAAAACACCGACTGCTTTAGCCGTAACCTATGCCGAAGCAGATGAAAGCACCAATACCGTACGCGCCATTAACTCGTACAAAGGTAACATGGTGATTACAGAAGGCATTAGTACATTAAGAATAGTATTTGAAGGTGATAGCGCAGAGATTTCACTCGATGTTGATAACGATGGTGTTATTGACCATAGCGATACTGTGGCGCTAACAGTCCAATAATTTTATGACAATAGTTTTTATTAAAAATGCTAAGCCTTTGGATTTGGTTTTGCCAAATCCAAAGGCTTCTGACGCGCTAATCACCTTTTTTGACACGCTTTATCTTTTTTAAAGCCGCCCGCCTTAATATTTTAACCCCGCGCTACTACACATATTATTTTGATACGCCCACGATAATTAAGAGTAAAAATAATTGTATTTAATCAACACGCGCAAGCTATGTTGACACTGCATTAGCACGTACATAAAAAACCAAAAACTGATGTAACTATTCAGCTCAGCTGACAAACCTCACCCGATAGGGTGCTGATGGATTATTTTCTGGGCATTTAAGCGCCGAGAGCGCTTATATAGCGCCCAGCCCCAGCATGGATGCGTGGGGGTAGACTTTGCAGGAGCACAAAGTCGCAGATGGCTTGAGCGGCCCAGTAAATGATTCATTAGCGCCCAATTTCGGTACCCCTGAATAGTTACAAACTGATAAACCAATAACACTTTAATCGACTCTTTACCGAGCCTGTGTGCTGTGGTTGGCAGTCGCCTTAAAACTAGCGCACACGCCTACCAAGCTAAGTTGCATTTACACACAAAACTGATAGCTTGCAATAAAACAATACTAACAATAAGTACACATAACGCTCTTATATGTCCCCTATCTCGCCACTCACCTGCGAGCCCTCTTGGAGATCAAAATGGTAAAACGACTCAGCCTGCTACTTTCATCAATTGCGCTTGCTGCGTGTGGTGGTGGCAATACCGATAACGTCTCCAGTAGCGAGCAAAACTCCAGTACGGGTAATACGTCTTCTGTCGTTATCAGCTCATCCATGACACCGGTGAGCTCTTCTAGTTTAACGCTGAGTTCATCGAGCAGTTCATTGGCACCTGCTAGCTCCTCATCAACGACTGTTAGCTCTTCTGCCATCAATAGCTCGTCTGCAATAACCAGCTCTTCTCGTCCCAGCACACCACCGCCCACAGGTAATTTTGATTTGGTGAAAGGTAAAGCGCTTTACGAAGCACAGTGCTTAGAGTGCCACGGTGTAGTAGGCGCGGGCTCGATTAAAGTCCCTGTCCCTATCAAAGCCGTTAATTATGATGGCTTAATGGCGCGAGCAGATGGCGGCAATATGCCAACGGGTACCGGGCCACTAACAGGTCAAGAATATTCGCCCGAGCAATGCGTAGGGGATTGCGCGCACCAAGTGGCAGGCTACATTACCAATAACTTCCCAGGTGCGCTCGATACCGGCAGTAATGGCGAGCTCGGTTTTAATGGCTGTTCTGATGTTGAAGGTGCACCAGCGGCGCGCGCCATGCGTTTACTCACGCGCCGTGAATACGAAAACAGCATTAACGACATTTTTGGTTTTGATATGGACTTAACGGTAAGCTTCTCGCCAGAAGGGCGCGACCACGGCTTTACCAACAATGCCGATATTGCACAAGTCACCGCTCGCCACTTAGATAACTATTACAGCGCAGCATCTCGCGTTACAGGCGCAGTACAAGAGGGCTTAACCTCTGGCAAGCTGCGCGATGTTTTAGGTTGTTCGGGCGACCTTAAATGCGTCGTTAAATTTATTGATGAATTTGGCCCGCGTATTTTTAGGCGCCCACTAACCGAAGAAGAAAAAGCCGAGTACTTCAAATTTTTTAGAGCGCTTGTGCCCGCTAATGAGCCCGACGGCTACCTCAATCATTCGCAACATGCCAAAGATGCTATTGGTGCAGGCTTACCCGCACTACTTATGTCACCGCATTTTTTGTATCGCACCGAGCTAGGCACAAAAGAAGGGGATAACTACCGCCTCACCGACCACGAAATGGCATCGCTTATTTCGTATACGTTTATAGGCTCAACCCCAGATGAGGCATTATTGGCTGCCGCCAATGAAGGTAAACTCCGCACTAAAGCACAATACAAAGCGCATGCTGAGCGGCTATTGGCCACCCAACGCGGCAAAGATCAAATGGCACATTTTGCTGTGGAATGGTGGGACTCAGGCCTTGAATTAATCGGCTCTAAAAACCCTGACTTTTATGCCAACTACGATGCTAACGTCATTCAATCAATGGTAGGCGAGATGAAGGCATTATTTAAGCATGTCACCTTTGAATCGACCGGTAAATTTAGCGAGCTTTATAACCCCGGCTATGCCATGCTCGATAAAACGCTATCTAGCTTTTACGGTGTAGGCGCAGTAACAGGCGATACCTTTACTAAAGTCACCAACAATCAGCGCGGTGGTATATTAAGCTTTGGCGCGATTGCCGCCTCAAAAGCCAGCACCGAAGAGTCATCACCGGTTAAACGCGGTGTCTTTGTTCGTGAGCAATTAATGTGTGACCCATTACCACCACTGCCACGCGATGTGAATATTCCCAACCCCGACCTTGACCCAACCAAACCCATGCGCGCACGCTTTACCGAGCACTCTAGTAACGAAAACTGCTGGGCCTGCCATAAGTTTTTTGATGATATTGGTTTTGCCATGGAAATATTTGATGCCTCGGGCAAACACCGCGATCAAGAAATCATGTACAACTGGGATACCAAAACAGAAATCGATCGCTTAGATATTTTAACCGATGGCAAAGTCATTAATATTGATGGCGATGACGAACACACCTTTGATGACCTCAATGGACTAGCCGATATTATGGTAGCTTCAGACTCGGCTAAATCGTGTATGACCACCCAGTATTACCGTTACGTGATGGGTTATACCATTAGTGATGGCGACCAATGCGCCATCGAAAATCTCAATAAAACCTTTGCAGACAGCCAGTTTGATATTCAAACATTGCTCATTGGCATTACTCAACTTGATTCATTCTCATTGCGTAAATAAGGCGAACTATTATGAACACACCTTTTAGAAACACTCGTCGTCGCTTTATTAAAAACGCACTGGTTGCAGGCACTATGTCGCCTTTGGCCATGCGTATAGCGCAACCGGTTTTAGCCGCCACCGGCGAAGACGTACCTAAAGTCGTCTTTATGTATATGCCCGACGGTGTCTACGCACCCAAAAATGCCAACGGCAGTACCGATGACAGCCAAGGGGCTTGGCACCCAACCGGCGCGGGTGTTGATAGTGGTAACGGTTATTCCGTCACCACCAACCCCACCATGAATCAAATGACAAAAGCCTTTGCCCCCATTCAAGAGCACATGACCTTTTTACAAGGGTTAGATATGAAACTCGGCGGTGGCTCACACCAAGGCGGTTCACGCAAAGTATTAACCGGTAATGGTGGCGACTCATTAGATGTCGTACTAAGCCGACAAGACAGCATCGGCGGTACTACACCCATTCGCAGCATTAACTTAGGTGCCATGGCCAACTTCCAGGCGGGTACAACCGACCACGTACATTATTTAAATGGCCAGTCCATTAAACCCGAAGACGACCCCATCTCGGCCTTTAACCGCGCTTATGGTTTAGGCGGAAGTGGTGTTTCTTACCCCGATGGCTTTGACCCACGCAAAAGCATTTTAGCGCGTAGCTTTAAAGAAGTTGAAGCGCTCATGAAAAATGACTTGGGTATGGATGAACGCGTTAAACTCGCCACCCATATTGACGCCCTCAACGATATGCAGAAAAAACTCGATAGTGTAGCCGAACCCAGCACAGGCGGCGGTAACTTGTGCGAAGTGAGCACCTTTAATCCCAATCATATTGAGACCGCCAGCGGTGATGGCATATACCCACCCAAAATTCATTTAGATAATAACTTTGAAGGCATCGCTAATTTACAAACCGATATTATTACGCGTTTATTAAGCTGTAATATGACACGCGTTGCCGGCTTGCAAATGTCACATACCACCTCTAACTTCCGTGGGCACCACAGTATTTCGCACAACTTTAGCCAAGGCTGGATCGACTCGCTCGACTTCTTTTATAGCTTCTTAATTAAAATGGTTAACCAAATGAAGGCCACCCCCGATGGCAGCGGCACATTATTAGATAACACTTTAATTTACGTCTATAGCTGCTTAAGCGACGGAAAACTACACGATCACCGCGATATGCCTTTCTTTTTAATTGGCGGCCATAACTTTGGCATGAAAGGTAATCGTAAACTACGTTACGACCTCAACGCCGAAGGCGACGGCCGTGGCGTAGACCATACTAAGCTGCTGGTGAGTATTGCCAAGTACATGGGCCACGATATAGACACCTTTGGCACCAACGGCGTCACTGGCGAGCTACCAGGCATTTTTGTGTAAACAACACCCAGCAGGTAAAAGGCCTACTCTTGTAAAGGGGTAGGCCTTTTTTATAGGTTGTAAAGAGGTTTTAAGCCATACTCATTTTTACCTTTAAATAATTTCTTGCCCCTGCCGGGGTGCCTAGGAATCAGCAAACTAAAGACCAACGAGCACACCGCAGCTGCATCACCGCCGCCTACAGCTTTTGACCGTGCGGTATTGGTAGATACCGCGATTTAAAAACGCAGCTCAGTGCACGGCAGTTAAGGCTAGGTTGGATGCACAAAAATCGACTTAACTTCAGCGTCGAATTACATAATTTTACAGAATAGAACCCGAGCCTCAATTGGCAATTATTCGTAGGTGGAGGCTTGTGTATAATGCAACTCTCACACGCTCAATAAGGGTTTGACGCAGTAACTATTGCCTACTATAATCAAAATACGACTCACCCTTTGCAGGGTCATTAAATTGACTTTTGCTTGGAGCGAAAAAACCGCCTTCTGGCGGTTTTTTCATTTCTGGGCTAAGGGCTTACTTTGAAAACAATTGTTTATATTGATGGCTATAATCTCTTTTATGGTTGTTTGAAACATTCTACTGATAAGTGGCTGGATCTTTATGCTCTATTTTCTAATCGCATTGTACGCGCGCAACATCCGTCAAGTGAGCCGATTACCCTCAAGTTTTTTACTGCCGATATTAAAGCTAAGGTTGCTAGTAACGGTCAAGATGCGCAATTGGCCCAACAGGCGTATCACCGTGCCCTTGAGCAGCTTTACCCGGATCAAATTTGTATTATCAAAGGGTATTATGCTTTAGATAAGGCGCGCTTATTAGCTTATCAAAAGCCTCCAGATAAAACAGCCCGCGTAGATGTTTGGAAACTAGAAGAAAAGCAAACCGACGTTAATATTGCTCTTGAAGCTTACCGCGATGCCGCAAAAATGCATGCAGAGCAGTTAACTGACCGCCGGCAGAGCCGGAGGCTTATTAGATGACGCCCTCGAAGGGCTTAAGTAAGCGCCCTAGGCGCAAAAGACTATACATTTAGATTCAATTGATCTCGATGAACATCATTCTTTTCCTGATTACGAATATATTCTTTAATCATATCTTCATCCAAACCTACCGTAGAAACATAATAACCCCTAGCCCAAAAGGCTTCGCCATTAAAATTTCTTTGCCGCCCTTTAAATTCTCGTGCTATTGAAATAGCACTTTTACCTTTAAGGAAACCCACAACATTCGATACTGAATACTTGGGCGGTATACTCAAGCACATATGGACGTGATCCCGCATCAAATGGCCCTCCTCTATAATCACGCCCTTCTGCCTCGCTAAATCATGAAATATATCGCCCAAATGCTTACGAATTGATCCGAATATTAATTTACGCCTTTTCTTTGGAATAAACACGACATGGTACTTACAATCCCAACGCGTATGGGACAAACTTTTAGGGTCTCGCATAGGTTTCTCTCTTATCTCTTGGTCGAAATATGAGAGTACCTATACCGCGGTATAGGTAAAACCTATGCGAGTCACCCCAGCAGAGCTGGGGGTTTACCTATTTTTAATTAAGTCAATTTGCAAATTGGACACGACGCTACATTACCAATGAAGAATTACACAGTAGCCACCTACCGAACAAAATACCAACGAATAAAAAGCCAATACTCAAACCTAAGTATTGGTAGCTTAAAGCTGCGCCCCACAGGGCAATAGCCTAAGCAACGGGACGATGGTATGACTCAGACGCGCATCAGGCACAGGAAGGTCGACCAGCACCCAAAAACCATCGAGGCGTATCACGCATTACCGCAACAAAATACCTAGAGCAGCTAGTGGAGCAAGACTTTTTGCAAAAACAAAAAGTGGGTCGTGGCAACTATTATATTAATCACCGCCTGTATCAGCTACTCATGACTTACCGCTAGCACTCACGCCATGATATACATAAAGTAAAGCAATATGCCTCTGCACATACTGTGCAAAGGCATACTAAAACATCACTCCAATAACATTTGCCAAATCTCTTCCACATCTTGCCTTAGCGCTTCAAGCCCAGTCCCCTCTATAGTATTGCCTTGCTGCTGTAAGGCTAATTTATGGGTTTGGGCACGCAGTGTTTTATAGGCTTCGGTTAATGTGGTGATTTGCGCTGTATTGAGCAGTGTGCACTGACCTATGGCCTCTAAAATACGAATGTTATCTGAGTACTCAACTAATGAAGAGTATTGATGAGCGTGGGCGAGGACGAGGTATTGCACAATAAACTCAATATCCACAATGCCGCCAGCATCTTGCTTGATATTAAATAACCCGGCTTGCGCCTCTTTAGTTTTACTGCCAAGTTGGTTGCGCATTTTTTGGCGCATCTCTATCACAGCTTGCTTGAGCTTTGGTAGATCGCGTGCTTGGCAAAGAGTCGCTTGGCGCACCGCACTAAATTGTTGCGCAAGCTGTGCATTGCCTGCTACCACACGAGTACGCACTAAGGCTTGATGCTCCCACGTCCAAGCGGTATCGCTTTGGTATTTACTAAAGGCACTTAGCGTACTGACCAGCATGCCAGAATTGCCCGATGGCCTAAGGCGCATATCGACCTCGTACAGCGTGCCCGATGGCATTTTAGTATCGAGCAATAAAATGATCTTTTGCGCCATGCGAGTATAAAAAGTTTGATTATCGAGTGCCCGCTGACCCTCGGCCGCTTGCGTATATTGCTGCGCATCGGCATTGTGGATAAACACCAAATCTAAATCGCTGCCATGGCCTAGCTCTATACCGCCCAGCTTGCCGTAGCCCACCACAATAAAGTTAGGTACTGTTTGGCCGCCGGGTAAGCCGTGTTTACGGCTCATTTCCTCCCAGGCTAAATTAAGAGCGTACGTTAAAATAACCTCGGCCAGCTCGGTGAGGTAATCGCTAACTTTCATTAACGGCAGTTTACCCGTGACCTCACACGCCGCCACTTTAAGCCCGTGGGCATGCCTAAAGTAACGCAACGCCTCCATCTGCTGCTCTAGGTCATCTTCGGGTATGCGCAAAATAGTTTGAGTGAGCTCGGCACTGAGCTCACTTTTACTGGGTATTTGGTAAAGGTTACCGGGGCTGAGCAGCTCATCTAATAACGCGGGGTATTCGGCCAAGCGCTCGGGAATCCAGGGGCTGGCTTCGCTTAAAATCACTAACTGCTCAAGCGCGGCAGGGTTTTCGATTAATAACAGTACATAAGCGCTGCGCCGCACAATCGCCAAAATAAACGGCTGTAAGCGCTGCAAAGTGGTAGCCGGTTGCGAGCGCTCGCTAATTTTGCATAATAACAAAGGAATAAATTTATTAAGCCGCTGGCTGCCGGTTTTATCGACCGCCAACACCTGGGGCGCATGATGCAAAGCGTGCAGCGCTTGCGCACTTTGCGCGGGTTCATCAAAACCAATACGCTCAAATTGCTGCTGTAAAACGGCAAGATCACCCTCTGCCCATAGGCTTTGCCAGCGCTGCTGTATGGTATTGTTTTGGGGCTCCTCGGGTAGCGCGATCACATTGGCAAACAAAGTGCTCACTTGCAGCATATGCCGATCAAGTTGAGCGGTAAAAATCGCCCAATCATCAAACCCCATCGCTTGAGCCAGCGCCCACTGAGCCGCTGGATCTTGGGGAATATCTTGCGTTTGTTTATCTTGCCAAGCTTGTATGGCGTGCTCGGCATTGCGTAAAAAGCCGTAGTTTTGGCGCAATTGCTCGGCACTTTGCGCCGGCATCGCGCCAAGCGCCACCAAGCCCTCTAGCGCCTGCATTAGCGATGGTGTTTGCAATTGACTATCGCGGCCGCCGCGAATTAACTGCTGGGCCTGCACAATAAATTCGACCTCACGAATACCGCCCTCACCTAGCTTTACATTGCCCTTTAAACGGCGGCGCTTCACCTCTTGGCGAATACGGACTTTAAGGTCGCGCAGCGCCTCAATCGCCGAAAAATCAACATATTTACGGTAGGTAAAGCTGCGTAACAATTGCATAAGCTCTTGTTTTTCTGGGATACAAGCACTGCGGCTATCGCCTCTATATCCACTATCCCCGCTACCCCCAGCACAACAGGCCATTACACGCGCCTTGACCATGGCATAGCGCTCCCAATCACGGCCTTGGGTAAGATAATAATTTTCGAGGCTATCAAAGTTACTGGCCAGCGCACCACTTTGACCATAAGGGCGCAAACGCATATCCACACGGAATACAAAGCCTTCGATGGTTTGTGCATCAAGGCTTTTAATAAGCCTTTGCCCAAGCTGGGTAAAAAATTCTTGATGACTCAAACTGCGGCCAGTAGGTTCGCCGGGTACGGTTTCACCTGATTCGGGATAGGCAAAAATCAAATCGATATCCGAGCTTAAATTAAGCTCAAAGGCGCCCAGCTTACCCATGCCTAATACCAGCATGGGCATGGCTTGGCCTTGCGTATTTTGTGGGGTACCGCGTACTGCGCACAAGGCGTTGTAGTGGTAATTAAGGGTATAATTAACGGCAACGTCGGCTAAATGGGTGAGTTCTTTCGTAATATCTAGCGTTGTGGCTAGGCGGTTTAAGTCGCGCCAAATACTGCGTACCATCATGGCATTGCGCCATAACCTTAGGCCTTTATCTAGCGCTTGCGTATCACAGCCTTCTTTAACATAACAATTGAGCGCTTGCTGATAATCATCGGCTTGCCATTGCTGGCACAGCGACTCGCTCAGCGTATTTAATAGCCCTATTTGTTGCTCGCTCAGTATTTGCGCTAGCGCAAATTGGCTACAACTTACCACCTTTTGCCACTGCTTAAGCCAAGCCGGTTGTGCAGCCAGCGCGGTGAGCGCACTGGCATATTCGGCAGATATACCCGCTAACCATGGCTCTACTTGTTGGTTAATAGCCTCTGCATGCGGCGTACCTAGAGCTACGCGAAGTAAAGCGGTTAAAGAATTTTGAGTGTTTTCCATGTTTATGCTCTTTTGTTCTTGCGCAAATATGCGAAAATTACTGTACACTTAAACAGCTTTTAACCGATAGCTGAGCGTTATATGAAACTCTACATCGCCGAAAAACCCAGTCTAGCACGTGCGCTAGCCAGTGCTTTACCCCAGTCAAAAGGCCCCAAAGAAGATGGCTGTATTACGCTGGCCAATGGCGATGTGGTGAGCTGGTGCATTGGCCACTTATTAGAGCTAGCTGAGCCCGAGCACTACAACCCCGACTATAAAAAATGGCGTCTAGAGCACTTACCTATCGTACCGCAAGAGTGGCACTATCAGGGCAAAACACAAACCCGCAAACAGCTGAATATACTGGTTAAGCTTATCAAAAAAGCTAGCAGCCTTGTACATGTTGGCGATCCAGACCGTGAAGGCCAGCTTTTGGTTGATGAAGTACTGCATTACGCCGGCGCCACTAAAAGCGGTAAACCGATTCAACGCTGCTTAATCAATGATTTAAATACCAAAGCTATTGCAAAAGCGTTAACGCAACTTAAAGATAACCGTGATTTTGCCGCTTTATCGTCTTCGGCTTTAGCGCGCTCGCGCGCCGACTGGCTTTACGGTATTAACATGACCAGACTGTGCAGCCTTAAAGGTCAGCAACAAGGTTTTAGCGGTGTACTATCGGTTGGGCGTGTGCAAACCCCCGTGTTGGGTTTGGTGGTGAAACGCGATGCCGAGGTGGCTCAATTTTTAACTAAACCCTTTTATGAAGTCACAGCACATTTGCAAAGCCCAAAAGGCGAGCCCTTTACGGCAAAATGGCAGCCCAGCAGCGCCTGTAAAGAATACTGCGATGAAGAAGGCCGAGTATTGTCTAAAGCGCTGGCACAAAACGTAGCCAACCGTATTACGCAGCAAAACGGCCAAGTCACAGCCCTTAAAAAGCAGCGCAAAAAACTCAACGCCCCACTGCCCTATAGCTTATCAAGCCTGCAAGTTGATGCCTCAAAGCGCTTTGGCTTGGCCGCTAAAGCGGTACTCGATACCTGCCAAAGCCTCTACGAAAAACATAAACTGATTACCTACCCACGCTCAGACTGCCGCTATTTACCCGAAGACCACCATAGCGAGGCAAGCACTATATGCCGTGCTATTAATAAGAACTGCCCGCCTTTGCAATCAGCGTGTGAGGGCGTAAATACCACACAAAAAAATGCCGCCTGGAACAATAAAAAGGTCACCGCTCACCACGCCATTATTCCTACTGCACGGCAGCTAAGCAGCCAAACACTCAGCGGGGACGAGGCAAAAGTATACGAGCTTATTGCCCGCCAGTATTTGGCACAGTTTTACCCAGTACATAGCTTTGATGAAACCGCCGTCACCATTAAAATATTAACCGGTGACTTTTTGGCTAAAGCTAAGTGTGTAGTTGAAGAAGGCTGGAGGGCACTCTACTCAAAAGGCTCGTCGGCAAGTGACAATAATACTCTGCCCCGTGAGCTGCCTGCGCTAAATAAAGGCGATACCACTTTTTGCAATACCGGCGAAGTCATCGAAAAACAAACCAGCCCTCCTAAACCCTATACCGATGCCACCTTAATTGCCGCCATGACCGGCATTAATAAACATGTACAAGATGCAAGTATTCGTAAAATACTAAAAGATACCGACGGCCTAGGCACAGAAGCCACGCGTGCCGGTATTTTAGATTTATTAACACAGCGTAGTTTTATTGAGCGCAAAGGTAAAAATTTATGCGCCACCGACGCAGGTAAGGCGTTGATTGCCAGCCTACCCACCGAAGCCACAACACCCGATATGACCGCCCATTGGGAATCATTATTAGATGCCATTTGCCACAAACAAGCTAACTACCAAGACTTTATGCAAAACCTAGAGCGCGTATTACCCGACGTTATGGGTAAAGTAGAGGGCGAGCGCTTTAGAGGCTTAAAAAGCACCCGCGCGCCCTTTAAAAAACGCAAAAGGCCGCAGGGTAGTGCGGGCAAGCCAAGGCCAAAAAATGCGGCTTCAGTACACAAGTAATGGGTTAAAAAGTGTAACTATTCAGACGTGCGGAAATCGGGTGCTAATGAATCATTTGCTGGGTCGCTATATAAGCGCTCTCGACAGCTTACTCCTCGAATTTGTTCTCCTGCAAAGTCTGCTCTCACATACTCGCATATCTCTATGCAGGTGCACTGTCTACCTTTGCTTTCCTTGCAGGGCGCTTAAATGCTCAGAAAGTAATCCATCAGTACCCCGCTAAGAGGGGTTTGTTGGTTTGGCTGAGTAATTACTAAAAAGTTTTACTTAATTGCACAGTAATGACACTGGTTTTTTCTTCACTTTCAGGCTGCCGAATGGGGTCAGTAATACCTTCTACCTCAATAGCACTGCTGGTTTTCATTTCACCCTGATTAACCGCATAGATAAAACTTGCCTCCCAGGTTGGCAAAAACTCATAATTAAACCGAGTGAACAAACCTAGCGTGTGAAATGCCTTAAGCTTAATAGTATAGCCATTATCAATAGATTCATTTTCACCTCCTAAGGTATGAAGATATTTGCCACCCACATCCCAAGTGAAATTATTCCAGCTAAAAATCTCTGCCTCTGCCTGCAGCCCCCAAAAAAAGAAGCTAAAATCTTCGGCATTACGATTTGAAAAATATGTCGCCGTTTGAATGATGCGCTCTCTCTGCTGGTAACCACCCAGAACAGCCATATAGGGTTTAATATAATCAACGTCAAACCATGCTCCATACTCGGCAGACACACCCTGTACAGTATAGCTTGTCGTCGTTGGCCGCCGAACCCCTATAGTGGATTTAGTGGGCAGCCCTAAGTAATCAACATCTCCACTTAATGACTGGTAAGCCACTCTTAAGCTTTGGTTTTTAGCGGTGTAACGGTAGCCGATATCAAACGTTGCGAGTTCACCGCTTTCATCAGCGACTATCACATCGGTCCCATCCTCAAAACTAGGACGAAACTCTTCCCAGCTGAAATCAGTGGAACCAAAAGAAACATCAACAGAATGTTGTGCGTATAACGGGGTGCTGAAAGTCAATAGTAAACCGCAAAGCAGCTTGTTCATAAGGTGATGCCTTATTATAAGGGAGAGTGTAAGACCGGTAGATAGCTAAGAGCTTGGCACCATAATAGATGCACGCGTGCAATAACAAAAGTTTTGTAATATTCAAAACCAAAAAAAGCCCGCAAAAGCGGGCTTTAACATCAATGTAAAGATTAAATGCTAATATCGCACTCTTTACCATCAACGTTGTTAATTTCATCCCAAGTACAAGATCCTTCAACAGGAGCTGCACCTTCGGTTTCAATAATGAAGAAATCAAGACCTAAAGCTGTTACTTTAGCTGTATGAATAAAGCCAGTTGATGCATCGATAATACCGATAGTACCAGAGCTTGGGCTACCGCCATCAGCACTTACAACAGGCGCTTCAGTAAATAAGGTATAGGTACCTGCAGCAGTGCCGCCAAAGTTACGCAAGCTACCGCTCAGCGCAAGGCTATAATTCTTAACTGCAAATTTAGAATCTAGATTAACAGTACCGTCGGCAACCACGGCTGTACGTGTTGAACCACCATTCTTTTTATCGCTGATTGTTACACCAAAATCAAGAGCAGTTTTAAAGTCACCTACATCAATGTCGGTTGTCGATAAGGTAACACCTACTTCACCTGTAATCAATTCAACAGGCCCTAGTACACCACCTTTTGGCTTTTGCTGAATGAAGTAATCCTTCATTGTGACAGTAGCACCTAACAAAAAGTCTTTTGTGCTTGCATTAACATTGCCTGCAGCATCTTTAACTTTGTTGTCTGAATGAGCCCTAATAATCATTTGACCATCAAGAACTTGGTCTTCATCAGGGTCGGCTGCAGCCGTGCTTTCATCACCGTCATAGTTGTGCTTAGGCTCGTTACACATGTCAAAGCCCATACCTAACGCAACGTCAACAACGCCGTTAGGGAAGTCATTCAGGCCGCTAGCAATATCGGGGACAACAGCAGCTGCTTCGCCGTCTTTAAGGATATCCAATTGAATATCCATAGTAAAATTACCACCATTAGAACACGGGGCGGCAACAGTCGTTACTGCACCAGAGGCCGTATTACCTTCATCAACCTTAGCGCTAAGGATTTTACCCGCATTACTACTTGGATCAGAAACAACAGAAAAGGTAGAAAATATATCTGCGGTAGTACCAATGAGGTCTACCAAAGAGCCCCCTAATAACTGAGCAATTGCTCGAGCACTGGCAACTTTTTTACCAGCATCCTCACCAAGTAAGTCACCGGCAATATCACCAGAAAGGGGATCATCTGCCTTCGCCTCATCACCACCAGCACAACCTACGGCAGTCAATGCAATAGCAGCCGCTAAAAAACCATTACGGTATTTCTTAATCATTCTTCTTCCTCCGTGCTCTATATGTAGGCACATTGAATTATTGTTACGACACAAAGTGAATGATGCACGATTTCTTGCGGGCTTGCTTAAAACCAGATCACACTGTGTAAAAAATGTACGATTTTGGAGCTATTGCACCTCGAACTATAAAATACCTACGCCACATTAGTGATATGCCGCGGTGCCAGCTCGTGCAAGTTTAGCTGGTTCTATTGTGCGCGAGATAGCTCGCCATAGCCACCCGCTAAAGCAGAAACCTGTCGCATTTTTGAACAAAAATAGCCTCTTAGATCAATCCACGACTGATTATGTCACGCGTTAGTCGCTTTTATTAGCTGTTAAAGCGACCTATGGCACAACTTTACACACAGCATATTATAGCGATAATTATTAGATTTACAGCCACACACTACGACTCAATCAACCCGTTTTGGGTTTTATTGCCCGCCCATTGCGACTATTTACACAATCTACAATAACCAAAAGCAGCTAAAGTAATATGTTTTGAATCTTTTTAATATAGATGTCAGGCAGCTGTTGAATAGGCTCGGCATAAACTCTATAATCCACGCGCTTTTGAATAGGCCAAAAAACAACCATGTAGTTTATAAGTGATTGTTTGCTGGCAATATTTTGTAATATTAGCTCTTTGAATGTAGGTGATATGTGCTGCAACGCCCACAGGTTATAGTGTTATTAGGCCACGGGATCAGCTTACTTATCTTGGTTGCACTTGCTACTGCTTATGGTGCACTATTCACCTCATCGGCATGGCGGGTTGCTCAATCTGCTTTTTGCGGCGGATTAATCTTTAGCCTACCCACATTGTATTTTACGCTCTATGCTTTCCGTTACGGTAAAGCGGAGCAGGCCACCTTAATGACACAGTCATTTTATAGGGGCCAAGCTGGCAAGTTTTCGCTGGTCACTATGGGCTTTGCTCTAGTTTTTGCGTTTGGCACTACACTTGCCATTCCTGTTGTATTTGTTAGTTTTTGCTTGATGATTCCCGCCCACATTGTGGCTGCGACGTTCATCAGCCAAAATAACAGTCGCTAAGGCCGTTGTGCGAGATAACTCGTAACCTAAGACCTTTAGCGTTAACATTTTTTTAACTTTGAAACTTTGAATTAACTATGGCGAGTGAAAACCTTACCCCGACAGCGTACATTCAACACCACTTACAAAACTTAGCTTACGGCAAGCTACCTGCAGGCTACGAGCGTGCAGATGGTACTGTTGTAAGTCAAGATATGTGGACTCTTGCTCACACCTCGAAAGAGGCCTCTGATATGGGTTTTTGGTGCTTGCACCTAGATACCCTTGGCTGGGGTGTTGTACTAGGTACTATTTTTAGTCTGTTTTTTTGGCGTACAGCCAAAAAAGCAACCGCAGGCCAACCCACTGGCGTACAAAGCTTTATTGAGCTGCTTGTAGAGTTTATTGATACCACGGTGAAAGGCACCTTTCATCATGCCAATAAAATGGTGGCTCCGATGGGCTTGACCATTTTTGTGTGGGTCTTTTTGATGAACCTTATGGACCTTGTACCAGTCGATTGGTTGCCCGTTGCAGCGGCTAAGATCTCTGGTAATGATCATTTATTCTTTAAGGTTGTGCCCACTACTGATCCTAATGCTACTTTAGGTATGGCCTTTACCGTATTTGCCTTGATGATCTTTTTCTCTATTCAAAAGAAAGGTGCCATAGGGTTTTTGAAAGAACTTACCTTGCACCCTTTCCACTCAGGCAAGATATACATTGATATCTTCCTTATCCCTATCAACTTTGTACTCGAAACCATTGCGTTAGTTTCAAAGCCTGTTTCTCTCGGCTTGCGTTTATTTGGCAACATGTATGCAGGTGAGATGATTTTTATTCTTATTGCTATTATGTTTGGTGCAGGCGCCATACTGGGTATATTTGCCGGTGCGTTGCAATGGGGTTGGGCCGTATTCCATATTTTGGTTATTACTATTCAGGCATTCGTGTTCATGGTATTAACAACCGTATATATGGCTATGGCACACGATACTCACGAAGATCACTAATTTTTACGCCTAGCGCTGTGCGCTAGGCTAAACACTTTTTTTACTTTTTATTTTTTAACTTCCTTGGAGATATAACCATGTCAGCTTCATTAGTTTATTTTGCAGCCGCTTTTTTAATTGGCTTAGCCGCTTTAGGTACCGGTATTGGCTTCGCCCTTTTAGGTGGTAAATTATTAGAAGGCGCTGCTCGTCAACCCGAGCAAGGTCCTCAGCTACAAACCAAAATGTTCCTTATGGCCGGTCTTTTAGATGCTGTACCTATGATTGGTGTAGGTATCGGCATGTACTTGATCTTCGTTGTTGCGCCGGGTATGGCTGCTTAATTGTTGGCAAAAACTGACTTTTTCAACAAATTAACGCAAGAGGTGTTGGTGTGAATATCAACCTAACGCTAATCGGTCAATCTATAACCTTTTTGTTTTTTGTGCTGTTTTGCATGAAAGCCGTTTGGCCTGCACTATTAAGTGTGATGCAAGCGCGTGAGCAAAAAATTGCCAAGGGTTTGGAAAACGCCGAAAAAGCCGATAAAGATTTAGAGTTAGCAAAACAAGAGGCTGGTAAAAAGCTTACTGAAGCTAAAAGCCAAGCTGCAACACTTGTTGAGCAAGCCAATAAACGCGCAAGCCAAATCGTAGATGAAGCGAAAGCTCAAGCACAAATGGAAGCCGAGCGTATCAAAACTGCAGCACAAGCTGAAGTTGATCGCCAGGTAAGCCAAGCACGCGAAGAGCTTCGTGGCAAAGTATCTGCCTTAGCCATTGCTGGCGCCGAGAAAATTCTGGGCAGCAGTGTTGATGCTAATGCACACAATGCCATGCTAGATAAACTAGCCGCAGAGCTATAAGCGGAGACTGTTATGGCAGAACTAACCACGCTCGCACGTCCTTACGCGCGCGCTGCTTTTGAATCTGCTCGTGCAGACGGCCACCTCCATGAGTGGGCTAACGCATTAGCAATTGCAGCAGCCGTATCAAGTGAGCCAAAGGTTAAGCAACTGCTAGCAGCCCCCGGTTTAACAGCAGCGCAAAAAAGCGCTGCTTTTGCCGATGTCTGCGGTAGCGAGCTTAGCGATAAGATTAAAAACTTTGTTAGTGTCCTCGCCGACAATAAGCGCTTGGCTTTATTGCCATTTATCGAAATCCTATTTGCCGACTTAAAAGCCCAACTCGAAAAAGCCATTAACGTGGGTGTGACTACTGCCTTTGAAATATCCGCAGAGTCGCAAGCACAATTAGTGATTGCTTTAACGAAGAAGCTCGACCGAGTCGTGACTCTCGAAAGCACTATCGACGAGAGCCTGATAGGTGGCGCTATTATTCGCGCGGGTGATACCGTAATCGATGGTTCAGTCAGAGGTCGTTTGGCCAAAATGACTGAAGCCATGAACTCATAACCTGAACTCCTAAGCAAACGCATTAGGACTGAGGAATAGAGAATGCAGCAGCTGAATCCTTCTGAAATCAGTGAAATTATTAAGCAACGTATTGACAGTTTAGACGTTGCAACCACCGCACAGAACGAAGGCACCATTGTGTCTGTTACTGACGGTATTATCCGTATTCACGGTCTTGCCGACGCTATGTACGGCGAAATGATCGAATTTGAAGGCGGCATTTTTGGTATCGCCTTAAACCTCGAGCGCGACAGTGTTGGTGCTGTTGTACTGGGTGATTATAAAGGTGTAGCCGAAGGTCAAACCTGTAAGTGTACTGGCCGTATTTTGGAAGTACCTGTTGGTGAAGAACTATTAGGTCGTGTTGTCGATGCTTTGGGTATACCCATTGACGGCAAAGGTCCTATTAATAGCGGCAAAACTGATGCAATCGAAAAAATTGCACCGGGCGTTATTGCTCGTCAATCAGTTGACCAGCCTGTGCAGCTTGGCCTTAAAGCCATTGATGCGATGGTACCTGTAGGTCGCGGTCAACGTGAGTTGATTATTGGTGATCGCCAAACCGGTAAGACTGCTGTAGCCGTTGATGCAATCATCAACCAAAAAGGCACCGGCATTAAATGTATTTATGTAGCGATTGGCCAAAAAGCCTCTTCTGTTGCAGCTGTTGTTCGTAAGCTAGAAGAGCACGGCGCGATGGATCACACCATTGTTGTTGCTGCGACGGCTTCTGACCCAGCAGCTATGCAGTTTTTGGCTCCGTTTGCGGGTTGCACCATGGGTGAATACTTCCGTGACCGCGGCGAAGACGCTTTGATTATTTATGATGATTTGACTAAGCAAGCTTGGGCTTACCGTCAAATTTCATTGTTACTTAAGCGCCCACCAGGTCGTGAAGCTTACCCTGGTGATGTGTTTTATTTGCACTCGCGTTTGCTTGAGCGCGCCTCACGCGTTAATGCCAACCACGTAGAGCAAATGACCAAGGGTGAAGTGAAAGGTAAAACCGGTTCTTTAACCGCATTACCTATCATCGAAACACAAGCCGGCGACGTTTCTGCATTCGTTCCAACCAACGTGATCTCGATCACTGATGGTCAGATCTTCTTAGAAACCAACCTATTCAACGCGGGTATTCGCCCTGCAATGAATGCCGGTATTTCGGTATCGCGTGTTGGTGGTGCTGCGCAAACTAAAGTGATTAAAAAGCTATCTGGCGGCATTCGTACCGCATTAGCCCAATATCGCGAATTAGCTGCGTTCTCTCAGTTTGCATCTGATCTCGACGAAGCAACGAAAGCGCAATTGGAGCACGGTCAACGTGTTACCGAATTGATGAAGCAAAAACAGTACTCACCACAATCTATTGGTGAAATGGCTGTTGTGCTTTATGCCGCTAACGAAGGCTTTTTGAAAGACGTTAACGTCGAAAAAATTGGCGACTTCGAATCTGCATTGTTAGCCTACTTTAACGCTGAATGCGCCGAGCTGATGAATACTGTCAACAGCACCGGTGGTTATAACGACGAGATAGCACAAGGCATAAAGCAAGGCTTAGAAACATTCAAAGCAACGCAGACTTGGTAAATCCTTTTTGGGAGCCCGCTTTGGCGTGCTCCCTAAACTGCGAGAGATAATATGGCTAGCGGAAAAGAGATACGTACCCAGATTGGGAGTATTACCAATACGCAAAAAATTACTAATGCTATGCAAATGGTAGCAGCAAGTAAAATGCGTAAAGCACAAGACCGCATGCAAAAAGGCAAGTCCTATGCGCAGCGCATGCGTAGCGTAGTAGGCCACATCGCCAATGCAAACCTTGAATACAAACACATTTACCTACAAGAGCGTGATGTAAAACGCGTAGGTTATATTGTAATTTCTAGTGACCGTGGTTTGTGTGGTGGTTTGAACATTAACATCTTCAAAAAAGCCGTTGCCAGCAGTAAAGAGTGGGCAGATAAAGGTGTCCAATCAGATTTTTGCCTGATTGGCGCTAAAGCATCGGCCTTCTTTAAAAGTGTTGGTGGCAATGTGGTTGCCTCGGTACGTGATATTGGTGAAGACCCCAGCTTAGAGCATCTTATTGGTAGCATCAAAGTGATGCTCGATGCCTTTAGCACCGGCAAAATCGATAAGTTGTACTTATTGAGCAATGAATTTGTTAACACAATGACACAAGCGCCTTCGGTTGAGCAGCTATTACCGCTTGAGCCCGAAGACGATAATAAATTAAAGCACGCATGGGATTACGTCTATGAGCCAGATGCTCAATCATTATTAGACGGCATCCTTGTTCGTTACATAGAAAGCCAAGTTTACCAAGCAGTCGTTGAAAACTGCGCGTGTGAGCAAGCAGCGCGAATGGTGGCCATGAAAGCCGCTACCGACAATGCTGGTGACTTAATTGACGATTTGAAGTTAGTGTATAACAAGGCGCGTCAAGCGGCGATTACACAAGAGCTTTCAGAAATTGTAAGTGGTGCATCGGCGGTTTAAGCCTTTTTAGGTTTAAACCCCGCATCAAACGAACGTGTTTTAGCTTTAAAAAAATTAAATTTAGAGGAAGCCTCCAATGAGTAGCGGAAAGATCGTGCAGATTATTGGCGCGGTGATTGACGTGGAATTCCCACGTAACGCCGTACCTAAGGTTTACGATGCATTAACCGTAGCCGACAAAGGTTTGACTTTGGAAGTGCAACAGCAATTAGGTGACGGTGTAATCCGCGCTATTGCGATGGGCTCTTCAGAAGGCATTAGCCGTGGCTTGGTTGTCGACAATACCAATGCACCTATCAATGTACCCGTGGGCATCGAAACCCTTGGTCGCATTATGGATGTATTAGGTAACCCCATTGATGAGTGTGGCCCAATCGGTGAGAAAGAGCGTGCCTCTATCCATCGTAAAGCGCCTGCTTATGATGAGTTATCAGCAAGTACCGACCTTTTAGAAACTGGCATCAAGGTCATTGACTTGGTTTGCCCGTTTGCTAAGGGTGGTAAAGTCGGTTTATTCGGTGGTGCTGGTGTTGGTAAAACCGTAAACATGATGGAGCTGATCAATAACATTGCTACAGCCCATGCAGGTTTATCGGTATTTGCAGGCGTTGGTGAGCGTACTCGTGAGGGTAACGACTTTTACCACGAAATGCAGGAAGCTGGCGTTGTTAACGTTGAAACCTTTAGCGAATCTAAAGTCGCCATGGTTTACGGCCAAATGAACGAGCCACCGGGTAACCGTTTACGTGTTGCTTTGACTGGCTTAACCATGGCTGAAAAATTCCGTGATGAGGGTAAAGACGTTCTGTTGTTCGTTGATAATATCTATCGTTACACCCTTGCGGGCACCGAGGTTTCTGCATTGTTGGGCCGTATGCCTTCTGCTGTAGGTTATCAGCCTACACTTGCCGAAGAGATGGGTGTTCTGCAAGAGCGTATTACGTCGACCAAAACCGGTTCGATCACCTCGATCCAGGCTGTATACGTACCTGCCGATGACTTAACTGATCCATCGCCAGCAACCACCTTTGCTCACTTGGATTCAACCGTTGTATTAAGCCGTGATATTGCAGCTAAAGGTATTTACCCAGCGATTGACCCGCTTGACTCATCTTCACGTCAACTTGATCCATTAATTATTGGTCAAGAGCATTACGATATTGCTCGCGGTGTGCAAACTGTTCTACAGCGCTACAAAGAGCTAAAAGACATTATTGCTATCTTGGGTATGGACGAGCTTAGCGAAGAAGATAAGTTAACCGTAACCCGCGCCCGTAAAATTGAACGCTTCTTGTCTCAGCCTTTCCACGTGGCCGAAGTCTTCACCGGTGCACCAGGTAAATATGTATCACTAAAAGACACACTTGCAGGCTTTAAAGGCTTGTTAGCAGGTGAATACGACAGCCTACCTGAGCAGGCCTTTTACATGGTAGGTACCATGGAAGAAGCCGTTGAAAAAGCCAAAAAGTTTAAGTAAGTCTCGCGTTTTTACAACACAACTGACTTAAATTGACGGGGAATTAATTATGGCAATGACGTTTCATTGCGACATTGTAAGCGCTGAAGATTCGCTCTTCAGCGGCCTTGTTGAACTACTGGTTGCCAGTGCTTCAGACGGTGATTTGGGTGTGTACTACGGTCATGCTCCACTGCTTACGTCGCTCAAACCCGGCCCTATCCGTGTTAAAAAACAAAATGGCGAAGAAGAAGTTTACTATATTAATAGTGGCTTCTTAGAAGTTCAGCCTCACGCAGTGACTGTCTTGGCCGATACTGCCTTGCGCGCTGGTGATATGGACGAAGCTAAGGCTTTAGAGGCGCAAAAACTTGCAGAACAAGAGCTAAGCAATCAAAGTGGCGAGATTAACTACTCGCGCGCTGCGATCCAATTAGCAGAAGCCTCTGCGCAATTGCGTACCTTACAAGCTATTCGTAAAAACACCGGAAAGTAGGCTAGGCATTTTAAACACTCTATAAAAGGGTAGCTTCGGCTACCCTTTTTTATATCAGCACATTTGGCCGCTACATTTTGCACTGTACAAAGCCAATATTGACAGACGCTTACTTACGTCTTTTTGAGGGAATACCCATGTTAGAAGTTGTGATATTAGCAGCCGGTAAAGGCTCCCGTATGAAATCAGCTGTCCCCAAAGTTATGCACAGCTTAGCCGGAAAACCCTTTTTGCAGCATGTTGTGGACAAAGCCCGCGCTATGGTACCTAAGACCATACATTTGGTTGTGGGTCATGGTGCAAATATCGTTAATCAACACTTTAACCAAAAAGATATCCACAGCGTTGTGCAAGCCCAACAATTGGGCACAGGCCATGCTGTTGCACAAACATTAGAGCACCTTGCTGACGACAGTGTTGTACTCATTCTTTATGGCGACGTTCCTCTTATTCAACAAGCCACACTCGAGTCACTGACTGCACTTGTTAGCGCCGATAGCATGGGCTTACTCACCGTCACTTTACCCAACCCAACAGGTTATGGCCGCATTGTGCGCAACAGCGGTGCAGTCACATCGATTGTTGAGCAAAAAGATGCCTCTGGCGCGCAACTTGCCATTAATGAAGTCAATACAGGCGTCATGGCTGTAAATGCAGCACATCTAAAACAATGGTTGCCGCAACTTAAAAGTAATAACGCCCAGGGCGAGTTATACCTAACCGATATTATTGCCATGGCCTCAGCGCAAAATATTGCCATCAATACCGTACAACCAGCACACACATGGGAAGTGTTAGGCGTTAATAACCGCCAACAGCAAGCCGAATTAGAGCGTATCTACCAAGCTGAGCTCGCTAAGCAGCTTATGGAGCAAGGTGTAACTCTGCTCGACCCTGCGCGCTTTGACTGCCGTGGCCGCTTAACGTGTGGCGATGATTGCGTCATTGATATTAACTGTATTATCGAAGGCGATGTGATACTGGGTAATGGGGTAGAAATTGGCCCTAATTGTATTATTAAAAATACCACCATTGGCGACAATACCATTATCAAAGCAAACTGTATTTTGGAAGACACTACGTTACACAAAAACTGCGATGTAGGCCCTTTTGCACGCTTGCGCCCAGGCAGCCAACTGGCCGATAAAGCAAAAATTGGCAACTTTGTTGAAACCAAAAATGCCATTATCGGCAAAGGCAGCAAAGTTAACCATTTAAGCTATGTGGGTGACGCGGAGCTTGGCGAGGATGTTAATGTCGGTGCAGGTACAATTACCTGTAACTACGACGGCGCCAATAAGCACAAAACTCACATCGGCGATAAAGTATTTGTAGGCTCCAATAGTGCTTTGGTTGCTCCTGTCACTATCGCCAAAGGCGCTACAATTGCCGCGGGCTCAATCATCACCAAAACGGTTAACGCTGATGAACTCGTCATTGCACGTGCAAGACAAAAAGCCATTACAGGCTGGCAGCGCCCGGTTAAAAAGCCTAAGGCATAAGTTAGCGACGAGGAAAAAATACATGTCACTATCCTCAGAGGTGAGCAAATCGGGCGCTAAGAATCGTTGACTGGGCCCGACATGCGCCACTTCAAGCGCCTTGCCAAGAAAACAGAACCCTGCCCCCTCTATACCTCAACCTAATGCGTCTCACATAATAAAACTCGCATTAGGCCTGCCACAAAAAAGGGCTCTTAGAGCCCTTTTTTCTCACCTCTTGCTATCAATCACTATTCACACTCATAACGATCGATAACATCTCTCACCAAGCCACTGCGTACAATGTCCTCACGTTCAAAGGTATGTATAGCGACGCTTTGCAAGCCCTCTAAGCGCTTGATCGCATCCGCCAGACCATTATCCCCTTTGATATCACTTTGCTTAACATCGCCATTAATAACGACTTTACAGTCTTCACCTATACGCGTTAAAAACATTTTCATTTGCGCAGGCGTCGTATTTTGCGCCTCATCTAAAATGACGAAGGTATCTTCTTTAAATGTTCGACCCCGCATATACGCCAAAGGGGCGGCCACAATACGACCATGGCGCATTAAATATTTGACGGTACCTGCGCCCAAACGCTCATTCAAAATATCGCGAAAAGCATCAATATAGGCGGCAAATTTTTCGTCTAAATCCCCCGGCAAAAAACCTAAGCTCTCGCCCGCCTCCACGGCAGGGCGCGTAATAATAATGCGTTCGATTTGACCACTTTGCATAGCCTGTGCAGCAATAGCCCCTGCACAATAGCTTTTCCCTGTACCTGCAGGGCCAATACCAAAGGTCAAACAATGATGTGCAATAGCGTGAATATAGTCTTTTTGGGCTTTATTGCGAGGGCGAAGGGGCTGAGTATCGAGCCTAGGGGAGTAAGCTGTCGCTACGTTTTGGCGGGCATTGAGCTCAAAGATTTCTGCGGTTTGCTCTTGATGTTTATGACTCTTTTTACGTTGTTTACTGCGTCCAGGTGCAGGCTTAGAGGAGTGATTATGCGTCGAATAAGCTGAATTGCGCCGTGTACTTGCTCGTTTAGCCATAGATTGTGTTCTCCGGTTAACGTCGTTAAAACTAATTAAACTCAAACTTTCTATCTAATGTGCAGACTCTAATTCTCACTTTTTAGCAGTACCTCCCCGTTTTAACACACCCTGCCACGTGTGAAGATCATTAAGTGCTTATAATAATGACATTTGTATGACAATCAGTATCATTAGGTACTCATACGCTGGAGCTATCTACCAATACGCTAGCCAGTTAAAAGACTATGAAACAAAAATGTAAATTTGCCAAGTACAAAATCCAAATATTTATTGTTTTGTGTAAGCCGCACGCCTTAAGACTATAAATTCATACTCTCACTTATTTTTTTATACAGATTTTTGAGGTTGCTCTATCCCACTGAGCGATAAGTCACGATTACCCTCTATATAAAAATTTATCGTAACTATCCATACTCTAAACGATTACCAAAAAAATCAAAGTAAGGGTATCATCGAATAAATTAATATTTTTTAAAAAATAGCTCTAATGCATTTAATTTTTTTAGGAAGCCCCTTCCTTGTAACGGATAATAAATCCAAGGTACTTTGACTTTTCCCGTCATGACCGTTAAATAATTTTCGGCAAATGGAAGTGTACTTTTATTTCTAGATATAAGGGCTTTTTGCTCACTCTGGCTCATTAGTTTTATGGGATAAAAACCGGCCTTACAAGACACTTCGGCCCACCTTAAAGCGAGCGTTTTATTTTTTCCTCTGTAGCAATCTACATTTGGCAACCACATAATAAAAGGGTTAGCTAAAAAGTGCATAGGCTTAAAAAGTTGCCTGGCCTGCGCCTCGTTAAGCTTTTCTCTTTCCTTAAACCTCCAGCCACTTTGCTTTAAGCGCTTTACCTGTGTAATAAAAATATCGCTATAATAATGCCCAGCAGAACGGCTTGGTGAATCTCTGATATATGAAAAATCATTTTCAGACAAAACCATTTGCTTGGCGTTTTTTTTACGGTTAACTAATTTCAAAAAGCAGGGGTGTAAAAAGACTGCTGATTGTGAATCGTCAAAATGCTGATAAATAGCACCTAACTCATCGTTAGACAACGGCCGAACCAACTGCATATCGTCTTGTAAAAAGCACGTATAAGCATCATTTGGCAAGCTATCAAGTGCGCGTTGCATATTGCCATAGAGTCCGCCGTGCTTGCTCTGACCAACCTCGTCATGAGACGCCGTCACTGTATGTTTTGCTGCGATTGTCGCTAGCGCCTCTAGTGTTTCGGGGTCATTACTATTGTCATCAAAAATGCGAATATCAGGTGCCTCTATACACTGCTCGATACTGTTAACGCAGTTTAGTAAGTGGCGCCCACGATTGTAAGAAAAGATGCAGAATATCATTAGAACCTGTGCTGTCGCTATAAGATAAGATGTGCCATAGACTAGCATTTTTTCAGTAAAATCTCACGGATCAAGGCTCGCAAAGTGACGGGTGTTTGCTATGATGGCGCTGTTCGCTTTTAGCCTTTATGGCGGTACTGCAAACAACCTCTGTGTCTACCTTCCATAGAGTGATCAATATAGAACTATCAATAGAGCGATCAACATCGAGATGTTCACTATGCCCTCAACCCCCTCTACACCACCATTTTATGAACCTTTGATTCATCAACTTTGGAAGTTAGCCGCAACAGGCCTTTTGCCAGGCCGCTGGTTTAGGGCAGGCATACCTGCTGAATCCGCGCGCAAGACGCATGCGCAAGGCATTACACTCGAAATTGTGAGTCATTGTTGGCAGTATTCTCACTTTTTAGCCTACCAGCTCAGCTCATTAGCGCTCACGCCGCCACAAAATCATCGTGTGATTATGACGGTGTACTACGCAAAAGAAGATGAAAAAACCGCCGCCTTGCTGGATTTTTTTAGTCAAAAAACGGTTAACAACATCACCTGGCACTGGCAAGCCATGCCAAAAGAAGAACTGTTTCGTCGCGGAATCGGCCGCAACCGCTCCGCCTTAACCTCGACGGCCGATTGGCTTTGGTTTACCGATTGCGATGTGATTTTTAAAGGGGATTGTATTGATACTATTTGCGATGCCATTAAAGGCCGCCGCGAAGCACTCTTGTACCCCTCACATGAAAACATTACGCCCATGCTGGCCGAATCAGACCCTATGGTACAACGAGGTGCGCAGCCTGCCATTATTGACATAGAAGGCGATGAGTTTACTCAGCATCCACTCACACGGGCTACAGGCCCTATGCAAATTGTGCATGGTGATGTAGCACGCGCTATGGGGTATTGCGATAGGCTCTCCATTTATCAAAAGCCCACGCACCGCTGGCGCAAATGTTACGAAGATATTCTTTTTCGCTGGCTAGTGGGCTCAGAGGGTGTGCGTCTTGAGGTGGGCGGCACATACCGCATTCGGCATATATTTAAAGGTCGCTATAAAAAAGGCTCGTGGTTTTCACGTTTACGCAGCCGTATTCGTCGCGCAAAAGATCAGTATTAAAGAAAGTATAATCGAAGGTTCTTTTTGAAGGGCCTAGCGCACATAAAAACGTCAATAGGTATAAACAGCTTTTGCACAAGCGAGCTTGCTGGTCTAACCTCTAGTATGACTAAGTCGCTGTAAGACACCAAGTAAATCGTCCTACACTGCCTTTACTGTAGCCATAAACCAGAGGGGTATACTATGCTCGCTCGCTTTACTTTATTTGCCACCTTAATCACTAGCGGTATCGTTATAAGCGCCTGCGGTAAAGGCTCGCTAGCAGAGCTAGATAATCTCGAAATAGCAGCAAAAAATGATGAATGCCTTCGCAAAGAGCCTACCTCGCCGGGCCGTGTAACGGCTTGTGAGAATATTCGCAAGGAATGTGAGAGCCGGCGTAAAAAAGGTAACTATGCCTGCTAAGGTGTATAAAAAGGCTTAATAAATGCTTCAGTTACTGTATTTTATAAAGGTATTCACCCTTATAAAGCCTTTTTATGCATAACATTACATTTTTAGATCAGGGTACATTCCCACCCAGTATTACCTTTACACCACCGAGCTCTCGGCACCAGTGGCAAAGTTATACCGCCACCACGCCACAACAAACTATTCAGCACCTGCAAGACACTACCATTGCAATCACCAATAAGGTGGTCATCAATGAAGTTATTTTAAGCCAATGCCCTACACTTCAATATATCGGCGTAGCCGCCACAGGCTTTAATATCGTCGATATAGCCGCGTGCAAAAAACGCAACATTGTCGTGGCCAATGTCACTGACTACGCCACTCATAGTGCAGCCGAGCACGTATTTATGCTGATGCTTGCACTAAGCAAGCAACTCAAAGGTTACTCTCAGGCATTAGCCGCTGGCCAATGGCAGCAAAGCGATCAATTTTGCTTTTTTTTAGACGGTGGTATCCATACGTTACGCGGTAAAACATTGGGTCTAATAGGGACTGGGGCTATCGCAATGGCCACAGCAGCACTAGCACAAGCATTTGGTATGCAGGTGATTTTTTATAGCCCGTCAGGGCGTAAAGCGATTGGCGATAAAACCTGTGTTTCGCTACCTGTATTACTTAAACACTCTGATGTGGTGTCTGTGCACTGCCCCCTAACAAGCGACACCAAGCAACTCATTAACGCGCAAACCCTAAAATTAATGAAACCCAGCGCGCTACTCATTAATACCGCACGCGGCTGTGTGGTTGATGAAGAAGCGGTAATTGCCGCGCTGCAGCAGCATCAACTCGCAGGTGCAGGGCTCGATGTTTTACCTCACGAACCCCCAACAGCTAACAGCCAAGCGATGCAGGCACTCAAACACCCAGGCCTCATCATTACCCCCCATGTCGCCTGGGCTAGCCAAACCGCTATGCAAGCACTAGCCAACCAATTAATGCACAAAATAGACGACTATATTAACGGTAAAGCCGTCGTGAATTTAGCCCTGTAACGCATTGTTTTAAGCATATTCAGCCAAACGACTCATCCAAAAAAAAGCGCAAAGGCCTGTATAATCACAGGCCTTTTATTGTTTGAGCCTGTAACCCATGAGCTTTTTGGCCGCACTGCGCGTACAGCAACCCAAAACCGAGCAACCGCTTAAGCTGTTTTACCAGCTGAGTATTAAGCATAGCGCTCAGACCGACACAATATCGCGACCCACCTTACAGCTACGATTGATTGTTGGCTCGCAGGCCAATAGTCCAGATGCCAAGCTCTATAGCCCACAAGCCAGTCATTTAACACTCCCGCCACCTTTTATTAGCGACACCGATAAATCCGTGTTACACCGTTTACTCAGCGCACCACTGACTAACGGCTGGCCCATGATAGATGCCCATTTTATCCACGGGCTATTTGCCACCCAACGCGTTATCTTCCAGACTGTTGCAGGCGCTACACAAAAAGTGGTTTTAGGCACAACACACACCAACGCACTCAGTTGGCAACGCTTAAGCCACGGGCAACAGCAGCTAGCGCCTCAAAACTCTTTAAGCCAATTATTATTAACCACTGGCCATCCATTTGCAGCTGTAAGCCTTACGGCGCATCATAAAACCGAGCTAGCATTGTGTGTCCATGATTTTTGTATCAATAATC
Organism: uncultured Pseudomonadales bacterium; assembly: GCA_947494095.1. GTDB lineage: Bacteria > Pseudomonadota > Gammaproteobacteria > Pseudomonadales > Cellvibrionaceae > Marinagarivorans. Next base: position 47,754 of record CANLTI010000002.1, read on the forward strand.
AAGTGCTCAGTGCGCCGCAAATCGCGCTTTTGCAGCAAGCGTTACAGCCTTGTCATTACACCTTAAGCCCTGCCGATATTCCTAGTTTTTTAGCGCAATATCAGCCGTCGTTTGAGGCACTTCACATCCCGCTACCGAGCAAAATCAATTCAACCCCCTTAACCGCACAGGTGCGCGGCGCCGTCAATTGCACTCAACATCAAGGGTTAGATACACTCGCCTTAGAGCTTGTCTACATAACCGAGTATTACTGCACCTGGTTTAATAGCAGCGCTAACGAGCAAAATCATAGCTTTTTGTTTAACGATACCCTATACCGTATCAGTCGCAACCTCGAGCTTGAGGCCCCTTTTAGCGCGCGCTTCAACAAAGCCGTTAAGCCTTTTACGCCCAACAAAGCCTGCAATACCTACAGCCAGACTAAAGACACCTTATGGCAAGATTTTTTTATTCATGAAAAACCACAACTTGAAAAAGACGGCTTCTTTTTTAGAATTAATCACACCTTCACCAAGCACTTTATTCAAGTCGATCATTTTTTAAGTGAGCTTAAACAAAAAAATGATGGCAGTATTCAGGTTGATTTATTTTTAGAGCTGGCAGATACACTTGAAGATAAACCTACAAAAATCAATTTACTAAGCTTATTAGACCAAATTCATCAGTACAATTTAGGCCTGCAAAATGGTGATATCACCCTAGCCCTTGAAGATGGACGCCTCTTATTAATGCCCGCCAAGCATGTTACTAAACTCACCGAAGAGTTTGGTGATGTCATGTTTGCAGGCCGTGCAGGCTTAACCTTTAACCCCAACCAAACATCAAGGCTAGCACAACTAGCCGCTAGTTTACCCGAGCACAGCGCGTGGCAAGGCGATACGCAAGTACTTAAGCATAGCCAATTATTACAGCAGGCACCCACCGTCATACAGCAAGTCGATTGCGGTATTAATGCGACACTAAGGCCATATCAATGGCTAGGCGTTAATTGGATACAACACCTTAAAAATTGTGGTGTTAACGGCCTACTGGCCGATGATATGGGTCTAGGAAAAACAATACAAACCATTAGCCACCTAAGCTTAGAGCGGGCTAAAAACCCGCAGGCCCAACCCGCACTTGTCGTCGTACCCACCAGCTTGCTGCATAACTGGCTTAACGAATGCCATAAATTCGCACCGCATTTAAAGGTGCTTATTTATCACGGAAGCCAACGTCGAGATAAGCTAAATAAGAGTATTACCGCCAATAATGCCCCTCATATTATTTTAACCAGCTATCAGCTTATTATTAATGATAGCGATTATTTTGAGCGTGCACTGTTTAGCTGGCTAGTGCTTGATGAAGCTCAAAATATTAAAAATCCGCGCACCAAAATACATATTGCCATTAAAAATGTACAAGCCGAGCATAAGCTGTGTTTATCGGGTACCCCGATAGAAAACAACTTGCAAGAGCTCTGGGCCTTAATGAATTTTTTAATGCCTTTATGTTTAGGTAGCCTCAATGACTTTAAATTTAATTTTCAAAAACCTATTGAGCAAGAAGGTAATAACAAAAAATTAGCCCAACTACTCAAACGCATAGAGCCTTTTATATTGCGCCGTACCAAAGCGTTAGTGGCAAAAGATTTGCCCAAAAAAACAGAAATACTGCAAACCATTGACTTGAGTGAAGCCCAATACAGTTTTTATGAAAGTATTAAACATGATACCTGGCAAGCAGTGCAACAAAGCTTAGATCGCACCGATAACCCAGGCGAGCAACAGCTGTTTGTACTTAGTGCTTTACTTAAATTACGCCAAGTGTGTTGCGACCCCGCCTTACTTGGCGAAACAAGTATTCCTAGCGCCAAACGCCAACACTGCATGCAAATGGCAACTGAGCTGGCTGCCGAAGGCCGTGCAATGTTAATTTTTTCGCAGTTTACAACTATGCTCGACATTTTAGCCTCAGATTTAAAAGCCGCTGGCATCAGTTATGGTTTATTAACCGGCAAAACCCAAAACCGCCAAACACTTGTTGATCAGTTTCAAGCAGGTGCATTTCCTGTCTTTTTAATCAGCCTTAAAGCCGGCGGCGTCGGTTTAAACTTAACCCGTGCCGATACAGTCATTCACTATGACCCTTGGTGGAATAGCGCAGCGCAGCAACAAGCAACCGACCGTGCACACCGTATTGGGCAAAAAAATGCCGTTTTTGTGTATAAACTCATTGCCAAAGATACCATTGAAGAAAAAATAGCGGCGCTACAAGTACGCAAAGCTGAGCTAGGTCAAACCATCAACCAACAAGCTCAGCAAACAGGGGCTAATTTTTCAGTGAAGCTAGAAGAGCTACTGAGTCTCTGGGTAGACGAGGAATCTGCTCTATAACAACACCAATATTAAGTATCGGCTAACTGTCGGTGATGACAGCGCTTAATAATTTCAATTTTGGTGATATCTTCAGCTTGAGACCAACACTTGATCTCTTCAAGAGTACGATGACAGCCAGAGCACACATCGTTTGCATCAAGACTACAACTCTTGATGCACGGTGAAAGAATAAAACTCGATGTAGTTGGCATACCTATAGACCCTAGCCGTGGCATTAAAATTTGCAAAATTGCGTTAATAATTGTCATAGTAACGTATTTGGCACTTATTTATTGGCCAAAAAGACCCGAAGATAGTGGTACGCCATCCTCACTGTGAACCTATACCAACCTAAACGCATTAGTTGCAAGCATTCACGCTCAATATTCAGCATCAAAAATAATAAGCCACCTCGGCTTGCTGCCCATATTATCGGCTATCATTAAAGCAAAAGGCCAGAATAAATTAACATAAGCTATTAAATGCGTAATCTATTCAAACAATATTACTATTGGCTGCTAGTATCTTTAATTAAGATCACGGCATTTGATGACTAAGAATAATAGACAACTATTAGTTGGTGCATCCTTGATATAAAGTCTATGATTTATAGGCTTTATATACGTTAAAAATTGTACACAAACTAGAATGCTATATTACAAAAATATATAAACCCTCATTTTAAATAAGGATTTCTAATAATGTTTTCAGTAAGAATGTGATTACTTAGATTACTGTTGATGTATTGGTGCGGTACTCAGTCATGTATTCAATCACTAAAATATAAAGGCAATATAATGAAATTATTTGTTGTTAGCTTAACGTCATTTTTAATGTTTTTTTCGCTACCTGCGATCTCCGATATTAACTTTACCGGGTATGGCTCTATAATAGGAGGTAGAACCTTAGGCCAGATAGATGACCCTTTAAGGCCAGGCCAAAAGCGCGATGAGATACTCACGGCTGATTTTTATGATGTAGGCCAGTACGACAATGATTTTACCTTTAATGCTGAATCTATATTTGCTCTACAAACCGTAGTTAAACTGAGCGACCAGCTGCAAATTACTGGGCAACTCGTCGCTAAAGCAGTAGATAATTTTCAACCCGAATTTGACTGGTATTATTTAACTTACAAAGCCAGCGATAGCTTGACTTTTATGGCTGGTAGACGAAATATTCCCATGTATTACTATTCGGAGTATTCAGAAGTGGGGTTTGCTTACCCCTGGATGCGCCCACCATCAAACTTGTACTGGTGGCAAGTCACCCAATTTAATGGCTTACACGCCATGTACGATTTTGAATTAGGCAAGTACGACAATACTCTCACCTTCTTTTATGGCAATGAATACTCCAACGATAATGTTGAACTACTGTATTACAACAAACTGTATGGCGGTTCGGCTCAATCAATTAATGAGTTTTGGACAAAAATTGCTGGCCTTAATTGGAATATATCCGGTGATAATTTTGACCTTAGATTTGTATACTTCCAAAATAACCGAGGCCGCGAAACCATTCAACAAGATGGTAGTATTACAGACGGTACACCTTTTACACAAAGCTTTATGGGCGTAGGCGGCAAAGTTGACATTCAGAATTTAACCGTGCTTTTTGACTGGAACGTAGCGCAGTATGACGACATTGTAGAGACAAAATTTCCCACTTATTTAGTCTCGCTCGTGTACAACATTGGGGATTATCAGCCCTATATTGTTTATTCCAAAGCGAATCAAGAACAGGGTAAATTACAAATCACCAAAGATCTAGAAGAGCATTATATTATGGGTTATGGATTGCGCTATAACGTACTACCTAACGCGTCAATCAAATTGCAGTACGATCATTTTGAAGATGAGGGCAATGCCGCAATAGGCTGGGCCTATCACGGCAGCTCTGACACGGTGACTATCGGCTTAGATTTTATTTTGCAATAAATAGCCATGCTAATACCGCACTTTAAAGTGCGGTATTAATTTAATAAAAAACCGAGCTTAATAGGCTCGGTTTTTTATTGCCTACACGTCAATTAGTTGATGTTAAGAACGAGTAAAGTATACATGACCCAATAATATCTGCTGCCTGCTTCCACTGCTGGGTTGCTCCAAGCGTTACATGCCCCGGCCCGGCATACGCCCCTTCGAGCGCCTTGCCGAGAAAACAGAACCCTAGATCTAATTGGACAAACGATTATTGCCTCGCCCCTTACGTTGGCTCGATCTCGTTTAAGTGTTTACCCACGGCCAGCCACGCCGAAAATAAACCTAAAAACGTACTTGCTGCTAATAGCGATAGATTATCGAATAAACTTAAGCCTGCGAGCGCAAAGCTGCTTTGGTAAGCCGCGGCTAAGCTCGCGACCGACTCGGCCAGCGATTGATGACCAAGCTCGACCAACAGCACCGCTAAAGCGCCACCAAAAAAGCCATACCATGCGCCGGTATACAAAAAGGGCCGGCGTACAAAACCATTCGTGCCGCCCACAAGCTTTACAATGATAATTTCATCGCGACGGCTTTCGATGGCTAAACGAATACTATTGCCCAGCGCGAGCAACACCCCCAAGCCTAAAAGGCTCGCAAGAATGGTGACAATTTTTTTGCCAAGCACCATAATCTCGCGTAAACGGCGCACCCAATCCATGTCCATATCGACCGATTCAACCAAAGCATTTTTAGCCATGCTTTCACCCAAGGCTGCAAGGCCTGCAGGTGTGGCCGCTTGCGTCGCTGGTGTGACCACTAAGGTGGGCGGCAAAGGGTTTTGTTCGAGTAGATCTAAGGCATTGCCAAAACCGGCCATTGCCTGAAAGCTCACCAACGCTTCTTTAGGCGATATGTACTCCACACTTTTAACATCGGCGCGATTAACTAGCTCTTTTTGAAAGCCTTCAATCGCCGCCTCGCGGGCACGTGTATGTAAATACACCGATATTTTAGGGCTTGCATCCCAGTTATCCCCTAAGCTTTGCACATTGTTAATTGCGATAAAAAGGGTCGTGGGTAGCGCCAGCGCAATAGCCACCACCAAGCTTGTCATAATCGTTTGTAGCGGCATACCGAGTAAGCGCAATAAGCTATTGGTGGCCGATATGCGATGGTGTTGACGCCAACTTTTAAATTTTTGCCCAAAAGGCGTTTGGCTTTGCACGGCACCGCGTTGATTAACCGGCTCTTTGGGCGTGTTTTTTGGACTCACTTTTACACGTTGCGTTTTTTTACTCACCACATTGCTCCATCATGCGTTAATTGACCGCCTTCAAGCGTCAGCACACGGCGGTTCATGCGCTTAATCAACTCAATATCATGGCTGGCAATCATCACTGTCACCCCGACCTCACTAAATTGACGAAACAGCTCCATTATTTCAGCACTCAGCTCTGGGTCGAGGTTACCGGTGGGTTCATCTGCCAATAGGACAGGTGGCTTGTTCACCACCGCACGCGCAATGCCCACGCGCTGCTGCTCCCCACCTGACAGCGAAATAGGCAGCGCATTTTCTTTGCTCAATAGGCCGACCTTATCTAATGCCGCGCGCACACGCCGCGCTACATCGCGATGGTGTATACCGCAAATTTGCAAAGGTAGCGCCACGTTTTCAAACACCGAGCGATCAAACAATAGCTGATGATTTTGAAAAACCGCGCCCACTTGGCGACGATGATAAGGCACATGGCTAGAGCCCAAGCGGCCCAAGTTGCGCCCGGCAATCATCACCTCGCCACTGGTGGGTTTTTCCATCAACATAATCAACTTCATTAAGGTGCTTTTGCCTGCACCTGAGTGGCCCGTTAAAAATACAATCTCTCGCTCTTCTACACTAAAACTGACTTTATTTAACGCCTCTTGCCCTGTGGCATAGCGTTTACATACATCATGAAATTCGATCATTACCAGCGATATTCCTTTGTGAATAGGGTTTTGCAGGCTTAATTAGGCACTGAATTAGGCACTGAATTAGGCTCTTCATTAGAGAGGTAGCGCTAGAAGACAGCCAAGTAAACGATGCTTACTGTAGCGCGCTAAACGGCTTTCGCCAAATAAGGTCGGAGGAGATGAGGAATAGGGCGTGATTTTGTATGAATACCTGCCGAGCACAGCATATAGGGTGCTTAAAAACCGTCAACCATACCGCCGCACCATCGCAAAAGGCCATATCACCAAAGGCCATAGAGGGGCTAAGGCTCGGTATTCAAAACCCGCCCTCGAGTGTTTTACCCACATGCTTTAGGCATAAACAACTCTAGGCATTAAAGGGCACGATATTACAGGGTGGGAGCTTCACGAAAGCGTTTAGCGGATGAAAAAGATACGCTAGGCAGGCTTTGTTACTCCTCGTCCCCTTCTTTTCTGAATAATGCATTCACAAAGGCTTTGGCCCTAAAGGGCTGTAAGTCTTCGATGCCCTCACCAACACCAATAAATCGGACAGGCAAACCAAATTTTTGGCTCAGCGCAAAAATAACGCCGCCTTTGGCAGTACCGTCAAGCTTGGTGAGCGCTAGGCCTGTAACACCTGCGACTGTTTGGAAATGCTCCGCTTGATTAACTGCGTTTTGGCCCGTACCTGCATCGAGTACCAACAACACTTCGTGTGGCGCGGTATTATCCACCTTGCCCATCACGCGCTTCACTTTGGCAAGCTCTTCCATTAAGTGGCTCTTGTTATGCAGGCGCCCTGCGGTATCGCAAATCACCACATCGAGTTGCTTAGATTTGGCCGAGGCAATAGCATCATAAATCACGCTCGCGCTATCGGCGCCGGTGTGTTGCGCTACCACATGAATATCATTGCGCTCGCCCCATACTTGCAGCTGCTCTACCGCGGCTGCACGGAAGGTATCGCCCGCCGCTAACATAACGCTTTTGCCTTCTTGGCGCAGTTGGTAAGCTAATTTGCCAATCGTCGTTGTTTTGCCTACACCGTTCACACCCACCACTAAAATCACATAGGGCTGCTTAGCGCTATCAATCACCAGCGGCTGCTCAGCAGGGGTAATAATATCGAGCAATTTGGTTTGTAAGGCCGCGTATAGCGCATCGGAGTCGGCTAATTGCTTGCGCTCTACCTCGGCGGTTAAGGCATCAATAATCTCGGTAGTGGCTTCAATGCCCACATCCGCAATTAAAAGCTGTGTTTCGAGCTCTTCTAGCAACTCGTCATCAATAGCCTTTTTGCCCAATAACAAATTGCCAAAGCCTTCGGCAAATTGATTACTGGTGCGTGCAAGGCCGTTTTTAATACGCGCAAACCAGCTTTGTGATTTGGGTTTTTCTCGGGTTTCGGCGGTATGCACCGCGGGCGCTTCAATTTTTACAGGCGGCTTGCTGGTTGATTCTGCGCTAGAGGTTTGCTCAGTTTCGTGACTATCGCGGCTAAATAAGCCCATAAAGCCTTTTTTCTCGGCTTTTACTTGGCTTTTTGCGGAAGCTTCAGAGTTGTTTGGAGCAGAGTCTTGAGTTTTATCGCGTTTAAAAAACATGGGCTATTAACTGTCGCCATTGGCGTTTACAAATAGGGAGAGGGGTAGCCGCACAAGCTATAGCTGTATACAAAGCGGCGTACAAAACATAGGCGCATCGTACCATTTTGTAGGTTGTTTGCTCCAGCAATGAATACTTCAGAGATCGTAATAGGGCTAAACAATGCATGAATCAATCAACAAGCAAGTATTCGGCAAAGGCACTGCGCACTACGTCGAGGGCGTTTTTATCTGGGCCTAGGTTAGGCTGCATTTGCGCGGCTATGAGGTTTAAGCTTTTATTGCCATCGACCATAGCGACAAGCTGCTGTAGTAGGGGGTTACCGTGGGTATTGAGTGGCACCGATGTAGGAATGGGTAAGTGCGGTAATAGCAGCCATGCTGGGGGCTGTGTACTAGATGCCGGTGAGGCTAAAGGTGATGATGCCCCACAAGTGATTGTTGCAGGCGCTATCGCGGCGAACGTCCAAATTTGCTCGGTGCGTTGCTGCGCCTTAAGAGGGCTATTGAGGTAAGCACTCGTTTCAATATTTTGATAAACCACCTCAAAACCCGCCAACACCAGTAGCTCGATAATCTCGTTATGGCTCAGCTTTTGTGCGTCGTTAAGGCTTGTACTGTACAGCAACGGCCCGGTATTTAGCCAAAGGCCACCGGGCTTTAAATACTTTTGCACTTGGGCAATTAACGCGGCAGGCTCGCGGCCATTCACATCCATAAACCATGGCGTAACGATCGTATCAAAACGACCGGCCTTAAGCGGTGGCAGCCAAGCATTGCCCGCTATGGCATACCAGTTTTCTAAGTTGCTTTCTAAGTTGCTTGAAGAGCAAGCAGCGCTTTGTGCAAGCCATTGACGACACGGTAAAGACCATAATTTGCTAGCCGCAAAACCTTGTTGCGGGCGGGTATTAAGCTCTGGTAATTGCCACGTTTTTTGCTGTGTGACTAAACGATGTGCCGCCGCTATTAAAATTAAGTTGGCATCTAACGCAATGGTATGCGTAGCGCCAAGGTGCATGTGCATATCGATACTTAAGCGCCCAGCACCCGCCCCTACCACCCACATATCTCCTAGGCTTTTACCGGTCGCTTTGAGTGCGGCGCTAACGCGGCCTAATTCTGCCTGGTTCTCATCCGTTTGTTGCCCGTCACACGGCCAAGCCCAATCTCGCAGTAACAACTCGTAATACTGCAACATGTGACTGGCGTCGTGATCAGCATATTCGGGGTGTTTAATGGCACTTAAGCCCGCCTCGGCCAATAAGGTATTTAGCGTAGCTAACATAGCTTGGTTACCTTCGCACAACTGCTGCAAGCGTGCTTGGGTGCTCGCTAACTGTGTTTTGGCATTGAGTAAGGCTTGGCTTTGCGCCAAGTTATCTTCGCCACGCGCAAGCATATTGGCGTATAGATTTTGCCAAACCGCTTGCTGGCGTATACCCGTATCAAACCAACAAGGCATACCTGCTAAATCAAAATAATGCTCACCACATTTTTGGCACACTTGACGGGTAGGCTCAAAGCCATTGTGGGTATCGGCTTGGCATTTAGGGCAAGCCAATAAATGGCTTGGCGGCTGATGAACACTGTGCTGCATTGTTTTCCTTACATTTTACGTGACTATTGAAGTGACTATTCAGGCAACTATTCAGAGGTAGCGAATCACAGGTAGCGAAATTGGGCGCTAATGGAGAAAGGAATAGCCTTGCCGCCTACTCTGCATCGCGCACTAGGCGCACACTGTAAGTTTGCTCTATTTGAATATTCAAAATATCGCCTGTTTTAAAATTAATACGCCACGCATAACCCCCCTCACGGCGCCCAGGCGTACTACTCCAAAACTCGGCCGATGTGGTACTGGGGAAGACGGTTTCGTTAATAGCAGGACCCGTGCAAGCGCGCTCGACAATAGAGGCTAACTCATTTTTGTTAGGCAAACGCCAATCGCTATAGCCACCCAGTTGGCTAGCCGCCGGAGCGGCTAAAGCCTCTGGCCACGTAAAAAGGCGCTGCTGCGCAAGGTTTAAATTACAGCGGCTTTTATCGGCTTGCCACTGCTGGCCCAATGCACAACGCTGCCACATTAAGCCGGTATGCGTGTCGGTTGCTAGTGCATTATTGACTGCAATACCCAATAAAAAACGGCTTGTTGGGGTTTCTTGTACCAGATTATTAAGGCAAGCTGCATGGCTAAAAGTACACAATATAAGGCCACCTAATGATAGTAATAACTGACTAACGCTTAAACGCACATCCATCATTCTTCGCCTCCGCTCACTAAGCGCATATAAGTATCTAGTGTTTTTAAAGCAAAGCCATTACCGCCATCACTAAAATACACGTACCAGGCTAATGCTCTATCAGGCGCATAACTCTGGCCGCTCCAGTATTGGTCATTTTTAGCATTAGGAAAGTAAGCGGTATCAATGGCGTAATCCAAATTAGCACTGACCGCGATACTCAATAATTCATTGACGGTGGGTAAACGCCACTGCTGCGTACCACATAGCACCTGACGATTTGCCTCTACGATGTAGGCTGCGGTATTACAGGCAACACCATTGCAATCATTCGTGCTGTTTAGACCGGCATTACCCCCATTGCGAGTAGAGTCTTCATCAAACCAGGTATACCGTAAATCACGGAAGTTAACCGCCGTCGGCACGTCGGACTTCACCTCCCACAAAAGCCCCGTGTGATGGTCTTGCACGCATCGCCATTGCGTATTGGCTTGCTCATTACCTGCTGTTTGCCACAGTAGTGCTTGATTCGCTAATGTGCTACCGTCGGCCGCAATTTTGCTCCAGTCAAAGCCTGCTTGACCAGCACCGGTTTTAATCGCATTCGCTTGCGCATCTCGACCATAACTGCCGTCTTGTGCCACCGCGCTAAGGCAGTCTACCTCAGCACCATCACTGGCTCGGCAAAAGGTTATGCCGGTATCATTTAATGGCTTGGCCAATACGCTCGCAGGTGGCTCAACAGCGCCCTTACAGCCGCCCAATAATAAAGCCAAAAGTAACATCAATGTAATTGAACAGTGGTTTAAAGCCATACCCTTGAGGTTCCAGTTAGTGTGCTGCAAAAAACAAAAAGCCCGTACATCACTGTACGAGCTTTTCGCTAACTATACTTGATCGTAATCTTGATCATAATTATAGCCAGTACAGAATATTAAAATTTTGAATTACGCAATATTAGCGTTTTTCTCAAAATCGGTTGTGCTTGAGGCAATTTGGCCTTTAACGCCTAGCCCTTCAGCAATATCCATCATTAAGTCGCGGTTACTACCGCCGCCGCCGACGCGCCCCTTAGGGAAGCCCGCCATATTGGTGGCCATTAAGTTGGGGCAGCCACCTGTGGTATGCGAAATACCATCTTGGTCGGTTGTTTGTAAAAACACAGTATTATCAATCATATTGCCGCCGGCAGGATCTGGCGTATCAATCAGTGTTTTTACAATGTGCGCCACACCGGTATGCACATACTTGGTAATTGTAATCAAGTCATCACGGCCACGACCATGACAGGTTTGATGATGGCCTTCACTAAACGTGGGGCCAGCATAACGCCATTCGCTCTGGCTATCATCTAACTGAATTGTCGCAACGTTACTCAAACCACAACGCATGGCCGTAATGGCAATCTCAGCCATAATTTTAATTTCTGTTTGTACGCCGCCGCCTTCATCCATCGCATTTAGCGAGGCAATGGTAGGGTCAGCACAACCTGCTGGCGGAACAAATTTAGAGGCGTCATCTAAGCGTTTACGAATGCGGTCTAATGCCGCAAAGTGCTCATCAAGACGAGCTTTTTCTTCGCTACCGAGCTTTTTCTTTAATTCATCAAGGGCAGCTTTGTTGGCATCGAGCGCCGACGCTTGTTTTTTGAATAAGGCTTCTGCGGCACCACCGGGAGGTGGACCACCAAAATAACCGTTATAGGCCGTGGTGGCGTTGCTCTCTGGAATAATAGCATCACCGTTACGGCGGCCCATTACATCACCTTTGGAGGTAGGCACTCGCACACCTAAATTGAGCGCTGAATAAGGCGTATTAGCACTTAAAATACGCGATAACTGCACATCAAAACTATTGTTAGCCCCAACGTTCATTGCCGCATGCGACGAACCATGACCACCACCAATAACATTAACCAAGTGGAAATTACAATAAGCTGCAACCTCTGAATAAGGTGCGCTTGATTGGTTCATGCTGCTAATGCTGCTTGGCATCCAAGAGCCTTGCGGGGCACCCGCAGGGTGGTTAAAGGTTAAAAATCGCTTAGGGGTTTCGCCTGCAGCCTCCGCAAAGCGGTTAACCATCGCCCCGCCCACAAAGGGGCTAGCACGCCACAACGCCGATGATATACCTGCTTTAGAGACCATATCGAGGAATTTGCGGCGCTGTCTGTTGAATTTACGATCTTCAGTAGTCATTCCTATTACCTTTGTTTTATTCTTTGAACCTAGACAACGACTGACAAAGCCAGCCGTTGGCCGCGTGTTATTGCGCTTTACGGTAGCGTAGTAAGTCTTGCATCACCATTTCGGTCATTACAGCGCGAGGGTTTTTACTGGCAGCGTTATAAGCTGTCGTCGCTTTATCTTCTACACATTTAAAATCTGTGCGCTGCTGTTCAGTTAAAGAAGATTCAAAGTTGGCATCAACAGAGGTTTCTTTAATGGGCATACCCGCTACAAAGCGGAAGGTTTTATCCATTAAACATTCCTCGACACCCGGCAATTGGGCAATCGCCTTAGACAAACCTTTAGCACCATTAAAGTCAATAGAGCCCGAATTATCGGTTACGGTTGTTGCGCCGTATAAAGTCCCTGTATTGTCGATATCTAAATCCATACCCGTGCTACCTTTTTGGGTATCACGCCATTGACCCACTTGGTCAAAGTCTTCGGTACCAAAGAGTGGGTTAATTTGATATTCATGACAACCAGCACACGCGGGGCTATCTGTAATCACCTCATAATAACGGCGCGTAGTGGCAATACCTTTTTTGTACTCGTCTTCGGCTAAAGCTAATAGTGCATCACGGTCTGCCACTAATAACGGCGGGGGTGCTATATGCTGACAAAGCATTTGCTCACGCATGCGTACCGCACGAATAATAGGCGCTGTTTTATCGGGGTGAGCGTTAACGGTCATAAAGGCGCCGGTGGTTAAAATACCACCGCGTTTATCCAGGCTATCAACCACTTGCCAATCATCAGCGCTAGTGCTGCCCGAGGTCACACCGTAGTAATCGGCCAAGGTTTTATTGAGCACGGTAAAATCACCGCTGTATAAGCTGTTGAATTCACGGTTGTTATAGAAGATCTCGCGAAATAGTTCACGCACCTCTTCAGCCATCGACTCGCGTACAGCCATGGTGTAATTAGGAAACTCAGTAGCATCACGGTTAGCGCCCGAGTCGGTCACTTTATCCGTTTCAAACCAGTAACCGGCAAAAGCCCCCATGCGCTCACGGCCCCGTGGGCTATCGAGTAAACGCTCTACTTGTGCACGAATTTGCGCTTCATAATGTAAGCCATCGTTATTAGCGGCATCAAACAAAGCCTTATCAGGTGTAGAACCCGTTAATGTGTAAGCCAACAAGGTAGCGTACTCATAAGGGTCAAGCACGTAGCTATCAGGATCGGCTTTTTTCATCTTTTCTTCATCGCCACGCGCTGGCGTATAAAGCTCTAATTTGCCAAAGGTAAAACCACTAACGTAGAATTTTGCATTATTGGGTAGCTGATTATTTATCTGTACAGTCTTACTAGCACTCGCGCTTAAACCTTCTAATTTATAGCGATATGTTTTGGGTTTATCGGTAGTGATTTCTTCTTCAAACTCTTTACCGCCAATCGTGAATTTCACTTGCGAAGGAAACTCACCGTTTGAGCCCTTTGTCGCTTTTACCGTAAAAGCAACAATATCATTACTGGTCCAGTTATACGTGGTTTGAGAGCCGGCATAGTATCTGACTTCTGTAAAACCATCGGCATCTGGCGTACCAATGTTCCACTGTGTTAACGGCGGAGCAGGGCGATAGTAAGGCACTGGCTCTGTCGCGAGTACCTCAGACACTTTATTGCCGAGTTCAGAGCGATATAAAAACTGTGGCGAGTTCAAGGCTGTGACTAACGAAAACTGTAGGCCATCGCTGCCTGTCGCATCGTCAAATATTTTTTCATAGATCGCGCGCTCGGCATCTGTTAACGGTCGGCGATACATCATGGGTGCAAATTCATCAATAAATTTGTCGGCACAGCCGCCGTTACAGCTAAAGGGTTTGTCGTTCTCGACCGCCCAAGTTGCAACGCTTTCGGCGGCAGCCCAATATTTATTGGCTCGGTTTTCACCGACAACGGTAGTAGCATTATTAGGGAATTTACCTTTTTTACCGTCGCCTACAATTTTATCGGTGTAATTGGCATCTAGGCCCAGTAAGTCTTCGAGCGAATTTTGATACTCATCGACGGTTAATAAGCGTAAACGACGCGGGGTATAGCCTGTAGCATCGGGGTTATTACACGTCACACCCGCTGGACGCCATGTTTCTAAGTAAGCGGTAATATCGGCGGCACACTGATCAACACAGGTTGTTGGCTCTGCAATTTGTAGAGGCATCTCTTCATGTACTTTGGCAAAGAGCGACTGCGAGGTGTATTTGTTGACGTTGAGCGGGTTGATCGCATCGTCTTGGTTGTTGCTTGTACCATGGCAGGCATTGCAATTATGCGCGCTAAAAAGGTCAGCCCCTTTTAAAGGGTTTACCGCAAAGCTGGTGTAAAGCGGTGTTGAGCCACCCACAGGCGGCACGCTGCTATTGCTAGCACTAGAGGCGGGCGCACTGGAAATGACAACTTGCGAACTGCTGCTCACAGGTGCCGGTATGCTGCTTGCGGGCGTACTGCTAATAGGTTCACTACTAACAGATACACTGGATACGCTAGCAATACTGGAAGATGCTACAACATCCACGCTTGAAGAGCTCCCGTCACCGGTTCCAGAACACGCTGCTAACACAGCTGATACGAGTGCTAATGGCACAATTTTGCGCATTGTTGCTTCCTCTTAAAAAATTGAACCTGATTCCAGTGCTGACCTAGCGAAGCAATGTCTTAAATACCTACAAAAAAAGCCATCATCAGCAAGCGTCTCAGCTCTATATAATTCGTATATGTCAAATTTCAGTACTCATCATAGAGTGTCTTAGTTGTGTTCGATACGACATAACGACTTATTTGACGGATAAGCGGGTAGCGAATTTCAAAAATGCGAACATAAACACAATTACTACCACGCGTTGACGGTATTCGCTACGCTCCAATACTGTGACGTATCGATAACAACCTATCGAATTCATCGCCACCTATCAAAGCACACTGTACGCAGCCTTAACAGCCATGATGAACTTAAGCGATTAAAATAACAGGTAAAATGGATGACTTAAGTGGCCTTAAACTGAAAAAATATTATTTTTTACGCGTATCAATCGATGAGTATTGAATGGCTACCAGTATCCCATTCATACCAATGCCATCACCTAAAAAGTACCCACTTTTTATTATTGCCAGTTTGTCTCGCACACCTAAATACTTATTTGGATAATAACTCTCAGTATAATAATGAGGCTAATACGGTTATTAAAAGCCAACAAAAGACAAACCTTTTAATATAACAATTAGCACCTAAAAATAGACAATCCCAAACTCTTCAAAATAAAACACCGCTTATCGCTGTTTAAAACCGTTTAACTCATGGCTTTAAAAACCTTATGCTATAAGAAAATATTTTTATCAATTATTTAAGCATAACAGCTCCATCAATCATTACCCTCTCCCGTTTATCTTGCCAGTGGTAACAAGCCATAGGCTAATACGCTAATGTTTAACCCATAGCCGCAACCTTATCTAGTGATTGAATGGTGTCGTCATATTGTATTTTTGATTTTACTAAAATGCCTTCAAAAAATATCGGGTGTTATGTGATATCCAGCAATCAATACCTCAAAAGAGTCCAGCAGTGAAAACACACAAAATACTCCACTCAAAAACACCCGACTCAAAAACACTTGAATCAAAAACAGTGAGTCAACAACAGGGCTTTAGCATGATTGAGTTAATGATTGTGATTCTTATTGCTGCCATTTTAATGATGATAGCTACGCCCTCTTATCAGGGTGTGATTAAGCGAAATAATATCGAAAGCCTACAAAATCGTATAGCCACAGCAGTTGTCACCGCTCGCAGCGAAGCCGCCTCTCGCAATAGCGTAGCAACACTGTGCGCCAGTGCTAATGGCGATACTTGCGGTGGCAGCTGGAGCCAAGGCTGGATTGTATTTTTAGATAATGGGGCGGGCGCTGCCGTTGCTCAAAATGCCCAGCGTGAAAATACCGAAAAAATTATTTTAAGTTATTCCAATATCGGTAATTACATGTTGAGTATTATTGATATAGCCGATACAAAAGCCATTAATGCACTCAGTTTTAACAGTCAAGGTTTTAGCCTTAATAAGCAGCGTGCATTAGTTACAATTTGCGAACCAGAAAAAGACTTAGTTTACGCGCGTGGCGTCATTATTGAGCGCAGCGGGAGAACAATGATAACCCGTGATTTAGAAAATAACGATGGTATCCATGAAAGTCGTTTTGATGATGGCTTTGGTAAAACCACAGTGAGCAATTTGTCATGCTAAGCACCTACACCCTAACAAAAAAAAACCCTCTTACCACTAAGCGATATGGTATTGCTATCAAAAAGTCTTGTGGTGCAACACTTTTAGAGATGATGATATCACTCTTTGTTATGGGGGTTGGCATGCTAGGTGTATTAGGCATGCAAACACAAGCCATGCGCTTTAATCATCAGGCTTACTCTTATTCACAGGCAGTTTTTTTAGCGCAAGATATCCTCGAAAGTATGCGAGCAAACCGCGCTGTGGCGCCCATCTATCAAATTGCTATGGGTAATAATGCGGGGGTTGCCAAAGCGTGCGAAGGTGTTAATGCCAACTGCAATGCTCAACAAATGCGCGATTGGGACATTCAGCACTGGCGCAATAATATTAGCCAGCGCTTGCCTGGCGGGCAATCGTCTATCGAGTTAACCGGTGATACCTACAGTATTAACATTGAATTTGATGTTGTCAAAATTAACGAAGAAGAACCCAATGCAACGACTGACTCTAAACGTCAAACTTATACATTAAACTCAGGTATTTAATATGAATTATGATATTGGTAATTTATCACTCAATACACTATTCATTAAAAAAAATGAGCGAGGCTATTCCCTGATTGAATTAATGGTCACTTTGCTGATTGGTATGATTATTTTAAATGGTGTATTTCAGGTTGTCATTGCTAGCAAACGTAGTTATTTAGACCACAAAGAAATCTCCTACATTCAAGAGAACGCTCGTTTTGCCTTAGACACCTTAAGCCGCGATATACGCATGGCCGGCTATATTGGTTGCGCCAATAATAATACAGAGCAAGTCAATATTATCACCGGTGATATGATGAGTTTTATTGGCACCGCCGGTATTGCCGGCTTTGACGATACCAGTGGTACCGGCAGCTTTCCGGTGGGGTACCGTAATTTAGCACTCGCCAATACCGATTCCTTATTGATTCGTCGTGGTGAATCTGAAAATGAATTCTTAGTCCGTAATCAAAATCCGACGACAAAAAATATTACGCTTTGGAATAATCACAATTTTGAAATCAATCAACCCATAGCTATTGTCGATGGCTCATGTAGCTTTAGCGCTGTATTTACCGCCAGCACTATTAGCGGGCCCAACAGTGTCAGCCACGGTATTTCAGCAAATAATTGCAATGACATTATACGTGGCCGCTATACCTGCTCACAGTGTAGTGGTTCCAATTGCCCCCGAGCACTGCCGACAGCCTCATATCAAGCGGGCGCTCGTATTATGCCACTTATATCTCATGCATATTTTATCGGTGACTCTAGCTTGCTCCCTGGGACACCCGCTCTTAAACGCCAAGCTATGATTGCGCATAATGGTGCCCTAACCATGCGCACCGAAGAGCTTGCCACAGGCGTTGAAAATATTCAGTTTATTTACGGTGTTGATACCAGTGGCAATGGCGTTATTAACGAATATCGTAGTGCTAACAATATGGATATTAATAATGATGGATTTACCGATAGCGATGATTGGAAGAGCGTTTATACCGTAAAAATAAATATGCTCTTGCGGTCTAAATCACCTGTTTTCGCTGATCCGCAAAATATTCAATTTAATGGTAGGGCCTATCTGGGTTTATTTATGCGTCAAGTCGTTAGCACAACCATTCAAATTAGGAATCAAAACACATGAGCCTAATCATACAATCCCCTAAAGTTTCATATGATCATCTTCTGTATTTTAAATATCAGCAAGGTGCAGCATTAATTATCAGCCTTGTTATATTAGGAGTGTTAACGGTTATTGGCATTACTAGTATGCAAAACTCTGGGCTAGAACTCAAAATGGTATCGAGTGCACATGACCGTAGTGTCGCGTTTGAAGCGGCAGAAACAGCCTTAACCATTATTGAAGAAGACTTAGCCACTAACCCACCAAAGTTAGAAAAGCATTATACAAGCTGTACAGGTAATGATTGCTTTACCTCAAATTGCGAGGGAGGTTTATGCTTTTCTGGTAATTTTAACGCCGGCACAGAGCGTGCACATTGCTATATTGCCAATGCCAGTACAAACCCTAAAAAAGATTTTTGGAAAGATGACACTTTAAATTTATGGGATATAGCCAGTAAACACAAAAAACTTACAATCGATGGCTTAAAAACGCCTGTTAAATACATCATAGAATTTTTATGTTTTACCAATGTAGGTTTAGAGCTAGGCACAGGCTTTAGTACACAAGGTGCCAGTGTACAAGCTAGCGAAAATGAAAACTATAAACCGCTTTACCGTATCACCGCTATGGCTAGTGGTAACGCTAACCGCGCCACCGTTGTTTTGCAAACAACTTACCGCATTGTTAAGGAGTCATAATATGCTAATAACAATGAAAAAAATACATCCTAATAATGTATTATCGCAATCATACAACTTAAACGACTGGCTATCACACCTATTACTCATAATCTGTACTGTTATTATTGTATTATCGGCTTCCTATACTCATGCACAGTCAGCTTATGATTACCAAAACACACCACCGTTAAGTGGCGGTAATAATACACCACCGATGGTTATGTTAAGCATGTCATCAGACCATCAGTTATTTTTTAAAGCTTATAACGATTTTGATGATATTAATGGTGATGGCAATGCTGATACAACCTACAATAAAACTATTGAATACATAGGCTATTTTGATAGTGAAATGTGCTATGTCTATGGCAGCGGTGTTTTTTCACCAAGTACACCGACCTCAACAAGTTACTACTGTAATAGAGGCGGCAAAAATCAATGGAGTGGTAATTTTTTAAATTGGGTATCTATGACCCGCATCGATATTGTCCGTAAAATTCTTTATGGCGGTTTACGCTCCACCGATACCGATAAAACAACTATTCTAGAACGCTCACACCTAACCAGCGATGCCCATAGCTTTGCTAAATATTATAACGGTGCCGATTTAAAATTTTTAACTCCTTTTAATGTTAAGGTCGGTAAAAATGCTGTTGATTCGGGTGTGACATTTTGTAATACCACCGTTGATTTAAGCATGGGAATGGCTTCGCACAAAAGCACCCAGCCACCTCTTATACGAGCAGTAAAAGGTAATTTTAACTTTTGGCCTGCCGGTGAAAGATGGCAGTGCTTATATCAAGATGAGCAGTATATTACGGGAGGCTCTGCGGCCAATAGTGATCCTGGTGTATTAATGAGCGTAGGTATTTACGTACACCATCAAAGCCCTAAAAAGAGTGAGCATCAAATAGCCGACTACATTGCTCGAGTCAATGTGTGCACCTCTAAAAGTAATGCACTACGTGAAGAATGCCTTAAATACCCCAAAGGTAACAGCAAACCCACCGGGCTATTACAACGCTATGGGCAAGCAGGTGAAATTCAATTTGGCTTGCTAACCGGTAGCTATATGCGCAATAAAGATGGTGGCGTATTGCGTAAAAATATTGGCCCGTTAAGCGACGAAATCAACACCACTACCGATGGAACCTTTAAAACAACCTTAGCTAATGGAGGTATTATTCAAGGTCTTAATAGCCTACGTCTGGCGAATTGGCATGCCCAAAAAACAGGCTTAACAGCAGGAACTTACCAGGCTGATAATTGCACATGGGGCTTAAATACGTTTGATAATGGAAGCTGTACTAACTGGGGTAACCCTTTTGGTGAGATATTACTAGAAACGTATCGCTATCTAGCTGGCGCAACACCCACACGTCAATTTACAGCCAATGACTCTTTTATATCGCCTTATCTAAAGCCGGTTATGTGGGAAAAACCACTCACAACAGATAACTACTGTTCAAATTTAAATATATTAGCTTTTAATAGCTCTACTATTTCTTATGATGGTAATAACCTAAACGCTTCTGATATTAATTTATCAGCAACAGGGTTAAATACCATTACAGATCGCCTAGGGACTCTCGAGGGCATTAAAGGTGAACAGTACTTTGTCGGTAAAACCCTTGGCGCAAATCAAGATGAACTTTGCACCGAAAAAGTTGTACGCGGTTTATCTTCTGTGAGAGGTACTTGCCCTGACGCACCACGTTTAAATGGCTCTTATTACTCATCAGGCTTAGCGTTTTATGCAAAAACCAATGATATTAATAAAGATATTGATGGTGACCAAACAGTCAATACTTTTGGATTTTCGTTAGCGCCTTCGATACCTAAAATAGTCTTACCACGGCCTAATCAAGAACATAAAAAAATTACAATATTTCCTGCTTGCCGAAATAAAGACGTTAAAGGTAATTGCGCTATTGTCGATTTTAAAATTATTGAACCTCACAATGACAGTGATGGAGATGGTATTTATACCGGCTTAATGTATGTTACCTGGGAAGATAGTGAGCAAGGTGGTGACTTTGACCAAGATATTAACGGCCTAATCGCTTACGAATTAGACGAACAACGTTTAACCGTTAAAACCCGCGTACTTAAAAATTCTACTTTTTATAAAATGGGCTTTGGCTTTGTCGTTAATGGTGTAACCCGTGCTATTTCTATTAATGGTAATGCTATTAACCAACAAGGCAACGGCTTTCATGTGGTATCAGGTACTAATGGTTTTGACGGCGACGGCTGTAGAAACTGCTCACAAAAAGATGGCTGGTCTTATAAAAAATTCATAGTCGCTTCAGGTAAAGCACAATTTTTGGAGCAGCCTTTATATTACGCAGCAAAGTATGGCGGCTTTAAAGATACTAATGGTAACAAAATTCCAGATTTACAAAGCGAATGGGATGCAGTTAATAACCTTACTGGTGCGCCAACACCTGATGGAATACCCGACAATTATCATAGTGCAAGTAACCCTAAAGAACTAAAAATTCAATTTGACAAAGTCATTACCGAAATTTTAGCCGGTGCTGCTTCTGGCACAGGCTCAAGCGTAGTCACCAGTGCAGGCGATGGCGTTGGCCTATTTTTACAAAGCCTTTATTATCCTACACTTAATTATGCGGGGAGTGAATTAAGCTGGGTAGGAACGTTAAATGGCATGTTTATGGATGAACATAACCATGTACGCGAAGATACCGACGGAAGCCGAGGACTAACAACAGCTGATAAGATTATTGATATTGAATATGACGCAACAAGTAAAAACATGATGGCTCAACGGTATAACATTAATACTGATGGCACACGTGGCGCCAAACAAGGTGGCCTGGTATCTTTGCATACTTTAAAACCGGTATGGAGCGCACATCAAGCACTAGCAGAAGTCACCGACCCCATCACTCAGCGAATTTATAACACATCGGCGCAAAAGCAACGGCATATTTTGACCGCCATTGATGATAATAACGACGGTTTAATCACACAAAACACTCACCTTAAAGATTTTGTTCCTGCCACGTTTACAGGCCCTAATAATTATTTATTAGGTAATGTGGCCAGTACTGAAAAAGTAATTAATTATATTCGCGGACAGGATTACCCCGACTTTAGATCACGTGCCGCCAATATAGATACAACAACTACCAATTTAGAAACATGGCGCTTAGGGGATATAGCCAATGCCACTGCGTTGATTATTAGTGCTCCTAAAGTCGGTTATGATATTGAGTTTTCTGATTCGAGTTATTTAACCTATCGAGAACAGTACAAAGACAGGCGCACCGTTGTTTATGCTTCGGCTAATGACGGGATGATTCATGCTTTTAATGGAGGATTTTATAATGCGAGCGACAAAAAATACTCTACCGATAAGCATCCATTAGGGGCCGAGCTATGGGGTTATGTACCGTACAACTTATTACCTCATCTGCAATGGTTAACTAATCACGATTATCCGCATGTTGCCTATATGGATGGAAAACTGCAGAGCTTTGATGTCAATATTTTTAATGATGATGCTGATCACCCAGGAGGCTGGGGCACTATTTTAGTCGCCGGTATGCGCTTTGGTGGTGGCCCTATTGAGGTCGATAACGCAGGTACACCACAAACTATGCGTTCAGCTTGGGTTGTATTAGATATTACTAACCCAGAAAAGCCACCTAAATTAGTGGCAGAAATAACCGACCCTAATTTAGGCTTTACCACAACCAATGTCGATATCATCAAAGCACGTAGCCCTAATACCCGAACAGGTAATTACACCGCAGGCACTAGCAACAGCTGGTTTTTAACCTTTGGCTCTGGTCCTTATGGTAAAGATGCCTCTAATATGCGCAACGCACAAAAAACAGCTGTCAGCGACCAGAGTGCTAAGTTATTTTTATTTGATTTGCGTAAAAAACAACTTAAAAAATATGATACCGGTGTCATGAATGCCTTTGTAGGCGGTGTACATGCCACTGACTGGAACCGCGATTTTCAAGATGATGTCATTTATTATGGTTTAGTCGGTGGCTCGATTGATAAACCCGAGGGGCAACTACGCCGCGCCCAACTCACATTTGGCGCTGCAGGCGTTACCATTAAAGACACTCAAATGCTGGATGTTGTAAATCAAGCCTTTAGCGGCGCACCTTTTACCCGCATTGATAAAGACTATAATTATTGGGTATTTGCCGGTACCGGGCGATTTTTTAATGATATTGATGGTACCTACACCTCCAATAATGGTTTTTATGGCTTAAAAGAGCCTATGAATGCACTCAGTGAATTAACAGGCACTACCATTAAAAAGCGTGAATTAATCGATACAACCAACATTCAAACATATAGTAATGGGCAAGTTAAAAACCTGAATGGCAGCCAAGTCTTTTTAAATACAGGCGACCCAGCAGCAACGACTGATGATGTGACAAAAGTTGTTAACGATAACAAAGGCTGGTATTTAGATTTCCCTAATAACTATGCCCGCAATATTGGCCAAGCCGCTTTGTATTCGACAAGTTTACTCTTTACTGCTTTTACCCCTACGGATGACTTATGCTCTGGTGAAGTGGGTAATACGCGCTTATATCAACGTGAATTCTTTAACGGTTTATCACCCACTTATAGCGCTGTTACCGAAGCAGGGAAGACAATTACCGACGGTACTGAGGTCGGAGAAGCCATACCCGATGCCATCGATTTAGGCGATAATTTTTATGCAGAACCTAATGAGGAAGGCTTAACACAAAGCAATGAAGGTGAGCTTAAACGTATCGATTTAGGTCAACCCGACCTTAAAAACCGTCGTGAGTCTTGGCGAGAAGTCAATAAAGACTGGTAATACTTAAGGCAAAATAAGTGTGAGATTTCATTAGCCTTTGCACTTTCTTTTGCGAGTTATATCTTCTAAGCTGTCACTGATTATATTCAGTGACAGCTTTTTTGCTATAAGGACCAACCATGAAAAAAATAAAAAATGAAGCGGCGCTAGTGACAGAAGCCCTAAGAGTAGGTGCAATTTATGCTCAAAAACGTGGCGCTGGTGAATTTGAAGCCACAGATTCAGCGAAATTAAAAATCACCTACCTTTATAAGCTATTAGTTCACGATAAACTGATTCAACCCTTAGCCAAAAATCAAGAAGACGAATCTCATATGCGTCATAAACTCGCCTTATGGATTTCACGCACATTACCCCAAGGTCATGAACTATTAAAATAGACGTTTCTTCATAAACAATATTAAGCCCTTTAAAAATAGGGCTTAATATTTTTTCTTTGACATCTTACGATTTAAAAACTGACTCTAAGACCTATTGTGGGTAAAATACCTAAACCGGCAATATCTTCTGTGACTACCGCACTGTCTGTACTCTCTATCTTATCGTAGTCAAGTTCTCGTGTTTCTATGTTTTCACGATTAAGCACATTAATGACATCAACAATTAATGCTGAAGGAAAACTACCAATGTGAAAGTCCCACTTATAACGAACATCTAACCGTGCATATGTAGGCAATCGCTTAGAATAAGCTTCACCATATTCTGGCACAATAGTATCTGAAAATTCATCACCCTTTTTTAAACCAATAATAGGCGTATAGGCTTCACCGCTTTTTAAACTTAAGCGCCAACCTATATCCATATTTTTATTAAATTGATAATTAGCAACCCATGTTGCTAGCCATGGCGTATCTAAATAATAATCGTTGGTTGTTTGCGTTATCGTATTCGTGCGTTCACTCTTACCATAACTCATCGCCAACCAGCCGTACCAATTATTGGTTTTATTTTTATTAATTAATAGATCAACACCCATCGCCTTGCCTGTTGTCGCATTAATATAAGGTGGTTGATCTTGTACTGCGTTATTACCTGAGGGTATTGCTGTAGCTAAATTATCTAAGGTTTTATTGTACAGCTCGATATTCACACTCCAGCTATTATTGAGTGTGTGCTCAAGCCCCACAACACTGTGGGTCGCTTTTACGGTTAATAATTCGGGGTTACCAATACCTGGAAAAGTGTATTGTATTTCGGGTAAGCGAGCATAATGACCATAACGTGCACTCACTTCTATATCGTGAGTGAGTTGATAATCTAACGTAACACGCGGTAACGTTAGCGACTCATCAGTAAAATCATTGTTATACCATTGCGCGCCGACTGCTAAAGTGGCTCTTTGATTAATAGCCCAACTATCATTAATATAAATAGCTGATTCTTTAATATTAATAGTGTCATATAAAGTGATTCTTTCACGCTGTGCCGTACTGCAATCGGGGTTTTGTTCGGTACAAATTAATATTACGCCATCATAATTTAATGTGTAGTCGCCGCTGATCAGTTGCATACCCGCACTTAATGTATGATGAGATGCTATAGCATAACTGAGCTTTCCTTTAGCAACAGAGCGC
Organism: uncultured Pseudomonadales bacterium; assembly: GCA_947494095.1. Classification (GTDB taxonomy): domain Bacteria; phylum Pseudomonadota; class Gammaproteobacteria; order Pseudomonadales; family Cellvibrionaceae; genus Marinagarivorans. The sequence goes on from CANLTI010000002.1 coordinate 73,033, forward strand.
TCTTGCTCAAACTCACTTTCATAATTATTGCCCCAGTAAGTTCCTGTTGTGAGTTTTGTTGTGCCAACCCCTAGCGTGATATCTTCTAAAGTATCACCTGCATAAGAGTAAATGATGTTTTGTCCATCATAATCTTTTACAATTTTTGCTAATCCTGCAAAGTCGGGGTTGGTGGCAATGAAATTTGCATCTTCAGTGAGCTCGGCCTCAACATAATCTGTGGCACCATTAGCATTAAATGTTATTTTATGATTATCAGCAATATTCCATAAATATTTGAATTGATAATCCTCATCTTGCGGGGCTTCGATAATACGAATACCGTCGCCCTCATCTTCGGCATCTTCTTTTGATTGCTCATCAACCACTAAATGAATAAAGCTCTTACGTGCCGATACATAAAAGGCTGTATTTTTTGTGAGCGCACTTTCTATAAAAATACCTGAGCGCAATAACGAAAGGTCCAAGGTGCCACCAAAATCTTGGTGACTTGGCTCTCTTAAAGTGATGCCAAATGCAGCGCCAGTCACACCGCTGTATGCAGGCCCAAATCCGGCTGAATATAATTGGAAATCTTGTAAAATATACTCACTGAAAATAGATGATGAGAAGTCATGAAAGATATAGTCAGCTGGTAAAAAATCGACTAAATAGAGATTATCGGCAGGAGAAGAACCTCGTACTGATGGCTCTCCACCATCACCCGACACCACGCCAGGTAAGCTAAATACTGCCGATAATGGATCACCTAAAGCGCCGGGCACATCGACTAGTTTTTGAGCATTCTCAGTAATAATCGTAAAGTCTCCCTTGCGCTCACCAAGAACAATCACCTCTTCTATCGCACTGGGGTCAGAGCCCTCCCCACCTGCTTGTGCCTGTACTTGAGAGCCCAATAGCAAATAAAGCGTAGAAAGACTCAATGAGATAACAATACGCAAGTACCTAAAATGAGATGAACGACCAAATAATGATATTAAAGCTAAAAAAATACACATAAAAGATCCACATTAGAGAGTGATATAGGTAAACCCATTGATACATTCTTAACATTACAACCAGTATATTCAACAGCCATTAATTTGGTCATTATTCGGCATATTTTTTCCTCGTCCCTACCCCTTTAAGGGCCTGTTTACCCTCCACATATTACTGGCATGTCAGGCTAATCGTCTTGTAAATGATTATTGTCACTAGGGTCGATAGCTTTTGCGGTGATTTCAACATAAATAGTCATGATATTATTCGCCACAAGGTTATCAATATTTTTAGTTAATGATGACAAGTGTACATCCACGGCTGTTTCCTCTGATTGACCAAATTTACAATCAAAGCCCCAATAAACAGCACCAGAAGGCAAAGGGTTTTTACGCTCTTTTTTAAGGTATTTTTTTATATCGTGCTTTATAGAGTCTACGATACGAGGGGCTTTGATTTTAGGGTGGTCTAATTTGAAGGTCTTTTTCATTGGAATCCTACGGGTGTGACAGCTACGATAAGCTGATAAGTGTCTAATCACGCGCAGTGTAATGTGTCTATGATGATTCTACCATGACTTAAACACATCACTAAATCACATACACGAAGCGATACCCAGCTTGACACAGCTCGTAATCAACCGGCCAGCTAGGGTAAGGCCTCAGCAATGCTGTAATAATACAACAATGACCTAACAACTAAGATATTCATTCATGACCCAACGCATTTGCTGTACTCACTGCTTATATCCACTCAAAACCTGTATTTGTAGTGCCATTAGTCCGCTCAGTAATCGCAGTATTATTGATATTATTCAACACCCTAGTGAACAAAAAGCCGCTAAAAACACCGCACGCTTAGTTGCTCTGTGTGCTGCTAATACACACCTTTGGCTAGGTGAAAGTGCAGCCGATTTTACCCTGCTGCAAGAACAACTCAACATAGAAGAGCGCACTGTGTGTATCGTTTACCCCAACAGCACTGCCCAACCTATTGAGACATTATTAGCACAAAATACACGCAACAATCCAAAAGGCTGGCGCTTTGTTTTTTTAGATGGTACCTGGAAAAAGGCCTACAAGCTTTGGCAGCTCAATCCATGGCTGCACGCTTACCCTAGCATTCACTTAGCGGCTGTAAGCTCGCAATACCATATTCGCAAAGCCCCTCGCGATAATTGCCTATCCACCCTTGAAGCGGTTGCACATTGTTTACATCAGTGCGAACACATCGATGTTCAGCCCTTGTATAATTGTTTACACAAAATGCAAGCGTCGTTTCTTGGCTTTACACCCCATAAGCCACGGTAAGCAAAGCCTTACACCATAACTTTATCACAACAGCCCTTAGCTAATAGCAGCCCACACTATGCACTATCGTATTACTCTATCGCCCGAGCAAGCGCTCACTATCATTCAAACACTCAAGCTTGCTGAAGACAGCCAAATTTTAGATATTACCGCCTTTGGTGATATTTTTGTTAAAACAAACCAGACAGTCACGCTGTACAGCTTTACCGATGGCACAGTCAGTGATGTGAGCGATTTAATTGAAGAGTTTGGCCTACCCCCGGTGCATTTAGATTTAGGCGATCAGTGGTATCAAGTCAGTGCGCAAGCTATGCTGCATGAAAAGCAGTATGTTTTAAGCCCCGATGAGTGCTTTTGCTTTAAGCAGGCTTTATATGAAGAGGGTGTTTACGGGCCAGAAAATATTACTGTCATCAAAATACTCGATTATTATACCGAGCGATTACAGCAGCTGACTCGCACCACACATCAACACGAATAATCAGGATTCACCATGAAAGATCAGTACAACAAGCCTAACGGTAAAGGGACTAAGCGTATTATGAATGCGGCATTTTGTAGTTTGCGCGGACTGAACTTTGCTTGGAAGTATGAATCAGCGTTTAGGCAAGAAGCTATCATGGCAGCTATACTTTTCCCCAGTACTTTTTTTTTAGCCGAGTCTTTAGCGCACTGGGGTGTGCTGGTTGCGGCATTGTGTATTTTACTATTAACAGAGCTCATTAACTCTGCCATAGAGACTCTCGCCGATCGCATCACCCTAGCACACGACCCTATGATTGGCCGGGCTAAAGATATAGGCTCTGCTGCGGTGGTTATTGCCTTAAGCTTTATTGTGCTACTGTGGGTAATGGCTATTTACACAAAAATATTTGGCTCTATTTTTTCAAATTTTTAATTAACGCCGCTACATCCCAAGACTCTATCCAGCTCACACCTCGAGCCGCTAGTTGTTTGGCTTCTTTAGCATCGGTAATATCGTAAATAAACCATTGCCATAACCCCAAACAAAGCGCAGTAGGCGCTGGCGGTAACTTAGTACTATTACAAATTAAATACTCAGGCTGAAATTCTTTTGCTAGCGCTAAAGTGACATCGTTGTATTGATGTAATACCCAACCTACAGGCCAGTCCAGCAATTCACGGGCTAAGCGTAAAACAGCAATGTCATACGAGATAATCACACATTGATCAGCGATAGGTGCTAGTACTGTGGCTAACGTTGCCACTGCTTGCTGCCGACTAATATGTGCAAATGATTCCGCTTTAAGCTCTACAAATAATGTGGCTTGAGGATAAAGGCGCATTAAAGGTGCAACATTACGTAATGACTCTATGGGTGTCGGTAAAAAGCGACTTCCAAAACGTGCAGGCTCATGAGCACTCATCTTCCCCAATAGGCTAAATTCAAAAATACTCACATCACCACTAAGACCTGTTACACGTTTTAACGTTAGATCATGCAGCAATACAGGCTCACCATCTTTGGTAAACTGAATATCGATCTCGACCCCTTGGGCTCCAGCTGCTAACGCAGCCTCTAAGCTAACTAAAGTGTTTTCGGGGTAGTCTTGTGGCAGGCCACGATGGCCCGCAATATTAAGGGTAAAAGCAGTCATGAGGTGGGTTTACCGCGTATTAGTTGAAGGACTTTATTCTAGTACAAGCTAACTTGACATTGCGCTGGCCAGTTCACGCTATATTTTTTGGGCCAATGTAGCCATTGTGGTGCGATGTGTGTTTTTCAAATTTACCAATGAACCAAAAATACTTACCTAACGGGCTAAATAGCCATTTTTTATGCCATGCCTTGATTCGCGATAAAAAGTTAATCATTTATATCACTTGTATTGAACTCTTTGCTAAATTACCCCTCATAGATACCGTGCAATGTGACTTAATCGAATATCACTTATAGCTGAAGCGAATTAATGATAAGTGTTTTTTTGGATGGTTTTTATTGTGCTCCCCATGGTTGTGCTTTTAAGGTTAACTCATTTCAATGTGTTTTACCCAGAGCTTTTGCCCGCCTAGAGCGGGCGTTTTTTATTGCTTAGCCATTAATCGCCGCTGACCAATTGCAAACTCTCCTAAAAATTCTCCCTCTATATTCAATTGTTGTACACGGTAATTACCATAATCAACAATATAAATAATACCTTGCTCTATTGCGATACTTTTTGGCTTATAAAACTCACGTTGGCTACTACCCCACTGACCCCAAGCCGTTAAATAGTCACCTTTAGCATTAAATTTTTTAATTTTTTGGCTCGCTTGATCAGTGATATACACATTATTATTTTTATCCACAGCAATATGACTTGGGCTAATAAAACGATCTTCTTGCATCTGTCTTTTTCTATTTTCTATCGATCTTTGTCCTAAATTTTGCTCTAAGTTATTGTTTTTATCCACAATCGCTAATGTTTTGCTACTCGAATTTATAAATAATTTCTTATTTTTATTCACAAATAAAAAATCAGATACAACCGCTGGGGCTTGATTAACGCTCGGCAGTGGATAACTTTGGCTAAAAATGAACTTTTCATCGAAAATTTGAATGCGCTGGTTATTTAGGTCTAATACATACAAGTTATCCACTGCATCAAATTGTATTTTTGTGGGCGTATTAAATTGACTAATGGCATGACCAAAACGACCTAAAGATAGTTTAAACTTTACGCCGGTTAATTTCCCTTTAGCATTTTTAATTACATTAAATAATTGAATGCGATGATTATGACTATCACTGACGGCTAAAATATTACCCGAATGCGATATCGCAACGCTGGTAGGGCTTTTAAATAAGCCGGCCTGTCGACCAAAACCGCCCACCGTGCTCACAAATTGCACATCTCCTGTTTGAGTGCGTTCGAATAAACCTATATTGTGTTCTTCGGCATTTAATACAGCTATTACGTCATTTGCCACAGCAATACTACTGGCATAATGCTGGCCACTGGGCCCAAATTCCCAGCGGGTAGAGTCTTCCATGACGGCTGTCGCAAGTCGTTTACCACCATGATAAGCATTGCAGGTAACAGCTTGGGGCTCGCAGGCTATTGTGTACTGCCCATTGGGCGACATAGCAAAAGATGCCGGATAATGCACACGAATATCGGTAGAGTTAACTAGAGCTGGCGCGCTATTGTCTTGTAGTGTTTGAAGGTGCGCTAATGTAAGCGGCCTAAAGTATTCGCCATTTTCTTTAAAAACCTGAATACGATGATTAGCTAGCTCGGCAATATATAAAAGCCCTTGGTGAATACTAATGCCATAGGGCGCAGCTAATTGCCCAGGCAAATGACCACCAGCACCCCACGATTGATAAAACTGACCATGACTTGAATATTTTTTTATTTGATTATTTTGCGAATCAGCAATATACACATTGCCATAACCGTCTGTAGTTAACCCTAACGGTTGATTAAACTGCTTGTCACCATCACCAAAAGAGCCAAAGCTGCGAATAAATTGGCCATGTTTATTAAATACCACAACACGGTTATTTCCCGTATCACTCACATACACAAACTGCTTATCAACCGCTATCCCTGTAGGGTTATTTAACTGACCATCGCCATTACCCCATTGCCCCCAAGCCTTTATAAACCGACCTTCATGATCAAAACGCTGAATGCGATGATTACCTGTATCAGCAATAAAGACAGTACCCTTGTCATCCAGTGCTAAACCTTTTGCGTTGAGTAACTCGCCAGGTTGACTACCGTGCGTTGCAAAATAGGTAAGCTCTTGCCCTTGTAAAGTCACTATTTTAACTTGCCCAGCCTCGCTATCGATCACTACTAATTGTCCTGCATTATTGATCGCAAAATTAGTTGGCTCAATTAAACTAAAGGGGTGTGCACCTTCACGATTTTGAATAAAGGCAATAGGTGTTTGCACAGGCTTAAACTCCGCCCCCTCACCAATAGGGCAAGCATTAGATACAACCGGTAAAATAGCCCACAACATAATAATGTATAATAGGGCAGTGCGTAACAAAACAGTCAATGGTAATTTATTCATACACAGGGATCTCAATTGTGCCAGTGAGTGATCGCAAAAAATCAACGAGCTGTAATTTTTCTTCTTTTGTTAAGTTGAGCGGTTGTAATAAATTATTATTATGGCTATTGGGCACAGCATTTTTAAAAGTAGAATAATACTCAATCACCTGCTCTAAACTTTGCATGCTACCATCATGCATATAGGGGGCTGTTTGGGCCACATTGCGTAATGTCGGTGTTTTATACGCCGCCCATAAATTATTGTGGGTATTATTCGGTTGTGTTAAGTATTGTGTTTTGGCTTTGCTATAACTGTCGTTTTGTGAAATATCACTATATTCCCCCAAAATATTTAAAGGGTTATTTTTAAGTAATGCTATAGCACTATAACGCCCACTGTCTTTAGGTTTTTTTAATTGACTCATTAAGCGAATATTATGAAATTCACCATCACTAAAATTAGGTCCAAAATGACAAGCCATGCAGTTGGCTTTACCTAAAAATAACTGTAATCCACGCTGCTGATTTAACGTTAAATGACTATTATTATTGGATTTTATATTTTTTGCAAAGTGATCAAAAGGGGAATTAAACTGCATAATATCTAATACAAATGCAGCTATTGCCTTTGCAATATTTGTTTTAAAGCGATTACTGTCTATATCTGCAAACGATTGATTTTTTGATAGTGGATTTTTTTTAAAAACTTTATTATATATTGTATATAATGCTTTATCGTTAATAAATAAGCTGTAAATTAACTGCCAATCGCCTCCCATTTCCACTGGAGACTCTATTGACCCTAGCGCTTGTAGCCATAAGCTATCAGCGCGCCCATCCCAAAAATACCATCGCTGCATAAATGCATTAATTAATGTAGGCGTATTGCGTATACCTTGACCTAAGCCTTGTGCAATTTTTTTGTTATCACTTAAACCGGTTAAAAAATTGTGGCAACTAGCACAACTGATTGCATTATTTTTAGATAAACGGGTATCAAAAAATAATATTTTACCTAATTTTTTAGCCAATTTATTATGACGAAAGTGATTAGAAGGTTCTGCCTTTTGTTGTTGTTGTGCTATTTTTTCTTGTGTTAATGTAAGGCTTTTTATTATTTTTTTTTGCGATTCGGTAAATGTTACACTCACAGAAGATGCTTTCGCCAAAACACCTATTACCACCAAAAAAATTGCTACCATTAAAAAAAATGATTTTTGCCTAAGAGTATTTATTCGCATATTATAACGTAGCATTAAAACTAATGACTTCTAATTGCTGTTGCATCGATACCTGAGTTTGATGCATATAGGCAACCTCTAAGGTGATACGCCAATCGCCAGGCATATGCAGTAATACGCCTTCGATACGATATATAAAAGGCGCTACTTTTTTTACAACGGGCTGGTTATTAGTACCATGGCCATGCGCTGGCATATCAGCATAGAGACTCACAGCGGCTATATCCGAAGAAGCCACGCAGCTTTCATTAAGGGTTAAGTCAAATTCAAAGTATTCATTCACCTTGGCAGCTTGTTGCCAGTTGGTGATAGCTGTAAAACAATGATTACTACTGACTAAAGCTGCTGCAGAGCCTGTTGCCATCTCACTATGACCGCCTTGGGCTTTGCAACCACTCAATATTAAAATAACGCCACAAACGATAAGCAAGTGATGTAAATGAATATGCATAAATAATAAAATCCCTCTATTTTAAAGCATTAAAACCTATTAGAACACATGCTAAACATAACATAAAATCACCAACAAAAAGACACCCAAAAAAATAGCTCACCAGTAAACTGATGAGCTATTTTTTTCAATGAGGTTATAAGCGGTATTAAACGCCAACTAGCAATTATTGCTGACTATATTTTAAGTGCGCTAATATACCATCGAGTTCATCGAGACTTTTATAATTAAAAACCAATTTACCCTTACCTTTAGCCCCGTGTTGCACCTTGACCGGTACACCCACATGCTCAGACAAACCCTCTTCTAACTTTGCAATATCGCCATCGGCGGTTTGCATTTTAGGGGCTTCGCTCGCTTCTTGTTGGGTTTTGCGTACTAAAGCTTCGGCTTGACGAACCGATAAACTGCGCGCAATAATTTGGCGGGCAATACTGCGTTGTAAATTAGTGGACAGGCTCAGTAAACAACGCGCATGACCCATCTCTAAATCACCGTGCTCTAACAGCATACGCACTTCGTCTGTTAGATTTAACAAACGCAATAAGTTAGTGACGCCGGTGCGTGATTTACCCACCGCATCGGCCACCTCTTGGTGTGTTAACTCAAACTCATCCTGTAAGCGTTTAAGCGATATCGCCTCTTCGATGGGGTTTAGGTCTTCACGCTGAATATTTTCAATAAGCGACATGGCAATCGCCGCTTCATCGTTAACATCGCGAATAACCACCGGGATTGTATCAATAGCCGCCAATTGGGTCGCACGCCAGCGGCGCTCACCCGCGATAATTTCATATTTATCGACACCAATAGGGCGCACCACAATAGGCTGCATAACCCCTTGTGCTTTTATAGAGTCAGCAAGCTCTTGGAGTGCTTCTGGGTGCATATCACGCCGCGGCTGGTATTTGCCTCGCTGCATAAACTCGACCGGTAAATGCACCAGTTTTCCGTCTTGCGGGCCAGGCTCGGCAACCGGCATATCAGCTGCGTTTAAAGGCTCTATCGTTTTACCAGCGATAGGCTTAGCAGCTTGTTTGGGGGCACTTCCTAGAAGGGCATCTAACCCTCGGCCCAAACCTTTGCGTTTCATGGCGTTAATCCGTTCAATTCTAAATGGGGTTGGTTCTTATTTTATGGCACAAATAGCTGCACTGTAGCGCTTAAAATTTTAAACGCTGACAGGTTGAGTCTTTTTGCGACGTTTAGGCTCACAGCGCTTTATCACTTCGCCAGCCAAAGCCAAATAGGCGAGGGCGCCTTTAGAGTTTTTATCGTAAGCTAAAATAGGCACCCCAAAACTCGGCGCCTCAGCTAAGCGAACATTGCGCGGGATACACGTATGATACAGCTGCTCACCAAAATGCGTCTTTAACTGAGCAGAAACCTCACCGGTTAAGCTCATCCGCGGGTCGTACATGGTGCGTAAGATGCCTTCTATTTTTAACTCAGGATTCAAGGCTGCTTTGACCGTCTCGATGGTTTCGCTTAACGATGACAAGCCTTCAAGTGCATAGTATTCGCACTGCATAGGGATAATAACGCCACCACAGGCTGTTAGCGCGTTAATAGTTAACATATTGAGCGATGGAGGGCAATCGATGAGAATATAGTCAAAATTATCGGCAACACTCTCAATGGCGCTTTTTAAGCGCTGCTCACGGCTTTGCACCTCTAATAACTGGACTTCAGCAGCCGTTAAGTCACTATTGGCCGCCAATACCGAGTACTGACCTTGCTCAGAAAAGACCATTGCCTCGGCCATGGATACATCGCCCATTAATACGTCATAAACCGTATAGGGCTGCACGTGCTTATCGATACCCGAGCCCATGGTGGCATTACCTTGCGGGTCGATATCAATCATTAATACCCGGCGCTTGGTTGCAGCCAAAGAGGCGGCCAAATTCACAGAGGAGGTTGTTTTACCTACGCCGCCTTTTTGGTTGGTAACGGCAAAAACTTTGGCCACGGTCATCTCTCTTTTTATCAATGCACAGCATATCTATGCAAAAGGTATTAGCGCTCGCTATTTAGCGGTTGCAACTGTATTAGGCATCGCTCGGCATCTAGGCCAGGCACAACTAAAGGTGTGAAGTTGGCGACAATATAGTGTTTTTGAATTTCGCTCAACTCATCAACGGGCTTTTGGCCCTTCATTGCCCAAAAGGCGCCATCTTCTGTCAATAAATGACCACTACAGCTAACAAAGTCTTGCACACTCGCAAAGGCACGGCTGATGATGACATCAAATTTTACTGGGGGCTCAAAGGCCTCGACACGCACATTTTGCACCTCGACATTTTTTAAGCCCAGCTCGTTGATCACCTGAAACAAAAAGCGAATTTTTTTGCCGGCACTGTCAAGCAAAGTAAAACGCGTTTGCGGAAATAAGATGGCCAACGGAATACCCGGCAGTCCACCACCGGTGCCCACATCTAAAACATGGCTCCCTTTAAAATGCGGTGCCACCACTAGGCTATCGAGTAAGTGCAAAGTGACCATTGCCTTAGGGTCACGAATCGCCGAGAGGTTATAGGCTTTATTCCACCTTACAAACATCGCTAAATAGCGCATGAGTAAATCTTGCTGCGCTTCGCTAACATCAAGGCCTAGTTTTTTTAGGCCCTTTAATAGTAGTGAATGCTCACTTTCAAATTGTTGCTTCCAATCACTCATTATCGTTTTATCACTTAATTAACTGGCTTTTACTGGAGTTGTTGGCGCTGAGGCCTCGGCTTGTTTGTGCTTGCGGAGCAAGCCGCGTTTTTTGAGCGTAACCAGTATTAACGAAATAGCTGCCGGTGTAACACCCTGAATACGCGATGCTCGCGCGATGGTTTCGGGCTTAGCGGCGATCAACTTTTGCTTCACCTCGTTACTTAAGCCTTCAATATTAGCGTATTCGAAGTCGGCAGGAATGAGCATTTCTGAGCTGGCACGCAAGCGCGCGACCTCTTCTTGTTGACGGTCAATATAGCCGGCGTACTTGGCTAAAATTTCGACTTGCTCGGCCACTTGTGCATGCAAAGCAAAAGGCGGTTTCGCGGCATCAACGGGCTCACCTTTTAAAGTCGCCATATCGGCGTACGTAAGCTCGGGCCGCTTGAGTAGATCGAGCAAGCTGTATTCGCGGTTAAGCGCCGTCGCTATTTTAGGCTCTAACGTTTTAGCTTCTGGAGTACCTGCTTGAATAAAGGTGGTTTTTAAGCGCTGATGCTCTTGCGCTATGCCCTCGCGTTTTTGGCAGAAGGCTTCCCAGCGCGCATCATCAACTAAACCTAATTCACGGCCCTTTTCGGTAAGGCGCAAATCAGCGTTATCTTCGCGTAATAATAGGCGGTATTCTGCGCGGCTGGTAAACATGCGGTAGGGCTCTTTGGTCCCCATGGTAATCAAGTCATCGGCTAGTACGCCAATATACGCTTGATCACGCTCGGGGCACCAGCTCGCAAGCTCTTTGACGCGTAGTGCAGCGTTAGTACCGGCTAACAAACCTTGAGCACCAGCCTCTTCATAGCCTGTGGTGCCATTAATTTGCCCAGCAAAAAATAACCCGTTAATGGCTTGGGTTTCAAAGCTATATTTTAGGTCTTGCGGGTTAAAGTAATCATACTCAATGGCATAACCCGGTCGCATAATATGGGCATTTTCAAAGCCTTTAATCGAGCGCACTAACTCGAGCTGCACATCAAACGGAAGGCTGGTTGAGATACCATTAGGGTAGAGCTCGTGTGTATTTAGGCCCTCAGGCTCAATAAAAATTTGGTGGCTATCTTTATCGGCAAAGCGGTGTACTTTATCTTCAATAGATGGGCAATAACGCGGGCCAACCCCTTCAATTACGCCGGTATACATGGGTGAACGATCGAGCCCGCCCATAATAATATCGTGGGTTTTTTGGTTGGTATGGGTAATCCAGCAGCACACTTGCTCAGGATGATCCTCTAACTTACCCATATAGCTCATCACAGGCAGCGGAGTATCGCCCCATTGAGGCTCTAAACCCGAAAAATCGACACTTTTAGCATCAATACGCGGAGGCGTACCGGTTTTAAGGCGCTCGACATTTAAGTCGAGTTCGCGCAAGCGGTCAGCTAAGGCAATACTCGGCGGGTCACCCGCGCGGCCACCTGAGTGGTTTTCGAGGCCTATATGGATTTTGCCACCCAAAAAGGTCCCGGCGGTTAGCACCACAGAAGGCGCCATAAACTTAACGCCCATCTGGGTTACCACACCTTCAACGGTATCACCCTTAACGATAAGGTCATCAGCCGATTGCTGAAAAATATCTAAATTGGGCTGGTTTTCTAAAATAGTGCGAATTGCAGCTTTGTACAATACGCGATCAGCTTGCGCACGCGTTGCGCGTACAGCAGGCCCTTTGCGGCTATTAAGCACACGAAATTGAATCCCGCCCTTATCAGTTGCCAAAGCCATAGCGCCGCCAAGGGCGTCGATCTCTTTGACTAAGTGACTTTTACCAATACCGCCAATAGCAGGGTTGCAGCTCATCTGCCCTAAGGTTTCAATATTGTGGGTCAGTAATAAAGTTTTGCAGCCCATTCTAGCTGCCGCTAAGCACGCCTCGGTACCGGCATGGCCGCCACCAATCACTATCACATCGTATTTTTTAGGGTAAAGCATGGCAAACAGCCCATCAAAGAAAATGGCCGTGATTATAAACTAAAAGCGGGGTGTTTAAAATTTGTACGTGTTAGGTTTGTAGCATTAAAGTAACAAAGCCGCTGGCGAGCGGCTTTGTTGGGCTAAGACTGGAGGTTATGAGCTATTTAACGACAGTAATGCGATTACCGGTAGCCAAATCCACCATGATTAAACCATTAGTATCAGCCGCTAAATACAAGTACTCTAACTTGGGGTGTAAGGCCATAGCCGTAACATTGTTACCAATGGGGTTACCTGCACCTTTACTTAAAATACTACTGCTCGATGTGACTAATTCTTTAGTGTAATCAGCCATATTCATCTTCCAAATTTTATTCGCATCGGCAATAAATACATGAGTGCCTTCACGATTGTACGCTAGGGCTGTAGGTTTGATCTGCTCAAGTAATGTTTTAAAGGTTGCCGTGACTCTTGGTGTGCCTCCGGTACTCGCTGAAGTCACCTCTATTAATGCCGATTCACCCTGTTTTGCATCATTGGCAAATTCACGAGACACAAGCACTTTAGAGTTATCAGCATCCAAATAACCCGCTAATGCTAAAATGTTTAAATCTGGCGATAACGAGCTTTCATCATTGACACCTCGTACATTAGGAGACTCAACAAAAACATTATCACCATCAAGAAACCACCGCTGAATGGTTTCTTGACTTAAGAAGTCAATAGAGAGAATAGAAGGGATTGGGCTATTTGCATTATAACCAGACATCGGCATCACAGAATCAATATCTAAAAATAAACCTCTGGTAGATTTAATTAAACCTTCACTATCTGGATATTTTTGCGTTTCAGTAGGAGCAATCTTGACCAAGCTTACGGTATATTCGTCCTCGCTTTCTTGTTGATTGTAACTGTATTTATCTTCCGATAAGTACAGTGTATCGGCCGCACTATCAATAGCAATTGGCCAATAGATAAACGCCCCCAAATTACTCGTTGGCTCACCACTATAAATAATTTCTGCATTCGATGAGGTAAAGTCTAATTCATAAATCTCAGCATCATATGGATTAGAAAAGAATATCGTTGAGTCGTCTAAATCTATGGCGAGACCTTTAATGGAGTAAATCTGCTGGCTACTCGCCTGAATAAAAGAGCCATTATTCAATGAGAGTGCTGGCGCATTGACCCACTCACCGGTCTCAGCAAGCTCTGCCTGCACGTCAAAATTTTGCTTTCCCGCCTTAGTAATCATTAGGTCGCTGGTGGAGTACCAATATTGTCCCCTTTTTTCAAACTCTACATTACCTATTTTTAACTGGCTAACTGTAGATTGCTGATCACTCGGCGCTATGATTTGCACCACTAAGGGGACCTGCTCAACGCCACCTAAATGTGACTGCTGAGTAGGGTATATAAATTTAACTGAGCCAATCGACAGTTGAGGTGCTTGACTACTACTTTGGCTAGCAGAGCTACTTGAACCTGGCTGACCACCTTTAGATTGATCAGCGTCGCTATTGCCGCAACCGGCTAAACACAAGATGCTACCTACCAATAAAAAGGGCGGCAAACTAGTCGCAAATTTCATTAAAAACCTCAACATAAAAATTAAAGTAACTACTCTATTCAAAGGTACCGCTATAAGGGCGCTAATGAATCATTTGCTGGGCCGCTCAAGTGAGGTTTATCAGCCTAACCAAATAGTTACATGTTAAATTATTACGCAAGCCAATAAACATAAAGGCTTGCGCACTGATAACCGCTTACTTCGCTAAAGTTGCTCGATTCCCTGTTTCTAAATCGACCATAATGACACCGTTATTACCTGCCGCTAAATATAAATAATTAAGCGTAGGGTGCAATACCATGGCAGTAACTTTAGAACCGATGCGAGGGCCGCTACCTTTCACAACATCAGGGCCATTACTTGAGGTAATCAGCTGCTGAGTAAAGTCATTCATATCCATTAACCAAATGCGATCATTATCTGCAATATATACCTGAGTACCCTCTTTACTGTAGAGCAAAGCCGTTGGTTTTATCATGCCCTGCAACATTGTTAATTGAGCTGCTGTACTACGTACTCGCCCATTACTTAAAGTGGTAGAGGTTATCTCTACCAAAGAGGGGGTTCCTCTTACGGCACTTGTTTCGTATTCTCGCGCAAATAAGAACCTGCTCTTATCGCCATCGATTATCCCGGTAAAAGCCGTTAGCGATAAACTAGAGGGCAGTGTGCTATTACTATTTACAGCCGAATAACTGGGAGGAACTTCCAAGAAGAAATCACCACTATCTTCAACCCAACGCTGAAAGGTATCTTGGCCGTGGAAATCTAGTGTATAAAGAGAAGGTTGAGGTGAAGTGCCACTACGCGACAACAGCGCATCGCCCGACAAGTCAAGTACCATACCTTTTGTTGACTTTAAAAACCCACCAGTCTCAGGGAATTTTTTTACTTCACCCTCACGAATGGATACCAAGTCAATAGAGTAAGTATTACTGCCTACATCCCCAAAAGAGTAGGAGTCGGCCAATAAATAAACTGTATTCGTTTGACTATCGACCGATATGGGCCAATACAACTCTTCACTAATTTGAGTTGACCGATCACCTTGGTATATAACATCACTTACACCAGTTGCATTATTGTATTGATAAACCTCAGCATCAAAGGGGTTAGAGAAGTAAAGAATTTCGTCATCATTATCGAATGCTATACCCTTAGCGGCATAAATAGGGTTAGCCCCTGCTTGAGTGGCTAAACCTTGGCCTTGGTTATTGAAGACCAAATCAGTGCTGACAAGCCATTCGTTGTTAACTTCAACCAAAACAGGATACGTGTTGGTACCGTTGGTGTTATCTAACGCCAAACGATCCAGTACCCAGTGGTCACCGTTGGCAACCAACAATTGATCAGCCACTTTTACGTTAGTGACACTGCCCATAGCCTCGGGTGTATCAGCTGCGACAACAAGCTTGGTACTATTTACACCGCCTAGATGAGCATATTGACCAGGGTAAATCACACTCAATAAACTGGCCTCACCTATAGAGCTTGATGAGCTCGACATAGAGGAGGGTACAGAAGAAGTACTAGAGAAAGAAACACTAGAGTCACTACTACTCGAAGCGACACTGGGTGAAGAGCTGCTAATGCTTGACGCTACTGATACCGATGATGCCACAGAGCTTATCTGTGCTGAAGAGCTAGTAACAGACGTAGAGCCGCCCACTGTTCCGGAATCTGAATCACCATCACTACCACACGCAGCTATCAATAAGGCGCCTACAATAGCAGCACTCAGCCTTAGACTCTGTTTTATGTACATCATAAATACTCTCCTTTACCAACCATCTTTAGAATGTAACTATTCAGAGGTACCGAAATGGGGCGCTAATGAATCATTGACTGGGCCGCTCAAACCACCTGCGACTTTATGCTCCTGCAAAGTCTAATCTTGCATATCCTTATGCCGGTGCACTGTCTACCCCTTGCTTTCCCTGCAAGGCTCGGCGCTTAAATGCCCAAAAAATAATCCACCAGCACCCTATCAGGTGAGGTTTGTCAGCTGAGCTGAATAGTTACTTTAGAATAAGTAATAGCTTACAGATACCTGCATTACTTTAAATGCTATTACCGCATACAGTAACACTTTGATTCAACAAGTTATGCGTATAAGGTCAAAAATTAACCACTTTTTTCATTAAAATATCTAAAATCACGGCGATATACTTTTTAGTGCCATAAAAAAACCCCCTTTACGTGGTAAAGGGGGTTTTAAAGTAACCCAGATTGAATACTAGGTTATCTAATACTTAATCATACTACCTGACGATAAGAATACGATTACCCGTATCTAGGTCAACCATAATAAGACCATAGGTATCTACCGCTAAGTACAAGTAATTAAGGCTAGGGTGTAACGCCATGCCTGAAACACTAGAGCTAATACTTGGGCCCGTACCCTTCTCGATATCAGCACCATTACTTGAAGTAACGAGTACCTTGCTGTAATCAGACAGATCCATTAACCAAACGCGACTCTGATCGGCAATATACACTCCAGAACCATCTTTAGTGTAAAGCAAGGCTGTTGGGCTAATACCTTCAAGTAAAGTTAACTCTTTAGCCGTTGAACGTGGACGCCCACCTACTTTAACCGACGTTAGCTCAACCAGTGAAGCAAAACCGCGTTTCTCAATGGTTTTGTAAGCACGTGCAAACAAGAATTTACTATTTTCACCGTCGATATGACCAGTAAACGCACTTAAGCCTAAAGTAGAAGATAAAGTACTGTCAGCATTAGCATCTGAGTAGCTTGGCTTACCCGCTAGGTAAGGACCCACGCCATCAATACCCCAGCGCTGGAATGTATCAGTACCGCCAAAATCCATGGTATAGATAGAGGCTTCAGGGGTCGTACCATTAAGCGAGGTTAATGCTGCACCCTCAATATCAACTACCAAACCTTTAGCTGAGGTTAAGAAACCATCTGCTTCTGGGGTTACAGTTTCACCAGTACTATCGACCTTAACTAGGCTAACACTGTATTTATTAGTGCCTACCTCGCCAAAGCTATAAGCATCAGCAGCTAAATAAACCGTATCGTTAGCACTATCAACTCCGATTGACCAATTAAGATCATCACTTTGCTGATCACTAATCATGCCAGTGTATAAAGACTCACTTTCACCGGTGATGTTGTTGTATTTATACAGCTGAGCGCCATAAGGATCTGAGTAGTAAAGCACTTCATCATCAGTATCAAACGCGACACTGCGGATGCTGTATACACGATTTTCACCCGCTTTAGGTGCTTGCTGATTACCTAAGTTACTCAAGAATAAGCTATTTGCTTCTGCATTCTCGCCTGCAACACGTACAACAACTTTAAACTCTTGATTATCAAGGCTTGCAGCTACCGCTAGGCTGTCAGCTTCCCACATACCCATACCATCGTCTGCTAACGCCATACCGTTGATGGTTACACTTTCAACAGCGCCAACTACTTTGGTAGAGATGACTTTTAATGCAACCTTCACACTCGTTGCGCCACCTAAGTGAGCTTTTTGTGTTGGGTAAACAAATTGAACCGTTGCGTCATTCGTTGCTGCAGGCATTGAAGAGCTAGACATTGAAGCACTAGACATTTCTGAACTCATAGAAGAAGAGCTAGCAACCGACTCACACCAAGGTGTATTAGAGTACTTTTTAAGATAAGCAGCTATATTATCAGCCTTTTGCTCACAATCACTGTCACCAGCAGCACAACCCATGCCTTTTCCAGTCATCATTTGTGTTGCCAAGTATTTATTGAGCGATACCATCGACTCATCAAACTTAGTGAAGTTATTAACATCGATACCAGGGAATACAGGTGCTAAGCCAGGAGCTGTTCCTGACACTTCATCAAAGCCTTGGTGACAAGCTACACAAGCACCACCTGTATAAGCGGCTTTACCGGCATCTATATCAACCACATCACAATCAACAGGATCTGTTGGCATTGGACTGACAGATGATGAGCTTGAAGCGGGAACGCTTGAGCTTGAAGCGGGAACGCTTGAGCTTGAAGCGGGAACGCTTGAGCTTGAAGCGGGAACGCTTGAGCTTGAAGCAGGAGCGCTTGAGCTTGAAGCAGGAGCGCTTGAGCTTGAAGCGGGAGCGCTTGAGCTTGAAGCAGGAGCGCTTGAGCTTGAGCTTGAAGCGGGAGCGCTTGAGCTTGAAGCGGGAACGCTTGAGCTTGAAGCGGGAACGCTTGAGCTTGAAGCGGGAGCGCTTGAGCTAGGAGCGGGAACGCTTGAGCTTGAAGCAGGAGGAACGATGATCACACTAGAACTTGAAGAGCTTGAAGCAGGAGGAACGATGATCACACTAGAACTTGAAGAGCTTGAAGCAGGAGGAACAACGATCACACTAGAGCTTGAAGAGCTTGAAGCAGGAGGAACAACGATCACACTAGAACTTGAAGAGCTTGAAGCAACAGGCGCTGAGCTTGAAGACGTTGTTTGACAATAAGGCATACCCGAAGATTCTTTTAGGTAAGCAGCAATATTCTCAGCCTTTTGCTCACAATCACTGTCACCAGCAGCACAACCCATGTCTTTTCCAGTCATCATTTGTGTTGCCAAGTATGTACTGAGCGGCATTACCGACTCGTCAAACTTAGTGAAGTTATTAACATCGAAACCAGGGAATACAGGTGCTAAGCCAGGAGCTGTTCCTGACACTTCATCAAAGCCTTGGTGACAAGCTACACAAGCACCACCTGTGTAAGCGGCTTTACCGGCATCTATATCAACCACATCACAATCAACAGGATCTGTTGGCATTGGGCTGACAGATGATGAGCTTGAAGCAGGAGCACTTGAACTAGAAGCAGGAGCACTTGAGCTTGAAGCAGGAGCGCTTGAGCTTGAAGCAGGAGCGCTTGAGCTTGAAGCAGGAGCGCTTGAGCTTGAAGCGGGAGCACTTGAGCTTGAAGCAGGAGGAACGATGATCACACTAGAACTAGAAGAACTAGAAGCAGGAGGAACGATGATCACACTAGAACTAGAAGAACTAGAAGCAGGAGGAACAACGATCACACTAGAGCTTGAAGCAGTGCCGTCAGTTGATGACGTAGTGCCATCGGTTGATGACGTAGTGTCATCGCTTGATGATGCAACAGCCGATGAGCTGGTTGTTGGATCTGGGATTACAGGTTCGGAAACCTTTTTGCCACTGCCGCATGCGGCGATGGATGTTGTCATTACGGCAAGTAGTACCGATCTGACCAGTATTGTTTTAGCGGAGAACATTAATAAAACCCCCGGGGTGGTTGTCTTTTATTAGCTAGTAAGACCTGCCGCTTAAATAAGTAGCAAGCCAAATTTGTTTTGAAAGACTAACCATGCCGGCTAGCTTCCATCATTAGTGCTGATTGCCTAAGCGCTCAACAACTCCATCGTTCTACAGGTTGTATCCTTGTTTCCACGGCTAGCAATTAAGCCTAAGCCTGGTTGCTTGCATACAGCCTATATTATGGGCGAACCCAAACGTGACCAAATATTAACCTATTAGCAATTATCTATACATGGTTGTTTTTTAACCATGTTGTAATTTGCGATTGGCTTCTCGTTTCCTGAGTGATCTTTTACGCCTACCCATTCAAATGATAGATACCTTTGAGAGGGTATGGCGTATCTTTCCTCGTTTTTTTGGCTCAGCCCAGTATACACGGCATGTTTTTACTTGCGCATATTTTGCGAAGCTTTGCGACATGTTTCCTTTACCGATTATCAAATACTGCATTAAGCAAACAAAATAGGTAATTAAAAGTTGTAATTTTCTAACTTTTAAAATGTTTAACCTTAAGACTTGAACTCGGAATAAAAAAAATTGAAATAAATATTACTTTTAAATTTATTGTTATAGTTAGCAAAAATTTCACTGTGTGTAATACAAAAAAAGTTAATAAAATCAATTTGTTATAGAATATTTAGTCAGTGCAATTGCCTTGCGTTTAACCCTCTGATTAGGGTTAGCGTGTTGTGCATAAGATGGCTGAACTTTGAGGTTTTTGCCAAAACGGGCATATATCTGTGGATGAATGTGGATGGTTTTTATCAGGTTGCTCAAAAGTTACGCATTCAGCTGTCCACACTGTGGGTAAACCTGTGTTGTTATGTTAATAAAAGTATTTTATAAGCTATGGATAAGATTGGTCTGTGTATAAGTCTGTGTGCAATATGTATTTGTTGTGCGTAAAAGCTTGGGGTAGTGTGTATATAAGTGTTTATTGGGGATTGTGAGGTATCGCGAAGCTGTAATGTTGCTGTGAGCGGCTATCGCAGTACCTCAACAGGCAGGCACAAAAAAACCACAGGCGTATTGCTGTGGTTTTTTGCGGGCTGTGTGTTTGTGAGGTGGGTTTACCGGTTTAAAGAGTCGTATTGGGCGTAAGATGTGTCGGTTTTATTGGTTGTAACTATTCAGTTCAGCTGATGAACCTCACCTGATTGGGTGCTGATGGATTATTTTCTGGGTATTTAACCGGGCCTTGCAGGGAAAGCAAGGGATAGACAGTGCACCTGCATAAGGATATGCAAGATTAGACTTTGCAGGAGCATAAAGTCGAGAAGCACAAAGTCGCAGATGGCTTGAGCGGCCAGTCAATGATTTATGAGCGCCTAATTTCGGTACCTCTGAATAGTTACTATTCGTTTTGAGTACGTTTGAAGGGCTCACCATTTAATGGTCGAGCGCATTGACGGCGCAAGCGTTACTTACCAATGCAAAAGCTGCTAAAAATACGGCCGAGTAAGTCATCGGGGGTAAAGCGACCCGTGATTTCACTGAGGTGGTCTTGGGCTAGGCGTAGGTCTTCGGCGAGCAGCTCACCGGCGGCATAACTGTGCAATTGCTGATGCCCATTCATAAGGTAGCTTTGTGCTTTTTGTAGCGCCTCTAAATGACGGCGTCTGGCGCTAAAACCGCCTTCGGCTGTGCCTTGATAACCCATTGCGGCTTTTAGTTGGGCTTGTAGGGCACTAATGCCTTCACCTGTTTTGGCCGATAACCAAATACCTTCGGCTGTCACTGTCGGCTGTTGCGCTAGCTGATCACTTTTGTTGTACACCACGGTGAGTTTTTTGCTGTAGCGCGGCTGGTTAAAAAACTCTGGCCAGTGGTTGGGGGCATCTAACTGTGCGGTATCGGTTGCATCAATAATCAGCATTATGCGGTCGGCAGTGTCTATTTCCTCCCATGCGCGGTGAATACCCATTTGCTCAACAATATCGTTGCTATCACGCAAGCCAGCTGTATCGGTGATGTGCAGGGGCATACCATCGATATGGATGTGTTCGCGCAACACATCGCGTGTAGTGCCGGCAATATTGGTCACAATAGCGACCTCTTTTTGAGCAAGGCAGTTTAATAAGCTAGATTTTCCAGCATTGGGCCGTCCGGCGATGACAACCTTCATGCCTTCACGCAAAATAGCGCCTTGTTCGGCTTTGGCCAACACCTGCTTTAGCGTGTGCATAATGGTGTTGAGTTGACCACTGACGTGGCCGTCATTTAAAAAGTCGATTTCTTCTTCGGGAAAGTCGATGGCGGCCTCGACGTATAAGCGCAATGCTATCAGCTCTTCTACCAAGGTGTTAACCGCTTGCGAAAACTCGCCTTGCAAAGAGTTAACCGCTTGTTTGGCGGCTGCACGCGAGCTGGCATCAATAAGGTCTGCAATCGCTTCGGCTTGGGCTAAATCGAGTTTATCATTTAAAAATGCCCGTTCACTAAATTCACCGGGGTTTGCTAAGCGTGCACCGTGCGCGGTAATTTGCTCGAGTAGCATATCTAAAATAACTGGCCCGCCATGCCCTTGTAGCTCAACAACATCTTCGCCGGTAAACGAGTAGGGTGCTTTAAAAAATAAGGCAATACCTTGGTCGATGACTTGTTTGTGTGCATCTTTGAATGGCAGGTAGTGAGCGTGGCGAGGAGTAAGAGTACTGCCGGTAATGGCCTGCCCAATAGCCAGTGCTTTTGGGCCCGATATGCGCACTACGCCTACGCCACCACGGCCGGGTGCGGTAGCAACTGCGGTAATCGTGTCGTGCATAATATGCTCTCTGTGTTGGTGGAGTGGGGTTGATACTGTGTAAAAACCAAAAATGGCCACACTTTATATTGAAGTATTAGATACTCAGCATAAAGGTGGCCATTTTAACGTTTTGGTGACGCTAAGGTGGTAAAAAGCGAATTACTTTTCGTTTTCGATTTGTCGGTTAATCATGTACATCTGAATAATCGATAACGTATTGTTCACCACCCAGTAAACCACTAAGCCTGCAGGGAAAAACATAAATAAGCCGGTAAAAAATACGGGCATCCATTGCATGATTTTAGCTTGGGTAGGGTCTGGTGGCGTCGGTTGTAGGCGTTGCTGAAGCCACATTGTTAAGCCCATCACCAGTGGCAAGACAAAGTAAGGGTCTTTGACGCTTAAATCATTGAGCCACATAAAAGAGGCATGGCGTAACTCTACGCTTTCCATTAAGGCCCAGTAAAGCGCAATAAATACAGGCATTTGTAACAGCATTGGTAGGCAACCGCTCACGGGGTTGACCTTTTCTGTTTTGTAGAGCTTCATGAGCTCTTGCGACATACGTTGACGGTCATCGCCGTAAGTCTCTTTAAGTGCTTGCATTTTGGGTTGTACTTTACGCATTTTGGCCATGCTGCGATAGCTGATGGCGCTAGGGTAATAGAACAGTAATTTAATGAGCAATGTGAGTAAAATAATCGCGATGCCCCAGTTGCCCACGAGATCGTGAATGTGATCTAGGCTCCAAAATAACGGTTTAGCGATCATCCATAAAAAGCCGTAATCGACGGTAAGGTCTAAGTAGGGCGCAATTTTTTCGAGCTCGCTCACATCTTTGGGCCCGGCATAAAACTGAGCGCTGATGGTTTGTGTTTGTCCGGCTGCTACTACAGTGGGGGCACTGGCAAAGCTAAAAAAGTACATATCGCTGTTTTTGGCTTTGCGTAACGTGTAAGTGTTTTGGGTGTTGCTATCGGGGATCCAGGCGCTCACAAAGTAGTGTTGTACCATGGCTATCCAGCCACCTTGCTTATTGTGCTTGAAGGATTCTTCGGCAATATCACTAAAACTGTATTTGTCGTAGTTGGTGTCGGTGGTGGTGGTGGCAGCGCCTAAAAAGGGCGACATACCTACGCCTGGTGCAATAACAGGGTTGTGTGAGTCGCGCTTAATACTACCCACTAAGCTTGCCTGCCAAGGAGACGCGCCTTTGTTATCAATAATGTATTCAAGGTCAACCAAGTAGCTACCGCGCTTTAGCGTAAAGCGTTTGGTAATTACGGTGCTGTCTTGTTGATATAAAAGGTCAATACTGAGTGTTTCATCGGTATCGTCCATGGCGTAATTACTGCGTGCACTCACAAACGTAGGGCGACTGTTTTTGCTGTCGGTACCGTTAAGGCCTGCCAAACCACTGCGAGCAATGTAGGTGGTGTTTGCTGTTTGATTCAGTAAAATAAACGGCTCGGCTTGCTCACCTTCTACGACGAGGGTGTCGTTAAGCTTGAGCAATGCCACTTTAACAATATCGCCACCAACGGGGTTGATGGTGATCTCTAAGGTATCAGAGCTGGCTTTAATGAGCTGGCTTTGTTCGGGCAAATTAGTGGCGGCCACAGGAGCTTGGGCGGGTGTTTGAATATCAAACTCGCTCATTTGTTCGGCTTGCTCATTTGCAACATCGATCGACTCGGCCACAGAGGCAGGTTGCAAACTTAAGGCGCTAATTTTACGTTCTTGAAAATCGTTCCAGCGAATGATCAATAAAAAAGCGACAACTAAAATGCCACCAATGATTGAGGTGCGTAACCAATCCATCTTCATTTTGAATTAAGCCATTAAGGTTTTGGGGGT
Source organism: uncultured Pseudomonadales bacterium (assembly GCA_947494095.1). Taxonomy (GTDB): domain Bacteria; phylum Pseudomonadota; class Gammaproteobacteria; order Pseudomonadales; family Cellvibrionaceae; genus Marinagarivorans. The sequence continues at coordinate 97,105 of CANLTI010000002.1, forward strand.
TTGATAGGTTGCGGTACGGGGTCGTACCCACCGGCGTGCCACGGATGACAACAACCAATGCGTTTGGCGCTAAGCCAACCCCCTTTGAGCAACCCGTGGGTAGTCAGAGCCTCTTCTGCATAAGCAGAGCAGCTTGGGTAAAAACGACAATTTTGCCCAAGAAGCGGGCTTATAAAGTAGCGATAACCTTTTATCAGCATTACGGTTAGCCATAATAAAGGCCGCATTAAGCTAGCCCAAAAACCGCGTTTTAAGATGCAACGTGTGCAGCGCGCTTGATGATGCGTTTCCATAAGCCATTAAATGCTTGTTGTAGTTGCTGATTAGTCAGGGTATCTGCCCCTTTGCGGGCAAGCACTATAGCATCTATTGGAGGAAGTTTGTGTTGTTGCAGCCGAAAGGTCTCGCGAGCAAAGCGTTTGATTCTATTGCGCGCATGGGCATGGCGGATATGTTTTTTGGCAATAACCAAACCTAGCCTTGCTTGCGTGTGTTTGTCATCGTTAAAGCGTGACAAAATGAGCAGATGCTGATTAGACGCACGGATAGGCGCGTTATCAAAAACAGGGGAGAAGTCGTGCTTATTTAATAAGCGTTGCTTTTTGGTAAAAGCAAAAGAAAAGATTGGGGTGTTAGCACTGTGCACTTGTTGCGTTGAAGGAGGAGAGTACATCGAGTTCCTACTTTTAGTGTGTTTATAAAATCTCTATAAGCACGAGTTAAGGCACAGTTAAACGTTGTGTCATCAATAATCTATTAATGACACGGTATTTGCCGAACACCCCGGCAATCACTTATGCCGAAAGGCTGTGACGACCTTTTGCGCGGCGACGCGCTAAAATAGCACGGCCAGACTTAGTTGCCATGCGAGCACGGAAACCGTGGCTACGCTTGCGCTTAATGACGCTAGGTTGAAATGTTCTTTTCATGATAAATACCTGAAAAATGGATGGCCGAGTCAACGGATGAATTTAGGTTTCAAGCGGCTGGGCCGCAAAAAGTCGGCGGATAATACAGAGCTTTGCTCATAAAAGCAACAGTAAAAAGGTTTATAGGTGATGCGCGGCCATACTTGTGTGTAACTTGGCGTAATAACACTACATATGGACAAAACTGATTATTTGCACCGAGTTTTTACAGCTTTTCAATAGCTTATTAACAGCTTTATGCACAGCTTGCTGGGTATTATTCAGGTGTTATAAACAAATTTAATATTAATTTTTTTGGATAAAGCCCTTGCCGCTCATGGGCTACAGCAATAATGTAAAAATAATCCACGTAACTATTCAAAAAAACCGATAAAAATGTGGATAACTAAAGCTTCAGCCGTTACACTCTTTTGAAAATTTTATTACCCTCTTAAAAAACCTTGTTTTTGCCTTTTTTATACACAATGCCTGTGGTTAAGCAGCGTGTTGTACACAGTGTCGTGCTTTTTTAAGGCTGCTTTGACTTTTGATAACAGTGCGCTTTTGAGTTGTGCTGTTAAAGGCTGTATAAAATAACAATGGCTTTGTGGGCGTCATACATTTATTGATGGCCACTATGGTGTTTGGTAAGCAATGCGGCTTACCTGATTCACGGTATGTGATCAATTGGAGAAACTCATTTGTCCGACTCTATTTGGGAAAGATGCAGCCAGCAGTTACATGGCGAGCTTTCAGCACAGCTTTTCAATACTTGGATTAGACCTTTATCGGTTGATACAGAGCAAGGAGCAGGCCTTAATTTATTAGCGCCTAATCGCTTTGTTTTAGATTGGGTCAATGATCGGTATTTACGCCGAATAGAAGAAATCGTCGCGCAAGACCAAAATGGTTCAGCCTTATGCCCAGTAACAATACGGGTATCGGCTAAGCGGCAATCGGCTTCGCAATTTAGGCGCGACCCCGCAGCCTTGCGTGGGCAAGCCCCTCAGCCGGCGGTTTTTGGTGGCCATGAGCCATTAAACGGCAACGAAAGCTTTGATAGTACGCATGACCTTAACGCCGCGAATAACTTTAATAGCAATAATAATTACGATAGTAATAATGCTAATAACGGCAATGCTAACAATAGTGCCAATAATAACAGCGATAACAACAATAATACCTATGACCCTAGTTATGGGAATAATGGGTATGGTAATCACTCTAAAAAGCCGCAAGATGGCAGTGAGGTGTTTCGCCCGAGTGCCGAGCAGTTATCGCTCACATCACCGAGTGATGCTCAAATTAATGCCAGTCATTTTACCGCTAGCCAACTGGGCCACGGCAATCGGCCTGCAGGTGAGCACTACACTCATAATACCTTTGGTGGCGAGCAATCGGCACCGATTACCACCAACGAGCGACCGCTGAATAACTCAGAGCCGTATCAGATGCCTTTGGGCAGTCACTCTGGGCACAATCAACGCAGGCCGTATGAGCAACAGGGCTTTCGCTCGGATACACCACATCCGCAAACAGTGGGTAAGCGCTTAGAAAAACAAGATATCGAAGGCGGCCTTGCGCATCGTAGCCATCTTAATACGGGGTTTACGTTCAAAAGCTTTGTCGAGGGTAAGTCGAACCAGTTGGGTTTGGCTGCCGCCACCCAAGTCGCCGAAAACCCTGGTGGCTCGTACAACCCTTTGTTTATTTATGGTGGTGTGGGTTTAGGTAAAACGCATTTAATGCACGCGGTGGGCAATGCTTTACTACAACGTAAGCCTAATGCCAAAATCGTTTATTTACACTCTGAGCGCTTTGTGGCCGATATGGTTAAAGCACTGCAGCTCAACGCGATTAACGACTTTAAACGCTATTACCGCTCGGTTGATGCATTACTGATTGATGATATTCAATTTTTTGCCGGCAAAGAGCGTTCACAAGAAGAGTTCTTCCATACGTTTAACGCTTTGCTCGAAGGTGGCCAGCAAATTATTTTAACCTGTGACCGCTACCCCAAAGAAATTAACGGCCTAGAAGAGCGCTTAAAATCGCGTTTTGGCTGGGGTTTAACCGTTGCTATTGAGCCGCCAGAGCTAGAAACACGCGTAGCCATCCTCAAAACTAAAGCCGATCAAGCGCAAATGATTTTGCCGAATGATGCAGCCTTTTTTATTGCTCAGCGTATTCGCTCTAACGTCCGCGAGCTAGAAGGCACGCTTAAGCGTGTAATGGCGCATTCGCAGTTTACCGCTAAACCCATCACAATAGATTTGGTACGCGAGGCGCTCAAAGACTTGCTCGCGCTACAAGATCGCTTAGTGAGCATTGATAACATTCAGCGTGTAGTGGCCGAATACTACAAAATTAAAGTGTCTGATTTACACTCCAAGCGTCGTAGTCGCTCGGTTGCACGACCTCGTCAGGTAGCGATGTATTTAGCAAAAGACTTAACCAATCACAGCCTCCCAGAGATTGGTGAGAGCTTTGGTGGCCGCGACCATACAACGGTATTACATGCATGCCGCAAGATCAAAGAGCTTCTCGAAGAAGATGCTGATATTGCCGAAGATGTTAAAAACCTGTTACGCACTTTAACGACCTAGTGTATGAATAAGCCAGCGCATAATGTGCGACGACTGTGCGCTACAAGGCCTGGCTTTTTGTTGTTTATTTATTGAAACCTTAAATACCAAAGCTTCAGCGATATTGAGTGATGGTGAACTCCATTGCTGACACTCACCTCACATACATTCAAACCCCATTTGACCTAAAGAGACCTCCATCATGCAATTTTCTATCGCCCGTGATGCCCTGCTAAAGCCTTTACAACTGGTTGCAGGTGTTGTTGAGCGCAGACAAACTATGCCGGTATTGGCCAACGTATTACTCGTACTAGAGGACGATTATTTGTCTTTAACGGGTACCGACTTAGAAGTAGAGATTGTAGGGCGTGTAAAAGTTGAAAGCGTAGGCGAAGCTGGGGCGATTACCGTGCCGGCTAAAAAATTGTTAGATATTTGTAAGAGCTTATCTGATGGTTCGAGCATCAAATTTACGGTGAATGAGCAAAAGGTGAATGTGCATTGCGGCAAAAGCCGCTTTAACCTTACCAGCTTGCCGGCCAGTGAGTTTCCTTCGGTAGAGCCCGGTGATGACGACTTGGTATTTAATACCCAACAAAAAGAAGTCAAGCGCCTGATTGAGCGCACCAGTTTTGCGATGGCGCAGCAAGATGTGCGCTATTACTTGAATGGTATGTTGTGGGAGTTACGTAGCGGCTCTTTACGTGCAGTAGCCACCGATGGCCATCGTTTGGCCATGTGTACACGTGCTGTGAATGTGGACTACGAAGGTGTAAAGCAAGCCATTTTGCCACGCAAAGGCGTTATCGAGCTATCACGTTTGCTAACCGAGCCTGAAGGTAGTGTGCAATTAGTGCTGGGCTCTAGTCATATCCGTGCGCATACCAGTGATTTTACGTTTACCTCCAAATTAGTCGATGGCAAATTTCCGGACTATGAGCGCGTATTACCTCGCAACGGCGACAAAATAGTCATGGGTGATCGTGAGGCTTTACGCCAAGCCTTTACCCGTACAGCTATTTTGGCTAACGAGAAGTATCGCGGTGTGCGTTTTGTGTTAAGTGACGGTTTATTGACGGTTACAGCCAATAACCCCGAACAAGAAGAAGCTGAAGAGCAGGTGGCGGTAGAATACCAAGGTGGCGATTTGGAGGTGGGTTTTAATGTGAGCTATTTGCAAGATGTCTCGAGTGTTATTACCTCCTCACAGCTTAAGCTGACATTATCTGATACCAATAGCAGTGTATTGGTTGAAGACCCCGAAAACAGCGACTCGGTTTACGTTGTTATGCCTATGCGCTTGTAGTGGGGCTTATCTATTGATTAGGCGCAATACTGTATCGATAAGGCTGGTGGGGCTTGGTAGCCCCGTAGTTTATTCATGACTATCACGCATTTAAAAATTACGGCTGTGCGCAACTTAGCCGATATCGACCTAGAACCTTCAACAGGCTTAAATCTGTTTTATGGTGAAAATGGCTCCGGTAAAACCTCATTGCTAGAGGCAATCAGTCTTTTGGCGCATGGGCGTTCTTTTCGTACGATCAATTATCGCCAGCTGATACAGCACAGTGCATCCCAGCTGGCCGTCTTTGCCGAGGTGAGTCAGCCCGTGGCTGCGCGCTTAGATGACCCCAGTAATACATCGACTGTAACGAGCAAAGTGGGCGTATTGCGGCCCTTGCGCGGCGCTTCGGCCTTTAAAATTGATGGTTCAGCGGTCTACTCTTCTGCAAGTTTGGCCAGTTTATTACCGCTGCAGATTATGAATGCTAAATCGTATGATTTACTAGAAGGGCCATCTAAAGTTCGCCGTAAAATGTTTGATTGGTTGGTGTTTCACGTGAAACATGATTTCAGTTTATTATGGCGAGATTACACAAAGGCAGTAAAGCAGCGCAATACTTTGCTCAGGCGTGATAAAATAGCCAGTGCAGAGCTAGCGCCGTGGAATTTAGAGATAAACCGTTTAGCGGTCAATATTGATGCATTAAGGCAAGAGTGTATGGCACCCTTTATAGAGCGGGTGAATAGGCTTATTCCAGAGATAGGACTGCCAGCGAGCTATACCATCACGATTAAGTATCAGCGAGGTTGGCCAGAGGAGTACCGTACTTTATCCGAGGCGTTAACAGCCTGCTTTGAAAGAGATAAAGGTTATGGCTATACGACGTACGGCGCTCATAAAAGTGAGCTTAAAGTATTGGTCAATAATATACCGGCAGCTGATATATTATCGCGAGGCCAACAAAAAAGTTTAGTCGCTGCCTTTTTAGTGGCTGAATTACAGTTGTTTGAACACTTTACTCAACGCCAGAGTGTGCTGTTGATCGATGATTTGCCCGCAGAACTCGATCAAGAACATATTCGTATGCTCGCAAAATGGTTAAATAAGTTAGACACGCAAATATTTGTCACTGGCATTTATTCTGCGGACATGGAGATCCTCCAGCAAGAGCTGAACAAGAAACCTTGCAGTGTGTTTCACGTGAAACATGGCAAGATAGAACAGAGTAGCCCATCCTAATAACGAGGGAGCCACCAACATGGCAGAACAACAAGATTACGATTCGTCCAGTATTAAAGTCCTTAAAGGGCTAGATGCTGTACGCAAACGCCCAGGTATGTATATTGGTGATACTGATGACGGTACTGGCCTGCATCACATGGTGTTTGAGGTGGTCGATAACTCGATAGATGAGGCATTAGCTGGTCATTGCTCGGAGATTCGTGTTGTTATTCACCCCGATGATGCTATTAGTGTATCGGATAATGGCCGTGGTATACCGACCGAAATGCACGAAGAGGGCGTATCAGCTGCCGAAGTGATTATGACCGTCTTGCATGCCGGTGGTAAATTTGACGATAACACCTATAAAGTATCGGGTGGCTTGCATGGTGTGGGTGTTTCGGTGGTTAACGCGCTTTCGGAGACGTTACGCTTAAGTATTCGTCGTCAAGGTAAGCTGTTTGAGCAAACCTATATCCACGGTGTACCTCAAAAGCCACTAGAGGCTATAGGGGAAACAGAAACATCAGGTACCAAAATATACTTTAAACCCTCGTCAGAGACGTTTACTAATATAGAATTTCATTATGAAGTTTTAGCTAAACGTTTACGTGAACTGTCTTTTTTGAACTCGGGTGTACGTATTGTTTTACACGATGAGCGCTCGGGCAAAGAAGAAATCTTTGAATATGAAGGCGGTTTAAGTGCTTTTGTGGATTATTTAAACCAAAATAAAAGCACAATTAACAAGGTTATTCACTTTACAAATAAACGTGATGACGGTGTTGAGGTTGAAGTTGCCTTACAGTGGAATGATACGTTTGCCGAAAATATTTTTTGTTATACCAACAATATTCCGCAGCGCGACGGCGGCACTCACTTAGCAGGCTTTCGTGGCGCGCTAACACGCTGCTTAAATAGCTATATTGAAAGTGAAGGTTTTGCTAAAAAAGAGAAAGTGGCGACTACCGGTGATGACGCGCGTGAAGGTTTAACGGCGATTGTCTCTGTTAAAGTACCAGACCCTAAGTTTTCTTCGCAAACTAAAGATAAGCTTGTTTCTAGCGAAGTAAAAACGGCTGTAGAGCAAGAAATGGGCGCCGCCTTTGGTGACTTCTTACAAGAAAACCCCCAAGAAGCTAAGCTGATTGTTGCCAAAATGATGGAGGCTGCACGCGCCCGTGAAGCGGCCCGTAAAGCCCGTGACTTAACGCGCCGTAAGGGTGTACTCGATATTGCCGGGTTACCGGGTAAACTGGCAGACTGCCAAGAGAAAGACCCTAGCCTGTCAGAGATTTACTTAGTGGAGGGCGACTCTGCTGGTGGTAGTGCCAAACAAGGCCGCGACCGCAGAACCCAAGCTATTTTACCGCTTAAAGGTAAAATTCTTAACGTTGAAAAAGCACGTTTTGATAAAATGCTGCAATCGGCCGAAGTTGGTACATTAATTACTGCTTTAGGCTGCGGTATTGGCGCACAAGAGTTTAACCCTGATAAATTGCGCTATCACAGCATTATTATTATGACGGATGCGGATGTGGATGGTTCGCATATCCGCACACTATTGTTGACGTTTTTCTTCCGCCAAATGCGTGAGCTGGTTGAGCGTGGACATGTCTTTATTGCCCAGCCTCCGCTGTATAAAATTAGCAAAGGTAAGCAAGAGCAATACCTCAAAGATGAAGCCGCGCTAGAGCAATTTTTGACTAATGCTGCGATTGAGTCGGTACAGCTGCACGTTGCCGAAGGCACGCCAGCTGTTTCGGGTGAACAGCTCGAAACGTTAGTTAAAGCGTACCGTAAAACAATGGGTGTTATTGATCGTTTATCCAGAATTTACCCGCAAGAAATCCTCGAATTATTGGTGGGCTTACCGCCATTAGAAGCGGCTAGCTTGGCTGATCATACGGTTGTTGATGCATGGGTTACGGCGCTCAATAGTGCATTGGTAGCGATTAACGATAACAGTAAAACACATACCTACGTGGCCAAAGTGGTTGAAGATAAAGAGCGCAATATCTTTTTGCCAGCGCTAAATACAACAGCACATGGTGTGGCTGAAGATACACGCTTTGGCATGGAGTTTTTTGAATCGGCCGATTACAAAAACATGCAAGGCTTAGGCAAGTTGTTAAATGGCTTGTTAGAAGAGACAGCCTACGTGAGCCGTGGCGAGCGCAAGCAGCCGGTTGCTAACTTTAAAGAGGCATTAGAGTGGATTATGGCTGAGTCTAAGCGTGGCTATAATATTCAGCGCTATAAAGGTCTGGGTGAAATGAACCCAGAGCAATTATGGGAAACCACCATGGATCCAGAATGCCGCCGTATGCTACAGGTGACAATCGAAGACGCTATATCGGCTGACCAAATATTTACCTGTCTAATGGGCGACCATGTAGAGCCGCGTCGAGATTTTATTGAAACCAATGCGTTGAATGTTTCTAACTTGGATGTTTAGTGTGTGATGGTTGTTATTTAGCTACGCTAGACTTAAAGATAGTTAGGTGAGGCTGGCGGGCTATTTTCTGATAGAGGCGTCAAGCCCTTGTATTCCAGTCCTTGCATGGAGGCAGGGGGATGGAGTTTAGAGGAGTAGAAAGTAGTGCTGGTTACAATCATTTATTAGCGTTTTAACTCAAGAGTGTTTGAATCGTGATACTGAATTTGATTCCAACTGGCCGTAAAGTTATAGACCCTTTAAAGCTATGATCACAAGCTAAGCTAGTTATGGTATCGACTTCAAACTCTAGTGTTTAAGGGAAGCGCAATAATGACTGAAGAGAAAGTGTATGAATATGTAACCGCTACCTTTGGCGAGGACCATGCTAAGAAGCTTAGAAATATAAGAACAGGCGGTGATAATAACCAAAAGGGATCTCAGTACGAAAAAAATTTCGCAGTGAAAAAAATCTGTGAAATATATTATGGTCAGTCGCCAATTGAGAAGGTTTTTTTGTCTTCTCAAACTGATGGTTTTGTTGACGATCTTACCATTGAGTATCGAGATTGCTTTGTAAAGAGGAATTTCCAGGCTAAAAATACATCGAGCGGGTCAGCAAAATGGAACTCTGAGCACCAAGAGCGATTCGGTATGCAGGTGTCTATAGATCAGAACTGTCTAGGGTTTACCAAGAGCTATCAGCATTTAGTTGTTTCTTGTAGGAAGACTGCTGAGAGTAATGCTAATTTGATTCCTAGTGAATATAGAGGGGTTTATTTCTCTGACTACTTTACTGGAGTTAAAAAATCAATTGCGCTGCTGCAGGATGATATTGATCTAAAAAAATCTTTAAAGCAGATGTGTACGAATGATAATTTTAATACATTAGATACAGCATTTACATACCTATCTGCCGCTTGGGATAAAGAAGATAAGCCAAGAAGCGTTGCTGATATATTAGGTGTTGCTAAGCTAATGTCAAAACCGGATATATTTCGTGATGCAATTCAAGAAAATCTAGAGATTCCTGAGTGGTTGCATCAACTATGCTCTTTTCATAATGTTAGTGTGCATGTAGAATACAGACGATATGTATTCGAGTTTAATGGGTTTGAGTCAACATTTAGCCAATTAGGACAGCCGTCAGATGCGGATATTATCTCTTTTAAAGGGAGTCTCCCCACATTTGTTAAGTGGATTATGTGTTTTACAGCTAAAGAGCTAACAGGCTAATGCTATGTATACGAACGAGACATTTACATGAATACGAGTGCTAGAGTCTTCAGCGAATATGTTTCTCGGAGTACTATCGATTCTTTGAAAAAGCTGTCGCCAGAAAGTTCAGAAGCGGTTTATAAGTCTGCTATGACTCATTTGGGTGTAGAGCTTGGGCATATCGTTGCTAGTAAGGTTGTAAATACTTCAAAATTTTTATTAGTTTCCACTGCTGAGGATGCAGATTATCTATCCAAGGGTGTTTTTGATTCTTTAGTAAGTCTAAATAAGAAGCCGTTTGTTTCGGTTTTTTGGAATAATCATTATAGTATTCTTGATGGAAAGGGAAAGAGTGTTGCCCCAATAGTCCATAGCTATCTGCAGCCTGGTTATAGCGAATGCAAAGAGTTAGTTGTGATCAAGTCTGTTATATCTGGTAGCTGTGTAGTCAGAGCGAATATTCTTGCGCTTATTGAAAAAGTAAAGTTTGAAAAGGTTTATATCGTCTCACCAGTTATGCACAAAGATGCAGCACAGAAGCTGAAAGATGAGTTTCCTGAGTCTATATCCTCTCTATTTGAGTTTATTTTCTTTGCTACCGATAGTATTCGAGATAATAGCGGGATGGTAATTCCCGGTATTGGTGGTCAGGTTTATAGCCTTCTAGGCTTAGATGATCAACCCGCAAAAACAGGTTTCATGCCTTCCCTTGTTCAGCAACTAATGTTCAGCTCTCCTAACTCGAATCAGCCAGCCTTAGTTTAATATGTGTTCGGGAGGCAATAGTAAACGCTAATAAATCACTATTGGATATTAGTTGTTTATGAGTCTTGTACTTCTCGAGGCTTATGTGCATCCCTTAGTACGGACGAGGAAAAAATACATTACCCAATTACTTGTTTCCTGCTTCCTCTCCTGCGTTACTCAAAGCGTTAGATGCCCGGATGCGCCCCTTCGAGCGTCTTGCCGGGAAAATAGAATTCTATGTCTAATTAGACAAACTATTATTCCCTCGCCCCTTACTGGTATTTCCTAGAGCTTGTATCATCCCAAGGCCAACCGAAAACCGATCTACTTTTACTGTAAAATTACTGAATAAAAAGTTTTTATTCAACTGTTTTATTGAGATCGCAGGTGCGATGTAGGTTGTTTTGTTGGTTTTTGTTGCAGCTGTAGCTATTTAGGAGGTGCTGAAATCGGGCGCTATATAAGCGCTCCCGGCGCTTAAATGCCCAGAAAATAACCCATCAGCACCCTATTAAGAGAGGGTTTTTGGTTCGGCTGAATAGTTACAAAAAGGCGAGCTTTTGAGCTCGCCTTTTTTGGTTTTGCTTTTTGTTAAGCTGAATGAATTATGTACTCATCACCATATCGAGTAGTGCATGGCTGTAGTGCTGAACGTGTTGACGTGCGTTAACTTCATCATCACCGGCTAGTTTTTTATGCATTAAGTCGGCGACACGTTGGGTGCTGGTTTGGTTAAAGGCCGGGAAGTATTCGCTTTGATAGAGTAGCGCCGGCTCGCGGGCCAAAATAAAACTCGCAAAAAAACCTTCAGGCCAGTCATCATTATTAGCATCACAATAATCCTCCCATAGCGGTAATAGGCTCATGGGTTGAGTGGCCTCTATGATGGCTTCGGCCGCTTGAGGGTAGCGCTCAACGGCTAATACCCAGCAAAAACGCGACTTAGCACTATCGTTTAAAGCATAAAACGCATTCGCCAGGCGAGCGATAAGCTCGACATGCTCATATGTTGAGGGGTTATTGAGTAACACCTGCGTGACGCTTTGCCAGTCAGGTATTTGTGCAAAGGCGTAGCTAGCATGGTGCTTAGGCTGGTTTGGATTGTAGGGTGTATTTTGTAGGTGGCGTGTAATACGCTGCCAAGCAACAGCTAGGTAATCGCGTGCACCGTGCCGTAGTACATTGCGTGCCAGAGGCAGGACCTCGTTCTCTAGGCCTGCTAGCTCACTACTGAGAGCCTCAGGCGCAATGATTGTATTTTGCGTAATATGCTGATTATACAATAGCAGACCTTGGTATTCCCCAAGTTTTGGGTTGTTGGGGTTTAGCTCGGTCAGTGTTTTGATGAGTGAGTGGGCTACATCAAATTGTCTATTGGCTAAGGCATCACATAATGTGTTTTCTGCCACTATGGCAGTGTTATCCATAAATAAGTCTAATTGCGGTACATCTTGTGGGCGCAACCACCGTTGACAAAAAGCCTCTTGCACCGTTGCATCACTATCAATTTTTAAGCCTTTTGGTTGTTCATTATTCCATGCCATAAAGGGCTGGTATTCACGGCACAATTTTAATTTTTTACACAGCGTATTACAGGCCTTAATTAGTGTGTGCAATTGCTTGTTATCTAATTGTATTGCAGAGCTTAAATAGGGGCTTTTACCGTAGCGCCATTGCTCGTAATCGCTATAGGACACTAAATTTTTAGCCAGTATCCAATCTAATAAATTAAATTGCCCGTGTTGCCCCAGATGGTTATCAATAGCTGCTATATCGATCATAAAAAATACATAAAAATAAAGTTGGAAAGAGCCCAAATAGTAAAGCTTTTATATGTACATAGCTATGTAAGTATGTGTTTACTTACTAAGAGAGAGTTAGGCCATGCCAAGGCGTAAATTAATGCATACATCCTTTTATTAAGTTGTGTTTGTATATTTTTATTTTTTATGAGTAATTATTTATTTTTATAAGAATTTAGCAATATGTATGATTTTTAGTAACTATTCAGCTCAGCTGATACACATCACCTGACGGGTGCTGATGGATTATTTTCTGGGCATTTAAGCCCCATAGGGGCGCTATATAGCGACCGCCGCAGCATGGATGCGTGGGGGTAGACTTTGCAGGAGCACAAAGTCGCAGATGGCTTGAGCGGCCCAGCAAATGATTCATTAGCGCCCAACTCCGGCACACCTGAATAAGTTACGATTTTTATTGATCTATCTCACAGACCTAAAAATTAGGACCTCGAATAAATGTCAGGCTACTAGTCTTTAAGGGTTAATAACTCATTAACATTCCATTTAAATCATTAAAAATTAGTAACTACTTAGGCAAGCGAAAACATCACCTGACGGGCACTGGCGGACTATTTTCTGGTCATTTAAGCCCCATGGGGTCGCTATATAGCGACCGCCGCAGTAAATAAATTAATTAGCGTCCGTTTTAAGCACCTACAACACGATTTCAGCATCTCTAATAGTTACGAAAGTATTTATCATATAAGACGTTTAGTTAGTAAAAATACACGGAGTAGGGATATGAAAAAGTTAACGATTTTATTCAGTCTGAGTCTATTTGGCTGTACTGGTGATAAAACATCATCACATAATAATTCGGTTATTACATGGAATATGGATCAAGAAGACGAATTGATGGCCTATACCAAAATACAAATAAAAACCTATGAAAACGAAGGCTATACAGAAGTGACATCAGGTAAAACAGATTCATTGGTGACTAGTGATACTATTAGAATTTGGGTAAATAATGCTGCGGCATATGATTATTTAACGCTACACCAAGGCATGCACTTTCCTGTTGGTACCACTGTTATCCGCGTGCTTTATGGTATGGATAATAAGCCTAAAAAAATTACAGCATCGGTTAAAGCGGCAGCCAATCAAAATCCTGATGCGAGTGATTGGGTCTTTGCTGTTTCAAATCTTGATGGGGTTTTTATGAAGGATAATGAAAATCATTGGCAGTTTGGCGCACTGGAGGCATGTAACGTATGCCATGTTAATCAGCTACTCACTGATGGATTATTTGGTTTGCCGCACTAATGGTCAACGTACAATTAGAATATTAAAAGTGTTTTATATTACACTTTTTAATGCCTAGTATTATTTTTTTGAGCGGTAATTATCATATTCATAATTTAAAAATAAATATCGATTGTTACGCGCTATAAATATATATGCCCTGATTATTTATTATTCGGAGGCATGATTTTTATGATTGATTTTTGTGGCTGTTTTTTATCGTCATTAACACTGCTTATCATTAAAGAAGTTATTGGTTTATAAAAATAATATTAGCCGATATTAATATAAGTATTAATGATAAATGCATAGTAAAAAGCACACCTTACTTCTATAGGAGAAAATAATGCATAAACGATTTTTTAGAGATGGCATGTTGATACTGATGGCCTCAGTGTTTTTTATTCAACATACGCACGCCGCGCAATGTGACTACAACATTATTAATGATTGGGGTAGTGGCTTTCAGGCTGAAATAAAAATTACGAATAATGAGGCGCAGCCTGTTAATGGCTGGACTGTGGGGTGGCAGTATACCGATGGCTCGTCGATTACGGGTAGTTGGAATGCTACCGTATCAGATAGCAGCCCGTATACAGCCTCAGCACTTACTTGGAATGCAAAAATTGCGACTGGCGAGTCTGTTGCTTTTGGCTTTACAGGCACTAACGGTAAAACAGCGGCCTCTGTGCCGATGGTAACCGGTGCAGTGTGCAAGACAGGCAATGTTTCAAGTGCTATGAGTTCGAGTAGCATTGCAGCTTCTTCAAGTAGCTCGGTAGTGGTTTCGAGTTCGTCGGTTGCCAGTTCAGTGCCTGTGAACTCTTCGAGTATTGCATCGTCTAGCTCAAGCGCTGCCAATAGCGATGCGTGGCGTTTAGATGCCAATCAATCACGCTTAAATTTTACGACCACTAAAAAAATTCATGTCGTTGAAAATATGCGCTTTACGCGTTTATCGGGTGCGGTGAGTGATAGCGGCTCGGCGACCTTAGTGATTGACTTAGCGAGTGTGGCATCGGGTATTGCTGTACGTGATGGCAGAATGAGAAATTCATTATTCGAGACATCCATATTTAATGCAGCTGTTGTAACGCTACCTGTTGATATGAATGCTTTATCTGCAATCGCAGTTGGCCAGTCATCAACGATTAACGTAGTCGCCGAACTCAATCTACATGGCGTTACTAATGATATTACCACTAACCTAAAAATATCCCGTTTAACCGCGTCAACTATCATGGTGCAAAACGTGGCGCCGATCATTGTATTGGCCGATGACTACGACCTAGAGAGCGGTGTTGAGACGCTACGCACGCTGGCTAACCTGAGCTCAATTGGTAAAGCCGTACCTGTGGATTTCACCTTGTTTTATAACGCCCTATGAATCTAACGGAATTTAAAGAGTATTTATTATGAAGCAGAAAAAAAATACATTTAGGTCTTCCTTTGGGTTTGTGATTGAGACAACCCAAAGTATTATGCACACCGCACGTAAAATAATTATAAGCGGCCAATCGATAGGGCTAACGGCAGGTCTTTTATGCTCGACACTCAGTTTACAAGCCTTTGCTGGCGCCACGTGCGAGCATATTGTTGGTAACGCTTGGGATTCGGGCTTTAGTGCTAAGATTGTTATTACGAATACTGGTACTACGCCGATTAATGATTGGCAAAGTGTGTCTTGGGGTTACCCTGCGGGTATGGCACGTACCGATGGCTGGAATGCAAATGTGACAGGTACTAACCCTTATACCGCAACACCGCTTAATTGGAACCGCAGTATTGCACCGGGTCAGGCTATCGAGTTTGGTATGAATGGCAGTAGTGGTGGCCAAGCGCCCACCAATATTGTAGTTACAGGTCCACTGTGTGATGGCACGGCAGTGAGTAGTTCGTCTGTGGTTAGCAGTAGCTCTTCGGTCAGTACTTCATCAACTGTGAGTTCGTCTTCAAGCGCATCTAATACAGAGCAAGCTTTGTGGTTACTTAAGCCACAAGAGTCTAATGTGCATTTTGTGACAGTAAAAAAAGAGCACACTGGCGAGGTGAGCACCTATACCAACATTAGCGGTAGTGTTGCCGTTGATGGTAGCGCTACCTTTGCGATCGATTTAAATAGCGTAGAATCAAATATTACAACGCGTAACCAGCGTATGCGTAATTTTTTGTTTGAAACAAATATTTTGCCTAATATGTATTACAGCGTCGATATTGACCCCGCTATTATCGAAGTGATGCCGCGTGGTACCACTCGCGAGCAAACCTTGCAGGGGGTTTTATCGTTACACGGTATTAATCAAGCAGTTAGTGCTGATGTGTTAATTGTAAAACACACAAATAACAAAATATCAGTATCTAATCGCACGCCTATTCTTGTTGATAGTAAAAACTTTGATATGAACGGTGGCATTGAGGTTTTACGTACTGTGGCTAATCTAACCTCTATTGGCGAGGTGGTCCCGGTATACTTTCATTTAGTGCTTACTGCAAATACAAACCCTAATGCTGGCGCTATTGCACGCGATGCTCAACCGGCAGCGCCGAGCGCGCTTGGCGGCGCTTTTGATGCAAACTCTAACGATGCAACTTTAACGTGGGTCGATAATGCGAATAATGAGTCGGGCGTTATTGTGCGGCGCAAAGGGCCTGACGGTTTATGGTCAACACAAGGCACAGTGGCGCAAAATATTATTACTTTTGTGAATCGTTTAACCGCGATAGGTAATTATGAATATAAAGTGATTGCTTATAACGGTAATACGGTTTCTGGCCCGTCTAATACGGCAACTGTTGAAGTGGGTGATGTACGCCCGCCGACCCCGCAAGAGCTAGGTGAAGTTGTATATAGCGAGCAATGTGTTGCGTGTCATGGCGGCGGCGCTGCAGGTACCAATATTGCGCCGGCGCTCAATACTGCACGTGATGTAGATGCCATGATTACTAAAATAGCGACTAGTATGCCGCCAAATAATCCTGGTGCTTGTGACAGGCAGTGTGCGAGTAACGCTGTGGCTTATTTACAAACTTTATGGGTAGAGGAGTTAAGCTGTACAGCACCGGTTAAATATGGCGCTCGGCAATTAAAAATTCTGACGCAAATAGAATATCAAAATACGTTAACCGATGTACTTAATCTTGATTTTAACGTGACCGATAAACTCCCAGCAGATACTAAAGTTGGCTTCTTTTTTAATAATACCCAAACGGTACTGAGCTC
The DNA here is from genome assembly GCA_947494095.1 of uncultured Pseudomonadales bacterium. Classification (GTDB taxonomy): domain Bacteria; phylum Pseudomonadota; class Gammaproteobacteria; order Pseudomonadales; family Cellvibrionaceae; genus Marinagarivorans. The sequence continues at coordinate 113,776 of CANLTI010000002.1, forward strand.
TACCGCTTACGATGGTTATTTATCGGTTGCTGAAGAGGTCGCCAAATGGTCAGCCGATCGCAACTTTAGACCGCTCATTAACTGTGCCAATTTTAATACCAATTGCGCTAATCAATTTGTGAATAATGCAGGGCTTCAGTTATTTCGCCGTGCACTCACAGCTCAAGAGCGAACAACTTATCGCAATATGGCCAATGGATCAGCAACTGGTGGTGATGTTAAAGAAGGTATTCAATTAGCCTTAGAAGGCATGCTGTCATCGCCTCAGTTTTTGTATCGCCATGAAGTGGGTGAGCGAGCATCTGGTGGTGATTTGGACGCCGATGCTTTTGAGTTAACACCGTATGAGATGGCAACATGGCTGGCTTATACCTTTACCGGCTCAACGCCTGATACGACGTTATTAACCCAAGCGGCTAATAATGCCCTTCAAACCGATGCACAAGTGCTCACACAGGTGCGTCGCTTATTGGGCACGCCACGAGCAAAAGAAAAGCTCGGTGATTTTGTGGCTGCTGTACTGGGTACTAATGAACTGGAAAAGTCTCTAAAAGACACCAATGTATGGAATGGCTTTGAGCAAATGGTGCCTCATATGAAGCGTGAATCGCGAGAGTTCTTTTCGGCGGTAATGCTCGATAGTACCGAATCTTTTGCAACACTTTTTAATGCCGATTTTACTTACGTGAACCAAGCGTTAGCCAATCACTATGGCATCAATGGTGTATCGGGTAATAACTTCCGTCGTGTTAATACCTCTGACCGTGGAGGGTTAATTGCGAATGGCGGATTTATGGCGCGCTGGGGTGAAGATGTAGAGTCTGCCCCGTTCCGCCGTGCCGTACGCATTCGTCGTCGTATGTTGTGCCAAGCTATGCCAGCACCACCTGCGGGTATTGATGATGATCGTATTGCGCTACTCGAGCAACATGCTGACTTTATTAGTGCAAGCACCACAACCAACCGGATGAAGTACGAAATATTAACCAATACGGGCTCTTGTGTTGAGTGTCATAAAGAGTGGATGAACCCACTGGCTTTTGGCATGGAAGACTTTGATACCGTAGGCCGTTATCGCACAACCGACCTTAACGGCAATATGATTGATGTGATGGGAGCTTTACATGCGCCGGTTAATCTTGCGGACAAAACATTAAAAGTCGATTTTGAAGGCACTAAAGGGCTCAGCGCGGTATTGGCTGTTTCGCCTAAAGCGCAATCGTGTTTGCCGCAAAACCTCTTTCGCTATGCTGTTGGTGTAGGGGTTGATGGCATCAATCAAAATAACCCGAATGCCGGCCAGCTCAATGCAACCGAACAAACAGGTTATGCCTGTGAAGTTCAAGATCTGACCTCGACCATGATGACTCAAAGCCCACGCGCAATGCTGGAAAACTTTGCCACGATGCAAGCGGTACGCTATCGCAAAGCATGGTCTCGTCAATAAACGACAAATGAAAAATTCTGTCTTTAAAAGATAAAGGTTTAGATTATGAAAATTACCGATAAAAATAAGTTTGATAAAAACCGCCGAAGTTTATTAAAAACAATCGCTTCGGCAGGGGTATCGCCGGGGTTACTTAAGGCGTCTCCTTTAGTGGCGGGCATGATGATTGCGCGCAATGCCGATGCATTAAGTAATGTCGAGAGTAATAAAGTCGTGTGCATTTATGTACCCGGCGGTGCTCTTCATCAGTATTGGGCGCCACGGGCTAACTTCTCGTTGCCTACCATGTCGGCGGGGTTGGAGTCTGTTAAAAATGACTGTTTATGGTTGCGTAATATGGGGCACTCTGGTGCAGGCCATGGCCGTATGCCAACCATTTTTAATAACGGTTGGAGTGGTGATAGTTTTGAGGTGAATATGGGCCGGATATTAGGTTCAAATAACCCTTATAAATATATTAATTTAGGCGTTCAGAGTAATGGCCAAGGCGAAATAACACGTGATGGTGGCCAGCAGGTTAACTTTGAAGATAACCCGTTTGTAGTATTTAATCGGTTATTTGGTAATGGCACAGCACCTACAACTGGCGGCATTGGCACTAAGCAGTCGGTGATTGATGCACATAAAGAGGCTTTAGATGCTTTAAAGTCTAAGCTCGGTAGCTATGAAATTGAGCGCTTAGATCGCCATGTGACCGCCATTCAAGAAACCGAAAGCCGTTTGCAAAACGCAGGCGGCGGTGGAGGTGGCGGAGGTGCTTGTAATGCGGGCGCTACACCCAGTCCGTTTGCTTTAAACGATACAACCTTTACCCAGCAAGCACATTTACAAGCTGACATCATTGCTTTAGCTTTAAAGTGTAATCTCACCAGTGCTGCATCGATTGGTTGGGGTAACCATCAAGGTGAATTTAGTGTGCCAGAGTTAAATTATAAAGGCATTTATCACCAATCTATTCATGGCGGCCAAGGCGGGCCGACTTATAGCCATTATCAAGAGATGCGCGGCCACTTAAGCTCATTATCGGGTTACCTGATCAATCAATTAAAAACGGAAGGTATTCTTAATAATACATTAGTGATCGAGCTATCGGATATGGGTAACGGTGATGGACATTCAGGTAATGATTGCCCCTCTATGATTGCTGGTGGTGGTAATTCGATTAATACCGGTAATGTGCAAGCCGGTGGACCTTCATATAATAATCTACACGTATTGCATACTGCGGCCGTCGCTTTAGGTGCAGACCAGTCCAGTCAGTATCAGGGCTATGCCAATGATGTGATTCCGGGTGTTATTAGCTAATGCGATATGGATAGCAACCTGTTAAGCAGGCACTTATCAAGCCGGTACTCTTTGAGTACCGGCTTTTTTATGGGCTGGGTTTAATGACGCAAGGTAAGCTGGGTGTATTATTGATTTAAAAACCCAACAACGCCAGTAAAGACTATTTCGGCGGCCATAGCAGCCAAGATTAAGCCACTCACTTTAGATAAAATATTTAAACCGGTTTTACCAAGCGCGCGCTCTAACATACCCGATAGCAAGAGCATAGCACCGACTACGATAAGCGCCGATAACATGCCTAGCATACCAACAAAGGTTTCGGTAAAGGTGGGTAGCTCGGCACCTAATACCAAAATAGTACCGATAGTGGCAGGCCCAACAATAACGGGCATTGCCAGCGGTACAACCGCAATATCATCCCGTTCTTCATCCGGCAGGCCTTTGGCATGATTACGCGTGCCACTATTGACCAGGCTAACGGCAGTCAAAAATAGCAGTGACCCAGCCCCAATACGGAACGAATCGAGTGTAATACCAATCGCTTCAAATAAAATAGGCCCGGCAAAAAACAAGACAACACCAATAGTGGCAGAGGCAAAAATCGCTCTTAGTGCGGTGTTTCTTTTTACAGCACTCGTTTCGCCACGGGTTAATGCCAAAAACATCGTCACGACAAAGAAAGGTGCAAACAAAAACACAAATTTTATGGCGATTGTAAAGTACAACTCAGTCATGGCAATAATCCAATAGTGGAATAAAAGGGCGGCGATTATATCGACATTTTGGCATAAGTGGAGGGCTTATACTCACTTATATTGTAGCTTTACCTTGAAGATATTTTATGGCGATTTTAGGCTATCGCGAAGCCTGTGTATTTTCCATGGTTCGAGCGTATTCACGGTCTTATATTGCTCTATGCAGTGAGCGAGGTATCAATGTTTAAGGCTTATTGCCTAGTAATGAGGCCTCTTTAGGAAACTTAATTTGTCTCAGTGATCTATAGCTGTGGGTTTGAGGTTTGGTTCCTGAGCGGTTGACCGTTATGGGCTTAGCTTTGTGAGCTGTCGCCTGCTAACAGCTGCTACTATATACACCGTGAGTGTCTTCATGGTATTACCCGCTTTGCATTCATCTATCAATACCTTAAGGGTCTCACATGAAAATATCTGCCATAGTCTTTGCCATACTTTGTACTGGCATTACATCGGTTGCGAGTGCAAAACCTGCGATCGTAAAACCATTAACCTCGGGCTTTAACCACGTGGGCTTAACTGTTTCTGATCTGAGCGGATCTACCGATTTTTTTACTAAAACATTACACTGGACGTTAGTTGGTGGTGATAAGGATTACCCCTCTCATTTTGTCTCTGATGGCAAGATGACTTTAACTTTGTGGCAAACAAAAGATCCGAAAAAAGTCATTCAATTTGATCGTAAAAATAATGTAGGATTGCATCATTTGGCTTTTACGGTTGATTCACTTGAGCAGCTGAATGCACTTTATAACGCAGTTAAAGCGGTAGAGGGTGTGGTTGTTGAATTTGCTCCAGAGCTAGCTTATGGCGGGCCGGGTATGCACATGATGATACGGGAGCCCAGTGGCAATCGCTTAGAGTTCTCGTATCGCCCTAGCGCTAAAAAATAAGTCATTATGCAAAAATATCGTCTTAGTCTTATATCGTAATTATAATGCTTCCATTGCTATATTTTAGTCCTTGATTGTACAGCCTCACCTACACTTATATCTAACCGTAATATCTTCATTATCATTATTTTTAGGGTTTGTGTGGCGCTATGCTTGTGTATAGCGATAAGGGTTTGTCAGTGAAGTCTCATATTTATAACATACTGCGTTTAAGTGCCGCTTTATTGACGGTGCTACTGCTGGTTTTGGTGCAATATCTTCCTGAGCGTGAAAAATCTATTTTAAAAAATCCTGATTTTAGTATTGATCTTTATAGCGAAACTGCATCACAAGGCAAAGCCTCTATTGAATGGCTAGACTCGCACAAGGATAAATGGCGTTGTCAGCATCAACCTTACAAAAATATTAGTTGTGGCCAGGCCCTAACTTTAAAATCAGAAGTCGGTTTGGGTATTGATTTATCTGGCTTTAAAGCGATACGTTTAAAGATGTGGTACGAGGGTAGTGGCAATCGCTTTCGTGTTTTTATACGCAATTTTGAAGAGGGAATATCAGTTGAAGGAGATTACAGCTCGACTAAATTTATGTCTTTATTAATTAAAACACGTGAATTAAATGATGGCACGCTAGACATTAATTTTAGCGAGTTTGCCACTGCTCAGTGGTGGGCTGCTCAGTGGGATGTGAACCGAGAAGATGCAAGGGTTTCGGTTGATATGGTGCAAACGATGGGTATTGATTTTATTGATGCCGGCGACCATGTGGTAAAAATAGTCGATATTATTATCATTGGTGATTGGGTTAAACCCGATGTTTTATATTTTGCAGTTTTAATGATTTGGTTAGTGATTATTGTGAGTGAAGGCGTTGTGCGTATTTATAATTTGTATCGGCGCTCGGTGCGCAGTGAAGAAACAATTTTTGCTTTGGTGCATAATAATGTCAAGCTCACTCAAGAGCAGTTATCACTAAAAGAGCGTGTTGGGCGCGACCCGTTAACTGGCGCGCTGAACAGAGACGGCTTACAGCATTACCTCGATCGATTAAGTATCGAGCAAGGTAATGTTCCGCTAGGTATTTTATTATTAGATATTGACTATTTTAAATCGATTAATGATGATTATGGCCATGCTGTAGGTGATGAAGTCCTTAAGCAATTAGTGGTTTTAGTTGTTAATAATAGTCGTGCTAGTGATTGCTTTGTACGCTGGGGTGGTGAAGAGTTTATATTGGTATGCCCTGATGTTCTGAATGATCAGCTTTTTGTGATTGCCGAAAAATTGCGATGTCTTGTGGAGTTTTTTGATTTTTGTGATGGTGATGAATTTAATATTACGGTCAGTATTGGCGCAGCTATAGGTCTAACTAATAATATTGACGCTTTAATTAAGCAGGCTGATAGTCGGCTGTATAGGGCAAAAGCCAATGGACGCAATCAAGTTAATTTTGTTGACCCTCACGCTGAATATTAACCCTAAACTGGCTTAATATTCGCTCTAAGGCTGCCTAATATTAATGTTAAGATGAATAGCGGCTTTTTAGATGCAAGGCTATAATGGCAGCCCTTTACAAAACTCAGAGCCTATTGTGACTAACCGCCGCCAAGCTAAAAAGCCTAAAGTAGCAACTGCTAAACCCGTTAAAACGGGAGCAGCTAATGTCAAAATTATTGCCGGTCAGTGGCGTGGGCGCGTATTGCGCTTTCCTGAGGTTGATGGCTTGCGCCCAACCGGTAACCGTATTCGTGAGACGCTTTTTAACTGGTTGGCGCCTGCTTTGCCGGGCAGCCGCTGTCTTGATGCCTTTAGCGGTAGTGGCGCATTGGGGTTTGAAGCACTGTCACGTGGTGCGACCCATATCACAATGTTAGAGCCCGATCGTACAGCAAACCAACACCTACATAATAATATGAGGCTACTAGAAGCTAGCGGTTGTAAAATATTTGGTGTATGCGCTGAGCAATGGTTAGCCATACCAGCGCCCGAGCAATTTGATATTGTGTTTATTGACCCGCCTTTTACACTCGATTTATGGCCTGATGTATTGGCCAAACTAGAGCAAAACGGATGGCTTGCCGCCAACGCATACATTTATATTGAAACACCTAAGCACTATATATTGCATACTCCTGCACGTTGGCAATTACATCGCAGTAAGCAAGCAGGGCAAGTGACATTTTCGCTTTATCAACGTGGTAGTGATTAATTAAACGCTAATGACTTTGGCTCGCAGCAAAACCAAAAGCACCTAGCTACGTTAAAAGTTGGTACACTCACCCAATTTAATTCAACCATATAATGGCTAGATTGATAGCCTATTCCCTGTTTACGGAGCCCCTCATGGCACTTGGCCGTCCTTCAACTGTTGTATATCCCGGTACTTTCGACCCTGTAACCAATGGTCATATTGATCTTGTTGGCCGTGCGTGTAAATTATTTGATCGAGTTGTAATTGCTGTTGCTGCGAGTCCACGTAAAAAACCACTCTTTAGCTTAGAGGAACGCGTAGCACTGTGCGAGCAGGTATTGGCTAAGTTTCCTAATATTGAAGTGTGTGGCTTTGATGGTTTATTAGCACAAGTGGTTAAAGAAAATGCAGCGTGTGGCGTTGTGCGAGGTATACGTGCTGTCTCTGATTTTGAATATGAATTTCAGTTGGCGAATATGAACCGTGCTTTAGAGCCCGAAATGGAAAGCTTATTTCTCACGCCTTCTGAGCATTTATCCTTTATTTCATCGTCGCTTGTTAAAGAGATTGCATCCCTTGATGGCGACGTGTATAAATTTGTGGCACCCGAGGTAGAGCAAGCCTTAAAGGTGAAATTTAATAAAGTTTAGCGGCTATATATTTAGGCGTCTTTATCTATGGCGCCTTTATTTATGATGTGGCGATCATATAGCGATCTACACTACCGTGATCTATTACTTTTAAGCAAGTGACATAGCACTACTGAGCACTTCAAGCTGTGCTCTTCGCATTCCCTATTGATTGATACTGTCCTCGCCACTGCATCTTCTTTGTGAGCAAGCCTCTTACTGGCCAAAAATCATATTCTGTACAACCGATTAGTATTATTTTATCGTAGCGGTGCTATGTGCTGGTGCCATGATTGACAGGTAGACTCAGCTTATACCTACGATTCATACTGGATGTTTGATGTTAAATAAGTTAAATATTCGACTATTCAATTGACATTCATTTCATCATGCCAATAACCTTGAGATCAAAAGTCGTGGGCTAGGGCGTGTAAAAAGGGAGGTTGTTGCCAGCGATGACTTTACGCATAATGCGAGCTACGTGATAGATTTAAAATACACGTAACTATTCAGAGGTACCGAAATTGGGCGCTAATGAATCATTTACTGGGCCGCTCAAGCCATCCATGGTCGCTATACAAGCGCTCCCGGCGCTTAAATGCCCAGAAATAATCCATCAGCACCCTATTAAATGAGGTTTGTCAGTTGAGCTGAATAGTTACAAATACACAATCAGTAGACTGTACCAAACGATAACAGAGCCGAATAAGCCTTATGATAAAAATATACGCAAAAATCGCGACCGAGCTGAATGCTAACTTGCAACAAGTACAAGCCGCTGTAGGCTTATTAGACGAAGGCGCGACCGTGCCCTTTATTTCGCGCTATCGTAAAGAGGTAACCGGAGGCTTAGATGACACGCAGTTACGCAACCTAGAAGAGCGCTTAACTTACCTGCGCGAACTAGAAGACCGACGTGCGGCCATTATTAAGTCAATCACAGAGCAAGATAAACTCACATCTGCACTTGAAAGCGATATTGTTAATGCCGAGACAAAGACGCAATTAGAGGACTTATATTTACCGTATAAGCCAAAGCGTCGTACTAAAGCGCAAATTGCTCGCGAAGCTGGTTTAGAGCCTCTAGCAGAGCAAATATTAAGTGACCCCTCACTCACGCCCGAGGCGATTGCTGCACAATTTTTAAACAATGAGCATAAAATAGCAAACGCAAAAGATGCGTTAGATGGCGCCAAACAAATATTAATGGAGCGCTTTAGTGAAGATGCCAAGCTACTAGAACAAACGCGTAGTTTTATGCGTAGCGATGCGTATTTAGCCGCAGGTGTGGTCGCAGGTAAAGAGGCTGAAGGTGAAAAATTTCGTGACTACTTTGAGCATAAAGAAGCGTTTAAAACCATGCCCAGTCATCGTGCGTTAGCGCTATTTAGGGCGCGTAACGAAGGTATTATTAGTTTAGGCTTTACCTTAGAAACTGATCTTGAACCGGGCCAAATGCATCCATGCGAGGTCATGATCGCCAAGCGCAATAACATTGAAAACCAAGAGCGCCCAGCCGATAAATGGTTGGCAGAGGTGGTGCGTTGGAGCTGGCGCGTTAAAATACTGACCCATCTTGAGACCGACCTTTTAGGAGACCTACGCGAACGTGCCGAGCAAGGTGCTATTGAGGTTTTTGCGCGTAATCTAAAAGACTTATTGTTGGCCGCGCCTGCTGGCCAAAAGGCTACTATAGGCTTAGATCCGGGTTTGCGTACCGGTGTAAAAATGGCTGTGGTTGATGCAACAGGTAAGGTATTAGATCACGGCGCAATATTCCCTACGCCACCGCAAAAAAAGATTGCCGAAGCTGAGGCCGTTTTATTAAAAATGTGCCAAAAATACAATGTGAATTTAATTGCGATAGGCAATGGTACAGCCAGCCGTGAGACCGATAAATTTGTGGGTGATTTTTTAAAGCAACATCCAGAATTTACCATTCAAAAAGTTATCGTTAACGAAGCGGGTGCTTCTATATACTCTGCCAGCGAATTTGCCGCTAAAGAGTTTCCCGATTTAGATGTGACGATTCGCGGTGCGATATCCATTGCACGGCGCTTACAAGACCCGCTGGCAGAGCTTGTAAAAATTGATCCTAAATCGATTGGCGTAGGTCAATATCAGCACGATGTATCGCAAACGCGTTTGGCCAAGTCGCTGGATGCAGTTGTGGAAGATTGTGTGAATGGTGTGGGTGTAGAGGTTAATACAGCATCGGCGCCATTATTGGCGCGTGTTGCGGGCTTAAATACGACAATTGCTAATAACATTGTTGATTTTCGCAATGATAATGGGCCACTTAAAAATCGTAAGCAATTATTAAAGGTGGCACGCTTAGGGCCTAAAGCTTTTGAGCAGGCCGCGGGCTTTTTGCGTATTGCCGGTGGTGAAAACCCATTGGACGCCTCGGCTGTTCACCCAGAGTCGTATAAAATTGTAGAGCATATCGCCAAAGAAAATAGCCGTGATATTAAGCAGTTAGTGGGTGATAGCAGCTTTGTGCGTAGCCTAAAGCCCAACGATTACATTACTGAGCAATTTGGGTTGCCTACAGTCACCGATATTTTAAAAGAGCTTGATAAGCCTGGTCGCGACCCACGCCCAGAGTTTAAAACAGCACAGCTGAAAGACGGCGTAGAAAAAATTAGTGACCTAGAACTGGGTATGGTGCTTGAGGGCACCGTGACCAATGTGACCAACTTTGGTGCTTTTGTTGATGTGGGTGTCCATCAAGATGGATTGGTGCATATCTCTGCGCTTAGCCATACCTTTGTTAAAGACCCTCACAGTGTGGTCGGTGCTGGCGATATTGTTAAAGTATTAGTTATGGAGGTTGACCCACAACGCAAGCGTATAGCATTAAGTATGCGCCTAGACGATACCCCAGGCGAGGCTACAAGCGGTGCCCGCGGTAATGCGGGTAATAATCGCAGTAACGAGCGTGCAGTTAAAAGCTATAATAGTAATAATCAGGCTAATCAGGCAGGCCAAGGCAGCTTTAAAAACAATGTACAGCAAGGCACCATGGCGGCTTTATTTGAACAAGCACTTAAAAAAAAGTAATGCGATAAACCGGTAATGTTTATTCATTAAAAAGGCGACTCAATGTCGCCTTTTTAATATAAGCACTTATATTAATAGTTGTATGCCATATTAAATGCGACTTAATAAATCATTTTTTTTGTTTTGATATTCATCTTCGCTTAAAGCGCCTAAATCACGTAAGTTGGCTAGCTTTTCGATAATTTGAAATACATCGCCGCCGGTATTAGGCGGTTGCGCTACTGAGCTTTGAGTCTCAGTATTTTGTGAGGGCTGCTGAACCACCGGTGGCTGTATGTTAGATTGAAAAGCAGATGCTTGTGATGAGTTAGTTATTGGGTTGGATTGTTGATTAATCTGTTGATTAGCAGGCTGAATAAAATTTTGATTATTTGATGGCGCGTTACTAGTATTGGGTGGCGTATAATTAACCTTAGGCAAACTCGCAACACTTAGTGTGCCATATTGACTATTAAACACTAGCGAATCATTAGAGCCTTGTTGTTGGCTGACACCACCAATATTGTGATCTAGGGTGTCATATACGCTTAATAAACCATTTACCTCTACAGCTAAGCGATTAGGAAACAAAGCGTAACGTGAATTGTTTTGCCCGCCCGAGCTAAACGGTTGACCTAATTCGTTAGGCCACCAGTTAGGGTTATTGCCTCCTTGGGTACTGCGAGGTACAAAAATAGTGTTATTGGCGAGGGCGTTAGCTAACTCGGAGCATAGATTATCCACGGTGTTTTTGAGTGAATAATTAAACATATCTCCTACCATTGTCATCCCACCAGCCATCCACTGCCCCCCACCACCTAGCTCTGGGCAATTAAATTGTGCCATGGTACCGGCACCATTATTAACAGCAATAAGCATATGCATCACAGCATCGTAGCTTAGGTTGTAACGACCACTTAAATTATTAACGATTTGTTGACCCGTTGGCGTAAGGTTTTGCATATTAAAATTCCTGCAATATGAGCGGCGATGAAGTGGGCGAATAAACTCGCATGGGTTATCCCAAGACTAAAATACAGTGGTAGTAGAGCGATGACGATCGCTGAAGATAAGTACTACTGAGCATAACAGATACACATCGCTTAGATAGGCCTTTTAGCGAATAATAAGTGACTCAATCGTTGGCAAGATGGCACGATTTACATCGCGGGTTAAGCGCTTGTGTGGGGCTATGTTCTGGGCCTATCTTGTGCGCTTTTTTGGTGCTTTACTGAGGGCTTTGTCCGTACCGCTTCTTTATTTTGACTTGAATATTGTTACCGTTATTAACAAAGCTGTCGCCCTAGGTAATGTTACAGGCGATAAATTGCAGCCTTAAGTGTAATACTTTATAACGCGGTGACTAAATGCTATTGTACTGCGTCGATTTTTGACCTATATACGGCTAAAGCTCACTCTTAAAATATCCTGTATACGCGCAGATTGCGCAGGGTTTGCCCTGTCTACTGGGTATATTAATCATAGAGTACTAATAATAACGAGGTAAACATGGCTACAGCTCCTTCTCAGAAGCTCTCTTTTACGGAAAAAACCGGCTACGCAATGGGCGACGCTGCTGCCAACTTAGTGTGGCGCGGCGCCTTGGCTTATATTGCAATTTTTTATACCGACACTTTAGGTATTTCTGCGGCGGCGGCGGCGACGCTGCTTTTGTTAGTACGCCTATCGGATGGTATTACCGATATTATTATGGGTATGATTGCTGATCGCACGACCAGCCGTCACGGACGCTTTCGCCCCTGGATTATTTGGTCGGCCCCTGTGCTAGCACTATTTATGGTGTTGGCTTTTACGGCACCCGATATTAGCCCTGGCATGAAGCTTGTATGGGCCTACTTTACCTATATTGGTTTAACATTGGCTTATACCATCAATAACGTACCTTACTCAGCATTAATGGGAGTGATGACACCGAGCCATACCGAGCGCACTATTTTGTCGGGGTATCGTTTTGCCGGTGCTTTTGCCGGTGGCGTACTCGTGATGAGTTTTACCCCTGATATGGTTAACTATTTTGGTCAAGGTGATGACGTAAAGGGCTATCAGCAAACATTTTATGTGTTTGCCGGGCTATTAGTTGTATTGTGTGGCATTACTTTTTTTACGACCAAAGAGCGTGTTGAGCCACCAAAACTTGAGGGTGTGCAAGCCGGTTTTGGGGAAATGTTTAAAAGTGTTGGTTTAATGTGTGTTCCATTAGGCGCAATGTCTTTCTTTTTTGTGAGACAAGATTTAATCAGTGGCATTATCTTTGCCATTGTTATCAGTGCAACAGGCATATTTTTAAGCCAATTTATTAAAAAGCCTGAAAGCGAAACAACCTCGTCGCAGCGCGATCTTATTGACTTGCTAACCAATAAGCCGTGGTTAATGTTGTTGGGTTTGGGATTGTTTACCATGTTTTACAATGGTATTCGTTTTGGTACTGTGGCCTACTACTTTACGCATTATATGGGTGATGAAAGCTTGGGTGGTAAGTTCTTTTTTGTGACGACGGTAGTGAGTATGTTTGCGGCAGTGATTGCCGGTTACCTCACCACATGGTTAGGCAAAAAAGTCTTGTTTGCCATATCACTGATTGGTAGCAGTATATTAACGAGTGGCATTTATTTTGCGCAGCCCGAAGATGTAACTTTGGTATTTACCTTAGGTGTGAGTGCTGAGTTTTTTGCTGCGTTTATGCCGGTATTAGTGTTTAGTATGCTCGGCGATGCGGCTGACTATTCTGAATGGAAAAACGGCCGTCGCGCTACGGGCCTTTTATACTCGGCAGGCACCTTTATTCAAAAAATGGGTGGCGGCTTTGCCGGTGCATTGGTCTTGTTAGTGCTTGCCAGTTACGGTTATGTGGGCACAGACCCAGATACTATTAGCCAAGCAAAAGTAGGTATGGTGAATTTGATGAGCTGGATACCTTCGATTTTTTCGATTAGTGCGATAGGATTGTTAATATTCTACCCGCTTAATACTCAGCGTATGAGTCAAATTGAAGCAGACTTGATCGCTCGCCGGGAACAAGCAGAAAAAGCTTAACAGCACTAAGCCTTTGCTTTTATAAACCGCCTTCGGGCGGTTTTTTACTATTAGCGGCATCAATAACAATCCTCTCAAATCGTTTTACTCCTCGCTATCACCAAAGTATGCCACCAAGTGATCAATCAATGCACGAATGCGCGCGGTAAGATGGCGGCTAGTTGGGTAGAGGGCGTATAACGAAAACCCCTCAATTTCATAATCTTCAAATAATAATGTTAATTGCCCGCTTTTTAAAAAGGGCTCAACGCTGTACAGCGGACCACGGCTAATACCCACCCCACCTGCGACCATATGAGCAACGGCTCTGGGTGCGTTAGCGCTAAACGTACCATCAACAGTCACGGTGTGTATTTTACCGTCGATATTAAACAGCCAATGATGAGGCTGGCTAGAGGCCTTTTGGAGAGCGCAGTTATGGGTAGCTAGTGCGCTTGGGTGTACGGGTTCACCATGCGCGGCTAAATACTGTGGCGAGGTAAAGGTCACGATACGCATATCCCGCAACTTGCGGGCAATCAAGGTGGAGTCATCCAGTTTGCCAAAGCGAATCGCCAAATCAAAGCCTTCCTCAACGATGGCTAAACGCTGATCAGACAGGTGCAAGTCCATCGTCACTTTAGGGTGTGCTAATTGAAACGGCTTTAAAGCGCCAATTAACTCGTTACTCCCAAAGCCTGTAGGCGCGGTGATACGAATGGGACCAGCAAGCTCTGCTTGGCGCTGCTGTACTACATCCTCTAGCTCGTTAATTTGCTCAACGATAACGATGCAGCGCTCTAAATAGGCGCTGCCTGTAGCGGTGAGGGTAACGCTGCGTGTGGTGCGGTTAAATAGCTGCGCACCTAGCCTATCCTCTAGTTGCGCTACATATTTACTGGCCAGCTTGGTACTTATACCCAGTACTTTAGCGCCGGCGGTAAATGATTTTTTTTGGGCCACAGCCAAGAATGTGCGCATGCCTTCTAGGGTATCCATAGTTTCTCCCGCTACCTATTAAGTACATTTTGTACATAATGATACTACAAATCAGCCTATTATCATTCTGACCTGCTCCACCTATGATTCATGTCAGCCATGCTTCGGTTAACCACTATTGCGTTATTATGTGTGCGTTATTAGGTGTTTAGCTGTGGCGCTTTCATTAATATTTTATTCATAGGTTTTTGTTATGTCACAGTCTATCCGTATTCATAGTTTTCCACTTTCCGGTCATGCCCATCGCGTGGTACTTTTTGCTAACCTTGCGGGTATTGCGCATGAAGTGGTGAATATCGATTTAGCTGATGGGGAGCATAAGCGGGCGCCTTTTTTAGCGCTTAATCCTGTAGGGCAGGTGCCTGTTATAGAGGATGGCGATATTGTTATTGCTGACTCTAATGCAATATTGGTGTACCTAGCGCGCCAATATGCGCCGAGCTATTTACCCAGCGACCCAGCACTTGAAGCCCAGGTGCAAAAGTTTTTAACGTTGGCAGCAGGCGAGCTGGCTTTTGGCCCTGCAGCGGCGCGTTTAATTACAGTATTTAAGGCCCCGCTCGACGCTGATTTTACTCAGGTAGTCGCTGCCAAAGTACTCGGTAAGCTAGAGGCGCATTTAGAGGGTCGTATATTTTTAGTGGGCGAAGCCCCCACGATTGCTGATGTGGCAATTTACAGTTATACCGCCCATGCACCCGAAGGCAATGTCGATTTAACACCTTACCCCAATGTACGCCGCTGGTTAAATACCGTAGAAGGTCTTAAAGGTTTTATACCTATGCCTACAACCGCAATAGGTTTGCGCGCTTAGTTATTCATTACTAATCACTAACGCCTAATATTGCGCAAGGGTTTTATGTATGAGTCAGCCACCGGTACCTCCTGTATCGCCTTTTCATAAAGGTGAGCAAATACTACAAGCACGAGCGGGTAAACGTGAGGCCATGGAGCAAATTGGCCATCAAGTTATTCGCGATTATATGCCCGAGCAGCATCGCGATTTTTTTGCACAGTTACCTTTTATTGTGGCGGGCTGCGTTGATGACGATGGCTGGCCGTGGGCCTCTCTTATTCCAGGGCACGCAGGTTTTGTACATTCACCTAACGCAAGGCAGCTCAATATTGCACAAGCGGCTATTCATGCTTTAACCCAAAAGCACGACCCTCTCGCAAAGGCGTTAACCACTGTAGGCCGTGCTATTGGGCTTTTAGGTATAGAGTTACCAACAAGGCGGCGCAACCGTGTAAATACCACGGTGGTGGCTACACAGGCTGGTACAACACTTAAGGTTGACCAATCGTTTGGCAACTGTCCAAAATATATTCAACAGCGGCCATTAATTAATACGCGTAAGCCCTATGCATTAGGGCTTAATGCCGCTCAGCCACCTGCGGTGTTTACCACCTTAGATGCTGCCGCTCAGCATTTAATTCAACAAGCCGATACTTTTTTTGTGGCTAGCTGCCTACCTGTTAATAAAAACCCTATTAACGAGGGCGTTGATGTTTCGCATCGCGGTGGTTTACCGGGTTTTGTTCGCGTAGATGGCAATACTTTAACGATTCCTGATTACTCGGGTAATTTTTTCTTTAATACATTAGGTAATTTTTTATTGAATCCCAAAGCTGGGCTGGTTTTCCCTGACTTTAGCACAGGCGATTTATTATTACTTAGCGGTACTGTAGAGTTATTGGATGAAGCCCACCCCGAGGTGCTGGCTTTTAAGGGCGCAGAGCGAGCGTGGCGCTTAAACGTGATCAAAGGTGTGTGGCTTAAAGACGCTCTACCATTTAGGGCGACCGAGCACCAGTACGCCATCACCACCACTACAACCGGCACATGGCAACAGGTGTTAGCAGAGCAAGCTGAGAACAACAGTCATAACCGGCAGCAATACCCGTTAGATAACTGGCAACCCTTAAAGGTGGTTAAAATTGTTGATGAAAGCCATACTATAAAATCGTTTTACTTTGAGCATACGCATGGCAAAGCATTATTGCCGTTTAAGGCGGGGCAATATTTAGCTTTAAGTGTCAAAATCCCTTCAAGTGAGCAGCGGGTGACACGCACTTATACATTATCGGGGGCGCCGCATAAAAACTATTATCGAGTGTCGGTCAAGCGTGAGCCTCATGCTGGCGCAGGTCAGCCTAGCGTATCGCAATTGATGCACGACACATTATGTGTGGGTGATAGCGTAAAAGCTCAAACGCCACAAGGGCATTTTATATTAAAGGCGGGCGATAAGCGCCCAGCTGTTTTAATTGCTGCAGGGGTGGGTATTACGCCAATGGTATCAATGGCTGAGCATATTGCTTACAAAGGTTTAGCAACTGGCAAGACTCGCTCACTCACGGTGATTCACGTTGCCCGTAATATTGAGCAGCGGGCATTTGCTGATGTTTTTACACAATTACAAATACAAACAGCAGATGCTATTCGCTACTATTCCTTTTTGACTCAACCTACACCAAACGACAGCCAAAATTACAACTATCACGGTACTGGCCGGTTAAATGCCAGTATACTTAAAAGCCTTTTAGCGCTAGATGATTACGATTTTTATGTCTGCGGTCCATCTGGTTTTATGCAAAGTAGTTACGATGCGTTGCGTAGCTTAGGGGTTGATGATACGCGTATTTATGCCGAGGCTTTTGGCCCCGCAGCCATAAAACGCACACAGCCTTTAGGTGCCGAGCCCACACACGATAAAGTGGTGCAAGAAGCCGATACTGCACTAGTCACTTTTAGCCTAGCGGGCATACAGCAGCGCTGGAATAAAGGCGATAAAACATTATTAGAGGTAGCACAAGCGCGTGGTTTAGAACCGCCTTTTAGTTGCCGCAGCGGTAATTGTGGTGCTTGTGCTATTGCATTAGAGCAAGGTAGTGTGAGTTATCGCCAAACACCTAGCGTGCCTATACCCAAAGGCCAGGCGCTGTTGTGTTGTGCCGTACCAGCTAAAGGCAGCACTGCGTTAATGCTTAAGCTTTAATGTACCGTAGCGCTACAAAATCAGGGTATTTAATCTTTAAAACATACAATCGCTAGCACGCAAATGCTCTAGCGCGTGGCCAAGCCTAATAAGGCCTTTATCATTGGGTAAGCCAAAGCGTAGCCCGCTTTTGTCATCGAGTAAACGCACATAAATACCCTGTTGGCACAACTGCTCAAATATGTGAGTGGCGTATGGTGTACTGACCGACTTAAACAGAAGTGTGCCTGTTATTGTATTATGTGGCTCGGTAAAATAGCGATTCAATAGCTGCTCAAGCCGAGCGGCTTGTTGATGTAATTTTTGGTATTGCTGCTCTTGCCAGTGCTGATCTTTTAGTGCACTAAGGCCAACGTATTGTGCTGGGCCATTAACTGACCAAGGGCCTAAAATAGAATTTAGTGGGTCAATCCAATAGTGGTGTGCTGCAATAAAACCTAGGCGCATGCCTGCCAGTCCAAAAAATTTCCCCATCGATTTTAATACAACCACTGCACGGCTATTGATTAACACTAGGGCGCTTTGCGAGGGTTGCACTGTATCCATAAAAGCCTCATCAACAACTAATAAACCCTGTTTTTCTTCGAGGGCTGTTAGCAACGCCTGAATATTATCAAGTGGTGTTAATTGGCCGGTTGGATTGTTGGGGTTAATTAATACGACAACACTATTAATAGGTAGATTGCTGGGGTTAGGCAATTGTGTGTAGTGGGTAATATTAAAGCCAGCTTTTGACCAGCTTTTTTTATGCTCGGTGTAGCCGCTTGCAGGCACAAAAACACATTGGCTATTTGGGTTATGTTGACGCCAAAGCGTGGGTAAATGTTGAATAACTTCTTGGCTACCATGAGTGGCTAAAAAATTTTCATTACAAATCATCGTAATGTTTTTAGGTGTTAGGTCTTTAGTGTAATAATTAACGGCCGCTTGCCCAAGGGCTGGGCAAGGCTGCGGTAGCTGTTGCCAATACGTGAGTGGAATAGCTGGCACTGGATAGGCAAACGGTGCAATACCCGTTGATAAATCGAGCCACTGTTGTATAGGGATATTAAAACGATTGGCTACTTTGTTGAGTTGGCCGCCGTGTTCCATTATTGAATACATCATAAAATTATAAAATCAGTTTTTATATGTGCGTGAATAAAGTAATTAAAAATAACAATAAACACCAAAAATAAGCCGCGTTGTTGACTAAGGTTACGCTGCGTAAAATATCATTGACTTGAATATGATGGCCTTGGCCAAGGGTAGGGCTGATATGGGTTTGGTTATGATACACCGCGCTACCGCCGAGTTGAATCTGTAAAGTGGTTGCCCCTGCTGCCATGACCCAGCCGCCATTATGGCTTTTATATTGGCCACCTTGAACCGCCGCATTATAAAGGCTAGTTACAAATCGCCTAGGTGATTGTATGGCATAGAGCAGCGTGCATACTTTTGCACTAATAAACCCTAAAGCATCATCAATACGTGCAGCGCACCAACCAAAGTATTTAAATCGTGGTGTTTTATAGCCCCACATTGCATCTAAGGTGTTGGCAAAACGATGCAATATGACTGCAGGCAAGCCACCAATACTATACCAAACCAGTGTTGCTATTACTGCATCATGGCCATTTTCTAGCATAGACTCGGTAGTGGCGCGGGCCATCTGTTCGGGGGTTAAAGCACTTGTATCACGGCTAACCAAATAACCCGTAAAGTGCCTCGCCGCTTTTAAATTACCCAGGCTTAGTGGTGTAAAAACCTGAAGGGCATGCTCTTTGAGGCTCTTTAGGCCGAGCGAAAAATACACAACAGTAACCTCGATGGTTAAGTTGAGGTACCAAGGTAGCTGTTGTGCTATAAAAATTATATACCCCATTAAAAGCAGGGGTAGCGGTAGCACCAGCAACATCCAGGCGATAACCCCGCGCACTTTTAAGTGTGTTGTACGACTAGACTCGGTTATGGCTTTATTCAGATAGGACTCTAGAGTGTTTACACAATAACCAAAACCAACGAGTGGGTGGTATTTTTTAGGCTCGCCTAAAGTTTTATCAAGTAGTATGGCAAGTGTGCATACTAAAAAAATACTGAACGGAGTATGAGTGAATGTCATTTTTAAGCTAAGCGGGACAACATAGTGCTCTATAAATATCACAGGTAATAGGCTTTTATTGAGGTATAATACGCGATGATAGGCTTTAATTGTGACTTTGAATAGCCTTGGAGTCATTAGTGAATTTTTGTCACGCTTTAGTAGAGTTATAAACAGTAAACCTATAAATCGAGATCAATACAGTACAGAGATTTAACGGCACCCTGTGTGGCTAAGCAGATGGCTTGGAGCTGCTCAGTTGTTCAAAGAGGCTGCTCTCAATAGTGACTATTATGATTCATTAGAAGTATTATATTAGCGTATATTGACCTAGCTTAAGCCTATCGTATAGTACAAATAATATATTTTAATTTAAAGGATGGATCAATGAAAAACATACTTATGACCTGTGTATTAATAGGTTTGGCCTCTAGTAGCTATGCTCAAGATCAAACAGGCTGGGTAGCGGGCGGTAGTATTGGTACTGCAAATGTAAAGCTTAAGTCGCGCTATAATGATACCGCTACAGTAAAAGATGATGTGACATTGATAACGGCTTATGGCGGATATAACTTTACGCAATGGTTTGGTTTAGAGTTTGATATATCCTCGACTTCTGATGTGAAAAATTCAAACATGTCATATTCTAGTATAATCGGTGTATCAGTAGCTCCAAAATTCAGACTACATCTTAATGATAATATTACTGTTTATGCTAAAACAGGTTTGCAGTACCTTGCTTATGATCAACCTACAAATGGTCGTTATAGGTATAGGAATGATGAAACATTAAATGCTGCCAATGCTTATTTAGGGACTGGTGTGCAATATAGCTTTGCATCGGGTATGCGAGTGAGTTTGGATTATAAATATAGTGAAATGACGCTAGAGCGCAATAACTATGAAGATCGTTACTATTACGATAATGATGATGTTAGGTTAACTTATAAAGCATTTACAGTAATGGTTGGTTATCAGTTTTAAACCATTTACTGGGCCGCTCACATCTTTGACTTTATTCTCCTGTACTGCCAAACCTTGCTTTCCCTGCAGGGTGAGGCGCTTAAATACCCAGAAAATGATTCATTAGCGCCCAATTACGGCCCCTCTGAATAGTTACTTTCTTTTTAAACCTTCAAGTTACCTCGTCCATTCTCTGGGTAATCAGTGTCTCCTCGTCTTGGCTCAGTGATTTGGAAGGGCTAGTATCGGCGCTAGATGTGCGTAAATGCAGATGTGTCAGCAAAGCAAAATGATCAGAGCCCCGTATTTTGAGGCGCTTAATTGAGCAAACATCAAATTGCGCACTATGAAAAACATGATCCAGTGGCCAGCGCATAAACCAATAATCTGCATGAAATGTGTTGAACATACCACGGCCAATGCGGGGATCTTTTAAGCCACTTAACCGCCTAAAAAGTTGTGTGGTTTTTGACCATGCGACATCATTCAAGTCACCTGTCACAACTACAGGCTGCGTATTTTCTTTGATACTGTCTGCAACAATAATAAGTTCGGCATCGCGCTCTGAAGAGTAGGTGTTTTCTGTAGGGCTAGGTGGCGCGGGGTGTAAGAAATGGGCTTGTACTATATCGCCTGAGCGAAGAGAAAGCTTGCAGTGAATCGACGGAATATCTTTTTCTATTAGGTAGTGTAGTTGAGTATCCTGTAAGGGTAATTTAGAGTAAAGGTGGATACCATATAAATTATCCTGTGGACATTTTACACTATAAGGATAATCGCTTTCAATAATGCTTAAGGCTCTTTCCCAGCGTTTGTCGGATTCCAGTGTTACAACGATATCGGGTTGATGCTGTCTGATTTTATCAATTAAAGATTGAAAATTATTATTTGGCATTAATACATTACTGCACAAAATAATTAATGACTGATCAGTGTCTGGATTTTTGCATTGCGCAACTTCTTTTTGAGAAAAGATAGTGTAAGGTCTAATCCAATAAAGTTGATATAGTAAGCAAAGAATATTTAAAACAAAGGATATACGTATAAGATTTGAAGTTGAATTCCCAAATATCAGTATAACGCACAGTAGTGTACACAGCAGCGCACTTAACTGTAACCGTGGGAAATCTAAGCCGCGAACCACCCAGTGACTCACATGACTGATGGGCAATAAAGTGCTAACGAAGAGAATAACACTGATAGCAACTATGATTAATGAAAACATTTTTTAGCCTACAGCTGGGGGGCCGATAAATTTATAGGAATAAGACTTCATATAATACATTATTTATTACTATAATTTATAGCTAGGCGTGAGTTGTGTCCAAAAATATACGCATTGGCATGTGCTTTTGATTCATGTTACGAGTGCAGGTGTATATAGTGAGCTATGTCTTGCAGAGATGCAAAACATAGCGCGGTGGCTACTTAAAGTAGCCACCATAGGGCTTAAGCGCGTAAGTGCTTGTCGACCTCTTGCTCGGCTTCTTCACGTGTTTTGCCATATTCTTGCTGAATTTTACCAATCAGCTGATCTTTATCGCCATTGATGCGTGTAATATCATCATCGGTCAGCTTGCCCCATTGCGACTTCACTTTACCTTTTACTTCTTTCCATTGACCTTTTAATTGATCGCTATTCATTGTTGTCACCTCTATGTAATGGTATAAAAATTAAGGGTACGAAATAAATGTTAATAACTCCCTATAGACTGCCCTGATGCATGCGCTTAGATATATTAATGAAGCGATGAGTTATTCAGTCTACTAGGAACACAGCAAGCATTGGGCCAAGTTGATTTATATTGATTGTTTCACTGTTAATATAGCTAAATCCGCGTTATGTAAACGTACAGCAGGGTTTTAAGAGCATTATTTTTGTAAACCTTTTAAAATTTAGTGAAAATATTACAAATAAAGCTCTTTGTATAATAATGTCATGATGCATAGATATATTTTATTGGGATTCATTGGCAGGTCTAGAGATGGTAGCCAAAAAAATATTTAATGAGCATTAGAAGACTATTCCTAGTGTATTTCTAAGTCATTTCGCTTGATGATTAGTTATGATAAAAAATAACATATTAAAAATTAATCGCGCGTAGGCCCGTTTTTTGCAGTAATATTGTAGCCCTATATTTATAATCTATTACGCCATTTTAAAAACCAAAGAGAATTCTCATGGAAAAGAAAATATTTACGCTACTAATGCTATTTTTTACATGTATTTTTATTTGGTTGATCTCACCCTTTTACAGCGCCATTTTATGGGCTGTGGCTATCGCTATTGTTTTTTACCCCGTCAAGATTTTTTTAGAGAATTACTGGCCAAGTAAAAAAACGTTAGCAACAGTTGCCACCCTATTACTTTGTTGCATTATTGTGATAATACCCATGACGATGATCATAACGTTAACGGTTAATGAGGCGCAAACCCTAGTTAATAAGGTAAAAAGTGATGAAATCAATGCAGATAAGTATATAGAGCAGATGGAATCTGCAGCACCGGTAATCAATAACTCACTAGAAAAGGTAGGCCTTAATATAGATAAACTCAAAGAAGAGGCTCAAAATAGTGTAAAAACATTGGGTACATTTTTATCCAAAAGCTCGTTATCGTTTGGAAAATCAACGGTTGAGTTTTTTTTGAATGTAGGTGTAATGCTATATTTAGCTTTCTTTTTTTTACGTGATGGACAAAAAATTTCTAATATTATTTTTAATGCTTTGCCTTTGGGTGATGCACGTGAGAGGAAATTATTTGATGAATTTAAAGAGGTAACACGTGCAACGGTGAAGGGCAATATTGTAGTTGCCAGTTTACAGGGCCTAGTTGGCGGCCTAACTTTTTGGTGCTTAGGTATTCCCGGAGCCGCGTTATGGATGTTTGTTATGGCTGTTGCATCTATGATACCGGCTGTTGGCGCAGCAATAGTTTGGGTACCAGTTATGCTTTACTTTTTTTTAGTAGGAGAATATATCAGTGGATTTATTTTGTTGGCCATAGGCTGCTTGGTGATCAGTTTATTAGATAATCTACTGCGACCGATATTGGTTGGTAGAGATACCAAAATGCCTGATTATATTATTTTTATTTCTACCATTGGGGGTATTGCACTATTTGGTATTAATGGATTTATTATAGGGCCCATTATTGCTGCGATGTTTTTTGTGAGCTGGTCAATATTTATTAAAGAAGTGAATCGGAGTGATGCCTTATTTAAAGGTCCTGACATGCTCTAAATGACCCCAGAGGGTACTCTGAGGTTCTAGATTTAGATATTATATTACGTAAGGAATAATAGTTTTTTGAATATTATAGTGGTTTGACAAATACTAATGTCATACGATCGCTTTCACCAATCGCTTGGTACGGGGCTTTTGCTTCATCGGTTTTTAGGTTGCGTAATGACGGTGGTAGTTGCCATACGCCCACCTTATAGCGCTTGTGATCTTTGGGATTATTATTAAAATAACCTTCGGCATCGAGTGTGAAACCAGCTTTTGCTGCGGAATCAATGATAAAATCTTTACCGACATACCCAATATTACGTGACATCCAATCTTGGTGCGGGTCGGCTTGATGCTGAACAATGCCTAACTTACCGCCGGGTTTAAGAATATCAAATAAGTGTGTAAGTGTCGCATCAAGGACGCCACGCTCATACATACCATGAGCGCCTCTAAAGGTGACAACTCGGTCAACTGTACCACTTTTGGCTGCAGGTAATGTGAGAGTACCCGTTTTTTCGTCTAGCATAAGCGATGTTATCTTTACTTTGCTATAAACATCATTACTGGCCATTTTTTTCTCGAAGCCCTTGCGAGAATTAGGTCGATAAGATGCTTGGGTGTCTTTTGTATCGTAATGTGCGGCAATTAATTGGCCCTCTGTTTTTAAGTAGGGGGCTAAAATTTCGGTATACCAGCCACCGCCTGGCCATACCTCAACAACAGTATGATGAGGCTGTATATCAAATAACTCTAATGTTTTTGATGGATTACGGTAGATATCGCGTGCTGCGTTCGCTTCACTACGATGTTTGCCTTCAATGGCCTTTTGTAGGGCTTGGGTATCCGCTTGGGCCGCTACAGGCAGTAAGAGGCATAATACACTTAAGAATTTTTTCATTTCATGACCTTATATCAAGATGGGTGGCTATATTCAGTATTGAGCGCCATCGGACTGTAAAACAAATAAAAAGTTTATACACAGTCGGTGAAACTCGACTGACATCAACCTATTGTACGACATAATGCAATCATTGATGTGTAGTACTACTTTTTGAATGTCTTCTTCTTGCTTATGGCTCTTCGTATAATAATATGCTCATTGGCTGGCCAGGAATAGGTGCGCCAAAAAGATTATTGGAGCGCCTACTTGTGGGCCGCTTATCATTTGTGAGGTGTTTTTCCGCTTAAACATTATCTATTCAGCATTATCTGTTTAATGTGTCCTTCTTATATAGATAATGATTTTGTAACTATTCAGCCGAACCAAAAAAACCCTCTTAACAGGGTGCTGATGGGTTATTTTCTGGGCATTTAAGCGCCGGGAGCGCTTATATAGCGCCCATGGATGGCTTGAGCGGCCCAGCAAATGATTCATTAGCGCCCTATTTCCGCACCCCTGAATAGTTACATGATTTTTATCTTGACCCTGTGACTATACGTAGTAATGTTTGACCTTCTCACGGCCCTAAAGGGCTTAATCTTGCCGTAGTTTTAATATTCATCTCAATGACAGCGCCACTACACCACAGGGGATATGATATGGAAGAAATCAGTGATATACAGGTACAAATGCAAAGCCAAATTGATAAAATTGTTGAGTTAGTGACGATCTATGGTGGTCGCTTTATACTGGCTATCGTTGTGCTGGTTATTGGTTTATGGCTTATTGGTCGCATGAGTAATTTGGTGCGTAAGTCTACAGTTAAAGGCTTACCAGATGAAACGCTAGCTAAATTTTTATCTAATATTTTCGAAGTTATTTTAAAGGTATTGCTAGTCATTAGTGTGGCCTCTATGGTGGGCATTGAAACCACCTCTTTTGTTGCAGTACTGGGTGCCGCAGGTTTGGCTGTAGGCCTAGCTTTGCAGGGCAGTTTATCTAATTTTGCCGGTGGCGTGATGATATTAATTTTTCGCCCATTTAAAGTCAGTGATTATGTAGAAACACAAGGCTTAGAGGGTGAAGTGATGGACATTGGTATTTTTGTTACTACATTAAAAACATTTGATAAGCGCACATTGATTATTCCTAATGGTCCATTAGCCAATGGCAATATTATTAATCATACTGCAAGCCCCATTCGCGCGGTAGAAATAGCTATTGGCATATCTTACTCCGACGATATTGCTAAAGGCAAAACAGCAATGGAAAATGCACTTAAGCAAGACCCACGTATTTTACAAGATGAGGCCAATGTAGTGGCTGTAGTCGATTTAGGTGCGAGCTCGGTAGACTTTTTAGTACGTGGTTTTGTTAAAACAGAAGATTATTGGAGCTTCTTTTTTGATGCGCGACCTATGCTTAAAGCGGCTGTAGAAGAGACTGGCTTAACGATTCCTTTCCCGCAGCGCGATGTACATGTTTATCAAGAAAGTGCCTAGTGCTTAGGTTTTATTCGCGCCTCACAGCATTTTTCTGAGTCGTTATTGCTTGAGTTGTATGTATGGGTTGGCATTGCTTGTGCTGACCGCTTAATACTGACTGTTTGTTAAGGCCCAGCACTGCTGGGCTTTTTTTTGAGTGAAAATTTTACGAATATATTATGAGTAATATAAAAAATGATACAGTGCTGACAAGTACTGATTTAAAAACAGAGAATGAGCTACACAAAAACCCTAATATACAAACAGATACAACGTTAAAGTATCGTACCCAGCATAAATTGCGTTTAAGTCATATGCCTTGGCTTTATTGGCGGCTTAAGCCTAAGCAGCGTGAGTGGGCGCAAGCGTGGCAAGCAGAGGTACAAGCGTATTTACAAGAAATGGAAACAGTGATTATTCATGGCGATTGCTTTATTGCACCAGAGGCAAAATTATTTGCCGAACGCGGACGCCCTATTGTTATTAATCATGGCAGTTTTATTGCTGCAGATGCGGTATTACATGGTCCTATTACGATTGGTTGCAATGTGGGTATCAATCATCACGTGGCCATGGAAGGTGGGAGTCAGGGGATTACTATTGGTAATAACTGTCGCATTGCTGCTTATTGCCATTTTTATGCGTTTAATCATGGCATGGCTGCCGATACATTAATCAGCAGTCAACCGGTGAGCTCAAAAGGTATTATTATCGAGGATGATGTGTGGCTTGGTGCTCATGCGGGAATTGTTGATGGTGTACGAGTGGGCGAGGGGAGTGTGGTTGGTATGCAAAGTGTCGTCACTAAGGCCGTACCACCTGGGTCTAAAATAGCAGGTAATCCTGCTATTTTAATTGGTAAAAGGCGTTTATGAGGTGAGTGATTATACGGCGCGTAAAAATTGAGTGATTTCACCTTTATAAGACTTTGCCGCCACGCCTAAAGCATTAGGCAATAAGCTAAACTCAAAGCCAAAATTGACCATTTCTTTGCAAAAAGCACTATGAAAGCCACGGCCTGGGTCGACAATTAACACTTCACAGGTTGGGCTAGCGTGGCGATTAATAAAGTTAGCTAATAAAGCAACATGTTCTATTTCATATAATAAATCGGCGCCAATTAATACGTCAAAACAGCCTAGCCCGTCGTTGGTGTCTGCCCAGCTAGTTCGTAAAAAAGGAATTTTTTCGCAATCATTTAAAGAGGCGTTGGTTTGTAAAAAATTACCGGCTTCTGGATGGTAGTCGGTAGCTGTGATATCGGCTTTGCGCTTATTGAGCAGTAAACTCGATAAGCCCATACCGCAACCGACCTCTAAAATACGTTTGTTGGCAATATCAAAGTTTGCCATTTTATGAGCAAGAATTTGACTGGACTCCCAAACAACACCAAATAAAGACCATTGAGCCGAGGAAATACCCAGGCTTTCGGCTTCACCAAAAGGGTCAGAAAATTCTTGCTTGTCACGCAAGCTGCGCAAGTGGATATCAACATTATTAAATTCGATAGTTTGGTAGCGAAAACGAATGGGCATACATAAGACTCTAGCGGTTAGCAAAGGTGCGCAGGACGCAACTAGCCGAAAGATTCGCTACGTAAGAGGCAGTACTATAAGTGTTTAGTGGCACTTAGCGAGCATTAAATGATCAGTGCGCCATTGAGCCTAACAATATTGCATTATGGTAGGCCTTTTATTTACGCTGAGTATCGGTTGCATGACGATCAAGCTTGGGGGCATGGATAGGGAGTATGACCGTAAATTGACTGCCTTGATTGGGCTCACTCTCAACCTCTATATGGCCACCATGCATACTAACAAGCTGCCCAGCAATGACTAAGCCTAATCCCGTGCCCAAGGTGTTGCTGCGTAAGTGAGAGTCTTGGCGTGCAAATTTTTGAAAAAGCTTTGGCATTTGGTCATCACTAATACCGCAGCCGGTATCAGTGATGCTAATCGCAATGGTGCTAGAGCCAATCTTTTGAGGTTGCGCTGTATCGCTGTTAAGGCCTTTGCTATGTGGTGTTGATAGGTGTGTGCTTTCTGGGTGTGAATCATGTCGTTTTAACGCTAAGGTAACACTACCTTGGTCGGTATATTTAATCGCATTGGACAATAAATTAAGTACAACCTGCCTTACGCGCTTAGGATCTATTGTAATAGCCAGTTGCATAAGCTCATCGGGCACTACTATATTTAGACTTAAAGATTTTTCGTTAGCTAAAACCTGCATATCATCGATGCAGGTTTGTAGTAATGGAACAGCATCAATAGTGCTATAAGCCAAGACGAGTTTTTTCTCTTCTAGGCTCATGACATCTAAAATATCGGTCACCAGTTCGAGTAAGTGCCCGCCATTGCGCTGGATGGACTCGAGTGATTTAAGAACACGCTCATCAAAGGCTGGGTTATTTTTATTGCGTTTAATCAATAGGTTCGAAAAACCAATAATGGCATTGAGTGGTGTACGAAATTCATGTGACATGTTGGCTAAAAAGTCACTTTTGTGTTGAGATATACGACTAAGCTCGGTATTTTTGGTATATAGCGTTTGAAAAAAGTCATCGTGTATGTAGGCAAAATACCACGCTACCCAGCTAATCAATAGCACAACAAAGCTGACTGAAATGGCGCGGGCAATAAAAATACCATTGCCCTTAACGGGTAGAGGCGGAAAGGCATATCCGGTGTAATTTAAATAGCTAAAGGCAATAAAATTGATGATAACTAAGGCGCATACTAACCAACCTGTTTTACGCCCAATGAGTAAAAAAGCAATAAGCGGTAAAACAATGGTTATGTAAATAACTGGGCCTCTAAACCCCCAGCTATTATAAATAAATATTTCTACAGTAATCGCCATATTGACCAGCATAATCGTAGCCAGTAGCGTCGCATTTATTTTTTTAATACTAGCACCAATCACCAGTAGCATGATAATAATAGAAAACGGTGTAAAAGCTTGAATATGCTCTATGCCAAACAGTACGGCTCGCAGCGTAATTGTAACAGCGTGTAAAGCTATCCATACTAGTGCAGTGGTGGTAATGACGGCGCGCTTATCGATACCCATTTTTTTTGAGTGGTTGGCAATTGGCTCTTCAATAATAGTATGAACAATACGTGTAACCATAATTAAAAGCCCTGCAATACAGTGATGCCCAGTTGGCGTGTGCCGCCACTGGGGCTACAGAGTAAGGTGCTGGTTAAATCACTTTTTTGTGCTTGGGTTGGGTCGTCGAACACACTCTTTTGACGACAGGTTTTTTCGGCGGTTATGTTTTTTACCCAGAGGCTTAGGGTGGTGTCAGTTGTGGTGCGATAGATATCAACGGCGGCATTGATATACAGTTGGCTCGGTTTGTTAAGGTAAATATCTTGCTCAAACCTTAAGGCATCGGTACTTTTGGCCAAATACAAAAAATGACTGCGGGCTGTGAAGCGCGCATAACGGTTTTGCCAATGCTTTTCTATATTGGTGGTTAAGGTAAATGTAGGGGCATTTTGTAGGCTGTGACCTTTATCGACACCCTCTAATTGCCCTATATTGTCGATGCGCGTATTGAGGAGCCCCACGCCTAGTTGCCAATGTATTTGCTGGGGTAAAGCCCATTGAATATCAGCTTCTAGGCCTTGAATATTTACCCTGGGGATATTCACAAAGCCTGGGACCCCATCGACAACATCAAAGGTTTGCATGTGTTGCCAGTGATACTGAAATACGGCGCTATTGATCTGTATACGGCGCTCTAGCCACTCACTTTTTATGCCCAACTCAAAGGCTTTTAAGTATTCAGGTGCCACAGGGGCTTCGGCTGTGCCGGCAAAAGCCGCTAGTGCACGAGTATCAAACCCACCACTTTTGAACCCTCGGCTATAGCCCCCATACAATAAAGTACCTCTAGGTAGTAAGGCGTCATATTGAACTGTGTGTTCTAGGCGTATATTCACACCCGTATTATTGTGTTTTTGTTCTAGCCCTGTATAAGCTAAGGTGCAGGGTAAATTGGGTGGTGGGCACGCACTGGGGTTATCGCCGGTGAGCGCGATAACCGTTGCACGGTCAATAAATTGTTGACTGGGTATTTGGTTTAATGGCGTAGAAACCACACCAAATAAAGAATCGGCGGTTTTGCGGTTTTGCGCGTAGCGTGCAGCCGTAATTAAGTGCGTGGCATTGCTTATGGGCCACTCAAGTTGGCCATACATCGAATATTCTCGATCATTTTGGTCGAGCAAATTATAGGCCGTAATAGGCGCGTTATTGGCAATTAATTGTCGGCGTAAGTTAGTGGCTTGCTGTAGGTCTTCATCAAAAAAATAGAGGCCCAGCATCCAGGGGTGGCTAGCGTCACTGTGTGAGTTTATACGTAGCTCTTGGCTTTTTTGCTGAAAAGATGAATCTTGAAAGACAACCATGCGCAAGCGAAGATCACCGGCCAAATCATCAGAAAATTGTAAATCGGTGTGCTCTTGGCTGCTAATCGCTGTAAGCTTAAAAGAGTCAAAAAAATAGTGAAGCTGCAATGAGCCTCCGCTGTTGTTAAGCATTTGCTTTGCCGGTGTTACATCATAAAAATGCTGCCACTTAGCTTGTGAAGGGTTGCTTTGGTGAGCGCTTTGGCAATCGACGATATGAGTAAAATGTGAGCCTGCAGCAGCAAGGTACGCACCACAGGGCAGGTTGACGTCGTGGGTGGCGCGTAAGCCGACGGCTTTATTACCCATTCCTACACCCTTTAGCGCGCTATGGTGCAGGTTGAACAGCAGCTCGCCTTGATCGTCATCACCGATGAGTGTGCGCCATTGCCCGCGCCATGCATTGTGAACTTGCTCACCGGCACTTTGCCCAGTAGCGAGATTGGTGAAGTGGCCGCCTTGACGACTGTGCATGGTGGCTAGGCGAACGGCTTGGGTATCACTCACGCCATAATTTAAAACGGTATTAAAGCCTGTGCGTTGATGCTGGCCGAGTTCACTTTGTACACTGCCTTGCAGGCCTTGCTCTAACTGCGGTTTGTAGCTCACATGATTGATAGCGCCGCCGGCAGAATTGCGTCCAAATAGCGCATTTTGTGGGCCGCGCAATAGTTCGATACGGGCTAAATCAAAGACGGGTAAAGCGCCAGAGTAAGGCGTATTCATTGACACGTCATCGTGATAAACCCCTACGACACGGCTAACGTTACCATGAAAATTATTAGTGCCTACGCCGCGAATAGTGATGCCACTATTGAGTGGATTGTTGGCGTTGCGACTGACATTGACGAGGTTGTCGAGTACCTGGTCGGAGCGGACAATCAAACGTTTACGTAAGGTCTCTTCATTAAGTGCTTGTATGGCTATACTCACGCGTTGCAAGTTTTGTTCGCGCTTTTGTGCTGTCACAATGACTTCTTCAATGACTTCTTCAATGACTTCTTCAATGACTTCTTCAATGACCGGTTGGGCAAAGCTTTTATGCGGTAATAAGTGCAATACCGCGCACAACAACCCAGCGAGTCGGCAGTAGGTGCTTGCTCTAACGGTGAAGGTAAAGCGTTGTGCTGCCTGCATAGTGATTCCTGTTTCACGCATCGTGTGTTGAGTATAGACAGCGGTTTAATAGGAGCACGATGATATTTATAGTAGTACTCAAGCGCACAAAGCGTGAGTGCGCTTGAGTAACACTAATACGCCGGTCGACGTAGGCGCTGCAGGCCTATGGCATAACATCCGGCATGCATGCAGCACATCACCGAGCTGGCGATAACGAACATATAGCTTACCCCGTTGTGTACCAGTGTCGATTCATCCGCCAGTAACGCAAAGGCTAGTCCAGCTACGCCCCTCAGCAGGTAAATACCCGTGGCAATGCACAGCATCGTACGCATCCACGGCAGCGGCCGCATTAGGCCTGCAGCACTAAAACCATAACTGCCCCAAGTGGCTAACATGAGTGCAATGCTGGTAGTGATAACGGTCGGTTGCCACTGGCCTTGTGCAGCCATGGTTGCCATTTGCTTCCCCGCGCCAAAAAACAGGTACCAGCTAGGCCCCATAATAATGATAAACATATGCAACGAGGCAGCAATAAAACTTAGAGCTCCACCTATCAATAAAAAGGGGTTGCGGATAATCATTAATGGATGACCTTATTCGTTCACTATGTTGGCGATTGTGCGAATGATGATGATTTAATATTCATATTAAGAGCTATTTAGCCATTATTCAGCGGTTGTTCAGTTATAAAAAGGCAAGGTCCGCGCGCGCTAATACAGTCACGCCTGCGCCAGCGTTATGATACACACACACGGCTAGCCAGTGATTAAGCGTATGCACCGATATTGCCTAAATTATAGACGCTATTGTCGTTTGTGCTGAGCGGGGCTTTGGCTGTAGGCGCCCGTGTTTGCGCGACCAATCCGGTGTATCAAATGCACTGAATACAGCCATTGGCTTGTATTGCTGATGTAATTAATAAAATTTGTAACTATTCAGCTCGGCTGACAAACCTCACCTGATAGGGTGCTGATGGATTATTTTCTGGGCATTTAAGCGCCGGGAGCGCTTATATAGCGACCATGGATGGCTTGAGCGGCCCAGTCAATGATTCATTAGCGCCCAATTTCGGTACCTCTGAATAGTTACTAAAATTTAAGGACAAACAATGAAAAAGTTATTTTTAAGCACGAGTTTAGCTGTGTTGGCAGCGCCAGTATTGGCACAGCACAATGTGGAGCTTGAAGTTGGTTATAGTACTTACGATGACTCAGAGGTTTCCGGTTTTTCTGACGATGCTCGCACTATTGATACGAGCATACGTGTTTTTATTCCAAGGGTGGAGACCGATAAAGGGCCTATTGCAGAGGCAGGTTTTTTAAGCCAAGCCTCACAGGTTTACTTTTCTAATAATGTGAATTCAATTAAGTCTTCATCGGACAGTACCCTCGGCCAGAGCAGTAGCGATAACTATCATTATCGTATAACGACTTTAGGCGTTCATGGTGTAACTAACAATGGTTGGGTGATTGGTGGGGAAGTATCAGTGCTTTATAGCGCTAATGAAAGCTCTAGTACGGTAGGCCAGCTCAAAGGCGGTTATTATTTACTGGATACGGCATTACTTACGGCAACCGTGGGTCGCCTTGAGGTAGACGATGATAGCTACGAGGAGTCGGTTAACGTATTTAGTGTTAATTACCACCAAGTGTTCAACGCCACAGAATCACTTTCGTTTGCTTTAGAGGCTAAGGCTTTAAAAGTTGATGATTTGCGACAATATAAGGTGGAAGGTACAGCCTATTTTACACCGAGTATGGGTTTAACGCTGGGTTTACTGAGTGAGCATGGCTCTTTTGACTCAGAAACCGATGTGAGTCTTAAGTATCATTACTTTTTAAATGACCGCGTGGGTCTTAAAGTGAGCTATACCCGCAGTGAAAGTGAAGCGGTTTGGAGTGAAAATGTTGACGTTTTAGGCTTAGGTATACAGGTTAACCTATAGCGGCTTGAGCGATCGATTGAGTATACGGTGATGCCACGAGCCCTCGCATGAGGGCTTTTTTGTGGCAGTTACCTTTAGTGCTGATTAGCTTTAGCGCGTTGCAAAATAATGCAGCGTAAAAAAGGGTGTAATAGCCACCAGCGTTGTGAGCATATCGAGCCAGCTGTGATATTGCTGGTAGCGCATCAAGGCTAAATAACCGACCAGCGATACCGGCCAAAACACATAGACCCAAGGCTGCTGAAATACTCCGCCTAATACTCGGCGGCTTTTATGTAACCAAAATAAATACCAAACACATGCAGCAGCTGTTGCTGTGTGGGTGCTGTAGTCCCAGCCTTGGCTTGCCCACAGCCTGTGTGTCGCATCCATAAACATGAGTCCGTAGGCCAAACAAACCAGCAAAGCAAAGGCGCAAAGCTCTTTAAAAGCGATACGCGGGTGGCTTAATTTGGCGGCCATACTAATAAGCGCAATAATCGCTAATGCGGGGATATAGGTATCTGCAAGGGTGTCTAGTGTTTGGTAGTTAAGAATGGCCATTGTCTACTCTTATTGTTGTTGAGGGTGGATGGAGGTGGCTTTGCACATGACACCTTGCGCCCTTAATGCCGACGATTGATTTATAGCGATGAATAAAATAAGCGCTCCGCATATCAGCTATTCATAGCCTAAACAGGGCGCGTGCTGTAAGCTGCGCGGCTTCTGGGTAATTCGTTGTTTTGTTTGTTGTATTGCTGTGCCTATTGTACGGCTGCGCCAATTTAAAGTGAAAAGCTGGCGTTAACTGTTGATCAATAAACGCGCACTTGGCAAATTCCAGCCTCCCTGTTTTGCTCGTTTGGCCTAATGGCCTTTTTGTTTGCCCTTGGCGTAAATGCACAGGCAAGCCCTTTTTTGTCGTTACCGACCCGAGAACCATGACTACACAAACTATTGAGCAATTTGCTGATTTAGGCTTAGAGCCTGCTATTCTTAAAGCGATTGAAGCGCAAGGTTATACCAAACCCTCGCCTATTCAAGCGCAAGCTATACCCCCTATACTAGAGGGCCGCGATGTCATGGCGGCCGCGCAAACAGGAACCGGTAAAACGGCTGGTTTTACGCTACCTATTTTGCATCGTTTAGCGCAAGGCCAAAAGGCCGGTGCCAACCAGGTTCGAGCCCTTATTTTAACCCCTACACGCGAGCTTGCTGCGCAAGTCGCCGAGAACGTTAAAAATTATTCTGCCCATTTATCGTTAAGCTCGGCTGTTATTTTTGGTGGTGTTAAAATTAACCCGCAAATGATGCGCCTGCGTCGCGGTACCGATGTATTGGTGGCAACGCCTGGTCGTCTATTGGATTTGTACCAACAAAATGCCGTTAAATTTAGCGAACTAGAAGTCTTAGTTTTTGATGAAGCCGATCGTATGTTAGATATGGGTTTTATTCATGATATTCGCAAAATTTTACGCTTTTTACCGGCTCAGCGCCAAACACTGATGTTTAGTGCAACTTTTTCTGATGAGATACGCGAGTTAGCCAAAGGCCTAGTCAAAGACCCAGTCCAAGTATCGGTCACGCCCAAAAACGCGACAGCGCCTACGGTGACACACCTTATTCACCCATGTGATAAAGGCAAAAAACCTGCACTGTTAGCCCGCCTCATTAAAGATGGTAATTGGCAGCAAGCCTTGGTGTTTAGCCGTACCAAGCACGGTGCCAATAAACTCACCAAATACTTACAAGATGCAGGCATTAGCGCAGCAGCCATTCACGGCAATAAAAGCCAAGGTGCCCGTACTCGGGCTCTGGCTGAGTTTAAAGCTGGCGATATTCGCATTTTGGTGGCGACTGATATTGCCGCGCGTGGCTTAGACATTGATCAATTACCGCAAGTGGTCAACATTGACTTACCCAATGTGCCCGAGGACTACGTCCATCGTATTGGCCGCACGGGTCGTGCAGGCGCAACCGGTAAAGCCTTATCATTGGTGAGCGCTGATGAGATCACGCAATTAATCGATATTGAGCGTGTGATTGGTCGTATTATTGACCGCGAATATCTTGAGGGTTACGAGCCCGTGCACGAAGTGCCGGCATCCCCTACACCACGCGCACACAAACCTAAAAAGCCTCAGTCGTATGGTGATAACCAACGCGGTGCTAATGGCCCAACAGCCAATAAGCCTCGTCGCCCTGGTGGCGGTCGTAGCGGTAGCCGAAGCGGTGGTGGTAACGCTAACCGAGGCAATGGCGGCAACAGCAATAATGGTGGTAACCGCGCGAGCTAATTGGGTTTTAGCTGCAGGTTAGGCTCAATAAAAAAGGCGCTAATGTATCCCGTTAGCGCCTTTTTTATTGAGCGAGCCAGTCGCTGCTGGCAATATCAATAAGGAGTTGTTTAAGGTCTCCGTTATTGTGGCTAAAACGATTATAAATTGCTCGAGTGCTGCAGCGCGCGCTTGAGCGATTAATGTGCGTGGCATTATCTAATTGTGCAGCAAAGCTTAACCATTGGCTTACAAAGCATTGTTGTGCTTGCGGGGTTTGAGCTATTTGCCCCAATAGGTGCGCGGCGCTATTAAATGCAATAGGAGTATTTTCGCCTATGTTAATACGCCCTGCGGTACGTAGGGCCCGAGTACTTCCATCTGGCAGTGTAAAGTGTGCTTGCGCGGCCCCTTCGGCATTAAACGTATTGAGCGCGCGACCTAGCGGTAAATATTGCTCATGGCAGGCGTTACAGTAGGTATGGCCTTGTGCGTGAGCTGTGCTGAGGTAGTGCTCAATCGATAGTGAGCGCGGCAGCTTAAAGCCCGCGCTGTTACGTGCCTGTTGATGGTGTGCTTGTATTTGCTGGTAATCGTTATTTAAGTGGCTGTCTGGCGGGGAATAATAGACATCGCATAATAAAGCACTTCGCATTTTCCAGCCTCGTATTGAAGCGTTATTATTGGCGGCCAAAAACCCGGCTTTCGCGAATAAACCTGGACGATCCACCTGTTCGAGCACCGTCGCATCATGAGCCATAGCGTGCGTAAGCGATATTGTATGGGTATTGACTAATAAATCGCTGAAGGTGCCTTTAAAGATTGGCTTAAATAGCTGGCTGGTTTGAGCGAAAGCAATATTGTAAGACTCTATGGCCGCATTACTATGCCTGTTGCTATTACTGCTACTGCTGCTATAGACCCCCAGCCACTGGCTGTAAAATCGCTTAATGGCCCGATAAAAATTGCGATGATTATTGATCAGGCGCTCGGCCTCTTGGGTGCGTACCGTGCGCTTAGCAAGATGCCCATCGAGTGCTTTAGTCAGCAACACAATATCAGGTGTAGAATCATTGAGCATTAAGCTCATACGAGTGGCTATGTTCACAAGGGAAGGTTGTTGGGTAAAGTCGATCTGACGCACCTCTTTTTGCGATAAAAAAGCACTGAGCGCCATGTGGCTATTAATACGAAATTGTTGCTGCCAATGATGAGTTTCTTCACGTGTGAGTTTTCGGCGGAGCAGTAGCGTGGCATTTGTGGCAAGAAAGGCATTATGACAGCTGTGTTGGGCAAGATCACAGGTGTTGTGGCTGATATAATACTTGGCAAGCGCTGTGAGTATTTCGGTATATTCCAAGCTTGTGCTGGCGCGTGAAAATTCCAACGCAAGATCAGAAGGCAGAGCGAAGGGGGTGTTTCTCGCTCGCTCGGGGTGTTCCAGTTCGCTAGCTGAAGCCCCTAAAGCATTGGCAAGAGTATTTGCTAGCTGGGTAGCATCTAGCCTTGCGTATTGATTGCGTGCAATTGCCGCGTTGCAATGATCAGCGTCTAACGGTGGTTCTGGGCTTAGTGTCGCTTTATTATTCGCAGCTGTTAGTGTAGTTGCTGCACTGGTGCGCATTGAAAGCGGCAGAGTCAGCATCAAAAATAATGGTGTTAATACGCGGGATATTAAAATCACGCGCATGAGTATCTGTGCAAAAACGCGCGTCGCTAATATTGGGCGTTGTATAAAAAAAAGCGCTCTATTAAAACATAATGGCATCGTAATTTCCTTTTTAGTATCCATGAGTGTTTAGTGTCAAGCGTTAGGCGAGCTGCATCATAAACTACGTCATAGTTGCTAAAAAAAGAAGGATTATTCGGATAAATACATTATATTTTTCTGTTGGCGTTCTTTACGGCAATGCCTGTAATCAGGCAGTGATGCAATAAGACTTTATTATTTATATTGTAACTATTCAGACGTACCGAAAGTGGGCGCTAATGAATTATTGACTGGGCCGCTCAAGCCATCTGCGACTTTGTGCTCCTGCAAAGTCTACCCCCACGCATCCATGCTGGGGCGGTCGCTATACAAGCGCTCCCGGCGCTTAAATGCCCAGAAAATAATCCATCAGCACCCTATCAGGTGAGGTTTGTCAGTTGAGCTCAATAGTGACTTTATGTTAAGCAATTGAGGTGTTTCACGTAGGTGATCATCGATACAAAACGGCTGGATACCCAACTCATCACTATGAAAAATACATTAATCTACCAATTGGGTGATATTGCTGGCCTTGCTCAGGCACAATTTCAAGCTGCCTATCACCATATTGACCCGGTGATAGGCATCAACACGCAGTTACGCAAAAGTGGCTACGCTGTCGATATTATGACGATTGATTGTCATGTGTCTAAAAAGCGTATTACCTTATTATTGGAAGATGCCAAACCCGAAACGGCAGGGTATCAGCTGGGTCGTAGCGACCAAGATCCTGCGTCTCATTTTGAACCGATAAAAATCAGTGAATTAACACAACAAGGTTTTTTTAACCTCATGGTAAAAGGCTTAGGCGCGGGGCAATAATCGTTTGCCCAATTCAATTGGGCGTAAGACGTAGAGTTTTTTCTCGTCCCTTGCCCGCGCAAATGAATAAGGCATGTAAAAATCCGCGCCTCTAAATCTAGGCTGCTGTTGTCTGATGCGTTAACGGTCTTTTTGTTTGTAGATGGGTGTTATTTCGTGTGTTTCTCTTTTGGCTTCTTTGTATTGCGCTACATTAGTGATGGCAGGGTAATTGTGATCGGCTCTGGCGATATCTTGCATCTTCGTTTTTAGCCATTGCTCTTTAACGTTTGCATTGTAATTTAAATAGAGCTTGTGGTTGTAAATTGTCCAAACGGTTGGGTCTACTGCCACGGCACGGCCTTCACCATCGGCCATGGCCCAGGCGCAATAACCGCCATATTGCGGTGCATATTTTTTGGGGTTATCAACAAATAAGGCTTTGTTCTCTTGGCTAGCAAAGTGCCAATCAGCCCCTCGCCACTTAAAGCGCCATTGTTTGTTGCCTTTTTTGGGTGTAACGCTATTCCAGTAGCTTACAGGGTCATAACCTTTAATTGCTGCACTGTTAAATACGCCTTTTGTATTGATAGCGGCTAGGCTATCGGCGAGCGCTACGGTGCTGGTTATCGATAAAATCACTGCTAAAAGCCAACGTACTCTCATTGTTTTATTTCCTCATTCCTGACCGTGATTAATCATATACATTACTATAGATAACCTGATAGACAACGTTATTGTAGGTTATGCACTCGCTTTATTGATCGCGCTCACACACTTAGCGGCGCCAAAATAAGGGTGAAAACAGCACTAATAAAGTGAACACCTCTAGCCGGCCTAGTAGCATGGCAAAGCACAGCACCCATTTGGCTGGGTTGTTGATCGTGCTGTAATTCGAGGCGACCTCGCCTAAGCCTGGGCCCAAGTTATTGAGTGATGCGCCAACGGCGGTAAAGGCCGTTGTGACATCGAGCCCGGTACCTAATAGCAATAACATCATAATGACATAGCAAATAACATACACCGCAAAAAAACCCCATACCGCTTCAACCACGCGATCGGAGACAGTTTTGTTACCGACTTTAATCGAGATAATTGCATTGGGGTGAATCAGGCGGTTAATTTCGCGTACGCCCTGCTTAAAAATCAGCATGATACGAATCATTTTCATGCCGCCGCCGGTCGAGCCCGCACAGCCACCCATAAAGGCAAACATAAAAATAAGGTACGGTAAAAAGGTAGGCCAAGAGCTAAAATCTGCCACACCAAAACCGGTGGTTGTGAGAATAGACACTAACTCAAAGGTGCCTTCAACCAAGCTTTTGTGCAGGCCGTAAGTACTGGTGTAATACAAATAGCCGACAGTAATAAGCGTACCCAATAAAATCATGCTGAAATAAAAGCGGCACTCGGGGTCATGCCAATAGCTTTTGATATGGCGTGTGCGCCATACGGTAAAGTGCAGCGCAAAGTTAATGCCCGATAAAATCATAAACACAATGGCGACTAAGTAAATAACCTCATTTTGAAAAAAACCCATACTCGCATCATGCGTCGAAAACCCACCAATAGCCACGGTAGAGTAGGCGTGCCCAATGGCGTCAAATAGGCTCATGCCCGCCAGCCAATACGCCAGCGCGCAGGCCACTGTTAACGTTAGGTAAATCATAAAAAGCGCTTTGGCTGTTTCGGTAATACGCGGAGTGAGCTTGTTATCTTTGACCGGGCCGGGTATTTCGGCACGGTAAAGCTGCATGCCGCCAATGCCTAGCATCGGCAAAATGGCGACGGCAATAACGATAATCCCGATACCGCCTAGCCACTGCAATTGCTGGCGATAGTACAAGAGTGATTGGGGCATGTAATCGAGCCCCACAATCACCGTAGCACCGGTGGTGGTTAGGCCCGATAGCGCCTCAAAAATAGCATCGGTAAAGCTAACTTGTATTGCCGCCGAAAATATAAACGGTAGCGAACCAAACAATGCCAGTACAGCCCAAAACAAAGAGGTAATTAAAAAGCCATCGCGGGTGCGTAGCTCTTGTCGAATATTGTATGTGGGAAACCACAAAACGAGGCCTGTAATCAGCGTAATCAAAAAAGCGAGTAAAAAGCTTAAGTGACTTTTGTCTTCGTACCACAGTGATACTAATGCTGGCGGAATGAGGGTAAGGCTAAATAACATCAGCAATACACCCAATACTTTGGAAATTATCGATAGCCGCATGATAAAGCCTAAAGGTCTAAGTTGAAGATAGAGGGTTCAAATACATTGCGTTTAAATACGCGACATTGACAGGCGCTCAGTGTTTAAACCATGAATTAAAAAAAGGTAAAGCCGACCTGAAAGAGCCGCTCGATATCTTGGGTGTAGCGCTTATCGACTAAAAACACAATGACATGGTCACCCGACTCAATCATGGTGTTGTCGTGCGCAATTAGCACTTCGTGCTGCGCCTTGCCATCGTCGTTGGTACTTTGGCGCACAATGGCGGCAATGGTTGAGCCTTCGGGTAGGTCAATATCTTCAACGGCACGACCCACTACTTTAGAGCTTTTGTTATCGCCATGAGCAATAACTTCGATCGCTTCGGCGGCGCCACGTCTTAGTGAGTGAACACTAACTATGTCTCCTCGCCTTACATGGGTTAACAAGCTGCCAATAGTAGCTTGTTGCGGCGAGATGGCAATATCGATTTCGCCACCTTGCACCAAATCGACATAAGCGGCATTAGCGATTAACGTGAGCACTTTGCCAGCGCCTAAGCGCTTTGCCAGCATAGAAGACATAATATTGGCTTCATCAGAGTTTGTGACCGCTAAAAACACATCACAATCTTCGATATTTTCTTCGACTAACAAATTGCGGTCAGAGGCGCTGCCTTCTAATACGATACTGCTATTGAGCTGCGACGACAAAAAGTTCGCGCGATCAGGGTTAAACTCAATAACTTTTACCGAGTACTTTGACTCTAAATTTTTGGCTAAGCTAAAGCCAATATTGCCACCGCCGGCAATAACTAAGCGTTTATAGGGGCGGTCTAGGCGCCGCAACTCACTCATGACAGCGCGAATATCGGCACGTGCGGCAATAAAAAACACCTCGTCATCGGCCTCGATGACGGTATTACCCGTTGGCGTAATCGCGCGGTTGCGGCGGTAAATGGCGGCAACGCGGGTATCAACATTGGGCATGTGCTTGCGCAAAAAGCGCAGCTCTTGGCCCACTAAAGGGCCACCATAATAAGCTTTTACTGCCACCAGCTGTACGCGACCTTCGGCAAAATCGAGTACCTGTAAGGCGCCGGGTTGCTCGATTAAACGGGTAATGTGCTGCGAGACAATCTGTTCTGGCGAGATGATGACATCAACCGGCATGGCTTCGTTGCGGAATAAGCCGGGGTATTGCGCGTACTCTTGCGAGCGAATACGGGCAATTTTGGTGGGTGTTTTAAAGAGACTGTGAGCAATTTGACAGGCCACCATGTTGATCTCATCATCACTGGTCACAGCAATGAGCAGATCGGCATCCTCGATACCCGCTTGCTGTAATACCGTAGGATGAGAGGCATGGCCAACGACCACGCCAATATCGAGATGATCGCGTAAATCACGCAAAAAATTTTCGTTTTTATCGACAATGGTAATGTCGTTGGCTTCGCTTGCGAGGTTAGCGGCCAATGTACCGCCGACTTGGCCTGCGCCCAAAATGATAATCTTCATTGGGTTTTACTGCTCTTAGCTATCATTGACGGTGCGAGTATTGCCGGTGCGCGCACGAATGCGAGCACCGAGCTATGCGTTTTCACTAAATGACTCACAATAAAAATATTCACTATGACTTTATCTGCTGAACGCATTGTAGGCTTTCTTGGGTCAATGTCACCTTTTGTTCCCGTTTTATTGGGCGGCAGCGTTGTACTGGCGCTATATATTATATGCCCTTTTTAAGGACGCAATAATAAAAGCCGTCGTGGCCGTTTTCTTGAGGGAAGAGCTGCCTGCCAACGGGTCTTTCTATGCCCCAAGGCTCTTCGTGATTAACTTCAATCATAATGTGTTGTGCATTGGTGTGCTTGGCTAAAAACGCTTGTACGCTGTGTTCGTTTTCTTGGGGCAGTACAGAGCATGTTGCATACACTAAAAGGCCACCCTCTTTGAGTGTTGGCCAAAGTGCTTCCAGTATTTGCTGCTGTAGCTCGGCGAGTTTGGCAATATCGTCGGGCCGGCGCAACAGCTTGATATCGGGGTGGCGGCGAATAACGCCGGTGGCTGAACAAGGTGCATCCAACAAAATACGGTCGAAGGGTTTGCCATCCCACCACGTCTGGGTATCACTGGCATCGGCCACTTTTAATGTGGCCGTATGGCCCAAGCGCTCTAGATTTTGTGCGACGCGGCCCATCCGTAAACCGTCTACATCGAGCGCAACGAGCTCTTTGATTTTAGGTTCTTGCTCTAAAATATGGCAGCTCTTACCGCCGGGTGCACAGCAGGCGTCTAAAACCCGCTGGTCAGGCGCCAATTGCAATAGCTCTGCACTTAATTGCGCAGCTTCATCTTGCACGGCAAACCAGCCTTCTTGGTAGCCCGGTAGTTGAGTCACATCGCAAGCTTGTACGAGCGTTAATGCTTGTGCGCTAAAAGTATTGAGGTGGTATTGAGCCTCTGGGCGCGCAGCCTCTAGTTGTTTAACATAGTCATCGCGGCTAATGTTTTTTTGGTTAATACGCAAGGTGAACGGTGGGTGCTGGTTATTGCCTGCTAATATTGCTGTCCAGTGATCGGGCCACGCTTTACGCACGCGGTCACAGAGCCATTGCGGATGGGCATAGGTAAAAACGGGGTTGCTTGTTAAAGGTGCAGTAATGGCGTCACGCTCGCGCATAAAGCGGCGCAGTACACCGTTGAGC
The DNA here is from genome assembly GCA_947494095.1 of uncultured Pseudomonadales bacterium. Lineage (GTDB taxonomy): Bacteria > Pseudomonadota > Gammaproteobacteria > Pseudomonadales > Cellvibrionaceae > Marinagarivorans. Next base: position 156,889 of record CANLTI010000002.1, read on the forward strand.
AAGCCTGTAGCCCAGCTTTTTTTGAGCTTTTTGGTCGCCTCGACTACCGAATTAATAGCGGCATGATCGGGGATGCGGGTGTGTTCGAGCTGGTAAAAGCCAATAAACAAGAGCGCTTTGATTTCAGTTTCTTTGGCTTTAATGGGTTTACCCATCATTTTTTTGGCAACCAGTTCGTAGGCATAGGCATAGCGTGCCACGCCAAAGCATAGCTCTTGTAGCAAGCCTTGGTCGCGCTCACTCACCTCAAGGCTCATGTTGCTTAGCGCTGGAGTCATCGATTTGCCGTCGCGCATCACGGCGGTTAAAACTTTGGCGGCGGCAATACGGGTGTCGATGATTTTGGTGGCTACAGGGACTTTACTCACGTGATTATTTTTACTCGCATGCTGGCTTGTGTGTGCGTTACTCAAAACAAATTCCTAAGGCTAGCTTATCGGCTACCCCGTTTAATAAATCGCGGGCAGGCATGGCTTTTTTGCCGGGTAATTGCAATAAGCTAGCGGCTATTGCACCATCACCTGTGGCAATGTGCACTTGATGCTCGGCATGGCTAATAATAGTACCTGGCGCAGCGTTATGGGCTTGCGAGCTCTGAGTCGCTTCAAAAATACGCACGCGCTCACCGCGCAAGGTTGTGTGACAAACCGGAAAGGGGTTAAACGCACGAACTTTTTGCAAAATAGTATGCGTTGTCGCTTGCCAATGAATAGTGCCCTCTTGTTTGCTCAGTTTGTGCGCATAGTTGGCTTGGCTATCGACTTGTGGCTCGGGTGTGAGCTTATTTTGACACAGTAAATCCAGTGTCTCAGTCAGTGCTGGAGGTCCCAGCTCGGCCAATTTATCATGCAAGGTGCCGGCTGTTTCTAGTGCGGTAATGGGGCAGGTGACCTTGTACAGCATATCCCCGGTATCGAGCCCAGCGTTCATCTGCATAATTGTAATACCTGTTTCGGTATCGCCGGCTTCGATGGCGCGCTGGATAGGCGCGGCACCACGCCAGCGGGGCAAAATAGAGCCATGCACATTAAAGCAGCCAAACCGTGGCGCCTCTAAGATCGCCTGTGGTAGTAATAAGCCATAAGCCACCACAATCATAATATCGGCGTTGTGCTCGGCCAGTATTTTTTGTTCATCTTCGCCTTTTAAGCTAACCGGTTGCAGCACCGGTAAGCCGGCATCAAGGGCAACTTGCTTAACGGGGCTAGCATGTAACTTCTTACCGCGCCCTGCTGGGCGGTCGGGTTGAGTGTATACAGCCACGATGGTATGACGTGTACTGAGCAGCTGGCTCAGGTGTATTGCGGCAAAGTCGGGCGTGCCAGCAAAGATAATTCGCAGACGGCTATCGGGTGTGAGCTGTGAGGCAGATGTGTGAGGCATGAGATATCTCTGGCGCACTGTGTGTTGTGCGCCACTATAAGGATATTGATTGCAAAAGCCGCTAGGGCAAATACTTAAATCTTTATGACAAGTATTTAGCTGTGTTTGGCCATTTTTTGCAGCTTACTGCGAATACGGTTGCGCTTAAGGTTGGATAAGTAGTCCACAAAGAGCTTGCCGTTAAGATGGTCCATCTCGTGCTGAATACACACAGCCAGCAAACCATCGGGCTCTAAAGTAAACTTTTTACCGTCTTTATCTAGCGCTGTAACCTTGATGTTCAAAGGGCGTTCAACGCTTTCGTAAAAGCCCGGTACGCTCAAGCAGCCTTCATCGTACTTTTCTTTATCGCCTCCTAGCACTTCAATGCTAGGATTAATAAATACCTGCGGCTGTTTTTGATCATCAGATACATCAATAACAATAATCTGCTCGTGTACATTGATCTGTGTTGCTGCTAAACCCACTCCGGGCGCGGCATACATGGTATCGAACATGTCGTCTATAATCTGACGTACGCGTTCATCAACGGTTTTAACGGGGCTTGCAAGCGTTCGCAGGCGCGGATCGGGGAATGTAAGTATCTCTAACTGTGCCATTAGCCTTTGTGACAAACCTCTAGTAAAAAGGTAAAGCGCGCTGTTAACATAGCGCGGCAGGATAGTTTGTGGGCATTTTAGCCGTGTAACAGGCTGTTAACCCCTTCGAAGTAGACTATTATAACGTTAAAAAACGTCCAAGGGCTGACACTGACGGGAACAATAATATGAAAAAACGTATATTGGGATTACTTGGCGCTATTGTTTTAGCGACTCAGGTCAATGCTGACGAAGTTCAACTGCGCGCCGATTACCCAGACCAACATGTTGTTGTGAAGGGCGATACCCTATGGGATATTTCTAATACGTTCTTAAATACCCCTTGGATGTGGCCTGAAATTTGGCATGTGAATCCACAAATTGAAAATCCGCACTTAATTTATCCTGGCGATATTGTGCGCTTAATCTACCTCGACGGTAAGCCGCGTATTGTCATTGACCGAGTGGTTAAGCTTTCTCCTAATATGCGTGTCGTCGATGAGCGCGAAGCGATTGCTTCTATTCCGCTCGAGCGCATTAATAACTTTTTGTCGCGTAGCCGCGTAGTAGACCCCGGTGTTTTAGAGATCGCACCTTATGTGGTATCGGGCGAGAACAAGCGCTTATTAACGGGTGAAGGCGATCGTGTTTATGCGCGTGGTGACTTTGACGCCAGTGTGGCCGCCTATGGTCTTTACCGTAAAGGGCAGGTCTACAAAGACCCCAAAACCGATGAAGTCTTAGGTGTTGAGGCGACAGATATTGCCTCTGGTCGGATGCGCGCTTTAGATGATAGCGTGGCAACTTTGGCGTTAACGCGCTCCACACAAGAGGTTCGTATTGGTGATCGCTTATTGCAAGATGAAGAGCGCTCGATAGAGTCGACTTTTTACCCCTCTGCGCCCGATGTGGCCGTTGATGGCGAAATTATCGCGGTTGAAGGTGGCGTTACCCAAGTGGGTAAAATGAGTGTGGTTGTCCTCAATCGCGGGGAGCGTGAAGGCATTAAAGTCGGTAATGTGCTGGCTATTTATAAGCGTGGTGGTGAAGTACGCGATCGACTAAAAGGCGACACCGTAAAACTGCCAGACGAGCAAGCGGGTTTATTAATGGTGTTTCGCATCTTTGAAAAACTCAGTCTAGGCTTAGTATTAGAAGCCGAGCGGCCTTTATCGACAAAAGATTTAGTCAAAAACCCTTAAAACGAGGGCGACAGTGATTGGCTTAATTCTCTAAACAGCGGCTCAGTGCCGCTGTTTTTGTTTGAGTTTTTTGTTTAATGTTTAATGTTTAATGTTTAATGGTAACTATTCAGTCAAGTTAACAAATCCCTTTTGGCATCTTGGGAGGGTGCTGATGGGTTGTTTTTTGGGCATATAAGCGCCGGGAGCGCTTATATAGCGACCGTCCCAGCATGGATGCATGGGGATAGACTTTGTACCTGCATAGGGATATGCAAGAGTAGACTTTGCAGGAGCATAAAGTCGAGGAGTACAAAGTCGTAGATGGCTTGAGCGGCCCAGAAAATGATTCATTAGCGCCCAATTACGGCCCCTCTGAATAGTTACTAATGTTTAATGTTGCGTATTGATAGGATCAAGGACGATGCACTTAACCTCTATTGAGCAATTAATGTTACTACAGCGCTTACCTCAAGCAGGTATAGCCGCTTACTGGCGAGTACTGGAGCACTTCTCTAGCTTAAGTGCGGTGTTTGAGGCGCCACCGGCAGCGCTAAAAGGCTTGCTTCATGAGCAAGCCCGCGAATGTTTGCTCGCACTTCAAAAGCAAGGCCAATCCCATCCGTTATTGCAAGCAGTCCGAGAAAATATTGCTTGGCTACATGAGCGCAATATTCATATTGTTGATGTTGGCAGTGAGTACTACCCATCATTGCTACGCGAAGTTAAGCGCGCGCCGCTGCTTATGTATGTTTGGGGTGACGCGACGTTATTGAATTTACCGCAAATAGCCGTTGTGGGTAGTCGTAGCCCTACAACGGGTGGACGCACCAATGCGATGACTTTTGCGCGGGGGCTCGCAGAGGCTGGTTTTACGATTACGAGCGGTTTAGCGCTGGGTGTTGATGTGGCCGCGCATCAGGGCGCGCTGCAAGCGAATGGTCGTACGTTAGCAATTCTGGGCACCGGCATTGACCAAATTTACCCCGCGCGTCATGTACATATAGCCGAAGATATAGTCGCCGCTGGCGGCGCGGTTGTGAGTGAGTTTCCGTTAGGCACCGGGCCATTGCCTAGCAATTTTCCGCAGCGCAATCGTATTATTAGCGGGTTATCATGTGGTGTGCTGGTGGTTGAGGCCGCCGTTAAAAGCGGCTCGTTAATTACGGCGCGTTATGCGTTACAGCAAGATCGTGAAGTTTTTGCGATTCCAGGTTCTATTCAAAACCCACTGAGCAAGGGTTGCCACGCATTGATCAAAGAAGGCGCCAAGCTTGTTGAGTGCCCCGAAGACTTGGTGGAGGAGCTGCAGGGTATTTTGGCCTTTAAGCGCTCTGAGGTTGTCGAAAAACAAGTACAAGAGCAAATGTTTCGCGATTTAGACGGTGAGCACAGCAGTCTCGAAGAGAAAATTTTAACGTATTTAGGTTTCGACCCTGTGTCTTTTGATGCGCTGGCAGAAGGCACTGAATTACCTACTGGTGAGCTGATGGCGTGTTTAATGACGCTGGAATTGAAAGGACTGGTGACTAATATGGGACATGGGTATGCCAGAGCACGCAGTTAATCAGTCTCTAAATCGTATAGGTCAGCCCAATAATGGGTATATAAGGCACTTTATTTAACATTTTGGCTTACAGTCAAGCGCTGCGGCTAGACGTCTGACCATAACCACAGTAAAATCGTCGGCCTTAATTTAAGACTTGAGTTTTATGCATCCGTAGCTCAGCTGGATAGAGTAGGTGGCTTCGAACCACTTGGTCGGGGGTTCGAATCCCTCCGGATGCGCCACTATCAAAAACCCGCCTTATGGCGGGTTTTTATTATCTAGCGCTACACTTATAGTGCTTATGATTTAGCCATTATTGGCCAATATATATGCCTATCATTCGCATTACTTCACTACCTTTTGAGAACCAAAACAGCAATGCTTGGTCTGAGAAGGTTTGTGAGCACTTTTCGCGCTCAACCGAAATACCGCTTGAGCACGTGTCTACAACTTGGCAGCTCTTACCCGGTGGGCATTATGCTTATGGCGGTAAAAGTTGTGCCTTTCAGCCGCAAAATTCTCACCCTATTATTGCTGAAATCATGCTGCCTGATTTTTACAACACGGACCGTATCGAAAAAATCATTCACTCGACGGTTGAAGCGCTGAGTTTTGTGGCCAGCATGCCTAAAAAAAATATCTTTGTGCAGGTCAATCGTGCACGCTCAGGTTCGGTGTATGACGAAGGGCGCATTGTGCGTTGGTAGGGCTTACCTTTAAGTTACTTAATAATAAATATTAGGACTATGTATGTTGTTGCAAGCAAAAGTAGTATTTTTAAGCATTCTCATGACGGGTTGTGCATCACAGCAGGCTCAGCAGCAAATGCTTGAGCTCCAAACAGCGCAAGTGGCACAAGCCGAACAGCAGCAGCACCTTTTAGTCTCTCAACAAGAAAGCCTAGAGCAGTTATTGGAGCAACAAAACCAATTGCAAGAAGTGCTTGAGGTTAACCAGTCTCAGTTGCAAAAAATATTGCGCGCTAGTAATAAGCCCAAAACCAAAAAGGTCGTAAAGCTCCAAGCAAAGCCACCGGTTGTCGAGGAGCCTGATCTAGTGGCCGAAGTGCCTGCGCCGCAAAAATTCACCTTAGGGCGCGTTGAATTGGTATGGATTGATAAACTTCAGCGTTACTTGAAGGCGCGTATCGACACCGGTGCAAAATCTTCATCTATTCACGCGACTGACATCCAGTACTTTGAGCGTGACGGTAAACAGTGGGTGCGCTTCAATATGTTTACTCATAAGCGCATCGTAAAAGATTCGACATCGGGAAAGGCTGATAATACGGAGAGTGCACCGAATACAATTTTTGAGGCACCAGTTGTTCGCACAGTTAAAGTTAGGCAGGCATCTGCTGAAGAGCTCGATAAGCGCCCGGTTGTTAAAATGCGTTTACGTATTGGTGATTATGAAGATGATGTCGAGTTCACCTTAACTAAACGCTCTAGTATGTTGTATCCCGTGTTAATTGGTCGCCGCTTTTTGCAAGATGTTGCAATTGTTGATGTCGCTCAAGTATTCATTCATAAACGCAAATAAAATTAGGCGGATTTATGGCAAAGTTTAATCGGCAAGTGAGTTATTTTGCCATTGCGCTGTGTGTGTTAGGTATTGCTTTAATTGCTTTTAGGCACTTTGTATCGGGTATTCCTTTTTTGCCTGGCGCCAGTCAAACCTTGTGGGCGGTAGAGGCTAAAATTCAGTTTGAGGCCGATGAAGGCCCGATAGCCGTAAGCTTTACCCTGCCTAATGAGCATGAGCAATTTGTTCAAGTCAATGAGCGTACTGCTAGTCCAGGCTTTGATTTAACCTTTGATGAAGGAGCTGAAGCCAGAGTGGCCAAATGGTCTATCAACGCGGCCAAAGGCAAGCAAACGCTGTATTACTTAACCGAGCTTAAAGTGGAGCCTAATGCGGTGGCTTTGCCTGCCGCTAGCCCAGCGATTGAAAAACCCCGCTTTTTAGGGTCCACGGCAACAGCGGCAGGTTCAGTACTGAGTGATGCAAATAATGCATCGGCCCGCCCCTTTGATGTTATAGAAGCGCTCATTAAGGCTTTTCAAACACCCAATCAGCAAGCGCAATTGTTATTGCAAAAGTCTACAGTGAGTCAACGTATTGTGCAGCTTTTGATGCAAGCCGATATCCCCGCGCGTGAAATCGATGTGTTGGTCTTAAAAGATGGTGGCCGCCAGCAACCTTTGCGCACCTGGGTGCAAGTATTTGATGGCGAAGCGGTGCGTATTTTTGACCCTTCAGGTAAATATAACCCAGCAAAAACGCCGTGGGTTATTTGGGAGCAAAACGATGGCGGTGTGATTGAGTTAATGGGTGGTCACGGTGCGACTGTTGGCTTCTCAATGCTACAAAAGCGAGTGCCTATTGTCAGTGAGTTACGCAAGGCTCAGGCACAAGAAGAGCCGGGTTTGTTGGATGCGTCTATACATAGTTTACCGCTGAGTGAGCAAGCCTTGTTTAAAGGTATTTTATTGGTGCCGGTGGGGGTCTTGATTGTTGTACTGATGCGCACCTTGGTGGGCTTAAAAACCAGTGGTACTTTTATGCCTGTACTGATTGCCTTGGCTTTTATGCAAACAAGCTTAGTCACAGGTTTAATTGGTTTTACTTTGATTGTGGGTGTGGGGTTGATGATTCGCTCTTACTTTTCACGTCATAATTTATTGTTAGTGGCACGTATATCGCTAGTGATTATTTCAGTGGTTTTAATTATGGCTTTGTTCTCGGTGGTTGCGTTTCGCTTTGGTCTTTCTGAGGGCTTAAAGCTAACGTTATTCCCTATGATTATTTTATCGTGGACCATAGAGCGTATGTCGATTTTATGGGAAGAGGAAGGCGCCAAAGAAGTTGCACTGCAAGGCGGCGGTTCTTTATTTGTGGCGCTGCTAGGCTATATGGTAATGACCAACGGGCTCGTTCAGCATTTAACATTCCACTTTTTAGGCCTGCAGTTTATCTTTATGGCTATTGTTTTGGTGTGTGGCAGTTATACCGGTTATCGCTTGTTAGAGTTAAAGCGCTTTAGGCGCTTTTTGGCGAATTAATGATGAGTACTCCTATTTATAATCGCCTCATTACACCGCTAAAAAAGCGCTTAACTCCTTGGTGTATTCCTTATTTTAAGGTGCATACTGCCCTTAAGAAAAAAGGCATTATGGGGATGAACTGCCGTAACATTCGCTATATTGGACGGTATAACGCGCGTAAACTTTATCCTCTTGTAGATGACAAGCTCAAAACGAAAAAACTAGCGATGGTCAACGCTGTTAATGTCCCAGACTTGCTCGATGTTGTGGGCGAGCAGCACGATATCCCTAATATTCATGCAAAAGTTAAAGGCACCGCAGGCTTTTGTATTAAGCCGGCGCAAGGCTCTGGGGGCAAAGGCATTTTGGTGGTTTTACCCGCAGATGCCGACGCCCAAAAAGAGGGCGTTAGCTGGCTGCGCACTAATGGCAAGCCACTCAGTCAGCAAGATATCGAGCGTCACTTATCAAATATCTTAGCGGGTATTTTTTCGCTCGGTGGTAAGAGCGATGTGGCAGTGGTTGAAGAGTTAATTCAGGTGGATCCGGCTTTTACCAAATATACCCATCAAGGTGTACCCGATTTACGCATTATTGTTTTTCAGGGTGTACCCATTATGGCGATGATGCGACTCAGCTGCGAGGCCTCTAAAGGCAAGGCCAACCTACACCAAGGCGCTGTGGGCGTAGGCATTGATATTGCGACTGGCGCGGCCATTAATGCGGTACAGCATGGTGTAGATATCACACACCATCCCGACACCGGTCAATCGCTCAGTGATTTGGTGGTACCGCAGTGGGCACAAATGCTGCAGCTTGCGTGTGCGTGCTATGACATGACAGGGCTTGGTTATTTGGGTGTCGATATTGTATTGGATAAATTTAAAGGGCCCTTATTATTAGAGCTTAATGCGCGCCCAGGTTTGGCCATTCAGGTGGCTAATAATGCTGGGCTTTTACCGCGTTTAGTGGCTGTAGAATCGCGTATTCAAACACAAAAAACGCTCGGTAGTATTGATGAGCGTATTGCCTTTATGCAACAGTTTTTAACGACTCACAGTGAATGAATAGGATAGCACCATGGCTTTAACCGAATCGACAATGTTAGCGTTAAACTCTCTCGCGCCGCACTTCGAGCTGCCCTCTACCGACGGTGGCATAGTGAGCCTAGCGGACTACAAAGCCGCAAAAGGTTTGGCTGTATTTTTTATTTGTAATCATTGCCCCTATGTTGTTCATATAGCGCCGGCACTGGCTAAAATAGCGAAAGAGTATCAAGCCAAAGGTATTGAGTGTGTTGCTATTAGTAGTACCGACGTTAGCGAATACCCTGCCGACTCCTTTGACTTGATGAAAGTTGAAAAGGCAAAACAAGGCTATAGTTTTCCGTATTTATATGATGAAGATCAAAGTGTAGCCAAGGCTTACAAGGCGGCCTGTACACCTGATATTTATGTATTTGATGCGCAGCAAAAACTGGCTTATCGCGGCCAATTTGATAATACGCGGCCAGAGCGTATTTCATCGGGTAACTACGACTCGAGCAAAACACCTGCAACCGGTGAGCTCTTAAAAGCGGCGCTCGATTTAATTGTTGAGGGCAAACCTGTCCCCACCGATCAAGTCCCCTCAATGGGCTGTAACATTAAGTGGAAGCCTGGTAACGCACCTGAATATTTTGCTTAAGAGCACGCAATATGATTTCTCTAGCGGCTCAACGTCGCTGTGCTTGATACCCAAATTATGACAAAAACACTCTTATGGGCGACCCGTCCGAGCCATCAAAATAGCGCTTGGCAGCAACAGCTGGCGAGTTTAAACGTTGATGTTTTGACTATACCGCTATTAGCTATTGTGCCTGTGACCGCTGAGCAAGATCGGCAAGCGATCAAAAAAAACGTGTTGGACTTGGACCATTTTGAGCATATTATTTTTGTGAGTCAAAATGCGGTAGAGCACGCTTTTAAGTGGTTTGAAGATTACTGGCCGCAGCTGCCAGTGGGCGTTAATTTTTATGCTGTTGGCGCTAAAACAGCAGCAGCGGTGCGCAGTTATGATATCGCGGTGACCGAGTGTGGCGAAGCGATGAACAGCGAAGCGATTTTGGCGCTACCGGCTCTGCGCAATGTGAGTGGCCACAAAGTCTTGATTTGCCGTGGCAAAGGCGGCCGACCTAAATTGGCGGTGGCACTGACCGCGCGCGGCGCGCAAGTGCGTTACTGTGAACTTTATGAGCGTCAGCTGCCTACAACAGCCCATGACCAAAGCCTTGCTATTCCTCTGGCAAGCAAGCATATTATTCCACTGTTTAGCGGCGATACACTCGTTAACCTAATGCGCGTATTACCCGCTACAATCAATAGAAACTGTATTGCACTGGTGTTGCCTGCCGAGCGCGTTGCCAAGCAAGCCCGTCAATTAGGATTTCACGATATACGCGTCGCCACAAATGCGAGCGAAGCGGCTATGCTTGAGTCGATCAAGTTAGCGCTTTTATAGCGACCAACTTGCAGCGCAGCTTAACTTCTTTTTAAGGATTATCTATGAGTGATAAGCCCCAAAACCCTGACTTGACGACTGATAACGTATCAACAGGTGCCAGCGCTCAGCAAAATACCGAAGAGCCGCTCACAGCACCGGCACAAATACCCGATAACCCCACACAAGAGACAGTATCCGTGGGTGACTCAGGCGATGATAACGCAATACCATCGGCAGCTGTTACCGAGCAAAAACCGATTAACGCGAATAAAACCGTTAATGAGCATAAAGCAGAGGTTAATGAGCAAGAAGCCCTCACACCCGATGAGCCCAGTTTATTACCACCCAATAGCTCTTTGCCCAGTGACAGCACGCACAATAAACAGCGCTCAACGAAAGCGGTGTGGATTGTAGTGGTGCTGATGTTGTTGGGCTGGGGAGCAACAGCGTTTGGGGGCTATTGGGTATATTTACAGCAGCAAGCTAGCGTACAAAGCACCGGTGATCTCACCATTCAATTAGGCAGCGTCAAAGCACAAGTACAGCAAACCTTAGCGCAAAGCCAGAATGAGGCTACCCGCGAGCTCACGCAGTTTAAGCAAGGAGTCAATACCGAGCTTAAAGCGATAGAGCGAGAAGCGATGGGTGATTTGCAGCAGTTAGCCGGTCAAGTCAAAGAGCACGAAGCGCGCCTTAATGGCCAGCAAACTCGATTGGCTGGGCTTACTACCACATCACGTGAAGACTGGCTGCTGGCTGAGGCCGAGTATTTGCTTAAACTGGCCAATCAGCGCGTATTACTCGAGCGCACCCCGCACAATGTCGTGGCACTGCTTAGTCGTGCCGATGAGATTGTTGAGCGTGTAAGTGCGGGCTTAGGCGATCGTGAGTTATTTGCTATTCGCAAAATACTGGCCGAAGAAACTACCGCCTTAAAAATGGTTGAGCCAGTTGATACGCAAGGTATTTATTTAAAGCTAGGGGCCATAGCCAACACCATTAACAGCCTAGCCACCTTACCGGCAGAGCAAGAGCGCTTTAGCGCGCTACCGGCTAAAACCTCAGCTCCAGAGCCTCTGGTGCAAGTGTCGTCAACGCAAGCGGAGGTTAGTGAAACCTTTCTCGAAGAGTTTAAGCGTGAGATGGGTAACTTCTTCTTATTTGTACGCAGTGCGTTTAGTTGGTACTCAGAAGATGAACTGGCTAACCCCATTGTGAGCCAACAGCGCTTACAGCTTATGCAGCTAAATACGCGTTTATTGATTGAGCAGGCACAAATTGCGTTACTCAAAGAGGAGCCCGTCACCTATAGCGAAAGCTTAAAATCAGCCAGTGAATTAGCATCGCAATATTATTTTGCTTCACCGGCGCGACAGGCGTTGGTGAGTGAGCTGCAGGCCTTAGCGCAAAAAAATATCGCCCCCGAGTTACCAGATATTTCTAAATCTCTTAAGCTGTTACACACTTATATTGCCGCACAGCACCGCATTAATACACCCAGCGCAGGACAACTCAGTGATCAAGGAGCGCAATAATGCATAAGTTTTTATTGTGGTTATTGGTCCCGTTTGTGGCTATTTGTTTTTTGGCGGTAGTGGGCATACCGCTGATGCAAAAAGATGCTGGCTATGTATTAATTGCCATTGGCGGTTATGTCATCGAAATGCGATTTTGGATGGCGGTTATTGTATTGTTGCTTATCTGGTTATGCTTATGGGTTGCTAAAACCTTAATCAAAGGCACGTGGCGGGCAACCATTAAAACTTTTAATTGGTGGCCTGCTAAAGCACAAGCTTTATTGTGGCAGCGGCAAGAGCGCGCCATGGCCGCTTTGTGGGAAGGTAACATTCAAGAGGCGCATCGCAACTTTACACGCATTGCCAAAACAAAAGGCCAAAATAATAATGTGCTCAGCCTCATTAATGCCGCGAATACTGCGAGTGACCTTGCACTTTTTGGCGATGCAGAGCATTACTTAGCGCAGGCCGAAGCACTCGAGGATAAGGCTCACACTGTGAGCCTGTGGGTGAGCCGCGCACGGCTTTATCAAAAGCAAAATAAAATAGATGAAGCCTTGGCGCTAGCCAATAAAGCCTTAAGCCATCATAAGTTGCACCCCGGTGTATTGGCGATGCTGCTAGGCTTGTACCGCAAGCAGCACGATTGGCTGGCACTGCAATCACTCTTGCCGCGCTTTAAAAAAGTACAGTTGCTGGCAGATGATGACTTTTTAGCCCTAGAGCGTGACATTTACCAAGGCTTATTAACGCAAGCCGAAAACGCGAAAACCTTAACCGAGCAATGGCAGGCCATTCCTAAAAACAGCAAAAATGATAGGCAAATAGAATATTGCTATTTGCAGCAGTTATTGCATTTAGGTTGTGATGATGCCGTGGAGCCTATTTTACGTAAAATGCTAAAAAAGCATTATGACGATGAGCTAATGACCTTATTTGCGCGCACACGCACGCAAGATGCCGGCGCTCAATTGCAATATGCGCAGCGATGGTTAGAGCATAAAGGCGATAGCCCTGTTTTGTTATTAGCGCTAGGGCGTATCGCGATGCGTTGCGAGCTTTGGGGTAAAGCTAAAGACTACTTTGAGCAAAGCTTACAATTGCAGCCCTCGCCAGAGGCCTATGCCGAGCTGGCCCATTTGTTGGCGCAGCTGGGTGAATACCAAGCCAGTAATGCGCTCTTTCAGCAAGGCTTATTATTTTCGGCCAATAAGGCACAACCGGTTGCCGACTCACTCGATACGAATAAGCCTGCAGTCAGTGCACTGGCTAAAACGTCTTCATGATTCATTAAAGTTTATTGGCAGTCTACGGGCTGCTCAATAGCCTAAGTTTATATAAGCCCTTATGCGAATTTTTACCTATGCACCGCCATCGGGTGTTCCGCCCATTATTTATGAAGATGCCGATTATTTGGCGATTAATAAACCTTCGGGTTTATTAAGTAACCCAGGTATTGCTGAGCATACGCACGACTGCGCGTTAACGCGTTTGCAGCAGGCGTATGGCGAGGTGTTTTTAGTGCACCGGCTCGATTGCGATACGTCGGGTGTGATGTTTTTTGCAAAACACAAAAAAGCCGAAGGTGCCCTCAAAAAAAGATTACAGCATCGCGAAGTACAAAAAACTTACATGGCTTTAACCTGGGGCATCCCTAAACTTAGTCGCGGTATTATTGATCAGCGATTGGCCGCCAACCCAGCCGACAGGCCATTGCAGCAAGTGAGTGCAACGGGTAAGGAAGCGATCACCGCTTATACCGTCTTAGAGTCTAACCCCGACAAGCACTGTGCGTTATTAAAGCTAGAGCCAACAACAGGCCGCACGCATCAATTGCGCGTACATTTACACTACCTAGGCCACCCAATTTTAGGCGATACTTTTTATGGCCATGAGCAATGCCAAGCTGCAAAGCCACGCTTGTGTTTACATGCCGAAAAAATAGAGTTTGTGCAGCCACTGAGCCAGCAAGCGATTGAGGTTTTTGTGCCGGCAGATTTTGCGTAGTTTTTTAGCTTGCCGCTCGGTATAGCGTGGGTAATGGCTGATACGCCTAGCGCGCTTAATCTATAGACAAAAAGCCCGAATCACCCCTTCTAGTGTTTTAACGGCAGGCGCTAATTCACTCAAGGCAATGTACTCGTTGGCTTGATGCGCTTGATCGATAGAGCCTGGCCCCATAATGACTGTTTGTAAGCCCTGAGCTTGTAAAAAAGGAGCTTCGGTAGCAAAGGCGACAGACTCTGGATTGTGACCGGTGAGTTTTTTTACCGTTTTGATCAATGCGCTATTGGCGGGTTGCTCAAAGGCCGGCACCCCAGGAAAGAGCGCGCTAAATATAATATCGGTTTTGGTCTGCTCGGCAATGGGTGTTAGGCGGGTTTGAAGGCCTTGGCGTAGTTCATCAATACTCATACCCGGTAACATACGCAAGTCAAAATGTAGCTCGCATGCGCTGCAAATGCGATTGGGGTTGTCGCCGCCGTGAATGCAACCTAAGTTGAGTGTGGGCACTTGTACCTCAAAAGCGCGGTTGTGGTAGCGCGCTTGTAGGTCGGCACGGTAGCTTAAAATTTCGGTCATCACGGTATGCATGGCTTCCATGGCATTATTGCCTAGTGCGGGGTTGGATGAGTGACCGGCTTGCCCATTCACCCGCACCGCTTCCATCATAATGCCTTTGTGCATGTTAACTGGGCGCATACCTGTGGGCTCGCCAATAATGGCATAGCGGGCTTTGGGAAACTGTTGCTCGCTCAATGCGCGAGCGCCACTCATGCTGGACTCCTCATCGGCAGTGGCCAAAATAATGACGGGCTCTTTAAAGTTGACGTCGTCAAACGCTTGCAGTGCGGCCCAAATAGCCGGAAAGAACCCTTTCATATCGGTGGCGCCTAAACCGTATAGGCGCTCGTGTTTTTGTGTCAGCGTGAGAGGGTCTTGCTCCCAGCGCTCGGCATTGTAGGGTACGGTATCGGTATGCCCACTCAATACCACGCCACCGTCACCACTGCCGCGCACGGCAATTAAATTGTATTTATTGGGATAACCTAGCACCGGCTCTATGCGGCAATCAAAGCCTAAAGGCTCAAACCATGTGGCGAGCAAATCGACGACGGCTTTATTGCTGCAATCAAGAGCGGGGTCAGCACAGCTAACAGAAGGTAACGCCACTAATTGACTGAGCTGCTCAATATACTTTTGATAATTCATTGCTTTATACCCCATTGCTTTACAAAGTGCACATCGTGATTAAAAGCGCATACACCGGCTTATAGCCCGCTGCTGGGCTCCATCATCCATTGACCAATAATAGCGGTGCGTGCTGCGCCACTAATCAGTACGCGATCGCTGCTGAGGTTGAGGCTAACATGACCCCCTCGGGCAGAGAGTTGCTGAGCTAGCATCTGTGTTTTGTTGAGTCGCTCAGCCCAAAAAGGTGCCAAGCTGGTGTAGGCTGAGCCAGTGACAGGGTCTTCGAGGATGCCGTACTTTGGGGCAAAGACGCGGCACGCAAAATCATACTGACTTGCGGCGGCGGTCAGATAATGTATGGGTTCGGGCAGTTGGCTAATAGCATGACTATTGGGTGTTAACGCCTGAATTGTTTGCGCACTATTGCAACAAATGATGCTAGCGGCACCATTGCTAAAAACCTCAACATCGTCGGCGGTCATGTCTAATCCAAAAGCGTTAGCATATTGCTTGGCTTGTACCGGGGTGACAGGGTTTTGGTGAAAGGCTCTGATCGGGAAGCTAAGAGTGAGCTCGTGATTGCGCATGACTTTGAGGCTGCCGCTGGTGCTTTCAAATTCAATTAAGTGACCACTCACCTTAAAGTATTCAAACAATACATGCGCGGCAGCTAGCGTGGCGTGGCCGCACAGGTCTATTTCGTGCGTGGGGGTAAACCAGCGAATGGTATAGCTGGCAGGCCCCATTTGTACGATGTAGGCAGTTTCTGAGACATTATGTTGCTCGGCAACCGCTTGCAAAGTGGCATCGGGTAGCCACTCATTGAGTAAACAGACCGCCGCAGGGTTGCCCGATAAGGGTTGCCGCGTCACAAAAGCATTCACAAAGTATACGGTTTGCATGAGGTACCTCAAAGCAGCTCATTAGGTGGATAAAGGTGGCACGTTTGCTGGTTTAAAAACAAACAGTCGCCAAATCAATAAAATAGCCGCAATCGCGAGTCCAACGGTTAAAGCAATCCAGTAACCTTGTGCGCCTGTGGCCGGTACAATAATATTGGTGTAGGCCAGCACATAGCCTAGCGGTAAACAGACTCCCCAAAACGCCAAGACAATAATCCACATTGGGAGTGCTGTATCTTGGTAGCCACGCAAGCCATTGACGGCGACCACCTGTAAAACATCAACGAGCTGAAATATAGCAGCCAGCTTGAGTAGCTGGGTGGCAATTGCGATAACTTCAGGCTCTTGGGTGTACATATTGGCCAATAGTTCACGGCCAAAAAATAAAATAGGCACATTAATGCAAGCAATAGCTAGCGCCAATAGCAGTGAGCTACGCGCAACTAAGCGTGCCCGCCCAAGTGTTTGCTCACCCACTAAAAAGCTCACGCGGAGCAGGACCGCCATACCCAGGCTAAGGGGTACCATAAACGCCATAGAAGTTGCGTTTAGTACGATTTGGTGCGCAGCGACAGTTTGCGCGCCGAGAGGCATCAAAAAGATAGCAATAGCGCAAAACATACTGACCTCAACAAACAAGGTGACTCCAATAGGGAGACCGAGTTTTAAAATACGGCGTATTAAAATGACGCTAGGTTTGTGAATAACACTAAAAAAGGGAATGTTTTTATTGGCTTTACCCCAGTGTAAATATACAAGCATTGAGGCCAGCGCGAGCATGTTGGCGCCAGTGGTGGCCCAGCCACAGCCAATACCGCCAAGCTCTGGCATGCCAAACTTGCCATAAATAAGGATGTAGTTAAGTGGGATATTGCACAGGGTCCCCAACAGCGAAACAACCATAAATACCTTGGTGTGACCCATGCCATCGGTAAAGCCACGTAGCGCAGTGAGCAGCAGCAAGGCCGGCACACCCCACACAAAAGCTTGTAAGTAGCCCTCAACAATGGCGGCTGTTTTGGCGTCGGCTTTAAATAGCTCAACTAATGGCATGACGTTCCATAGCAGCAGCATGACACCGAGACTGCCTATTAAGGCAATATAAATACCTTGCCAAGCCACAGGCACAATGCGGTCAAAGCGTTTGGCACCGTTATGTTCGGCAATAATGGGTTGTAATGCGCCTAGTACACCCATAAAAAATAAGGACAGCGGCACCCAAAAGCTTACACCAATACCGACTGCCGCCAAATCGAAAGAGCTCGCATTGCCTGCCATCACTGTATCAACAAAGCCATTAGCCATTTGGGCGAGTTGAGCCACTAAAATCGGTGCTCCTAAGCGTAAAAGGGCGCGCCATTCGTGTAAGGTTTGCTGGATAAGAGACATAAATAAAAGCTAGGATAAAAGGGCGCGTAATATAGCGCGCTTATTCACTGGGGGGTAGCTGGCTGAGTAATTTACTGCCTTCGCCGTGCAGGACTTTTAAAATCTCTAATCGCGCTTGCGAGCGTGGAATATTACGCGCTTCTAAATAGTGCAGTAGCTGATCAAAGCGCAAGCGTCGCTCTATGCCTTCACCGCTAATATCGCGCCTATCATTAAAGAAATCGAGCAATGTTGAGCCGCACACACAGTTGCGAAATAGCTCCACCAATGGTGCGCCAGTATCGCCGATACTGGCTTTTAAACCACTATGGCCAACTAGGTCTTGGGTTTGATCAATAAAACTTGTGACATCGTGATAATTGCGGCCACAGGTATTGCATGTTTTAGGAAAGGAGGATTCCGCTAGCGCAGTTAGGCCAGCAAAGAGCTTGGGGTCATTAATGGCTTGCGGTGTATGCATAGTGAGCCTACTTTATATCACTAAACGTAATGTCACAGCTTCTATAGCTATCGACTCCCTCATGTCACGCATCAATATCACTTCAGTGCTCTTTACGGCAGCGCCTGAGGTATAAGTGCGCGCGGTGTAATGATATTTGTAACTATTCAGCTCGGCTGACAAACCTCACCTGATAGGGTGCTGATGGATTATTTTCTGGGCATTTAAGCGCCGGGAGCGCTTATATAGCGACCATGGATGGCTTGAGCGGCCCAGTAAATGATTCATTAGCGCCCAATTTCGGTACCTCTGAATAGTTACTTATATTTTATACAAGCGTAGATTATAGTTGAATAGTGCAGTGATCGGTTTACAATTTACCCCGTACCAACCAGCTGTTCAGTAAACTTTATGGATAATTAGCCATCAGGAACTTTTTGCATTGGCTATACTCCAAAACACCGCAACGACTAGCTAGCACTGGCGTACAAGCCATTGTGACATATGACACATGTAAGGCTTGGCAGAGTTTCAAAATGAGTGCTACACTCAGTTCGCCAATTTTTATGGAGGTATACACATTATGGGTACAAGTTTGCAACGTATTGACTTGCTTGCTCCCGGACAAAATCTAAACGCTTATATTCAGTCGATTAATCAATTTTCGATTTTGACCGCCGAAGAAGAGCAAGAGATAGCCGAGGACCTTTACTACCGCGAGAGCCTAGAGGCTGCGCGTAAGTTAGTAATGGCTCACCTGCGTTTTGTTGTGCATATTGCCAAATCTTATTCAGGCTATGGTTTGGCCGAAGGCGACCTTATCCAAGAGGGTAATGTTGGCCTAATGAAAGCGGTAAAGCGCTTTAACCCCGAGAAGGGCGTGCGCCTTATATCCTTTGCTGTACATTGGATCAAAGCTGAAATGCACGAGTTTATTTTGCGCAATTGGCGCATTGTAAAAATTGCCACCACTAAAGCCCAGCGCAAGTTATTTTTTAACCTACGCGGCCAAAAAAAGCGCTTAGGTTGGTTGACCCACGAAGAAGCCAAAGCCGTGGCTGCCGACTTAAACGTCGATGTTAAGCACGTACAAGATATGGAAGGCCGACTCACCGCCTATGATGCAGGCTTTGATGCCGGCGCCGATGACGATGATGAGTCGACCGCGTATTTAGCGCCCGCTAATATGCTAGAAGACAAGCGCTATGACCCCGCCACAATGGTAGAGGCGGCCAACTGGGAAAAGACCAGTGTCAATAATCTAGAAGTAGCGCTAGAGCATCTCGATGCGCGCAGCCGTGATATTTTGCAGCAGCGCTGGTTAGATGATGACAGCAAGTCAACATTACATGACTTGGCTGCGCAATATGGTGTTTCGGCTGAGCGTATTCGCCAGCTCGAAAAAAACGCCATGAAAAAACTAAAAGCGATTATGGAAGCTTAAATGCTTACGCTTGTTTAATACTTTAAAAACCGCCGCAAGGCGGTTTTTTTATGCTCGTTTATTGTGGAGCCACTATGATCAAAGTATTTTTAATGTTTGCCGCTATGAACGGTGCTCTTGCTGTGGTTTTGGGCGCTTTTGGTGCTCACGCCTTAAAGCAAAGCTTGAGTGCCACCGCCTTACAAACTTGGCATACCGCCGTGCAATATCATTTTGTGCATGTATTGGCGTTATTGGCTGTGGGCTTATTATTAAAAGGTACAAGCCTATTGGTACCAGGCAAAATCGCAGGTATTGCTTTTATATTGGGTATGTTGTTATTTAGCGGTAGTTTGTATGGTTTAGCGTTGGGCGGGCCAAAACTGTTAGGGCCGATAACGCCTTTGGGTGGACTGTGTTTTATTGTTGGCTGGGTTGCTTTGGCGGTGCATATTTGGCGAGTACCACTTTAAGTACGTACTTTGAGGTATATTCAAAGGGCTTTGCGGATTATGGCTTAATTTATTATACGAGTGCGCTAGACCGCGTTACGACTTTGGGCGATGATGAGTGCTCCTATTGCCGCTACGCATTTTACTATGTCTTTAATTAACAATTCTACTCACGCATCCAGCGCTACTGCCAGTACTCACTTTGAGAGTAAAGCATTGAGGCACGTGGCTGGCGCTGTTCCTTTTTTTGTCGCTGTCTTTCTTAACGCGTTTATCGATTTGGGGCATAAAATTGTTATTCAAAACATCGTCTATAAATTGTATGACGGTGCCGAGCAAGTTATTCTTACTGCTATTGTTAATGGCCTGATTTTATTACCGTTTTTACTTTTACTTAGCCCCGCAGGGTTTTTATCTGATAAGTTTTATAAAAGCCGTGTCATGCAACTTAGTGCTTGGATTGCTGTAGGTTTAACATTGGGTATTACACTATGTTATTACCGGGGGTGGTTTGAATTAGCTTTTGGCATGACGTTTTTATTAGCAGCACAATCGGCGATCTATTCACCCGCTAAATATGGTTATATCAAAGGTTTATTTGGTAAGGCACGTTTAAGTGAGGCTAACGGGGCAGTATCGGCATTATCGATTGTGGCTATTTTGGCGGGCAGTTTTACCTATACTATTGTCTTTGAGTTGCTGTATCCGCACAACCCACTGGGCGAAGCGCAGATCCTTAAGGCAATAGCGCCTATTGGCTGGCTGTTAGTAGGCTGTAGTGTTTTTGAACTCATTATAATGTATCGCTTGCCTGCGGTAGGTAAAATAAATCCGGCGGCTGTGTTTGATCGGCGCGCTTTTTTGACAGGACGCTTATTTTTACACGACCTAAAGCCTTTAGGCCATAGCCGCGCTATTGCTTTAAGTGTGGTGGGTCTTGCAATGTTTTGGTCTATTGGGCAAGTGTTATTGGCGGCGTTTCCTTCTTTTTTAAAAGCGACAACCGGTGAGCTAAATACATTAAAAGTGCAAGCTGTTTTAGCGTGTACGGGTATTGGTATAGCTATAGGTTCTATCACGGCAGGCAAGGTTTCACGCAATTATATTGAGCTGGGTTTACTGCCCTTTGGCGCCTTAGGTATTTTGAGTGGTTTATTGATATTAACGCATTTAAATAGCTTGCTAACCTTTGCTATTTGCTTTTTGTGGATTGGTATTAGCGGCGGACTCTTTATTGTGCCATTGAATGCGCTCATTCAATTTCACGCTAAAGGTGATGCTCTAGGGCGCACATTAGCGGCCAATAACTGGGTGCAAAATTTAGCCATGTTAAGCTTTTTGGGTTTAACCGTTGCTTTTGCCTTAATGGGCTTGAGTAGTAAAACGTTGCTACAGCTCATGGCGGTGGTTGCTTTGGTGGGTAGTCTTTATACCCTACGGCAATTACCGCAAGCGTTTGTGCGTTTGGCGCTGGCGAGTATTATTTCACGTCGTTACAAGGTGCATGTGCAAGGCTTAGAAAATATGCCATCGGCGGGGGGCGTGCTGTTATTGGGCAACCATATAAGCTGGATTGACTGGGCTATTTTACAGCTGGCGAGTCCGCGCCCTGTACGCTTTGTGATGCTTAAAAGTATTTATCAAAAATGGTATTTAAAGCGTTTTTTAGATTTAATGGGGTGTATTCCTATTGCACAAGGCGCCAGTGCGCAAAGCTCTATTAAGCGGGTAGCGCACTACCTACAGCAAGGTGAAGTTGTGTGTTTATTTCCTGAGGGCACGATTAGCCGGACAGGGCATTTGGCCCAATTTAGAAAAGGTTTTGAGCGTGTAGCTGCTGTTTGCGCGCAAAATAATTGTGCCGATGTTGTCATTATTCCCTTTTATTTGCGCGGTTTATGGGGCAGCCAGTTTTCGCGGGCCAGCCAGCATTTTAAACAGCAGCAACAGCGTGGTATCACCCGCAATTTAATTTGCGCTTTTGGTTTGCCATTACCGCTGGCAACAACCTCTGACGTTTTAAAGCGCCGAGTACACGACTTATCATTAGTGACCTGGCAAGTATATACCGCACAAAAACCAAGCTTGGGTGCCAGCTGGGTAAATCGGGCTAAGCAAGTCGGCAGTCAGTCTCTATTAATTGCGCCCGATGGTAGTCATTTAACCGGTTATGATGCGCTGAGGTTATCTATTATATTAATGCGCCGTGTGCGCCAGCATGATGCCCCGACTATCGCGATTATGTTACCGCCGTGTATTGATGCCGCATTGCTTCATATGGCCGCCTTTATGGCGGGTAAGCGTGTGGCTAATATCAACCCTAACCTGAGTATTGCCAAGCAACTCCAGACACTGAATACACGTATTGTGTACGCCACTGCCGAGGCTTCTTTGGCGGTTAACCACGATATGACTTTATCCGATGTGCTTTGGGTTGATGTTGCGGCGCTCCAAACGACTCGCTTGGAGCAATGGGCTACGCAGGTTTATGCCCGCTTTACACCTACCTGGAAGATCAAGTGGTTATCTTTAGCGCCTTGTGTACCCACAAGCACGGCTGTTACAGTGTTAACACCGCATAATGCCATTAACCTTAGCCACCATAATATACAAGCTAATGCGAGCCAAATGGCCGATGTTTTAAATGCGGAGGCACAAGATATTATGGTGGCCAGTTTACCTTTGCACCAAGCTTACGGTTTAAATGTCGCACTATTGATGCCATTACTCGAGGGTATTACCTGCGCGCCGCAGGCGATAAATAACCCGCTAGTCAATGCTCAAGCTGTGAGCCAGCACGATGCGACTTTATGCATGCTAGATGCTCAAATGCTCCAGCAATTAACGCAGCATTCTAAAGTGCACGCATTAATGTTAAAAAGCTTACGTGCTGTAGTATGCAGCCATTGGGCCGTAGATCAAAAAATGCTAAATGACTTTGAGCTGAAATTTAAATGTAGCGTATTAACCGGCTTTGGTATGAGTGAAACAGGCCCGGTGGTGAGCTGTAATTTACCCGATGCCATTGATACTCATCATTGGACCATTCAGGTAGGTCAAAAACCCAGTAGCCTTGGCATGCCGTTACCCGGCACCAGCGTTAAAATTGTTGATAACAATAAGCATGAATTGTTAGCTGGTGAACGGGGTCGTATTTGGGTTTCTGGGCCGCAGGTTATGCAGGGCTATAGTGACGCCGATCAGCCGTTTATCATCGAAGATAACGTTCGTTGGCTAGATACTCGCCTCATGGGCTTTTTAGATGAAGATGGTTTTTTGTTTATGAGTGAGAGGCCGTAACGATTATTCAGTGTTACTGGTGGCTCACTTTAGGGCTCACTAGCGATTTTATTATTTTTCGAGTGTAAGTTTTATTTTAAGGAGCACACTGTGGAACCGGCTAAATTTCCTTATTTTTGTACTCAACCCAATACCCTGATTACTGTATTGGCAACGGCTCAGCGTGTATTGATTGCGTACGAGCGAGAGCGCGATTTCATGTCTGCCCCTAAGGCATTTGTGATTACCGAAGTACCCGCTAACACAGAAATAACACTGAATGCGTGCCATGCCAATGAAGCGCAGTGGTTGGTACTGCAGCAAGAGCCCTTTGGTGTTTATCAATATCAATATGACGACAACTCATACTTTGTTTTTTATGGTGCCGAGCAAATTGTTGATCTGCAAGCGAATGATCTCGTGCAATTAGGCGAAGTCTACCACTGCACCAATACCTACGAAGCGATTGTGAAGTACTGTGCTCAGTACCCTAGCGCAGCACATACTCGCAGTGAAGTCACAGAGCAATTACCCACAACATGAAAATTGCCTTTTTTAGCACTAAGCCCTACGACCATACTTTTTTTGATTTGTTAAATACTAATCATACCTTGTTGTATATCGAAAGCGCGTTAAATGCTAATACGGTTACTTTGGCGCAAGGCTGCCAAGCGGTGTGTTGTTTTGTAAATGACGAACTCGATCGTGAGGTATTACTGCGTTTACAGCAACATAATATTGCTATCGTGGCCATGCGCTGTGCGGGGTTTAATAATGTTGATATGGCGGCAGCAAACGCGTTAGGTATAACAATTGCTCGCGTACCCGAGTATTCACCTTATGCGGTTGCAGAACACGCTGTAGGCTTAGTATTAGCCTTAAATCGGCATATACACCGTGCCTACAATCGTATTCGTGAAAATGATTATTCGCTACACGGTTTGATGGGTTTTGATTTGCACGGTAAAACAGTAGGCGTTATTGGTGGCGGTAAAATTGGCTGCGCTTTTATCCGTATTATGCGTGGTTTTGGTTGCCGTGTGCTGGTGTTTGATCCTAGCAATGCACCGATTGAGGGGGCTGAGCATGTAGACCTAGAAGCATTGTGGCAGCAATGCCAGGTGGTCTCTTTACACTGCCCGCTCAACGCACACACACATCACATTATCAACGCACAAACATTAGCAAAAATGCCGCAAGGTGCCATGCTAATTAATACCAGCCGAGGCGGGCTTATTAATACTCAGGCTGTCATTAATAGTTTAAAGCAAGGGCACTTAGGATATTTAGGTATTGATGTGTATGAAGAAGAGGCCAATCTATTTTTCCAAGATCGCTCTGATACCATCATTCAAGATGATGTCTTTGCGCGCTTAACTACGTTTCCTAACGTGATTGTCACGGGTCACCAAGCTTTTTTTACTCGCGAAGCTTTACATAAAATTGCCTTAGTCACTCTAAACAACCTGCATTATTTTGAATTAGGCGATACCGATAAAGTAGAAATCGTCAATTAACGGTTATTAATAATCGCTGTACAATAAAAAGCGTCAAAACAATGTCATGGGTTATATATCAACTTAATTAACCTTTGAGGTTTTCTATTCGAATATATTGTTTTCCAGATTTGCAACTTTGAACTAGCCTAATTAGATAGGTGTAAGTTTATTTATACGCCACTTGTAGTACTGGGTTAACTCTTTGAGTACGGTATTTTAAGTGTGCCTAATTTAGAGTTGCCAGTATGGCTGATAAAATAGATCCCAAAGATAAAAAACAGCAAAATGAACTTGATCAATTTACCTCAGGTGATGGCGCGGAGAGGCCGAACCTTGACGCTGAAGAGCGCCAAGCCAGCGATGCCGACTCGGCAGACGAAAGCGCCATTGCTGCAGGTAACTTAAGTTATAGCGACCCTTTTGCGCGCAACGGTATACAGGCCGAAACTACGTCTGGACTGTCGACTGATGATCAGGCTCTTGAGCTTCAAACATTAAAAAGTGTTGATGATGCCACCGATACCACTGCAGGCCTTGAGGGTGATTCGGCGCCTGAGGCTGACAGTCAGCCGAATTCAGATGCGCTGGCACCTGTGGGAGAGCAAGCTGCCAGCGCCGATACTGGCGCCGAGCAAGGCACGCAGAGCTTTAGGCGCTCGAGCTCACAAATTACAAACCAAGAAAATACGACGCTTGATGCACCGCAAATCAACACTGCTACACCTCAAAACGCTTCTACGCCCTCAGCAGAAGACCCAGATTTTGTTAATCCAGCCTCGGTAGACCCAAATAATAGCCCGCAAGCTGGCAGCGATACCGGCACCGCGCTCGAAGGCGCCGGCGCCAAAGCCTTTGATGTGATCGCCAACGACAGCGATGTGGATGGCGATACACTCATCTTAACCAATGCCGAAGTCACCGATGGCGCAGGCAGCGTGACCATTGAAAACGGCCAAGTCGTCTTTAATCCCGATGACAGTCACAACAATTTGGCCGAAGGCGAAACCGCCGACGTCACAGTGAGCTACACCATTACCGATGGCAATGGCGAAACCAGTACGGCCAATCTCACGATTACCGTGACTGGCAGCAACGACGGCCCGACCGCCGAGCTCGCCGGGAATAGCGTCAATGAAAACGCCCAAGCGGGCACGATCATCGGCGATCTCTCGGCCATCGACCCCGATAACAGCGATACCCACAGCTACGCGGTGGTCGATACCGACAGCCCCTTTGAAGTGGTCGACGGCCAGTTGGTGGTTAAAGACGGCGCATCAATCGATTATGAAGCCGGCGGCACGCTAGAGGTGAACGTGCAAGTCACCGACAACCACGGCGGCACCAGCACCAAAACCTTTACCATTAACGTGGCCGATATCAACGAAGGCCCCGAGGCGCAAAACGATACCGGCACCGCCCTCGAAGGCGCCGGCGAAACGCGCTTTGATGTGATCGCCAACGACAGCGATGTGGATGGCGACGCACTCATTTTAACCCATGCCGAAGTCACCGATGGCGCGGGCTCGGTCACGATTGAAAACGGCAAAGTCGTGTTCAACCCCGATGAGAGCCACAACAGCTTGGCCGAAGGCGAAACCGCGGATGTCACCGTCACTTATACCGTGACCGATGAACACGGCGAAACCAGCACGGCGGATCTCACGATTACGGTCACGGGCAGTAATGATGGTCCCGTTGCCGTGGCCGATATCGGCGATGTTACGGAAGGCGACGGATCAACAACGTTTGATGTCATGGC
>CANLTI010000003.1 GCA_947494095.1 uncultured Pseudomonadales bacterium
GCATCGGCTGCTGGCAAGGTGGTAGACCAGGTATTGCCACTCACGGTGGCGGTGTACGTTTTACCGTTCACTGCCACGGTGACGGTTTGGCCATCTTCGACATTGGTGGTTGTACCACTGAGCGTAATGTCGCTATCATCTTCGGTGGCGTTAATCACATCATCTGTAGCCACGACACCAATGGTTACTGTCGGTGTTGCGATGGTATGAGCAATAATACGCGTTGCTTCATCGGCAGAATCACCCACTGTATTTGAAACATTGGCTGTAATGCCCTCTACAGCCCCTAAAGCCTGAGCATCGGCCGCAGGCATTTCAGTGGACCATGCATTATTAAATACCATTGCTGTATAGGTTTTTCCATTAACAGCAACTGTCACAACTTGGCCATTTTCCACATTCGCGGTGGTCCCGCTAAGCGTCACTGAGCTATTATCTTCAGTCGTATTAATCACATCATCTAAAGCAACAACATTAATAGTGACCGTAGGTGCCGCTAATGTATGACTAATCATACGCATCGCTTCAACGGCTGCACCGGCTGCACTTGAAACATTAGCGGTAATGTTTTCTGATGCGTCCAATGCTTGAGCATCACGCGCAGGCAAGGTTGTGGCCCAAATATTATTACTTACCACCGCGGTATAAGCTTTACCGTTGACAGTGACAGTGACAATTTGGCCGTCTTCTATGTTTGCAGTAGTACCTGCAAGAGAGACGGGGCTATTGTCTTCAGTCGTATTAATCACATCATCAGAAGCCACAATGCCAATGGTTATGAGAGGCGTATTAATTTCTCGATAATCAACATCATTAGCTGAATCAACATTGGGGAGTGTTGTTGGATCATCTAAAGTGCCATTCACATCATTATAAGTATCGCCATTGTCACGCACCGTATCTTGGCCGTTAACGCCTACTGTGCCATTAAGTACAATTTGCACTTCTGCTAAGTCCGACAAGCCATCGCCATCTGAGTCCATTTCAATATAATCTTCATCACCATTTGATAAAGTATTGACAGGGTCTAGGCCGCCAGCATAATTTAAATCAACGCCAGTAGTTTTATTAACAGCACCATTAGGCGCGATATAGTCAGCGGTTGTTTGAGCTTCAATATTATCGGGAATACTATCGTTATCGCTATCAAGATCAAAATAATCAGGGATTCCGTCATTATCGGTATCACGCGCAACACAATGTGAAATAGTGGATATCTCAAGCGTATTATTACCATTCGACCCACTCGCCTTATCCGATGTGATCACCAATTTTTTAACTTTTATATGGCGTACATGTAGGTTTAACACCTCAAACTCATAGTTAGCTGGTTCAAATGTTTGTATTAACCCTACAAAAGTATATGCATTGCCAAGCGGTACAACAGCCCCATTAGCCGTAAAGTTAGGCGCACCTAAAATAATTGCATTATTGTTTTCATCGTAAGCTTCAAAAATAAGACGATCATCGTAATCTAATGCACCAAACATCATATTCTCAATAAATGTCGGCTCATTAAATGTAAGGGTATAAATCGCTGAACCCGTACCATCACTCACTTTTTTAGGCTGTACTTTGATGACATTTTTAGACAGCTGAGGCTCATTGACTATTGTAATGCCGCTGCCCCACTCGCCACCACCGGTTAGGCGATAACCCAAGTTAAAGTAATTACCATTTAACTCAGCTATATTCGGAATATCACCTGTGCGCGCGCCACCGGTCAAATCACGGCCAAGCGTATAAAGCTCAGAATTAACTTCGGTATCCAGCGCACATGTTTGCTCTTGTGTATTTAAAATACCATCGTTATCGCTATCAAGGTCTGACCGATCAGCCACGCCATCATTGTCGTTATCTAATATCACGGCATTGTCATAAGCAAGGTATTTAATGTACGGATCGGCGGCATTACCTGCACCATCAGATACTGTAACAGTCAGCGTATTACTTGCTTTTAATGCAACAACGTCTCGCTGAGGAAGCCTTAAGCTCCATGCATTACTATTCACAGAAGCGGTATAAGTTTTGGCATTTAACGTTGCTGTGACGACACGACCATTCCTCACATCTTTGGTGGCGCCACTAATGATAATATCGGCATCATCTTCATTCGCATCAATAAAATCATTCGCCGCAATCGTATCGACTGTAATTGTAGCCGCCTGTACGCTAATACAAGCAAAGCTCAATAAAAACGCATAGCCAATGCGATCCACTGGCCTTGGCCTATACATAAATATTTTCGATAAGTACCGCGTTGCGCCACACAAAAAATTCAACATTAAAATGCACCTAGAACTGTCATTATTTTTGATTTCTCAATACTCTCAAAAAACTTAACAAAGGAATTTCAAGAAACACGCCAAAACGGCAATGAAAACTTCTTACACCAAAGCTCTGTTAACTAAAACAAAGCTTAGCAAAACAATCGTAATTAACACGCCTCAAGACATAGCTTAAAGTTTACAACGTCATCGCATTTAGCCATTTGCATAATGCTAATACACATTTATTTAGTATTCGCATTATGCAATGAAACAACACAAAAAGCCGTTACTTATGGGTATAACAAACATACTCACTATAACCAACCTGTAGAAATCTCAAATACCAAATAATACTTACCGTTGTATTGTGCAACATAACAATATAAAACGATGTAAAACTGTGTAAAAACTCCATTTTACCCTGAATTCCTTATATAGATAGAACTAAGATCTCTAAAACTCATAAACAACCTCGCAATCTGTCAAAAAGCACACAGAGTGTGTGTTTTCACGACAACAACACTCCTGGGCACACACTTTGCTAAAACCTTTGTGTCTATTCAATCAGGAGAACAACCATGCGGCACACTTTTACAATCTGCGTATTTATAGCAGCTGGAGCATTCAGCAGCATGGTAAATGCCAACCCCTTTACCACATGCCCGAGCAAAGCTTTTTTATTTCAAGGCTCACCCGTTGCTGCCTACGGGCTTAATCTAGCAACCGGCACCTACACCGTTTTACAAGCAGATTCCGGCATTGCTGGCAATATTAATGCGGTAGGATTTAACGACATTGATCGTTATATGTACGGTTATAATTCGAGCTTAAAAACAATTGTTCAAATCAATAATAACTTCCAAGCTACAGCACTGAACATTAGCGGCCTACCCGAAAATATTACTTTTTATGTCGGTGACGCCTACAACAATCATTATTATTTATATCGCAATGGCGCCGGCCTTTATAAAATCGACTTGTCTCCACTAGCCAGCAATATTGATGCTGATTTAACAGCAGTACTTATCACAACATCAACGCCAGCAAGTCTCACCGACTTTGCCTTTCATCCTTTTAACAATCACTTATATGGGGTAGACAACAAAAGCGGTACACTCTATGAATTTGATATTGATAACGGCCAATCACGCACCCTTGGAGATACCGGTGTCACAGGAACTTTTGGAGCCGCGTACTTTGATGTCGATGGGTATTTGTATATAGCACGCAATAATGACGGTTTTATTTACCGCATAGACTTAGGCGCCGTAGAAATCGCTGAGCTAGAAGGCCCAACAGCCACTTTGTTTGCCAACGGCCCTACTTCCAGCCAAAATGATGGTGCACGCTGCGCAAAAGCCCCCATTATTGATGACAGTGAGCCAGCCACTATCGACTTTGGCGATGCGCCTGCAAGCTACGGCACGCTCCTTCAAGACAATGGCGCACGACATGAGCTAGACGGAACAACCTACTTAGGCTTTAACCCACCGCTGGGTAAGTATAACGGGCCAGACAACTCCAATTTTGAAGACTCTGACGACGACGGCGTGGGTTTTGTGACTGCCTTTGAGACAGGTCTTGATAGCGCCATACAAGTCATTGCCTCGAGCAGTGGCTACCTCAATGTTTGGTTTGACTGGAATCAAGATGGTGACTTTGAAGACGAAGGCGAACAATTAATTCACGAGCAGCCGCTCACTACCGGATCAAACACCTTAATTGTTAGAATCCCCGAGAATGCAACACCAGGGCAAACCTGGTCGCGCTTTCGCTTTAGCCAGCAGCCAATACTCGCAGCCACCGGCGGTAGCACCACCGGTGAAGTAGAAGACTACCCCGTAGAGATAACTGATACTCCTCTAAGCTATAGCTATTACCCGTCAAGCAACGGCTGGACAACTATCGCCTTTGAAGATAATTGGCCGCAAACCGCCGACTACGATATGAATGATGTTGTTTTTGCCCTTCGCTATACCACTGTGGTAAATACACTAAGCAACAATGTCGAACGCATTGACATTCGCGGCAAACTATTAGCTATGGGCGGCAGCTATAACAGTGGTTTCGCTATTCACCTACCAAGCATCAATGCCAGCAGTATTAATAACTCAACGGTGCAAATGCGCATCAATGATATTCCAACACAGTCACCACTCGAGCTTGGTCGCACGCAAGCGATATTTATTATTAACGATCATCTCAATGAAGCCGTTACGCCAGTGTGTGGTTTTTATAGGACCCAACAAAATTGCGACCAAAGTATTAGCTTTAACTTTGATTTGAGCATCCCATTAAGCGAAGAAATTAGTGCCG
This sequence comes from uncultured Pseudomonadales bacterium, assembly GCA_947494095.1. GTDB lineage: Bacteria > Pseudomonadota > Gammaproteobacteria > Pseudomonadales > Cellvibrionaceae > Marinagarivorans. The sequence continues at coordinate 4,587 of CANLTI010000003.1, forward strand.
ATGCCATGCCTGCAGCACCTTTTGACCCGTTTATTTTTGCCACACCCAACTATTATCATGGCTCTGCCTTTAGCCAAGCCCCTGGGCGCAGCTACGAAGTACACCTTGCGGACCACCCACCTACAGAAGCATTTGATACGAATTTTTGGGGGCTTCAAGAAGATACAAGCAGCGCCGAAGAAGGCCGCTACTATCGCACCCAAAACAACCTCCCTTGGGCGATGGAAATTAGTGGTAGCTGGCAGTGGCCAAAAGAACGCGTCGACCTACTGCAAGCCTACCCAGGCTTTGCCGAATTTGTCACTTCAAGCGGTCAAGAAAAAACCAATTGGTACGCTATCGATGAGGGCAACACACAGGAAATATTCATGCATTAAAGCCATCTAAGGTCGACTTAAGGGGCGAGGAAAAAATACATTATCCAATAGTACTTGTTTTCTGCTTCCTCTCCTCGACATTATGCTCCTGCAATGTCTAATAAGGGGCTCCTGCCCCGATGCGTTGCTCAAAGTGTTACATGCCCCGGCATGCGCCCCTTCGAGCGCCTTGCCGAGAAAACAGAACCCTACGTCTAATTGGACAAGCTATTATTGCCTCGCCCCTAATTGCTTTCAAATGATAAGAGATTTTAATGATGAAAATACGATTCAAACCAACGCTCCTCCTTATTACTGCATCACTTTTAATCACCGCCTGCGGTAGCGGTGGCGGCTCCACCGACAATACCAATACCAATACCGGCACCGGCACCGGCACCGGCACTGCAATATCCAGCAGTATCAGTTCAAGCTCAATGGCCAGCTCCAGCATGATAAGTAGCTCAGAGCCCGCAAACAAAAGCATCAAAACAGGCGATTTAGTCGCCGCAGAAGACTTTGACTTTGCAACCCAAAAAAATGTACGCATTAACGTGCAGTCCAGCGATGTGAATATTCAAAATACACGCTACCAGCTTAATTTTTATACCAGCTTCCAAATGAATAATAATGTTTACCTCCCGCATTTTAAAACGCAATTTGCCAGCGGCGTGTTACTCAAAGGCAAGTTTACTCAATCAATTCAATTACCCACCAATACACAAACCATACTGGCTGAGTTATGGGCATACGATGGCTCCGCTCCAATACAGGCTTTACTCAGCATTGAAGGCAACGCCGCAAATTGGGAACTATGATGCCACACACGCATATAAGGCCACTTTTATATAGCCACTTTCATATAGCCACTTTCATATAGCCACTTTGTCAAACAATGATTTGAGTGGCACCCCACATTCGTGACATTGAGCGCATTAGGGGCGAGACATAATAGTTTGTTCAATTAGACGTAGAGGTCTATTTTTTCGGCAAGGCGCTCAAAAGATAGCATTGGAGCATGTAACGCTTTAGGCAACGCAACAGAAAAAGCACAAAACAAGTATGATTGAATCGTAACTATTCAGAGGCACCGAAATTGGGCGCTAATAAATCATTGACTGGGCCGCTCAAGCCATCTGTGACTTTGTGCTCCTCGACTTTATGCTCCTGCAAAGTCTACTCTTGTATATCCCTATGCAGGTGCACTGCCTACCCACTGCTTTCACTGCAAGGCCCAGCGCTTGAATGCCCAAAAAATAATACATCAGCACCCTAGTCAGGTGAGTTTTATCAGCTGAGCTGAATAGTTACATTGAATCATGTGTTTTTCCTCGTCCCTTAGATACGCCAAATAGATACGCTCAATAGCCAGACCCAAAAAATGCTGCACTTTAATCTTAAAGTACAGCCGATAACATAAAATCAATGACATCAAACACTAAAAGACACACAATAAATATTACAGCTCTACGCGTCACAATACTGCAATTAATCAGTCACATAATCGTCATGCAACAGTATTAGCCTCAGCTAAATTTAGCGGAGACCTATTGAATGCAAACCATTTCACCCCTTTCTCGACGTACTTTTTTAGCTAGAGCACTTAAACAATCAAGCGTTATTATTGTGAGCGCTGGCACATTGGCCGCCTGCAGTGAAGACAATAATAAAGGCTCAGTTGCTGCACCCAGCACGCAAACGCCCGATCCAAAGCCTCAAGGTATTGGAGGCGTATTTCATCATGGTATCGCCAGCGGCGACCCGGCCACCCATTCTGTTATTTTATGGACACGCATTACTCCAGAGTCACAAGGCGACATTGAAGTATTATGTGAAGTGGCCGAAGACAGAGCATTTACTCGGCCTGTCGCCACACAACTTACCAATACTAATAGCGCACGCGATTACACCCTCAAAATTGATATGCAAGACCTGCAAGCCGGCAATCGTTATTTTTATCGCTTTAGTACCAGCACACAACAATCAGCCATTGGCAGCACCACAACATTACCTGAGGGCGCTACCGAACAAGCCAAGTTTGCAGTTGTCTCTTGCGCCAATTACTCTGCAGGCTTTTTTCACGCCTATGGCGAAATCGCCAAAGTAACTGACCTCGATGCAGTACTACACTTAGGTGATTATATTTACGAATACGGGCCTGGCATTTATGCCAGCGAAGACGCAGCAGCATTAAACCGTCAAGTCGAGCCTGCCAACGAGCTTGTGACACTACAAGATTATCGTACACGCTACGCCCAATACCGCCGCGACACTCAGTTACAGGCCGCCCACGCCAGCACGCCTTTTATTTGCGTATGGGATGATCACGAAGTAGCCAATGATGCATGGCGTGAAGGCGCCGAAAACCACTCAGAAGAGCAAGGTAGCTATACCGAGCGACTAACCGCAGCCTTGCAAGCCTATGCCGAATGGATGCCCATAAGGCCGCCAGTAGACACTGACATTCACAGCCTACAGCGCAGCTTCGCCTACGGTGATTTACTCAACTTAAGCATGCTCGACACCCGCCTCGCCGGTAGAGACAAGCAATTAGAGCTCAGTCATTATTTTGCGACAGGCAGTTTTGATGAGGCCGCTTATACCGCTGACATCACCGACCCAAGCCGCACATTACTCGGCATTGATCAGCGTGAGTGGCTGCTGAAGCAATTTAGCAATAACACCACATGGCAAGTTTTGGGGCAACAGGTACTTATGGGTGTCATGGGGTTGCCAGTTGCCGTTGTCACACAGCAGTTATCATTAAACGATTTTGCAACACTTGCACAGCTCGCCACAACCGCTCAAAGCGCACCACAAACCCTAACTCCCGAGCAATTACAATACGTACAAGATAATGCACCTTTATTGCAACTCGGGAGCCTACCTTACAACCAAGATGCCTGGGATGGCTACCCCGCTGAGCGGCAGCTTATTTTAGAGGCAGCGCAACAAGCCAACAGCAATCTTGTAGTACTTGCTGGCGACACCCACAATGCTTGGGCCAACAATTTAACAGCCAATAATGAGCCTGCTGGCGTTGAATTTGCGACATCCAGTATCTCATCACCGGGGCTTGAACAATACTTGGGTTTAAAGACACCCACAGCCGTGCAGCAAGCAGAAGCCGGCCTTACGGGGTTTATCGATGGATTGCAATATACGAATGTAGCCGAGCGCGGCTATATGCTTTTAACTATTACACATCAGCAAGCTGTCGCAGATTTTAAATTCATTAGTTCAATCAAAGAGCAAAACTACACATTACTCAACAACAGAGCACAACAAATTAGTGTGCAAGCGGGCGAGCATACTCTCGTCATGAGCTAATTGCATACCAGCTCAAGGCCACAATTTAACACGCAAAACTAGCACCTAACAAAAAAGGGCGGCTCTATATAATAGAGCCGCCCTTTTTGCACTTCACTTTATTTATTGATATTGCCGATCAGTTGTCGGGTATCAATACACGCTCAAGTGCGACTTATCACTTGGGTTTTTCCTCTTGATTGCGCTTAACCCAATAGTGTGCGTTTTTAATATCTAATGCTTCAGGTGAAAAGGTAAACTTTTCTACCCCCGCATCTTGCTGCCTTGAGTAGTCATCTAAGGCTTTTAACGCTGGGCGAGTACGATAAAAAATACAGAATATCGCAATAAGATTAAGCCAAGCCATTAAACCAACCCCTAAATCACCAAGACCCCAAGCAAGATCAGCTGTTCTGATACACCCATAAAAGGTAGCGGCAACAATCGCCAGCTTAAGTACTGTTGGTAAAAAGGGAATATTTACATTGCGCATTAAAAAGCTTAGATTGGTTTCAGCAATATAGTAATACGCAACGATCGTGGTAAAAGCAAAACCCGATAAAGCGACAGCCACAAATAACGAGCCAAAACCCGGGAAGTGATGCTCAATCGCTAACTGCGTAAAGGCAGGACTACTCGCCGAAATATCAGCCGCCAAGTTTTGCACCAAAAATCCAGCCTCTGGCGCATGCACATTATAAGTGCCCGCAATCAAAATCATTAATGCTGTTGCCGTGCAAATGCACAGCGTATCGATGTATACCGACAGCGCCTGAACCATGCCTTGCTGAGCAGGATGATCAACATTGGCCGCGGCCGCGGCGTGAGGCCCAGTTCCTTGACCGGCTTCGTTAGAGTAAACACCTCGCTTAACCCCCCAACCAATAGCCGCACCAACACCTGCCATCGGGCTAAAGGCATCCGAGAAAATTTGCCCAAAAATAGCCGGCAGTATATCAACGTGCATACCAATAATAATCGCAGCAATAACGACATAGAGCACCGCCATCGCAGGCACAACTATCTCGGTAAACTTAGCAATACGTTTGATACCACCAAAAATAATCGCCATCAAGATAACCGCCACTATAACACCGGTAATCAAACCACTCATCTCAAATCCATTCGAAGATACGAGCGAAGAGTCATTTAATGCTTGCGTAACCGCATTAGCAATGCTGTTAGACTGCACACCAGGCATTAAAAAACCAGCCGATACTACGGTAACAACCGCAAAAACTTGTGCAAAACGCTTCCAGCCGAGCGCCTTTTCTATATAAAACGCTGGGCCACCCCTAAATTGCCCTCCCAGCTCTTCTTTGTATATTTGCCCAAAGGTACTTTCGACAAACGCCGTAGCAGCACCTAAAAAAGCAATAACCCACATCCAAAAAATGGCACCAGGACCACCAAAGCCAATCGCAGCTGCAACACCGGCGATATTCCCTGTGCCCACACGTCCCGCTAACGACATTGTGAGTGCCTGCAAAGAGGATATACCCGCTGAATTAGACTTGTTAGACCCAAGCAGCCGAATCATCTCTGGCAAGTAGCGGACTTGTATAAAGCGCGTTTTGATTGAGAAGAATAGACCTGCGGCTAAACATAAACCAATTAAAGCAGGACTCCATATTATTGCGTTTAATTGATTAATTAAATCTTGCATACACCATACCTTGTCAACCTCTGTTTTTGACCAAAAAAAATACCAATTTCACTAAGACGAATGAGCGAAAAGAAACCCCAATACATAATGTCTCAACTATCTGGCAGCGTCTATTTAATCATCCACATTTAGCTGATAATATGGTTTTCACGATATTTTCACGATACATACCATCACATACCATCACATAAATAAGGCTCCACCGTATGACACTCCCAGCGAATGAAAAGATATTAGTCCTCAGTACCGGCGGCACCATCGATAAAGACTATTTTGACCGCATCACCGAATATCAAGTCGGCGAGCCCTCGGTGATTAATATACTCAAAGACGCCAACCTTAATCCGCAATTCGAGTTTGTGGAAGTTATTAAAAAAGACAGCCTCGATGTGAACGACGATGATAGGGCGCTCATGAGCCAAGCCATATTGGCCAGCGACTGCAAAAAAGTACTGATTACACACGGAACAGACACTCTCGTTGATACCGCCAAGTACTTGCAACACACCATCACACAACGCGCCATTGTACTAACCGGTGCATTCAAACCCGCCATCTTTAAAAGTACCGATGCCTCTATCAATATTGGGACAGCATTAGGCGCTTTAAGTGTTTTACAAGAAGGTGTCTACGTTGCCATTAGCGGTCGCGTATTCCCCGCCGATAACGTCAAGAAAAACTACGAAAAAAATCAATTTGAACCTTTATAATCCGAGCAACTAACGTGAACCTAACATCAAAAAAAGAAGTTTATCAATTACTACTAGCTCAACTGAGTGGATTACTTGATCACAATGTTGACAGTGTCGCCAATAGCGCTAATTTTTGTGCCGCTATTCAGCAAAATTTTCATTTCCACTGGGTAGGCCTTTATAGGGTTATGGGTGAAGAGCTAGTCCTTGGCGCTTTTCAAGGGCCAACAGCGTGCACTCAAATTGCTTTTGGCCGAGGTGTATGCGGGCAAGCCTGGGAAGAGAAAAAAACACTGGTTGTCGGTGATGTTCATTCACACCCCAATCACATTACCTGCTCAGCCCTAAGCCAATCCGAAATCGTTATCCCCCTCTTTGATAGCGAGGGTAATGTACAGGCCGTACTGGACATCGATGCCGATATCGTCAATGCCTTTGATGCCGTCGACCAAGCCTACCTCGAAGATTGCGTAGCCTTACTGACAAAGTATTACTGAACACCCTAAAAACACTCTCATTATCTACACGCAATTAAAAGCCATAAAAAAGCGCCCCTAACTCATCGCTAGGGGCGCTTCACTAAACCCAGTTAATACTGGACTTAAACCTTACACTACAAATACAGATTGATTAGCGCAATAACTTAACACGTTTTGCAGGCTCGTTCTCAGTAGGAATCACAAGCATAGGCACGCCTTGGCCACCAACTTGCAATTGCGCACCACCTTGCCCAGGCAAAATAATGCCAGGGAAGTCAAAGCTTACTTGACGAGCAAGATCAACCGAACCACTACCCATGTAAGCAGCTTCGCCATCACCATTAAAACGATTGCGTAACGTTAATGTGTAATCAAACGTGGTATCACCCTCAGCCAAGAAGCCAAAATCACCGTACGCATCTAACTGATATCGCAATACCGAGCTATTGGTCTCGACATTAGCAACATACAATAAATTACGTGTACCTGTCGCTAGGTTATCAATACCACTGGCCACATTACCGGTTGTTTTTTGGTTATTTTCCGAATCTAAGGCATTTAAATCACCCACCATCGCACGGAAATCAGGCTGGCCGTCTTCATTCACATCAATATTCATAGTTAAAACATATTGTGAAAAATGCGTCCAGTCTTGCGGAGCATTAAAAGCAAAAGCAACACTTTCTTCTGATACCGAGCTATAACCCAAGCTACTACCTAAGTTGCTATCTCTTACATTCACATCAGCTTGCGTAAAGCCTAAAACAGTTGCATCGCCAAACGCCACGTTACGCAACTTAATTTCATCAGCTTGACGGATGACATCAACACGAGAGGCCGGCTCAATCAGTGCCATGTAACCTACACGCAATGATGTTTCAGCACTTTCAAGCACAATCCAACCATCGTACTCACCTAAGTCAGCCGCACCTTGCAGCTCATTAGATTGCATACGTAATGTAACAGGAAGCTGCGCAGTTTGACCCGCACCTACATAGACTTCTTGCGAAACATCAACTTTAATACCTTTTGAGCCGGCACCTGAGTTAGCTTCAACACGCACTTGGAAGCGTTGATCGCTGTCAGAGAAGTTAGTCACTTCAACCATCTGGGTTACAGCATCGTTGTATTCAGGCTTAAACACACCAAAACCAAGGCCGCCAGGCATTGCATAAGCGGTAGAAGCCAATGCTTTTTCAATATCAATAACGCCAGTACCTTGCAGGCTTAGTGCTGGCGAACCAACTTGGCCCAATAATTTTGCAGGTCGTGAAGAGTTCTGAATAATGGCCTTGATCGCGTTAGGGGCAAGATCAGGGAATTTCTCTCTTAACAATGCAGCCATACCCGCGACTTGTGGCGCAGCCATTGATGTACCAGAAATGGTCAAAGTCTCGCGACCACCACCGGCAAGCGCGCTTTCGATTTCATCACCAGGGGCGGTGATATCAGGTTTGAAAAAACCGGTTGGGCCGGGGCCTCGTGAGCTAAAGTCTGAAATCGTATCATCATCAGAGGTGTCTTCACGGACATTCGTCGCTGCAAATTCAGCAGTAATACTACCGGCATTGAGTTCAGCTAATAAAAGAGCACCTTCAGCTTGACTAATCATCGCGCCAGGCAAAGTAACGTCTGTACCGCCCATAGCAAAAGCCGAGCCTGGCTCATTGTTAATCACAACAGCCGCGCTAGCGCCTGCAGCTAATGCGTTATTAAGCTTGGTCGTAAAGGCACAGCTACCACGCGAAATAACAGCAACGGCACCGTCAAAGTTATTGGTTAATGCGGTACAAGCCTCAAAAGGCTCACTGATAGTCAATGCCGCCTCAACACGTGTCTCTAACGCAGGAGAGATAGCCGCGTATTTGGCAAAAAAGTCGTAATCATTGCCTGTCTCAGAATCAAAACTGAGATAAAAACTTTCTACACCACCCGCAAGCGATGATGCAACCGCAATCACATCTTTAGCTGCAGCGGGCGCACCTGAAATGAAAGCAATATCGTCACCGTTACCCGCAGCTGCCACAACCACTGCACCTGCCTCTATTGCATTTTGTGCACTCACTGACGTTGCCGCGTCGGGGCTACCAAAAGGAGAGCCTAAGCTCATGTTAATAACGTCAACCGCATCTTCAGGGTCGCCATCACCATTGGGATCCATCGCTCTTTCAATGGCCTGAGAAGTAAGGTTTGTCGAGCCATCATTACCAAAAACTTTTAGCGCATAAAGATCAGCCTCAGGCGCAATACCTGTTGCTTCACTTGGGCCAAGGCTTCTGCCGGCTGCAATACCTGCAACATGAGTACCGTGGTTGCCGTCGTCAATGGGGTCTGCATCGGGCTGGGGGACTCTATTTGCAGGCTCAGAGCTACCTGGATCATAATCAAAACCGGCAAAATCATGGCCCCCAACTACTACAGATGTTGGAAAACTGCCAGTCTCAACCACAGCTGGATCATTACGTACAAAATCATCTTTCTCACCCGAACCTAAAAAGTCTGAATGAAAATAATCAACACCGCTATCAATAATAGCAATCGTTTGACCTTTACCTTTAAAACCAAGGTCTGTATGAGCACGCTCACCGCCTACCCAACGCGTACTATAGCTGCGCTGCGCTTCCTGTAAACGCTTGGGCACAACCAATTTAACACCACTATCTTTAGCCAGAGTATCGGCTTGTTCGCGCGTTGCAATAACAGAAAAGCCCACATCAGTCACAACAACAGGATCAATAGCTTTAAAGCCAGCTGATGTTGTTTGAACAATAACTTTTTGCAACGCTTTTTTAACTTGTGCAATGTATGCTTGACGCTGCTTTGCAGTTACGCTTTTGCCTTGGCTTTCTTGGTTTTTTTGCCATTGAACAACAGGCGCCATATCAACACGCACAAAATAACTACTAGCAGCCTCTTGCTTGACATTGACCTGGCCACGAATATCTAAAAATTCCTGTTTAGACGGGATAACAGTATCGGCAGCACTACACAACGGTATAGTACCGCCAGCAATTGCGCACGACACAACAACTGACAACATTTTTAATTTCATCGAGATATTCCTCACAATCAAATATATTTAATAGGCTTTTAATAACAATTAAAAGCCAAGACACCTACTTAATATAAGACGAAGAAATAACCGTTACCCTCAATGAAATAAGTGCTTTTTTATAAGTAATTGACAAAAGACTGACATAATCGCCCACTATCGTAAATTAATGCCAATAATAAATAAATACTAAGCAAATAACTAAACGCACCAATCATGCAACACAACAATGCATTCATAAAAAATATCACATCCCAAAAAAAACCCAACATCACACAAGTAATATTGGGTTTTAATGAGTCATTATATAAACCAATAAAAAAACTCGCCGAAGCGAGTTTTTTTATTTACAACCTAAAAGCCATAACTAGCCTTTAGGTAAAAGGTACGCCCATATGCGTCAACGTAACGCGGATCCCAACCCACTTGATGACCAGCACCAGAGCTACGAAGAGATAATGGCGGCTTTTTGTCCATAAAGTTTTTAACACCAAAGGTAAGGTCAAGCTGGTCATCCATTAAACCTAATTTAGCCTGGTAATCCATAGTAGTGTAAGAAGGTACATACAACTGGATAGGCGTATCGGTTGAAAAATCAGGCTGACCTGTTTCCTCGCTAATCAGGTTAATTGTTTGTTCTTGATCTCGATAGCCAGAGCGGAAGTTACCGATCACGCTATGTGAAAAAATACCATGATCAAAGCTAACACTCAATTGCATTTTATTTCTAAAGGTTACAGCGTCATTTTCACCAAAACGGCCAAGACTAGACCCAGTTAGTGAGCTTTCCGACTCAATCATATAAGTACCAGAAAAAGCAGTAGTCATCTCACCAATAACTGTATCGACACTTTGGCTAAAGCTATAGTCTATACCTTCTGCATTAAAGCTTCCACCGTTAACAGCGACCTGAATAATGGCCAACTCATTCTCCTCGGTTGCTTTATTCTCACGAACAGTAAAGAGATTGCGATAAGCAACTGGATCGGCAAAAATTTGAGCTTCAGTTAAGCGCTGAACAACATCTTCAATTTCAACATTCCAATAATCGACAGTTAAATTACTACCATTATTAGGACGGAATACAAAGCCTGCGGTATATTGAGTTGAAGTTTCAGGTTTTAGCTCAGCTGCACCCTCTCGAAGAATACCATATTGCGCATTACCACTTAAGCAAGCCGAAGCTAGAGCATCTGTACTTGCAAATGGGCACTTATAATTGCCAGAGGTTACACCAAAGTCGACAAGCGGTTCCGCAAGTTGGCGCATACCCGCCGCCTTAAAGCCTGTACCATAAGAGGCTCGCAAAGCAAGAGTTTCCGTTGCATCCCAGCGCGCAGTAAACTTATACGTCAGATCGCTCTCTGTATCACCTACCTTACTGCTACCAATAGCCGTTACATTGTCAACACCATCAATACTGTCGTAACGTAAAGAAGCTGTTAACTCGACACTATCGACAATAGGCATGAAGTATTCTGCAAATGCTCCCCACTGAGAGCGAGATAAGTCATAATTTATACCTGAAGATAAAAATAGTAAGCGCTCATCTTTGTTCGCTTGAGAGGTTTCACGCAGATAACTTAACTGTCGATAATCAATACCAGCCGCTAATACAGATTCGCCACCCATCATTTCTATAAGAGGCATACTACCCTTCGCATCAAACGAAAATGACTCTGTTTCAGTAGTATCCCAGTTACCGCTATATATGGCACTTTTTAACGCTTCAGCTTCTGAAGTAGGAATCGAGTCGGGAGCAACAAAAATATTCAACCCGCCAGCTCCAACCAAACCAGTAAACTCTTCACGCAATAACCAACCTGTAGGGTAGTTAGTTTCTTGATCATTCGCTGAGTAAGCAATTGCGGTATCATAATCAATATTACCGAAGTTACCTTGAAGACCAAAAATAGTACTTAAGGTTTCAGAAGTATTCTCTGTTGTCCTATTACCAGCAGCAAGGGATCTCCAGCGACCACCAACATTTTGAAGATTGTCTTTTTGCACATCCGTAAGGTGTGGCAAAATAGCACTCTCAACTAATGAGGAGTCATTAGGGATTGTAATCCAACCTGTTGGGTATGGTGCAATACGCGAGGTCAAAGATGAGTCCGCATAGACAACAGTACCGTAAGCGGTCAAGTCATCGTTAATAGCCACTCGACCATTCAAAAATACCGAGTCGCGTTCCTGCTCAGGAATGATTTCTATTGTGCTAGTAAAGTCAAAAAAGCACTGCTCGCCTGCATCACTGGTATCAGTTTTACCACTAAAAATAGGAGCGTTACTTGAGGCGCATTTATTACCATTACTTTGAAAATAAGGGTTGAATTGATATTCAGTTAAACGCTCATCTTTATCTGGAGTACCGGGGTCGTCTGTTTTAGCAGGATCAATGTAACGTACGCGCGCATTACCCGGAATGGCATTACCAGAGCCCCTAAAATATACACCGTCCTGACCTGACCCCGGATGAGTGACAGTTAAAATACCTGTTTTAGCAAAATCACGATCTACCGAGCTAAGCGCATCACGCTCTTCATGACTAAACGCCGCAACAAAAGAAAAACCATCCTCTTCAAAATTGCCAAAACCGGTAGTAATATCAAAATTAAATGATTCACCACCAGACTCTTGTGGCGCATCGTAACTCACAGAAATACGTGTTTCATCCACCTCATCCTTCAGCTTAAAGTTTACAACACCAGCAATAGCATCTGAGCCATATAATGCACTCGCACCATCGGTTAACACCTCAACTGCCTGTAAAGCACTAACAGGCACCGCACGCAAATCGATACTGCTGCCTGAGTCAGCGGGCGCTAGGCGGCGACCATTCATTAATGTTAAGGTATATGGCGCACCAATATCATGAATACTGGCCGTCTGAATCCCCCCCCCACCACCACCAACAGAGTCGGCTGGCGTTGTAAAACCTTGCATAGCTGGTAACTGCGCAATTAGGTCACCGGTATTAGTCACACCTGTGCGGGCAATATCGGCAACGTCAAGTATTTGAATCGGCAAAGAGCCTTCCAAATCTTCACGCACGATGGCAGAACCGGTCACAACAACCTCTTCAATAGGCCCGGTAGCTTTAGCGGGTTTTTCCTGAGCTAAAGAAGCTGTAGAAAAAAACACCAAAGCGGCTGAAACAGCAACCGCTAGTTTATTTTTCGGATGGTATGTAGACATTTAAGTTCCCCATTATTTAATAATCTTCAGTGTAATGACGTACCACTCACTTTTTTCCTCAAACTTAATTACAATTTTTTTAAAAAATAGATGACTTTCCATCCTTTTTTTACAAAATACTCATTAAGATTGAGGTAAACACCCCTCACTACGTCTTTTCACGTAAGCTCCACATTCTATTATCCACTTTATCCATCTCATTGCCTACTAAAAGGCTAAGGTGCTTCATGTTTCTTTCCAGTATTTCCAGTCAGCCCGCTGGGTTAAGGCCTTTATTTTTTACCGAGGTCTGGGAGCGTATGAGCTACTACGGCATGCGCGCCATGCTAGTACTCTTTATGGTCGACGCCATTGAAAACGGCGGCTTGGGCATTACCGATAAAAATGCAGTAGCCATTTACGGTATTTATACCGCCGCAGTCTACTTACTCGCATTACCCGGTGGCTGGATTGCTGACAGGCTAATAGGCGCAAGGCGCTCTGTTTTTTGGGGCGGGGTTGTTATTGCCTCGGGGCACTTCACTATGGCTGTGCCGGGTTCATACTCCTTTTTTATTGGATTAATGCTCATTGCCGTTGGCACAGGCTTACTTAAGCCCAATATTGCCGGCCTTGTAAGCGCACTGTACGATGAAAACGATCGCCGCCGAGATGCGGGGTTTACCTTGTTTTATATGGGTGTCAATTTAGGTGCAATCTTGGGCCCGCTTGTCTGCGGTGGCCTAGGCCAAAGTGATTTATTTGGCTGGCACTGGGGCTTTGGTGCAGCCGGCGTTGGTATGGTACTAGGCTTAATTATGTACCGCCGAGGCGAGCACAAGTTAGGTGATGCTGGTATGGCTGTCTCAGCGCCTTACGAGAACCCCCAAAAAGCATGGACCATTATTTTAAGCGGCGCCGCTTTACTTATTTCCGTTTTTTCAGCCATTGCTTTAGGCTGGATTGATATCTCACCACAAGTACTCGCCGTTTACACCGCACAATTTATTTCGGCTGTCTTCTTTTTGTACTTTGGTTATATTTTGTTTTTTGGGGGCCTAAACCCCCAAGAAAAAAAATCATGCTACTTAATATTAACGCTATGCATTGCCTCCGCCATTTTTTGGTCGGGGTTCGAGCAAGCTGGCTCATCACTCAACCTATTTGCCGATCGCTATGTTGATAACACTATTGACTCACTGTCGTTCACTATACCCTCAAGCTGGTATCAGTCGCTCAACCCTACCTTTATTGTATTGCTCGCGCCTTTATACAGCATGCTATGGATTTGGCTGTCTAAACGCTTTTTAGAGCCCAGCTCACCGGTTAAATTTGCATTTGGCTTATTACTGCTTGCCGCGGGCTTTGCCGTCATGATTGTTGCCGCAAAAATTGTGACCGGCGGCGGCCTGGCGGCGCCTTATTGGTTAGTCCTTACTTACCTGTTACACACCATGGGCGAGCTATGCCTTAGCCCTGTAGGCTTAAGCGCCATTAGCCGCTTGTCACCTAAGTCTTATGTTGGCCAAATGATGGGGCTGTGGTTTTGCGCATCGGCTATCGGTAACATTCTTGCAGGCTTACTTGCGGGTCACTTCGACAGTGAATCACTCCAAGACTTCCCTGATATTTACATGCAGATTGTTGTGCTTTGCGGTGTTGCGGGTATTTTGTTGCTGGTATTTGCCAAGCCATTAAAGCGCCTAGACCCCTCAAACCAACAAAAAGAGAGCTAACTCACCACTGTAAAGGCGCTTGCCGGCATAATGGCCGGCAAGCGTTGTGATAAACGGCTGCTCAACGCCTTTTTTTGGAGCACTCAAACTACCAAGTCGCGCATTCGCAATGAAGCCTGCACGCTAGCGTATAAAACTTTGATGACGGCGACTCACGCACCCAGCAATACGGTAAATAAAGCCTAAGCCGAGCAACACTCATCCCCTCCTACTCCACGCCCCACGCACAATCATGCCGTGACAGGCACCATATAAGCTGCTATTGACAAGCTTCGCGCCAAACCTTTTTGACTCCGAGCTTTTAATTTTATTGTACTTTTAGCGCCTACCATCTCAAGCACTTTATGCAGCCCACTCCCAGTAATACACAACAAAATGAGGCGCACGCCAAAATGGTGCATAAACCATAATAAGCACCATAAAATAACAGTGGTATTTGACGACATTTCAGCAAGACGCACAAAAAGACTCCAAATTAGATTTTTCTCCCAATAAACCTTGCAAAATGAGTCAATTATTCTTTTTTGACCCCTTTAAGAGCCAAATAAAACGAATGTTTCAATAATGGTATAGCAATTGCGTTTCTAGAGTGTAAAACTGACCCGCATCAATTCGTGTCGTTGTATCGAATCCACTCTAATTAAGAGCAGTTGTACTAAAATGCCTTTAACTGAACGCTTAGATTTAGAAGAACTATTTAATGAACATCGCAATAGGCTGACGTGCTATATTCGAAGGAAAACCCCGAATATGCAAGACGCTGAGGATATTGCTCAAAGCGCCTTTATGCAGGTACAGCTGGCGGCTAAGCAATATGACATCGTGAACCCTACGTCGTACTTATATCAAACGGCGTCAAATATTTTTATTGACATGAAGCGTCGACAAAAACTTCATGAGTCTTATATGTACTCCGCGATTGGCGCTACAGCAAACGAAAACAACACAACCGACTCAGCCTACTCGGCACCAGGGCCTGATCGGGTAGTATCAGCCCAACATGAACTTACTCGTATTCAATCGGTCATATCGCGTATGCCCGAAAAGCAGCGCCGCGCCTTTCTTTTGCATCGCATAAAAGGCATGACATACAATGACATTGCTGCCACAATGAGCGTCTCCACGTCAAGCGTTGAAAAGTATATTTTTAATGCGTTAAAGCAATGCCGAAAAGAATTACTAGAAGACAACGAAACACTGTAATACAGCGCGATTTAGCTGCTAGTATTAGTTAGCACCCCATCATAAGATGCCTTCACTTGGCGAATAAGCGCCTGGCATCCAATGCCTAAACTCTTATATGATTACTATGAAATCATCATCCAGCGACCAACTACTCGAAGAAGCCGCTCAATGGGTTAGCGTACTGAATACAGGCTCACCGAAGGTGGCTGACAATCAAGCTTTTTTAAAGTGGATCAACGCCAGCTCAAAACACCAGCAAGCCTACCAAAAGATGACCGAAGCCTGGCAGCTCACCAGTCAATTGGATCAAATACCCGAGTTCATCCATGAAATTGACCAAAATTGCACCCAGCGCGCAGCACCTCACAACTACGCCCACTTTTTTGCATTTGCCGCTTGCTTGCTACTGATGATTGGCGCCTTCAGCCTCAACTATCTTCCCGCTCAATACGAGCCGCAACTACAATCATTCAGCACTGCCGTTGGCGAAACCAAAAGCATTACACTAAAAGATGGCTCGGTTCTCTCGTTAAATACCGATACCCAAATTGATATCCGCTTTACGGCCAAACAACGCTACCTTAAACTCATTAAGGGCGAAGCCTTATTTGATGTGGCTAGCAACCCCGACCGCCCCTTTATTGTCAATACCGGAGATGGCCGCGTACAAGCTGTTGGCACAGCGTTTAATATTAAAAAACAAGCTCGCACTACCTCTGTCACGATTACCGAAGGCGTCGTACTCATAGAAACTAACGGTATCAATCAGAGTATACAAGTCACTGCCAATCACCATGTTGTCCTTGAACCCTATCATACGCCCGTTGTGCATAACGCCAATATTGGCCGCCTGCTCGCATGGCAAAACCAACAGCTAATTTACTCGCAAGCCCCACTCAAGCAAGTCATCGAAGACTTAAACCGCTACTTAGCGGTGCCTGTCTCACTTGCCCCGGTATCGACATTCGATACCGGGGCAATTGACGCATTAAAAGTGGATGGCACACTCAATGTTAATGACCCTGAAGAGGCGCTCACCGCTCTTCTTGCAAGCTTTGATTTGGAGCTGGTTAATAATGGGCACAACCCGCAAATCAGGCTGCAGTAAATGCGCCCATCTTTGTGGTTTAACTCATTAATTTAGCGCCAAAGCCGGCCACTTTGCTGTGAAAACTCTCGGTTTTACGCCTATGCATTATGCTAGGCGACTCTCGCCTCTAAAAATATTCGCACTTTTTTTTGCTGGCATTTGCAGATGCTGGGGCGGCGACCTCGACACTGAGTACCCACTACACATACAAACAGACCAGTTGGCAGTGGCTCTTGTAGAGCTGGGTATGCAAACCAATACCAACATCCTTATTGTTGATGATATCGCAGCTGATATACACATCGCACGCCTAACCGGCCTGCACAGCACGCGTGCGGCGCTAACCGCGCTGCTCAAAAATTCAGACTACCAATACAAAGAAGTCGGCAAACAATCCATTGCCATTATCCGCAATAAAACAGCGCCTCAGGCGCGCGCACCTCTTGAATTAAACCGTGCCAACACCATTGAAACCATCGAGGTCTTGGGTCACTGGTTGACCGGCTCACACATTCGCAAAACTCAAGACAACGCCATTGCGCCTATCGATATTATTAGCGCCGAACAACTGGCCCGATCAGGCACGCAATCTCTCGCTGAACTTTTAAAGTTTATCCCCTCCGTCTCTGGCAACTCGACCAGCACAGCGGTCTCTAATGGCGGTGACGGCACCACAAAAGTGGCTTTGCGGGGACTACCAGCCAACAATACATTAGTGCTTGTCAACGGCCAGCGTGCAGTCTTTGATGGCTTAGCCGGTGATTCCGTTGACCTCAACACTATGGCTCCCATTGCTATTCAATCACTCGACATCTATAAAGATGGCGCCTCGGCCATTTACGGCTCAGATGCGATTGCAGGTGTCATCAATATCCATATGCTAGAGCGCTATAACGGCATAAAACTTGAGCATTACAATGGCATCACCAGCAAAGGCGATACCCAGACCAAAAGCACCAATGGATTAATCGGGAAGACAAGCGATACACAATCCGCTTTATTGGCCTTATCTTATTATCGCCAAGACGGATTATTTAGCCGAGACAGAGCATTAAGCGCCAGCGCTGATGGCCGCACACAAGGAGGCCAAGATAAGCGCGTGAGCGCCTCGCCCTATACGAGCATCACGCTGCCAGATGGGCGAAATTTAATTTTAAATGAAACACCTCAAATAAGCCAAGATGCACCTAATACTCACTCAGTGCAACCAACAAGCGATGATTATCGCCCAATGACACCCGAAGACCTTTTTGACTTCCGCGAACAGACATCCACGATATCACCCTCAAGTCGCCTAAGCTTATACGGCAATACCCAATACAGCATTGATGATCACTTAACTGTGCAAAGCTTTATCCTTTTTAGCCAAACAAAAGCCGCTATCACACTCGCATCAACCCCGATTTACACCGCTTTTTTACCCGAGCCTATTACCGTAAGCGAAAGCAATATTTACAACCCTTTTAACGTAGATATTCCAGATCTCCGACGCCGACTGATAGAGTTAGAGCCACGCACACAAGTGAACAAAGCCAATAGCCTTTACACTAATATTGGCTTCCAGCACCACACCGGCCAACAAACAATAAAAACGCATTTTTTTTGGAATACCACGCAAGCCGAAGAGCATCGTGACAATTTAATAAACGCCAACCGGTTAAGCCTGGCCCTTGGGCCCAGCAGCAACTGCTTAGGTGGCGACATCGACGGTTGCACGCCGATCAATCTCTTCGCCGCGCCACAAACCATACCTCAAGAGCAATTAACCTTTATTAAAACAGCAGAGGCCGCAAAAGGCGAAAGCCATATTTACGGATTTAATGCGCACCTCAATAAACGCGTAGCTTGGCAAGCAAGAAATATCGATTACGCTATTGGCATTAATGCACGCAAAGAGCGATCAGAGTTCAAACCCAACAGCAATAATAGTCAATCAACTATTGGCTCAGTGGTCAAGGCACCCGTACAAAGCACCCGCTCTATTTTTGAAATATTCTCAGAACTCTATATTCCCTTATTGGATAAGCCACCCAAAAACACCCTATTTGATATTGAATTAGCCGCCCGCTACACACAATCAAGTAGTACTACTGATAACCTAGCCCCCAAAATAGGCCTACGCTTTTCATTAACGCCCACTATATTAATACGCGCAACTTACTCCCGAGGCTTTCGCACACCCAGTATTCGTGAGCTCTATACCGAAGGCACACTCGAATACAGTGCATTAAATGACCCTTGCTCACTCACTCAAAATATCGATACCTATACCGGCTGCACAACCCTAAGCGACTCAAGCCTTAATCAATTTTTAGTGCGCTATAGCGGATCAGCTCACTTAAAACCCGAAGTATCTAGCAATTATATTTTAGGCCTACATGCAACGCCTGCAACCATTCCCAATCTATCTTTTTCTATTGATGCTTATAGCATCGACGTTAAAAATGTGATTAATGCTAGCCCTCAAACCATTATTGATGAAAACGCACGCACCGGTGCCTTTAAAGACTTTGTGAACCGCGATAGCAACGGAAATATTACCCTTGTTAATGCGCCACTGATCAATATTGGAGACCGCCAAGTCATCGGGGCTGATATCAACTTACGCTATCACCCAACGCCGCACGCCACCCAATACACTTTAAGCGCTTCTTATTTACACAGTTACCGCAACCATATTAACGATCGCTCAGCCAACAATGAGCTTGCCGGGACCTTTAGAGATATCGCCGAGTCAGGTGACGGCGCCCTACCTCACTGGAAAATAAACACAGGATTTCACTTCCCTTTCAAAAACTTCATTGTAAACTATGCTATAAACTATATCGGTGCGATGTCAGAGTCTTACCGCAATACGCCAAGCGATACCAATACACGCCGTATCTCTTCTTGGGTCACCCATGATGCACAACTACGCTACGCAACATCGACACACCCATTTTATGTGTCACTGGGAATAAAAAATTTATTAGATCGACAGCCACCTTTTATTGCCTCGGCCTTTAATGACAATTACGATGCGAGAACCTATGACCTAAAAGGTCGCTATCTTTATATGACTGTCGGTGCTGAATTTTAATATACTCTAAAACCTTGTACCTTTGCTAGACTAACACCACCGCCCGACAATCAGCGTTTGACGCTCTCGAGTTTGATGCAATGTAACTATTCAGAGGTACCGAAATTAGGCGCTAATGAATCATTGACTGGGCCGCTCAAGCCATCCCTGGTCGCTATATAAGCGCTCCCGGCGCTTAAATGCCCAGAAAATAATCCATCAGCACCCTATGAGGTGAAGTTTATCAGCCGAGCTGAATAGTTACGATGCAATGAAGGCTAATTAGGTACATCAATTGAATATTGTAGCGATCGACCGGCTATTAAGACCCTATAAGGGTGATAGCACTAATACAATGTGTCAGATACAATGCCTCCGATAGTCGAGCATTCACAAACCTAAAAAAGCAAAAAAGCAAAAAAGCAAAAAAGCAAAAAAGCAAAAAAGCACTCTGGCATACAACGCCTAATATCAAAAATCAATTACCCTATAATATAACCCAATAACCTACCAATCTCGATTCACGAGATTAAGGTCATCACCTGATTTTACAAGGCCCCCTACAATGGAACTATCTGCTGCAATATTAACGATTTTTTTTGTGATTGACCCAATCGGTAACATTCCTATTTTTCTTAGCGTTTTGTCACGTGTCGAAAAAAAGCAGCGTCAAAAAGTACTACTGCGTGAAATGATTATTGGTTTTTTGATTTTATTAAGCTTTTTGATAGCAGGTAAATATATACTCGAAGCCTTACATTTAAGTGTGGCCGCACTACAGCTTTCCGGCGCCGTTGTACTGTTTTTAATTGCGCTCAGCTTAGTATTTCCGGGCGATCGGTCACTATTTAAAGTAGACGGGCAAGGAACACCACTGATTGTACCGCTTGCTGTACCACTCATTGCCGGCCCATCAACCATTGCTGTCTTAATTTTAATGGCCAGCAGCGAGCCTGCGCGCATGCATATTTGGGTGCTTGCACTCACGATTGCATGGGGTGCCTCGGTGGCGATATTAATGGGCGCTCAACCGATTGCTTCACTGATCGGTAAACGGGGCATTAGTGCGCTTGAGAAGCTCGTTGGCATGCTACTGATTATGGTTTCTGCGCAAATGTTTATCGATAGTATTGGCCTTGCCTTAAAAACCTGGGGTATTACCCCCGCCTAATCGATCTTCACTTGTGCCTTACATCCGCATGTAATATTGGCAATATTGCTAACGGCTTCCTTAACAGGGAGGCCTACGGGCTAAAAAACACCCTACCCATATGTTTTTTTATTGGGTAGCCTCAACATATATGACACATAACCCTAGCCCAATAGCCACTCACGCCACCATTAATAGTTAACAAAAGTGCTATCAGCAGATATAAAAAAACCGCATCGTCGCCATTAGCTGGCGACGATGCGGTTTTTTTATATACAGGCGATCAGGCTAACTAAGAGCTCGCCGGCGCCTTAAACCGTAATGGCCACTGGATCAGCCGGATTAGTTACTCGCGCTGCCGTCGCTCTAGGCGCAATATTTTTGTCTCGTGCGCGCTCGATGACCTCTTGAGCCATAAGCTCAGCCACTTGGAAGGTGGGCATAGCGTCGGCATCAGAACGTGCAAAAATTTCAAGTAATGTACTCGAAATACCCACTACACGACTATTTACCGCATCCGAACTCTCACCCTTACGACCCATGCCGACTTCAATAATACCACCAGCATTAATCACGAAGTCAGGGGCATAAAGAATACCGCGCTCAAATAAACGACGCCCTTCTTCAGATGTGGCCAACTGGTTATTGGCCGCACCAGCGACAATAGACACATCCAATTGCTCGCATGTCGTCTCATTAACAGCAGCACCCAGAGCACAAGGACAAAAAATATCGGCAGGCCTTGTTACTACATCGCTCGCGCTAACTGCAACAGCACCCAGCTCTTTGACCGCACGCGCTTGACGCTCGGGCACTGGGTCATACACATAAATATTCGCTCCTGCCTCTGCAAGATGTTTAGCAACGCGAAAACCCACATGGCCCAAGCCTTGAATATTGACATTTAAGCCCTCTAGGCTTTCTTTACCAAACTTGTGCATAACACTCGCCTGAATCCCCATAAGCACACCATAAGCGGTTGCCGGTGAAGGGTCTCCATCGTTTTGCTCCCACAAGCGGTTTTCTTGTACTGTGGTTCCTACAATATGATCGCTATGCTCCTGCATCGCCTTCATATCAGCCACTGAAGTGCCTGAGTCCTCTGCGGCAACATAACGCCCCCCCAGCTGGTTAATCGATTCGGCCATCGCCTTTAGTAGCTCAGGGGTTTTATCTTTCATAGGGTCGCCAATGATGACTGACTTACCGCCACCAATATCCAAGCCCGCTAACGCGCACTTATAGCTCATACCTTTTGATAAGCGCAAAGCATCTTTGAGCGCATCATCAAAAGAAGCGTAAGGCCACATACGACACCCACCCATGGCATCACCTAATGCTGTGTCATGCAGCGCAATGATCGCCCGCAATCCGCTTTTACGATCATGAAAAAAATGTACTTGCTCATGCTCGGGGGTTTCTTGGGATGTATACATACTTATTTTGACCTCATTCTAAAAAATACTGGGGGGATTACGGAAAATCGAAACAGGCCATTGCAGCTCATGACTGCAACACCAAAACACACAATCACCATGGCTATCAATATGACCGCATTAATGGTTTCACCAAGGAATAGAACACTCAATAAAACAACCATTAGTGGCGTTAAGGAACTCAATGCTGTTGCCATTGAAGCCCCCAACGTCATCACGGCATACGTAAAACAAAAAGCCGAAAGTGTACCAACAAAAACGCCTTGAACAACCACAATCAATAAGTAGCTACTCACATCTTGGGTCAATATTATGGTGGCCAAATTTGTATCAGCCGCGCCAAAAACATATAAAACCAGCAACAAAACACACGAGACAACACTAAACAGGCCAGTGGCTGCCAGCGGAGGAATAGCGCTCTCATTAACCGCTACCGTATAGATACTCCAACTAAGGCCGGCCGCTAAATAAAGTAAATGCCCAAAAAACATTGTTGGACTGTTAGAGGCCAACAGCTCGGGGATAATAAGAATCGCAATCCCCGCCATAATGCCAGCCACGCCAATCAAGCGCGCAGCACTGGGGTACACACCTGCACGCAAAGCCGTTAGGACAGTGACAAACAAAGGTAAAGAGCCCGGAATTAAAATACCAGCATGCGAAGCTGGCGTAAACTTAAGCCCCGATGTCGCTAAAAACAAAAACGGCAAACCGGCCCCCAAGCAAATGCATATTAGATGCCCAGGTTTAGTCAAAAAGATCACGCTACGATATTGGTAGGCAAAATAGCCCAAAAAAATACTCGCGCAACCATAGCGTAGTGTCGCTAGATCAAATGATGTTAGACTTAACTCAACACCCATTTTTGCGGTAATAATCCAGCTACTCCAGATTAAAATCGTCAATCCAATGGCTGCAAAACCGGAAAAATTCACTCCCGGCGTGCCTATTCCTGCGCCAGAAACAGGTCGAATAAAAAAAGCCATCTAAAGACATCCCAAATCTACATTTTAAGTGCGCTCATGATATCGTTTATATTACGAAAATGTCGTTGCGGGTTTATCTAAGATATTCGTCATTATTAGTAGAACACGCTACTAAGCCCCTCTTAGTTAGCATACTATTTCAATGTGAGTACATTATGAATTTAGACAACACTGACATCAAAATTTTACAAGCCCTACAAAATAATGGCCGCCTCACCAATATCCAAGTCTCAGAGAGGGTAAATTTATCACCTTCACCTTGTCATCGCAGAGTAAAAAACCTCGAGGCCTCTGGCTTGATTATGAGCTATCGCGCCATCATCTCGCGTGAAAAAATTGGCTTGCCCATTACAGTTTTTGTCGATGTCTCTCTCGAAAACAATAAAGAAGAGGGGAGTATATTTTTTGAACGCGCAGTGCACGACATTCCTAACATTATATCTTGCCACCTGGTTTCAGGAGTGGCTGATTATCGCTTAGAAATCGTCGCTAAAGACCTTATGTCATATGAAAAGACACTCAAAGAGATCCAAAGACTCCCTGTGGTCAGCAGCATTAACAGTAACTTTTCAATACGCACCATCAAAAACGGCTCACCTCTACCCTTCGATAAAGAGAGTGTTTTTGCTAATGACCTCAATAATTCACATAACTAATACCTATAAATAAGCCCTATAAATAAACCCATAAATAGGTTTTGAGCATAGGGTTTTGTACATAGGTTTTTGTACATAGGTATTGTAAAACGCCTGTGCCCGATAGGGGCTTTGAATAAGGTTTATGCCAGCGCATGCGATATTAGGACTACCAGATCACGCGAGACGAGTGAGCCTATTATTGATAGGCCGATGCCGCTGGCGGACACAGGGCGTAGCATACGCAGTGCAGCAATTATCGGCTCATACCGTATTTGCGCATTTTTTCAACTAGCGTTGTTCGGCGAATCGTTAAACGCTCTGCCGCTCTGGCCACCACGCCACCCGAATCATCGAGCGCCTGCTTGATAAGGTTTTGCTCAAGGCCTGTAATATATTCTTTAAGGTCAATACCGCCTTCGGGCAGTAACGCACGATCACTCATGCTCACCACGGCAGGCGATGCTGCAATATGCTCCATCTCCATTTCAATATCATCTTCCACTTCGGAGTCTTGATGCCGATATTTTTCGGGTAGATCTTGCACACCTACCACACCAAATGGATGCATAATAGCCATACGCTCGACCAAATTAGCGAGCTCACGCACATTGCCCGGCCAAGCATACTTACACAAACTCAAAATGGCGGAAGAGTTAAAGCGTACCGAGCCGCGCTGCTCACTCTCAAGACGAGAAACCAATTCATTAATCAGTAAGGGCACATCTTCTGCTCGCTCTTTGAGTGATGGCGCAACAATAGGAAACACATTTAAGCGATAATATAAATCTTCACGGAAGCCCCCCTCCGCAATCATGCCTTCTAAATGACGATGCGTGGCGGCAATAATGCGCACATTAGTTGTAAAAGTCTTATTACCACCAACCCTTTCGAATGTTTTTTCTTGTAATACCCGCAATATTTTCACTTGCATATGCAACGGCATATCGCCAATTTCATCTAAAAATAAAGTGCCACCTTCAGCCATCTCAAAACGACCCGCACGCGCACTGATGGCGCCTGTAAAAGCCCCTTTCTCATGACCAAACAACTCGCTTTCTAGTAGCTCTGCAGGGATGGCCCCGCAGTTAACCGGCACAAAAGGGCCCTCTCGGCGAGGTGAGTGGTAATGTAGGTTGCGTGCTACCACTTCTTTACCCGTACCCGACTCCCCCTCAATCAAAACGGTGACATCGGTATCGGCAACTTGCGCCATCACTTGACGAGTGGCTTGAATCTCTTTGCTGGTCCCCACTAAACTGCGGAACAAATGCACAGGCCGCTGGCTGGGTGCCTGCGAAGCATTGGCATAAGCTTGATTAAAGCGTTGTGCACGATGCAACGCATTCACCAATTGTGAGTACGTAAAGGGGTAAGGTAATTGAGTGAGTACGCGCCGCTTAATACTGTCATCGAGTAACGCTAAGCGCTCTTCATAGTCGGCACCCATGGTCATCATTGCCGTTGCACCAAAGCGACTTTTCACCAGAAGCCCTTCTTGTTCGATATGGCAAGCCTCCGTTGCGCTGCGGGTGCCTGTACCACCAAAAATAATAACCGAGATATCTTCAGCTTGCCTAGCAAGGTCTTGTTGCTGACTCTTCCACTGACTAAAACTTAACACGGCGACTTGCTCGCCCATAAAATCAAAAATTAATTTTATTGCGTGCTGCACCTCAGTATTATCTTCAATAACAAGCACGTATTTTTCGCCCAGCATGACTCTCTCCACTTTTGGCTACTCAGTAGCCAACACACATCACTGTGCTGTTGTTAATTACAATACCGCACAGAGGATTTCACACAGCGCAAAGCCTCTATGTAGTAAAGTAATAGTCAACAAAATCAAAGCAGTCAAATAACTGGCGACAAATAATTGAATACAAAAAAGCCAAAGATACCTCGAGCAAAACAGTGCCAATAAAGTAACTTAATTAGCGTAAAAAAAGCGCGAGCCCTACACTTTAAACCGCATACAGGCCGCTGCTGGCACCTCAAACGGGGCTGCACGGATAGCTAAAAAAAGCCTCAATCGCGTCTTTTTCCCACATTGCATCTTGGTAGCCTAACTCCATAAGCTCGGTACAATACTGCGATGAAAACAATAAATAACTGGCGACCGAAGCGCCACCACCACGGGTTGTAGCACCTATCGCGCGCATAAAAAACCGCAAGCTCTTAGGTAAGTCACGCACCCGTCTACCCGCTATTTTATCGATAGGTTTAGAGGGGGAAATCACCAGCGTTTCAACCGGCCGCAAATTGAAGGTACGACTACAGCGTTCTTTATCGGCCAATGCAAGTAACGCATTAGTGCGATTTAGGTGCTCTAAATCGCCCTCTAAAGTATCAATAAATGCGCTATTAAACATTTGCCCAAAAACCTGAGCAATTGAAGGTGGATGCGCCAAAGCGCGCTTGGGCGCCCGCCAACGCCTCTTTATTGGATTATGGCTCACCCCAATAACACATATGCGGCTCGCCCCTAAATGCAATGCAGGGCTAATGGGTGCTAACTGACGCATAGCGCCATCGCCAAAGTACTCTTTATTTAAAGCTACCGCCGGAAACACAGCAGGAATGGCCGATGATGCCAATAAGTGCTCAACATTTAGCACCGCCGGTGTGCCCACTCTACGTGCGCGCCGCCAACCTTTTAATGCCGGATTACCCTGGAAAAAACTCACTGACTCACCCGATGAATAGCCCAAAGCCGTCACACAAATAGCCTCAAGCACCCCCTCATCAATGCGCGTTTGAATATTATCAAACGGAATAACTTGATTGAGCAATCCACGTAAAGGACTATTATCCAAAAGCCCCAAAGGCTTTCCTTCACCTACGCCTTGATGAAATAATGACCGAGCCACCCCCAACAACCCTGACGTCAAATCTCCCCAGCCTGTCTTATACACTTGATCAACCTCAAGCGTGCACCACGTATGCGCAAGCGCCGCCGCCGACGCATTAAAAGAACCCGCATACGAGGCCATTGCTAACGCATTAATAGCACCCGCTGAAGTCCCGCAGATAATCGGGAAAGGGGTTTGCAGGCATGGGACTATTTCGGACATAGCCAATAATACACCCGCCTGATAAGCCGCTCGCGCGCCGCCGCCCGACAAAACCAATGCATTCGTAGACATAAAAGTGGCCGTTTATAGTCATTAGTCATTAAAACCCTATCAAAAGTATGGCTAGCAATTCAATTTTTACCACTTTGGTATCAATCACCACCACCCAGTGCTAAGAGGCACATTACAGATGCTCTAATGCTTCAGATAAATGCTTAACAGGAACAATAGTTAGTCCCTTAATGGGGTCTTTGGGCGCATTGCCTATAGGGACAATGGCGCGCTTGAAGCCATGTTTGGCGGCCTCTCTTAACCGCTCTTGACCATTAGGGACAGGCCTAATTTCACCGGCTAGGCCGACTTCGCCAAACGTCACTAAATCTTGCGGTAACGCAAAATCTCTAAAACTAGATACCAAAGCCAAAATCAAAGCCAGATCCGCTGAGGTTTCAACCACTTTCACGCCGCCCACTACATTGACAAAAACGTCTTGATCACCAAGCATCAAGCCACCATGGCGATGAATCACGGCCAGCAACATACTTAAACGGTTTTGATCTAGGCCCACAGACACCCTGCGCGGATTACCTAAATGACTCTCGGCAACCAGCGCTTGAATTTCTACCAATAACGGCCGTGTACCCTCCCAAACAACCATAACCGCCGAGCCAGAGGTAACCTGATCACTGCGCTGCAAAAAGATGGAAGAAGGGTTAGAGACCTCTTTAAGGCCCTGCTCTGTCATAGCAAAAACTCCCAACTCATTGACCGCACCAAACCGGTTTTTATGGCCGCGCAAGGTTCTAAAACGCGAGTCATGATCGCCTTCAAACATAATAGAGCAATCAATCATATGCTCCAGCACCTTAGGCCCTGCTAGGCTTCCATCTTTGGTAACATGCCCCACTAAAATTAATACTGCGCCACTTTGCTTGGCGTAACGCGTTAAAAAAGCCGCGCTTTCACGCACTTGAGAGACGCTGCCAGGCGCCGATGCGATATCATCCAAATGAACCACTTGAATAGAATCCACCACAATCAGCTGAGGCTGAAGGGCATAGGCGGTATCAACAATCGACTCCACACGGGTTTCAGACAACAAATTGAGCTTATCCGTCGGCAAGCCTAATCGCTGAGCACGCATCGCAACCTGCTGTAAAGACTCCTCGCCCGTCACATAAAGCGCTGTTTTGACCGCCGCCAAATGACACAGTGTTTGCAATAAGATAGTCGATTTACCGGCTCCCGGATGGCCGCCAATCAATACCACCGAGCCCGGTACAAAACCGCCACCTAATACACGGTCAAACTCACCCATGCCAGCACTAAAACGGGGTAAATCTTGCAAGCTCACATCTTTGAGTAGCTTGACCTCACTGGCCTTCCCGCCGGCATAACCGGTAAATGTCGCGGCCCCACCGGTTGTTTGAGCGGGCTTACCCAAACGCACCTCTTGCACGGTATTCCATTGGCCGCACTCACTGCACTGCCCTTGCCATTTTCGATAGTCCGCACCACAATCATTGCAGACAAACGCCGATTGCGCCTTTGCCATTATATCTCTACCTTATTGTCAGCCTTTTGAGCGTTGAATAATTTACGTCGAATATCCATCCAAATCATCCCCAAATAGTTATCGCCACGCTGGTCGCGCCCAATGCCCCAGTAATGTTCATACGCTGAATTTTCGATAATCCATTGCTCACCGGTAGCCAGTAACGCCTGCTGAACCTCTGCGTTTTGAATGGTTTTACTGTATAGCGCACGAGTCATGAGCGTTTTACGAACAGCCTTAAAATCAGCTCGCCGGCGACGCCACCATACGTTGCCGAGCCGATAGGCCTGCTGCGCCGAAGGAGCGGCCTCTATTTTAGCCGCATAGGGCGCAGTGCTGTATTTTGCGCATTGATAGTAATGCTCAGCACTGGCCCAGTGTTTATCTTCTAACTCAAAGCCATGCATAGATTGAGGAGATAAAAAATGGTCGCTATCAAAACGCGAAAACGACAACGCATCTTCATACTCGGTATTGTGGGCAAACATGCTGATTCCTAATAATAAGTAAACGCCTTGAGCGGGGTGACCGATAATAATAACAGAGGCCGCAAGCAAAAATGACTGAAATAAAAGACAGGCAAAAAAAAGCCCCTTATGAAGAAGGGGCTTGAGAAAATTTGGCCAACAACAAACTTTAACGGCTGATTCAGTGATTAGACACGAGAAAAAAAATACATGATCCGATGTAACTATTCAGAGGTCCTGAAATTGGGCGCTAATGAATCATTTTCTGGGCCGCTCAAGCCATCTGCGACTTTGTGCTCCTCGACTTTATGCTCCTGCACTGTCTAACCCTTGCTTTCCCTGCAAGGCCCGGCGCTTAAATACCCAAAAAATAACCCATCAGCCCCACCCCAAGAGGGGTTTGTTAGCTTGACTGAATAGTTGCGATCCAATAACACTTGTTTTGTGCTGCCTCTGCTGCGCGGCTCAAAGCACTAATGCCTCAGCATGCGCCCCTTACTCGGGCGTAAACGAGAAAGACAACCGGCTATTTTGCGCCGCCGATTTATTCCACTCACCAGCACTGGTAGCACTTGTAGTTGGTGGGTAGCTGTATTTAGGGCTATCAAAGCCCAAATTCGCCAATTCGACATTAATACCGCCTTCTGTGAGTACTGGCGTACTGTGCAGATAATTTAAAAACCCCACCGAAACCTGTTCATTTAACGACAAGTCGAGGTCTTGGTCAGCAAGAAAAACACACTCTTCAATATTCGATTGCTCATCGGGAAGCATCCACTCACCGCTCGGGGCTTGCACTGCACAATAATTCCCCATATGTACGTCGATAAAGATCGTACCGGTAAAATTAGCCGCTTTTAGTAATGCCAGTAAATCACCCAGCATATAAATGCGCTGATCATCTAATGGCTTGGTCCCAAAAGTCACCTGCGGATCCATATTGACCGCCCAGCCTAAAGCATCGAGCATCACGCGCGCATCTGGCCCGCTACTAGGCTTAGGCCGCTCATTGGCTAGCTGCTCTAACACGCCTGTGACGAGTGCGTTTTGCTTGTCGCTTTGTGCCGTTAAAATTTCATACTGCTCATTAGCAATTTCTTGTGCTTGGTGGCTGGCAAATAACTGATAGCCCACAAAGACCAAGGCTAAAAATACCAGTACAGAGAACAGCATCGAGCCGCCGCCCATGCCTGTACTGACAGGGGCGGGCGTTTCAACCGGTGCGACCTCTACGGGTTTTTCCACTTTCACCGCACCCACTTTAGGTGCCGACTTGTCTTGAATCTCTTTGCTGAGTCGTCGCATCAAAAACTTGGTATTGTCTTCGATTTCTTGGCGCACTTTGGCAATGTGTATTTCAAAGAGCTTACCCACTTGGGCTTGCACTTTATTCAAGTCATTAGAGGCGATATATTCAGCAGGCTTACCTCGCTTAGAGTCAAAATCAACCCCCTGTTGCGACGGCCTTGACGCTGGCGATACCCCGCCAAAGCTAGATTTAGACTTCGCATCAGGCGCGCTCTCGCTAGTGGCCGTATTATGACTCGCCGCCGCAATGCCTAAGCTTGTCAACACCTTTTCAATACTAGAAGACTGGATAACTTCTTTAGAGATAATATCTAAAGCACCCAGTGCCCGAGCCTGCCCCACATAAACATCACCTTGCTCCGAGGTATACATCACCACAGGAATCAAAGCCGTTGCCGGGTTGGATTTGATAATTTTGAGTGCCGAAAGCCCACTCATCCCTTCCATGTGATGATCAAGAAAGATAACCGCAGGTTGCCGGTAAGATAAATACCCAAGTGCCTCCTCGGCAGAGTTGGATGTATCAATTTCCACATCAAACTTCTCAAGCATTTTGCGCAAGCGCATTTGCGCCGTTCTTGAGTCATCAACGATTAACGCGCGTTTTGTCATTTATCTGCCCTTAGCAAAAACGTTACACCTACAGTACTGCGCTTTATGCGCACTTTACTTCATAGATTGGGAGCTTATACCCCATTACCCTGTTTGTTAACGGGTTTAGAAGCAGAAAAAGACATAAGCGAGAACCGCATCAAAGCAATCTCGAATATGGCAGTAAAAATCACACCTAAGGCCTCTAAATTTCAAGCTATAGCCTGTTCGTCACCACGACCGCTCGCAAGCCGCAATATCTAACATTGAGTTATAGAATAGTAAATAGCCCACCAATTAGCCACAACTAGGCGCACATATAAGGCACTAAAACCCTTAAAAACGACAACGGCGCCATAGTTGAAAAAAAATTTGACATCTTAATAATCCACTATATGCTTCGGGGCAGCTAGAAAAAAGTCTTTTGGTTACACTCTTCTTATCGTTGTTTTACTTGTAATACCTCGACCAGTAGTCTCAGTACCATCTTAATTTCCAGCTACGACCGCTCACCCTTGTGCACTTCGACTGGGCAAGCCTAACAAGGCAAAAAACCAACAGCACAAGACATGAGCAAAATTTAAATTTTTATATCGAGATATTATTATGTCTACAGTTAAAGGTACCGTTAAGTGGTTCAACGAATCTAAAGGTTTTGGTTTTATTGAGCAAGAGTCTGGCCCAGATGTTTTTGCTCACTTTAGCGCCATTTCAGGCTCTGGCTTTAAAACCTTAGCCGAAGGCCAAAAAGTTGAGTTCACCGTAACTCAAGGCCAAAAAGGCCCTCAAGCTGAAAACATCGTTGCTATCTAACTGTAGTTAGCGCAAATATGTAGTTAGCACAAAAAAACCGGCAATAGCCGGTTTTTTTTCGTCTGAGTTTTACTGCTTACGCGTATTCGGATTAAAAAATAGACCCTGACGCCTCATCATCACGCTCTACCTTAGCAGGTGCTCCACGTAGTTTTTGCCACATACCCGCAACAGATCGCCCCAAGTTATGTCCTCCCAAATAGCTACACGGCACAAGCAATAACGTCACCACAGATGAAAACATGACGCCAAACGATAAAGACACCACCATCGGTATTAAAAACTGCGCCTGAGTGCTCTTTTCAAACAATATAGGCAGCAAGCCTGCAAAGGTTGTAATCGAAGTCAATACAATGGGCCTAAAGCGATCAATACCGGCACGCAACACCGCATCATTCACTTGCACCCCTTGCGCTCGCAGCTGATTAATACGCTCCAATAAAACTAAATTGTCATTCACTACAACCCCAGCACACGCCAAGAACCCAAAAAAACTCATCAGCGATATGCTCTGCCCGAGTAATAAATGCCCTAATACAGCGCCAACAAAACCAAAAGGTACAGCCATCATAACCAGAAAGGGCTGAAAAATTGACCGAAAGGCAATTGCAAAAAAAGCCAATACAATTAAAAACACTTTAAGAAAATTATTAGAGAAATTATCACCAAACTCCGCTTGCGATTTTAGCTCGCCATCGGGTAACAAGCTAAAGCCCGAGTAGGTTTTTTTCCAGCTATCCGCGTAATCAATCATCATTTGCTTGATCACTTCACTGGCATCTGTTCCCTCTAGCACATCGGCGGTAATGGTAATATTACGCTTGCGATCGACGCGGCGGATAGTGCTGGGCCCTGCCACCAACTGGATATAGGCGACCGTTTCTAGCGGTATCTGGGCACCATCGCTCGTCCGAATACGCATTTCATCAAGCGTATCCAAGGAATGGCGCTCTTGAGCACTGTAACGCAGCATGACTCGCACATCTTCTTTACCCCGGGGTATACGCTGGATCTCATTACCATAAAACCCCTGACGTACTTGCTGTGCAATATCATTAAGCGTTAAGCCCAGAGCCTCGGCATAAGGTTTGAGCTCAATTTCAACCTCAGCCCGCTCAGACTCCAAATCACTGCGTGCATTCTCAACGCCGTCATAAGCCGCCAGTACTTTAAGTACATCATCAACCGCCGCCTGCTGGATACTACGCGAATCATCAAAGACATTTAAATTCAACGTGATATCAGGCCCGCTACCATTCATTGAGGCATTAAGCGAATAGCTTTGAGCCTCGGGAATAGGCCCTATTAATTCTCGCAATCTATCGGCCACATCGCTGATGGCAACTGTGCGACTTTCAGCTTCAGTTAAACCCACAAAAACCGTCGCCCCTATACCATTTGCACTTTTATTCACTTCGCGAATAAAAGGCTGTCCTTTGTTTTTGGCGATAAGCTCTGGGTCGGCGCGCAACACCTCCACTTGATCACGAATATACTGGCTCATCTCAACAGTACGCTCAAAAGCTGTGCCCTCAGCAAAGCTCACATTCACTCTAACAAAGGTTGAGGGTACCTCTGGCATAAAGCTTTTATTAATCCAGCCTACTGCGACTAGCAACACCGACATCGAAAACGTAAAAAAGAAAACCAAATAAGTACTGACTCTACGCTTGAGCACAAAAGCGAGCGCAGGCTGATAGCGTTTTTTAGCAAAACTTTCCATATGATCAGAAAACCAAGCACGCACCGCCGCCAAACGCTGCAACAGATAAAATCGGCTTGGCTTTTCGGGTTTCATGTGCGAGAGGTGCGACGGCAAAATCAATAAGGATTCAACCAATGAAAATATCAAACATAAAAACACAACATAAAAAATTGAACGTGTATATGTCAGTACTTCTGAAGGCACATCAATCATCGGCATGAAAAAGAATATCGTACTCATTACCGCCAAAAAAACCGGCTTTAATACAGAGCGCGTTCCTTCGTAAGCCGAATGTTCGCCACCATCGCCTTTTTGCTGCTGACTATAAATACTTTCGCCAATGATAATGGCGTCATCCACAACAATACCCAGCACCATCAAAAACGCAAACATAGACAGCATATTAATAGAGACATCAAAATACGGTAGTAGCCAAATAGCCCCTGCAAATGTTGTAGCAATACCTAGCACTACCCATATTGCTAATAGCGGCCGTAAAAAAAGCATTAAAATCACAAATACCAACACCAAACCGCTTAGCGCATTATCTTTTAATAAATTAAAGCGACTATCAAAAATTGAGCGCATTTCAAAACTAATTTTAAGCGCCAAGCCTTGAGGTAAAGACGCTTGTAGCTCTTCGATATAGGCACGCGCATTGGTATTACCTTCAAATAATAGCGGGTTGTCGCTCAACATAATTTCTAGATCAACCCCAGGCTTGCCGTTGACGCTAAATTGAATATCTTGTTCAGCAAATCCATCATTCACCTGCGCAATATCGCCCAACAGTAATTGTCTACCGTCAGGCTCACTGCGCACAACAATACGCTCAAAATCAGCTTGTACATACGCTTGCGCGCGAGTCTGAATTTGAATATCACCTTCTTTAGCTTTAATCATCCCAGCTGGTACATTCAGTGATGAGCGACGAATCGCTAATGCCACCTCATCAAAACTTAAGCTATAGCGGCGTAGCGTTTCTTCTGAAACCTCAACACTCACCTCATCATCTTTGATGCCGACAATTTTGACTTCTGAAATACCCTCTAGCAGGGGTAATTCATCCCGTATTTGATAGGCAATTTCTTTAATGGCTTCTGCGGTTGCATCACCGTATAACGAAGCATACATTAACGTTTGACGATATGCTTGCTGCCTTATAATTGGGCGCTCCGCACTGGCGGGAAAGGTAATAATAGCATCAACGCGACTTTTGACATCACTGAGCAACTCTCGAACATCAAAGCCTTCCTCCACGGTGATATTGACCGAGCCATAGCCTTGACGAGCCGTTGATGTGATTTGAAAAACCCCGGGTAAATCAGACACAGCCTCTTCAATGCGAATAACGATTTGCTGCTCAACCTCACTCGAAGCCGCACCAGGGTAAACCATTGTCACATCTATACGGTTACCGGTAAAAGCAGGGAAAACCTCCTTTTTAACCGACCCAGAACCTGAATAGCCACCAATTAACATGGCAATCATTAATAAATTTGCCGCAATAGGATTGCGTACAAACCATTGAATTATTCCATTCATCATAGCATCCCTAAGTTATTGACTACTGGCTGCGGAAATCACGGCATCGGCTTTTTGAATATTTTCAAATACAGCTTCTACCTCGGTCCCTTCAGGCGTTAAGGTTTGTTTTTCTATGACGATGGGCGTTCCTGCTACAACATCCTTAGACTGCAGCCAAACTTGATCGGCCGTCTTACGCAATACATGAACAGTGAGTGCACGCGTTTTATGATCTGAGTCCAAAATCAACATTTTATTGCGCTGAAATAATGCCGCACGGGGCAAAACCAATACATTATCCAATGCTTTGCCTTCTATGTAGGCATCCACAAATAAACCCGGCAGTAACGGTAGCTTTCCGGCAAAAGGGTTAGCCACCTCAACCACCGCATAATACATTCGCGTGCGTGTATCAACAAAGGCCTCTGTACGGGTTAGCAGGCCTTTCCAGGTATGCGACTGCCCCGCAACAACACCCTTGATTAACACGCTAGGTTTTGTTTGCGCATCAGCGGTAAAAGGTAGATCTATCAATGCCGCTTGCGCTTCAGTTAATGGCAAGCGAATTTCAGCAATCGCAGTATCATAGACAGTTGCAACAGTACTACCTTTATTAACAAACTGACCGACATTCACCGATGTTTGCTTAATGCGACCATTAAAAGGAACAGACATATTGGCACGCTGAACATTGAGCTGAGCACTTTCAACATCGGCTTTAGCAAACGCCAAGCTCGCGACCGCAGAGGCCAACTGAGGTTTGCGGATAAATAAATCATTAGCATTAGTATTACCTAAATCGCGCCATTCCCGCTGAGCTTGACGCGCTAAGCCTCGCTCTTGTGCAACGCGACGCTCGGCATCGGCCAAGCGCGCCTTTGCACTTAATAATGCAGTGTAGTAATCCCTATCATCAATTTTAACTAACACATGATCTTTATTAAAAAAACCACCATCATCAAACTGGCTATCCACGCTCACAACTAGGCCACTCACCTCAGCCATAAGGTTGATTTCTCGCTTTGGCTCTACGGTGCCTTGTGCATCCACGGTTAAACGTACAGGTTGTGGCTTAGCTGTTTCAACGGCGACTTTAATCAATGCCGATACCGCTTCATCAAGATTGGGGGTTGGCTTGGGCTTAGCTAGCACCAAAGTAGCTAATACACCGCAGCCAATAACAAAAATACCCAGCGGCAATCCAAATTGTTTCCTCATAACCTATTCCTATATTCCCATTTGATAAAGCGATAAATCCATCAGACACCTAGATTATTGCGCGTTCACTTTTTTATAGAGTAAATCCCAAACGCCATGCCCCAAGCGCTCACCGCGCTTTTCAAATTTTGTTTTAGGGCGATAATCCGGTGCCGGTGAATAATGCTCGGCTCCCATGGGGTTGATGTATTCTGGGCATTGCGCCAAAGCTTCAACCATATATTCTGCATAGGGCTGCCAATCGGTTGCCATATGCAACACGCCATCAACCGTCAGTTTACGGGCAATAGTGGTCATAAAAGGCTTTTGCACAATACGGCGTTTATTGTGTTTTTTCTTGTGCCAAGGGTCGGGGAAAAACAACTGCAATCGCGCAATACTATTATCCTCAAAGCAATCGGTTAATACATCGGTTGCATCGGCCATAAAAACCCATAGGTTTTTTAACCCCAACCTTCCGGCCTCATTAATTAAGCGCCCAACACCTGGCGGGTGCACTTCAATACCCACAAAATTGGTATTAGGGTCAGCTTGCGCCATTTCCAGTAAGGAGTCGCCCATACCAAAACCCACCTCCACAACCACCGGCTTTTGCTCAGCAAAAATCATTTGTGTAGCCGCCAAACCGTCATGCAAAGAGCGCCCATACGTTGGCCACCACTGGTCAAAAGCCGACTGCTGACCTTCGGTCATACGGCCTCCGCGTATAACAAAGCTGCGTATCGATTTGTCTTTAAATTCAGGCCGAACAACCACCGCCGCCGCTTCAGCAGAGACGCTGGTCGGGCTATCGTTAGGGGCATCAGGAGTCTTTTGTATTGTCATAAATATTTACCGATAAATAAAAAGTAACTGTTCGCCATGCTCTTTAAGCCAGCGCTTAGCACTGCGAATAACAGGTGGTTTACAGCCTTTGGCCACCTCGGCCCAAAAGGCTGACGAATGATTTAAATGTTTTAAATGACACAACTCGTGCACAACCACGTAATTGCGCACGGCTTCAGGCGCCATCATGAGCAGGGTATTTAAGGCTACCACACCATTATGGTTGCAGCTGCCCCAACAACTTTTATAAGGGCGCAGCTTAATCTGTTTGGGGTAGAGCTGTAATTGCGCTTGCCAGTGCGTTACCCGACCCGCTAAATCTTCCTTAGCGGCCGTTGCGCACGCGTTGAGTAAAAGCACTTTTTGATCAGCCAATGAGCGTTCAAAAAACGCCGCATCAATACACGATAAACCGGCCTTATCAGCCTCGCCTAAAGCCACTTTACG
Organism: uncultured Pseudomonadales bacterium; assembly: GCA_947494095.1. Classification (GTDB taxonomy): domain Bacteria; phylum Pseudomonadota; class Gammaproteobacteria; order Pseudomonadales; family Cellvibrionaceae; genus Marinagarivorans. The sequence goes on from CANLTI010000003.1 coordinate 42,124, forward strand.
ACCCAGCCAAAACACTTCACTGTGAACATTCAAAGGTGCCCGAGTCATTACCGATGGGTTATCACCTAAAGGTTTGTGGGCATGTTTGAGTATCCATTGCGCCTTACTATTGACCCACGCCATAACATGCGCATCAGAGGCGAATGTCGGTGCAAACACCACCACCTCACCAGCGCGCACCTTAAGCCCTAGTGTTTTACGCCGCACCGAGCGCTTCAATACGATATTTAACGCATCAAGATCTGCCTTTAACCCTGCTGGCCATATGGCATACTGCAATCGACTCACCTATCTGTGCGCTCTAACAAGACACACAGCTCAATATGGGGAGTTTGCGGAAACATATCGACAGGCAGCACACTCACCAAGGTATAGCCTTTTGCCATAAACCCTTGTACATCACGCATGCAAGTGGCTAAATCACAAGAAATATAAGCCACACGCTCAAAACCTTTGTGCTCAAATAAAGGCTTTGAGCACATCAGCCCTTCACGAGGCGGATCAAGCACCAGTATTTTGGCATCATCATGCTTTTTGCATAAAGCCGATAATGCCGTTTCATCAAACAAATCAGCCACCTCGGCCTTGACGCCTTGCAGCCCCAGCGCCTGTAAATGATCAACCGCTACGGGGACAACTTCAGCAGCAATAATTTGCTCAAAGCCCAGCGTTGCCAGTGTACGGGTAAAATTACCTGAGCCGGCAAATAGCTCGAGCACTTTGTGCGATGTGCACTGAACAGATGGACTTAAAGCATCGCGCAACCATTGCTGCAACACGGTATTTTGCCCGCTATTGCCTTGCATAAAAGGCCGCCGTACATTCGCCTCTACAGCCTCGATTGGCATCGCGTCATCAACCGCTAACAAGGTGTAGCTTTTTTTGCCCTTACGTTTTTTGCCCGTCCACTGCTCGTTCGGCAAACGCGCTCTTAATGAGGCTAAATGCTCAGCCACCTGGACATTTAATAGGCCGCATGTTTTAACATCAATCAAAGCATCACTTTGCGTGGCGTTAAAACCTAAAATACGCCCATCGCTTTTAAATTCTGCACGATTACGATAACCCATCGCTTTAGCACTAGCGGCTATCGGTGCTAGTGCCGTTTGGCTCACCTTACCCGTCAAGCGCTCCATGGCTGAGCTCACCCACCGCTGCTTTTGCGCCAACTGCGCGTCATACTCTATAAATTGCCACGCACAGCCGCCACAACTGGGGGCACGAGGTTTGGCCAAGCTCATAAAGTGGGCACAAAAAGGCGTAATACGCTGCTCGCAAGGCTCATCGACATTTAATAATTGTGCAACAGCAAAGCGTTTTTTAAAGGCTGTAATCTTGACTGTGATACGCTCGCCCAACCATGCGCCACGCACAAATACCGCCACTCCACAGCTATGCTCCAACACGGCTTGGCCGTTGGTTGCTACATCGCGAACAACGCCCGTAAAAACAACACCCTCTAAAGGATGCCTCGCCGCGGCCTGCAAAGTCGTCCCTTTGCCAGAACCTTTATTGGCTTTAAAAATATTGAGTTTCATATATTAGTGTCATAATCCTCTAAATAGGTGTGCGATACGGACGGTAACACCTGTGTGCAGGCCCGTGTTGCCGCGTAGTGCTGATTAAATACCGTAAAAATATGCTGCAAGTGCACGCACGCTGTGGTTGCCTTAAGTGCGCTCAGTACCAAGCCCGCCGCCTCAGCCGTTGCTAATCGAGAGTTCTCTGACGCCTTACGCATTGCATATTCACCCACAACAACATCATCGAGTGCAAAAAAAGGAATATGCCTTAGCCAATCGCTATGATTAAACATACGTGCCGCTTGCCGCCACGTGCCATCTAAAAAAATCAATGTTGGCTTTTGCCTGTGCCCACCACCTTTATGGGTATCAGCCAAAGAGCGGCTCTGCGAGGTGAAGCTTACCGCTTTGCGATCGTTGCGTGCTGGGTACACCACGGCACACTGCCGATGGGGGTCGGCAAGTATTGCAAGTAATTGAGCCGGGGGCTCTAGGCGTGACCATTCAAAAGCCATACACTGCCGCGGAAACGATTCGGCAATAAGTCGGCCAGTATTAGTCGGTTTGAGTATTTCGTCACGGTGCATCAGCAATATAACATCGAAAGGTAATTCACCAGTAAAGGGCTTTAACCACTCACAAATACAATATTGTTGCGCCAACAAACACTCATGGCAGCGTTTGACGGTAATGCCTCGCGCTAAAAAAGGTTTTTTTGCCGTCTGCATGCGCATCTGGCGCAATTGTTTATAGGCATTCATACTTTTACTATTTTCATCGTATATTATTGTTGAATCAGATTGCTTAACATTCATTAACTCGGGGCCAAGTTTTATACCACCCGGCTAAAAACTGGCTCAAGACATTGACTTTATTTACGGGGCTTCATTGCTATGCCATCGCCACTTATACGCCACTTCAGTTTTATTGATAAAAGCATTAATCAATTCGATACTGTTTTGCGCACACTCCATGCCAAACAAGATCGTAGTACACGAGCCAATCCCGCTGACACCCAAGCAGAGGCCCAGCTCACCCCCGCACAAAAAAAACACAGCGCCGGCCTCATTCGCGTGAACCACTCGGGTGAAGTGTGTGCCCAAGCGCTTTACCAAGGTCAGGCATTAACAGCGAAACTTCCTGCGGTCAAAAGTCAAATGGCAAAAGCCGCCAGCGAAGAAGAAGATCATCTAGCTTGGTGCCAAAAACGTCTCAACGAGCTAAATACCCAACCCAGCCTGCTAAACCCTTTATGGTACGGGTTATCACTCGGCATTGGCGCCAGTGCTGGATTGATTAGCGATAAATTGAGCCTAGGCTTTGTCGCAGCCACCGAAGATCAAGTGTGCCGACACTTGAGTCATCATATGCAAAGCCTGCCTGTAGATGATGCCAAATCGCACGCCATTATAAAGCAGATGCATATTGATGAAGCTGAACATGGCGCTATCGCACTAAACGCAGGCGGCTATGACTTCCCCCGCCCCGTTAAACAAGCGATGAGCCAAGTCGCTAGAGTCATGACTTGGCTGTCTTACCGCATATAACTCGCCTGTAAAAACGCGTATAAGGCTTACTCTGTTTCTACGACTTCAAAGTCATGCGTCAAGGTTACCCCTGCTGCTTCTAGCATAATTGAAGCCGAGCAATACTTAGTGGCCGATAACGAAACCGCCCGCTCAACCTGGCTAGACTTAAGTGCTGCGCCGCTAACAACAAAGTGTAAATGGATTTTGGTAAAAGGCGAGGGGGTTCCCTGGGCGCGCTCGGCTTGCAATTCAACACGGCAAGCACTCACTTTTTGGCGTGATTTTTTGAGAATAGAAACAATATCAAAAGAGGCGCAACCGCCAAGGCCCATTAATATCATCTCCATAGGCCGCACGGCCATATCGCGACCGCCATGATCGGGCGGGCCATCCATCACAACCGTATGGCCACTACCCGACTCCGCAATAAACATTACCCCATCAACCCACTTCACTGTTGCCTGCATAGAAAAAACTCCGAGTGTACGATTTTTGCTCGCCTAATTATTAAATACGTGCCAGATTACCACAGCACCCCAAAAAAATGCGTAAAAACTGTGCCCCTCATAACAAAACGAGTACCGCATGCATAGCCAGCAGCCGTATTAGTCGTAATAATATGTACGCGCAACGCACAAGCACTGCAAAGTGCGTCTATAATTTTGATTATGTAGCTGCTCGGTTTACGCAAGAGTGTTTTACTAGATTATGACTAGAGCACCGATTATCGGCTAATCCAGCCATAAGATAAGATAAGGTAAAGAAGGTTAGCGTTAACAACAAAGCGCATACGAGCTTTAGATGCAAAACACGACACATCACCGTTACACAATAAATAACTGCATATTATTGTGATATCTGGTAAAACATAAACAGACACCGATTACTTACTGAGGAACGTCGTTTTGGTTGCTATCCCACATACGCCACACATCAAAAACCTTGAAGGATTCTTAGCCCACTGTCACCGTCGTCGCTATCCAGCCAAAAGCACGTTGATTTATGCCGGTGATAACAGTGATTCGCTTTATTACATCATAAAAGGTTCTGTCACAGTATTAATCGAAGATGACGAAGGCCGTGAAATGATTGTCGCCTATCTCAATGATGGTGACTTTTTTGGTGAAATGGGTCTGTTTGACGACAAAGACCCTCGCAGCGCTTGGGTCCGCGCTAAAACTGAGTGTGAGATCGCCGAGATCAGCTACACCAAGTTTTTAGAACTCAGCCAACCACACCCAGAGTATCTCTTTTATTTGAGTGCTCAAATGGCGCATAGGCTCCGCGCAACAACACGTAAAGTGGGCGATTTGGCCTTTTTAGATGTTACCGGTCGCGTAGCTCGTACACTGCTGGATCTCTGCAAAGAGCCCGACGCCATGACCCATCCCGACGGTATGCAAATAAAAATTACACGTCAAGAGATTGGCCGCATTGTGGGCTGTTCTCGTGAAATGGTAGGGCGAGTACTTAAAACACTTGAGCAACAAGGGTTAGTTTCGGTAAAAGGCAAAACGATGGTGGTATACGGTACCCGTTAATTATTACGCAGTCGCCCGCTTAAACACCGAGCTTATTCAGCCCAATCAACAGCTAAATGCGCATTGAGATACAGCCTTTTTGTACTTAATATCGATCCGCACTTAGCCGTTGAGCATCTAGCTTAACCACTTATAGATTGATAGCTAGCTTGATATTTAGCTCGATAGCTATCAATCTATAAGTGGCTTAACAATTAGCCACTATTCAGAGATACCGGAATTGGTCGCTAATGAATCATTGGCTGGGCTGATCGCTATATAAGCGCTCTCGACAGCTGACGCCTCGACCTTGCGCTCCTGCACAGTCTAATCTTGCATATTCCTATTCCTATTCCTATTCTTATTCCTATACCTAGTGCAGGCGCATTGCCTAACCCTTGCTTTTTTTACCTGCAAGGGCACGCGCTTAAATGCCCAGAAAATAACCCACCAGCGCCCTGCTAAGAGGTTTTTTTGGGTTCGGCTGTGAATAGTGATCAACAATTCAACTTAACCTAGGCACTTACTTAACAGGCATTCACGCTTAACAGGCATTCACGCTTAACAGGCATTCACGCTTAACAGGCATTCACGTTTAACAGCCATTCGGCCCGCCAAGTCATTTAAGATTACCCACCAAAAATCTCAGCAAGCTTATCGCCAGGCACTGGGGCCTTCATAAAAGATTCACCCACTAAAAACCCATACACGGCTTTATCGCGCATCATACTCACATCTTGCGCAGTAAAAATGCCGCTTTCAGTGATGACTGCACGATTTTTCGGCACCATACCTAACAACTCAAACGTTGTCTCAAGTGTGACATCAAAGGTATGTAAATTGCGGTTATTAATACCTACTAGCGGGTTATCTAGCTCTAAGGCCAAAGCCATTTCAGCGGCATTATGCACTTCAATCAATACATCTAAGCCTAAATCGATAGCCTGCTGATGCAAATCATTTAACTGTGCCTTTTGTAGCGCCGCCACAATCAACAATACGCAATCAGCGCCTAACGCGCGTGACTCTGTAATTTGATAGCTATCGATCATAAAATCTTTGCGTATAACAGGCAACGTCGTAGCGTTACGCGCCGCTTGCATATAACGGTTATCGCCTTGAAAGTAATCTTTGTCGGTTAAAACAGATAAACACGTCGCCCCAGCTTGCTCGTAACTTTTCGCAATGGCCACAGGGTCAAAGTCTTCACGAATCACTCCTTTACTGGGCGATGCTTTTTTGATTTCGGCAATCACTGCATTTTGCTGGTGCTCAATACGTGACAGCAACGCACGGTTAAAGCCGCGTGTCGCAGGTTGAGTCTCGGCAAGCTTTAACAATTGCGCTTCAGATAAGAGCTGCTTCGCCTCGCGCACCTCTTCGTGCTTGCGAGCAATAATTTTTTTGAGTACGGTTGGAGTATCAGTCATAGTCATTCTTAGTCATATAGGTGTCTGTTTATCTATTCTTAATCTAGTTGATCACTGAGTGCTTATGTCGCGTTAAAACACGCTGTCATTTCTACGAGTTCTTTTAATTTTTCACCCGCAAGACCCGTCGCTAGAGTATCCAGGGCTAACGCAACACCCTCGGTATACGAATCAGCAATGCCCGCCACATAAAGCGCGGCGCCGGCATTGATGGCAACGATTTCACGCGCCTTTTGAAAACGCTCGCCTGCTGTATTTTTAAGCGCACCTAAAACCAACGTCAAAGACTCTTCAGCACTCTTGACACTGAGCCCCTCGAGCGATTGAACCGCAATGCCGCACGTGCCTGGGTAAATTTCATACTCACTCACAACGCCTTCTTTGAGCTCTGCTACATGGGTATTAACCGCCAGTGATATTTCATCCAAGCCGTCATCAGCACTCACAACCATCACGTGCTCACTCCCCAAAGCCTTTAAGACTTCAGCTAGCGGCCGGCATAGGGTTTTATCAAACACACCCAGTACTTGGCATTTTGCCCCCGCAGGGTTTGTTAAGGGCCCAAGAACATTAAAAATGGTTCGCATGCCAAGCTCTTTACGCGGTCCTACGGCATGCTTCATAGCACTGTGATGCGCGGGTGCAAACATAAAACCTACACCAATAGACTCCACACAACGAGCCACTTGCTCAGCATTAACGTTCAAGTTTACCCCAGCAGCCTCCAAAACATCGGCACTACCTGTTGAACTTGTAATCGAGCGATTACCGTGCTTTGCAACATGCCCGCCCGCTGCCGCCACCACAAAAGCTGCCGCAGTAGAAACGTTAAACAGGCCCGCACCGTCGCCACCTGTACCGCAGGTATCGACCAAAACAGGTACATTGATATTGACCGGAGCCGCCAGCTTACGCATAACTTCAGCGGCGCCTGTAATCTCTTCAACGGTCTCCCCTTTCATTGTCAAGGCCACCAAAAAGCCGCCAATTTGCGCTTGTGTTGCCTCACCTGTCATGATTTGAGTCATAACAGCTGCCATACCTTCGCGGCCCAAAGACTCACCGGCCATAAGAACCGTCATTGCTTGTTTTATATCCATGACTTTAATCATCCGCTGCCTGTTAAATGGAAGCTACTGCATTGCTATACCCAATGCATAACTTTATTGTTTCGTAACTATTCAGGGGTACCGAAATTGGGCGCTAATGAATCATTAACTGGGCCGCTCAAGCCATCTGCGACTTTATGCTCCTCGACTTTATGCTCCTGCAAAGTCTAATCTTGCATATCCCTATGCAGGTGCAAAGTCTATCCCCACGCATCCATGCTGGGGCGGTCGCTATACAAGTGCTCTCGACAGTGTGCTCCTGCACTGTCTACCCCTTGCTTTCCCTGCAAGGCCCGGCGCTTAAATGCCCAGAAAATAATCCATCAGCACCCTATTAGGTGAGGTTTGTCAGCTGAGCTGAATAGTTACATTGTTTCTATTGTGTAACGTTGCAGTATTGTTGTCATCTTTGCAACCCGTTAGCGTGCTTAGGGGCGAGGAAAAAATACATGATTTAATAATACGTGTTTCTACTGCCTCTGCTGCGTTGTTCAAAGCGTTACATGCTCAGGCTACGCCCCTTCGAGGCCTTACCGAGAAAACAGAAACCTAGGTCTCATTGGACACACTGTTATTGCCTCGAGCCTTATCTTGGCACACTCTAAACGACTGAGCCATTACACTTTATGGCACTATTTTTTGCGTATCACGGCTAACCTTTTAAATCGTAGCGCGTTAAAAAGTTATCCAGTATTGTATGGCCGTATTCACTCAAAATGGATTCTGGATGAAACTGTACACCATGCACAGGGAGTGCTTTATGCGCAACAGCCATAACCACCCGCTGTGCTGCCGGGGTGTGCTCGCTCACGCTAGGTTCGTGCTCATCCAACCACGCCTCTACGCTTAAGCACTCAGGCATCGAGCTAGCCTCTAAGACCAAGGAATGGTAGCGCGCCACAATCGCAGGGTTGGCAACCCCCGCAAATACACCTTGCCCCAGATGATGTATGCGCGATGCTTTACCGTGCACAACGCGTGCAGCCCTGATCACCTTAGCCCCAAAAACTTGACCAATCGCCTGATGCCCTAAGCACACACCCAAAACAGGGGTTTGTTGCTTGGCAAAATACGCGATCGCCGCTAAAGACACTCCCGCATCATCAGGTGTGCAAGGCCCTGGCGATACAATAATACCTCTCGGCTTATAGGCTGCCAACTGCTCTAAGGTATATTGATCATTGCGGATAACACACGGGTGCGCGTCTAACTCCTGTAAATAACGCACCACGTTGTACGTAAAAGAATCGTAATTATCGATCACTAACAGCTGACCGTTTTGCATGTTTTTATCGCCAAAATACGCGCATTGTACTTTAGCCTGTGCGAGTCTCAAGTTTAAGCGGCTAATTCTCGTAAGTGCGGAGTACTTGGGTGTTTTTCTATTTGCTTATAGGCACTTTTAAGAGCGGGATGTAAATAGCTTTTTAAATGTTTAGCCACCTTACGCCTAGGGATACGCTGCAAATCACAAAATAGCGCCAGAGCATATAAGCACTCACTCTCTGACAGGCTTGCTTGTCGGTTAGCCCTTGGGTTATAACACTTTGCGCAGCTTCCTCTAAAAGCATAAGCCGAATTAGTCACCATGACACCAAAGCCCATAAATACCGCTAAGACTTCAGCCGCTTGCAAAAAGAACTCTTGACCGCCAGGCGGTGTTAATTGACTTTGCCACAACATGTGCTGAGCTGCAGCATGCGCCATACTCGCCACCAAATCTTGCGGCTTAGTAATTTGATCGGGGGCATAGGTGACAATTAACTCCGTAGGCTGCCCTATCACGGGCAATACAATCGGTGTTTCCCCCTCCCCTCTTACCGCTGGATTTAATCCCAACAAAGGCGGCGGCGTCGGGTAAAACTGCTCAGGCGGCACCACCCTCCAAGGCCAGCTTTCAATACCGCCAAAGTGCACAACTCGGCCAAAAATATACTCTGCCATCGCGTGTTGACTATCAACCCGCTTCGGAAAAAAATCATTTGTAGGCAAGACTAATGGCGTGTTTTGACGAAAGCGCTCTAAATCAAAATTTTGCATTGCCCAGCTAACACATTCAACTAGCCAATCAGCGGTTTCTGATGAAACCGCTGCGCGTGAAAACCAATGCCACATGGCAACTACTACCTTAAATCATAATTATTTTTGCGTCACTATTCAGAGGTGACACCCGAGGGGTACCCGTGGATCGTTGAACCGGCGCAATACAAGTACTCTCGAACTTGCCTTTGGCGCGCTCTTGAGCCCTATTAATAGACCCCGCCGAATAGTGACATTTGATAGCACCCTTAGCTTCCAAAGGGCAACATCATGTACAGTCAATGGATACCTGTCGAACATTCAGATCTATCTACACAGCACAACACAACACAACACAACACAACACATTGATTATTCAACGACGGTGCCAGCACATTGAGCCGACGCACTAGTTGGATAATAGGATAGTGCAATCATGGTGTCGTAGAACTATCGATCAGGTCACATTAATATCGGTTAAAAGGTATAGCTCACACCAACAGAAACCAAAGATACATCTTCAAACTTACCCACATTGAAGTACTCATATTCTAAGCGGGCATCAATATCAAGTAAACCAAACATCATACCAATACCATAAGCTAGGTCATAGCCGTCGTCTTTAAGCTTGTTGTTTTCATCCACCAACTGGCCTAGCGAAGCCTCATTTTTCCAAACAAATCCGCCCACCTTGCCAAATATACTCGCAGGCCCTAAGGGCAAATGAAGCATACCAAAGCCGCTGAAGCCACTCGCTTCAGCAAAGGTTCCCTGCTCACCTTCTATTTTACCCAAATCGACATAAGCCGCTTCAATCGCAACAAGGGTAAAGCGATAGCCGCCAAACACTTTCATACCGATGTCAGAATCTTTAAGGTCCAACTTTTTCGCATCAAAGCTGGTATCAAAACTCGGCTTGCCCAGCTCTATTTTCGACTCACCAGCACTCACGCCCATATAACTGCCTGCAAAAACTGCCGACGACAGTAAGCAAGAGGCCAATGTCGCTATAGCGAACGCGGCCCGTTTACAATCAACATTCATAATATTCCCCATATAATTTTATCATTAGCAATAATTAAAGTTTATCGAGTAACTCAAGCGTATTGCTCTGTGTATGGCTCTATTTATCTTGCACAATCAAAGAGCGTCATCTAAATTTGCTGCAATTACAGCTCAAAATCAATAAATCATTCGCCGCCTAATTGTCCTACACCTAAATAGTGCTACACCTAATTAGCGGCACACTATTAAGCAGCACACCTATCCAAAGTGGGCTACAGTTTTATAAATACCTTAACTTTGGAGTATGCTATGCCTGATATCAATGAACGTCGATTACTACAAAGAACCAACCTCGCACTCTACTTAAAAGTACTCGATAGCAGCAACAATACAAGCCTTGGTAATATTATTGATATTAACGTGTGTGGCTTTTTACTACTAACTAAGCTCACAATGCAAGAAGAAGCGCAATATAGTGTGAAAATTGAGCTACCTGAGAGCTTTGGCAGCGGTAATTTTATCGAGTGCTCAGCGTTTGTGAGGCGTGCAGCCAAAAGCGTCAACCCCTCTTTTAATGAAGTTGGACTAGAAATCAGCACCATTACGCCAGAAGCTCGTGAGCTTGTTGAGCAATTAGAGCAGCAACTACTGCTTAAATTTAGCCCTAATTAAAGTACCTACTAGCCGCATCGCGACAATGACTATTGAGCAAACTCCTATCATGGCAGTATTTTGCGTATGATACGCACTATCATTCCACGAATACTGCCGAGTTATCTTAGTGTTACCATCAAACAATGCCATACATCCTCTGCCTCCCCTTAGCCTATACGTCCATATACCTTGGTGCGTTCGCAAGTGCCCTTACTGTGACTTTAACTCTCACACCAGTGAGCAACCATTACCCGAGCAGCAATACGTTCAAGCACTCATCGCTGATTTAAAGCGAGAGGCTCAAACAATCACACACCGCCCCTTGCAATCCATTTTTTTTGGCGGCGGTACACCGAGCTTATTTAGCGCTCAAGCGATAGGCGACATCATTGATGCAGCACAAAACACTTTAGGGTTTGTCGCCGATATAGAAATCACCTTAGAGGCCAACCCTGGTACCGCCGAATACACCGACTTTAATGCCCTCAAGCACGCCGGGGTCAACCGATTATCGCTAGGCGTGCAAAGCTTTAATGATGAGCACTTACACACACTAGGGCGCATACACTCTAGCACTGAAGCGCTCAAAGCGTTTAAGTTGGCCAGAAAAGCAGGTATCGATAACATCAACCTTGATCTCATGCATGGCCTCCCTAACCAAACACCCGCACAAGCAACCTCCGACATTACTCAAGCGATTAGCTTAGAGCCCGAGCATATTTCTTGGTACCAACTGACTGTCGAGCCCAACACCGTGTTTTACAATGCACCTCCTACGCTGCCAAATGATGATGCATTAGCCGATATACAAGATGCAGGTGAAGCCCTGTTAGCCCACCATAATTTTTTACAATATGAGGTTTCAGCGTACTGTCAGCCCAATAAGCACGCCAAACATAATCTCAACTATTGGCATTTTGGTGACTATCTCGGTATTGGTGCTGGCGCGCACAGTAAAATCACCCACAGTACAGGCCAAATAGAGCGCCATCGTAAAACAAGACTGCCAGCCGATTATCTCGCTCACAAGTTTCACGCAATAGGTGCAAGCCCCATAACCGCAGACCGTCTTCCTCTCGAGTTTATGATGAATGCACTGAGGCGGCCTCAAGGCTTTGAAACGCCTTTATTTCAAGCAATGACAGGCCTGTCATTGGCAACAATACAACCCATTTTAGATGACCTCAGCCGGCAAGCGCTGATCCTACAAACACCCCAATATATACGCACCACCGCATTGGGCTTCCGATTTCTAAACACCGTACTCACCGCTTTCGATAGCCCATCTTTAACAGCCGCCACCTCAAGCAACTCGCATGAAAGTAGCGCGTATAACCACATTGCGAGCGATAAAACACACCCCTAAATACCGCCAGCATAATCATTAACTACACTCAATAAAGCCTGCTCCTTAATAGTTTCGGTGCTCTGCACCATTCAACAAGGCCTACACAGTGTCATTATTTTTGCTTTACGCTCGTCAACCACTGGCACGCAAGCTCGCTATATTAGTCATACTAGCGGGCTTCACCGTGGCCACTATTGCCTTAGCCATTCGCACGATGGCCGATTACACTCGCCTTAAGCAGCAGCTGCAACAACAAGTTGACACATTAATTAACGAAGACATTAACCGCTTAAGCGATGCCATCAGCCTCGCCAACATCGCTGCCATACAGCACACTATCGATCAATTAGTACTCAAAGCGCCGATCACGCACATTCAAATAACGCCCCCCTCCACGCCAAAAGCACCCCAACACGCCCTGTTAACGCAACTTATAAGCAGCCAAAGTGCGCCAGTAAACACTCAACAGCATAGACTCAGCCGCACTTATTTTATTGATATAACACGCGAAAAGAGTGTGCAGCGCTTTCACCTGCTTGTTTACTATTCAGCCAATGCCCTGTTTGAAGAACTCTGGCGTAATTTTAAACACACCCTAGTGCTCGAGCTTTTTAGTGTTATTGCAATTGCCGCCACCTTGTATTGGCTTGTCGGCCAGCAACTGGTACAGCCCTTAGAGCTCATTGCCCGCCACGCCCGCAACATGAACCTCGATAAGGTGCAAAGCCCTTTATTTAGAACCTCACAAATGCGCTCTCGCGATGAACTGAGCGAGGTCTGCCAAGCCCTTGAATATATGCGGCGCTCTATTGTTAAAGAACTTGAACAACGCCAAGCCATTGAGCTTGCATTAATGATGGAAAAAGAAGAAAAACTCCTCTCGCGTAAACAACAATACACCGCAGAAGCCGCCAACCGCGCTAAAAGCCAGTTTATTGCCACTATGAGCCATGAAATACGCACCCCTATGAATGGCATTATTGGGATGGTCGAACTACTCAGAGAAACGACCTTAAACCATGAGCAGCGCGAACAATTAGATATTATTGGCCGCTCCGGTGAATCGCTCCTCGATATTATTAATGACATCCTCGATTACTCAAAAATTGAAGCCGGTAAAATGCAACTTGAAGAGCACCCCTTTGACTTAGCGCAACTGGTAAACGATTGCCTATCGCTCTTTCACGCCTCGGGGAAACACCCCGACATTCAATTTTTTAACTGTATCAAACACGAGGTTCAAACAGCACTCATTGGCGACTCTACCCGCCTGCGGCAAATATTGGTCAACCTGATTGGCAATGCTTGTAAATTTACTGAGCGCGGCAGCGTCGATGTCACGATTGAGTGCCTACGTGCACAAAACAATCAGCTCACACTGCGCTTTAGCGTTCGGGATACCGGCATTGGCATCAAACCCGAGGTCGCCTCACGCCTTTTTGAAGCGTTTAGCCAAGCCGATTCGTCCACAACACGTCGCTATGGCGGTACCGGTTTAGGGCTCACTATTTCAAAGCAGCTAGCAGCTTTAATGGGGGGTGAAATTGGCGTCAATAGCCCTCCAGGCCAAGGCGCATGTTTTTGGTTTACGGCGCAATTTTTACTCGATAACCATCACGTACAGCCTGCCACCACTCCCCTGTCAAATACTGTGGCATTGCTCAGCCAGTCTCAACCATTAGCCCAGTTATGCCAGCAGGTATGCCATACACAAATTATAAAAACCTCTGATAATTGGCATGATATCGACTGGAGTACATTGCCATACCTCATCATAGATGCCGCGCAGTGCGAAGCCTTTCAGCGTCAAAAATTTCCTCTGCATAAAGAGGCTGTCATTTATATTTTAGGTCACACCAACACTTCTGATAATTCCCATATGCCAGATTGTGACACCCAAGATAACGCCGCAAGCCACTCAATGGTGAGCCTTCCTAACCCACTCAACAATACCAGTATTTTGCGTCTATTTAGTCAAAACACTAACCAAAAACCCGCACAAATACACCCCTTAGCGCAACTTAAGCGCCTACCACACCTTCATGCACTGGTCGCTGAAGATAACCAAGTTAACCAAATGGTCATTGAAGGCATGCTTCGTAAATTAGGTATTCAATGCGTACTTTGCGACAATGGACAAGTGGCTGTAGAAGCGCTAACCCAAAGTACAACCGCATTTAATGTTATTTTTATGGATTGCGAAATGCCTGTTATGGATGGCTTTGAAGCCACCAGCCTAATTCGTGAATGGGAGCAAGCCCAGCAAAGCCACCCACACACGATTATTGCACTGACAGCTCATACAGAGGCTGAGCATCGACAACGCGTCTTTGATAGCGGCATGGACCTTTACCTCAGCAAGCCGATTACGCTCAGCCAACTGCAAGCCACCTTAGCTCAACTCACCTTGCCACACGATGTAACAAAAACATCACATAGTGCCCCCTATAATTACTCCAACACCCCTTAAACCACAATTGACCCACCTAGATTATGCTATCAAGCCAATCAATGCCTCTGCCTATGGGTCACATTTACAGTTAACACAAACAATGAGTGTCAAGAAAACGTGTAAAGTAATGTAATATGTCACTATTTAGCCATACTAACAAACCCCTCTTGACAGGGTGCTGATGAGTTATTTTCTGGGCGTTTAAGCGCCGGGCCTTGCAGGGAAAGAAGGGTGAGACAGCGCACCTGCTAGGGATATGCAAAATTAGACTGGAGCATAAAGCCGAGGAGCCAGCTGTCCAGATTGCTTGAGCGGCCCAGTCAATGACTCATTAGCGCCCAATTTCCACCTCTGAATAGTGACTGTAGTATTACCTCTCATATACTGTAACCCCTTTTATTGATACCGCATAAACGCTTTGCCGACGAAGACAACCCTATGTTAAATGATGCACTAGACACCCCAACCAAAGAAGACACCAACGCACGCCCCAGCACTCAAATAGCGCTAGATCAACACGAGCTTTTTATCAACCGCGAACTGAGTAACCTGGGCTTTAATCAACGCGTTTTAGCACAGGCGCTCGACGAGTCACACCCGTTACTTGAGCGCCTAAAATACTTATTGATTTCAGCCTCCAACATGGACGAATTTTTTGAAATACGTGTCGCCGGTTTAATGCAGCGTATTTTATTTGAGCGTGAAGTGGTAGGGCCTGACGGCATGCAAACTAAAGATGTTCTCAGTCAAATTAGCCACACCGTGCATAAAATGGTCGACGAGCAATACCGCATACTTAACGAGGTATTAATTCCAAAACTCGAAGATGAAGGTATTCGGTTTTTACGCCGAAGCCATTGGACCGAGCAACAAGAAGCTTGGATCAAAAACTATGTCACCACCGAAGTGTTACCGCTAGTCAGCCCTATTGGACTCGACCCTGCTCACCCGTTTCCGCGGCTCGTGAATAAAAGCCTTAACTTCATTGTCGACCTAGAAGGCAAAGATGCCTTTGGTCGTGATCTAGGCTTAGCGATCGTTCCCGCTCCACGCTCATTGCCTCGCATGGTGTCACTGCCTGGCGATATTAGTGAGCCGGGCCATAGCTTTGTCTTTTTATCTTCCATGATTCATGCGCACACAGAAAAGCTCTTTCCCGGCATGAAAGTCAATGGGTGCTACCAATTTAGAATCACTCGCAACGCCGATCTCGATGTGGATGTGGAAGGGGTGGCGGATTTGGCCATTACCTTAAAAGGCGAGCTACATTCGCGTCGCTTTGGTACGGCGGTAAGGCTCGAGGTGGCAGATAATTGCCCCGAGCACTTGACCCATATTTTATTAAAAGAAGTAGGGCTCACAGAGGAAAGCCTTTATCGGGTCAATGGCCCGGTCAACCTTAAACGACTCATGCGCTTACCTAGCATGATCGGTCGCGCCGACTTACTCTTCCCCCCTTTCACCCCTAAAATACCTAAAGGTCTGACCCGTAAAGACAATATTTTTGACGCTATTAGCAAGCGCAGTTTTTTACTGCTGCACCCGTTCCAATCTTTTTCGCCCGTTGTACAATTGCTTAGGCAGGCCGCAAAAGACCCAGCCGTCGCGGCCATAAAACAAACACTTTATCGCACGGGCAACGACTCACCTATCGTTCATGCTCTATTAGAGGCTGCCCGTAACGGCAAAGAAGTCACCGTGATCGTAGAGCTGCGCGCACGCTTTGACGAAGAAGAAAACTTAGAGCTTGCCAGCCGCCTGCAAGAAGCGGGCGCCGTTGTGGTTTATGGCGTAGTAGACTACAAAACTCACGCAAAAATGATACTCATTGTGCGCCGCGAAAATGGCGAGCTTAAACGCTACTGCCATTTAGGCACCGGCAACTATCACAGCGGCAATGCCCGCCTATATACCGATTACTCTTACCTCAGCGCCGAGCCCGACCTGTGCGAGGATGTCCATAAAGTGTTTCAACAATTAACCGGCATGGGCAAAACCGAGCGCATGAGCAAAATCATTTATGCACCTTTCACCCTCAAACGCCAGTTACTCAAAATGATTGAAGGCGAGGCCAAAGCCGCAGAAGAAGGCAAAGCCGGGCATATTATTCTTAAATGTAATGGTTTAACGGAACCTAAAGTGATTCAAGCCCTCTATAAAGCTTCGCAGGCAGGTGTTACCATCGACTTAATTATTCGGGGTATGTGCGCACTACGTACCGGTATTAAAGGCGTTAGTGAAAACATTCGCGTCTTTTCGATTATCGGTCGTTTTTTAGAGCATACGCGCGTTTACTATTTTGCCAATGCCGAAACACGGGTTTACTGTGCGAGCGCCGACTTAATGGAGCGCAACCTCAACCGGCGTGTCGAAACCTGCTTTCCTATCGAAGACAATAGTATGGCAGAGCGCGTATATAATGAGCTTATGCTGTATGTCAACGATCATGTACAGCGCTGGCAACTTCAGCAAGATGACACCTACTTACTTCAACAAACAGCAGGTGCTGAGTCGGCACAAGCACAATTATTAAGCCAGCTATCAGGCCTTGGAAAATAAAAAACACCCCCAACATTACAAGTAGTAATAAAATTTTCACCCAACAGCTCAATAGGCTTTGCGACCCAAAGCCACAACCGAACACAGAGCTTTGTTTTAATAATTTTTTTACATTAGATTGATATTAGATAGTAACCTTGACCATTTTAAGGTTGTAAGCCTTGCCTACACTCCTTATTATTGGCCACAAACAAGTTAATACGTCTCTGGAGATAAGATTATGAGCGATGCAATCGTAGTAGTAAGCGATGCCAGCTTCGACGAAGAAGTCAAGCAAGCCGAAGGCCCCGTACTGGTCGATTTTTGGGCACCTTGGTGCGGACCCTGTAAAATGATCGCCCCGGTACTCGAAGAGCTCGCCGGCGAATACGGCGATCAAATTAAAATATGTAAAATGGATGTCGATGCCAACAAAGAGACCTCGGCTAAATTAGGTATTCGTGGCATTCCAACACTCACTATCTTTAAAAATGGTAATGCCGAAAGCACCAAAGTAGGCGCTTTATCAAAAGTACAACTTAAAGCCTTTATTGACTCTGTTCTTTAAAGCTTTTATGAGGGCTTAAGCGCAAGCCCTCATATTCATACTCTCCATGTTTTGCTTTTTTTTGCACCTCGGCCAATTAACCGCTATACTGAGTCACAACTGAGATATAGAAGTAACTCCTATCTCATCACACCGCCGGTGTCACGGCCTGTCGTTATCTTCTGAAGTCAATCCAATACAAGATTATATCAGCACGATAGCCTGAAGTATTATCAATCACTCCTTTATTAACCCTACGTTTGTTCTGCTGACTTAATCGGTCTATGTTTAAGGCAACAACAAACCTCAAGAAAAAATCAAATAATCATGCCGCAATCTTGCAACACGCCCTCTTCCGAAAAAACCGAAGCCTCACCAAAAGCCGCCGCAACTGCCGACAACAAGCAGTCCGAGCCCAGTGAGACCCCCGCAAAACCACAGCGCCGCCAACACCACAACCGAAACAAACAAAGCCATCCCAAAAAGAGCACCCCCGGCGCGCAAATGAGCCTGACCGAGCTAAAAATGAAGCCTATTGAAGAGCTGATTGAGATGGCCAATGAGCTCGGCATGGAGAGCCTTGCGCGCTCACGCAAACAAGATGTTATTTTTAATTTATTAAAAAGACACGCAAAAAGCGGCGAAGATATTTACGGTGACGGTGTACTCGAAATATTACAAGATGGATTCGGCTTTTTACGCTCGGCAGATTCATCCTACCTTGCCGGCCCAGACGATATTTATGTTTCACCTAGCCAAATACGCCGCTTCAACCTGCGTACCGGTGACACCATCTCGGGAAAAATTAGGCCACCAAAAGATGGCGAGCGCTACTTTGCCCTACTCAAAGTTAACGACATTAACTTTGACAAACCCGAAAGCTCTCGCAATAAGATTCTCTTCGAGAACCTCACACCGCTATTCCCACAAGACCGCTTAGTACTTGAAGTCGGCAACGGCTCAACCGAAGATTTAACCGGCCGTATTATTGACTTAGTTTCACCCATCGGTAAAGGCCAGCGCGGCCTCATTGTTGCCCCCCCTAAAGCGGGTAAAACAATTATGATGCAAAATATTGCACAAGCCATTACCCGCAACAACCCTGAGTGCCACCTGATTGTTTTACTGATCGATGAACGCCCAGAGGAAGTGACCGAAATGCAGCGTTCTGTGCGCGGTGAAGTGGTAGCCTCTACATTTGATGAACCACCCGCTCGCCACGTGCAAGTTGCCGAGATGGTTATCGAGCGCGCCAAACGTTTAGTCGAGCACAAAAAAGATGTCATCATCCTACTCGACTCAATCACACGTCTTGCGCGCGCCTACAATACGGTCATCCCGTCTTCGGGCAAAGTGTTAACCGGTGGTATCGACGCCCACGCCCTTGAACGCCCTAAGCGCTTTTTTGGTGCAGCCCGAAACATAGAAGAAGGCGGCAGCCTGTCTATTGTTGCCACCACCCTCGTAGATACCGGATCCAAAATGGATGAAGTGATTTATGAGGAGTTCAAAGGTACAGGCAACATGGAGCTGCACTTAGACCGCAAAATGGCCGAGAGACGCATTTATCCCGCGATCAATATTCGTCGCTCTGGCACACGACGCGAAGACCTCCTTATGACCGAGGGCGAACTATCGCGCATGTGGATTTTACGCAAAATCCTCAATGACATGGAAGACATCTCGGCGACAGAATTCCTTACCGATAAAATCAAAAGCCACAACACCAATGATGAATTTTTCTTATCGATGAAAAGTAAATAAAGCCTCGCACCGGTTTATTGACGACAAAAAGGGAGGCGCCTATTGGCCTCCCTTTTTTATTGCCTTATATTTATCATCACCCCCTTACTATGACAAAAATATTATGACTTGCCATAATCTTCGTGAATTTATTGAATTACTTGAGCATAAAAAATTGCTCAAACGCATTACCCAGCCGGTTGACCCCAATTTAGAAATGACAGAAATTTGCGACCGAACATTACGCGCCGGTGGCCCCGCCCTGCTGTTTGAGAACCCCAAAGGCTTCACGACACCCGTGTTAGCCAACTTATTTGGCACCCCCGAGCGAGTTGCGCTTGGAATGGGCAAAGATAATGTGGCCGCACTCAAGGATGTAGGCGAACTACTGGCTTTCTTAAAAGAGCCCGAGCCCCCTAAAGGGCTCAAAGAGGCCTGGCAAAAACTACCACTTTTTAAGCAAGCGCTTAACATGGGGCCAAAAGTAATCAGTAAACCACCTTGCCAAGCGCAGGTTTTTGAAGACGATGACGTTGATCTTACACAGCTTCCCATCCAAACCTGCTGGCCAGGCGATGCTGCGCCTTTAATTACTTGGCCTCTTGTCATCACTCGCGGACCCGATAAAGACAGGCAGAACCTCGGCATCTACAGAATGCAGCTGATCGGGAAAAACAAACTCATCATGCGCTGGTTAAGCCATCGCGGTGGTGCACTTGACTTTAGAGAGTGGCAACAAAAACATCCCGGCGAAAACTTCCCCGTAAGTGTGGCATTAGGTGCCGACCCCGCCACCATTCTAGGCGCCGTTACCCCAGTGCCCGACACACTCAGTGAATATGCCTTTGCCGGCCTACTGCGCGGCGCCAAAACACAAGTGGCCAAAAGCCTTAGTAATAACCTACACATCCCTGCGGGTGCAGAGTTTATTTTAGAGGGTCACATCGCCCCTGGCGAGCTCGCAGAAGAAGGGCCCTTTGGTGATCATACCGGCTACTATAACGAGGTAGAAAAATTCCCCGTTTTTACGGTTACCACTCTCACCCAGCGTAAAGATCCTATTTATCACAGCACCTACACCGGCCGGCCACCAGATGAACCAGCCATTTTAGGTGTTGCCCTGAATGATGTTTTTGTACCCATCCTCAAAAAGCAATTCCCCGAAATCGTTGACTTCTACTTACCACCTGAAGGCTGCTCCTATCGCATGGCCATTGTCACGATTAAAAAGCAATACCCTGGCCACGCCAAGCGTATCATGCTGGGCGTATGGTCTTTTTTACGACAATTTATGTACACCAAATTTGTGGTAGTTACAGACGATGATATTAATGCACGCAACTGGCAGGATGTTATCTGGGCGATTACGACACGCATGGATCCCGCTAGGGATACCACCCTTATCGAAAACACACCCATCGACTATCTGGACTTTGCATCGCCCACAGCAGGCTTAGGCTCCAAAATGGGCATGGATGCCACGAACAAATGGCCCGGCGAAACAAACCGTGAATGGGGCGAGCCGATCACCATGACGCAAGACGTTAAAACACGGATTGATGATATTTGGGAAGAGCTAAATATCTTGTAACTATTTTGGCCAAACTCACAAACCCCTCTTAGCAGGGTGCTAATGAGTATTTCCTAGCCATATAAGCGCAGACTGTTAGAACAGAATGAGGCTGAGCGGCCCAGCTAATAATCCATTAGCGCCCAACTCAGGTACCTCTAAAGCTACCACATCTTTTAGTTCACAAAAAAGCCGATGGTGATAACAGCATCGGCTTTTATCGAATTCAGACTTTACATCAGCCTTTAAAATAGGGGCTATTGAGCCACGCTTACTGGCTTTTTGGCTTACCATAAAGCACTAAATTATGCCCGGTCAGCTCAAAGCCCAACTCCTCGGCAACTTTCTTTTGAAGCATCTCAATTTCGTCATTATGAAACTCAACCACCTGGCCAGTATCAGTGCACACCATATGGTCATGATGCTCGCCACTATCGAGTTCAAAAACGGAGTGACCCCCATCAAAATTATGCCGCTCGACCAAGCCTGCTTGCTCAAACTGCGTTAACACGCGATATACAGTCGCCAGGCCTACCTCTTCCCCCGCCTCAAGCAGCGCTTTATAGACATCCTCGGCGCTCATATGGCGCTCTTGCGCTTGATCTAACATTTGTAATATCTTTACGCGAGGCAATGTCACCTTCAAACCGACTTTGCGCAACTCTTGATTTTCAGACGGCATATACACCTCTTAAATTCATTCACTTAAAACGCACTCAAAAACCTTAAAAGCTAAAAGGCACAAGTGCTGCTGATTTACTGCGTGGATTCTAACGGTAGCACCCAGAAGTCTCCACCCTTTAAAAACATTTTTATTATACCCGCGGGAACTTGTAGGCTTGAATGCCTCTCAATATCGGGTATCATCCATCCACTTTTTATGATCGAGACATGACATGCTTCTGCGCATTTTATCTACTGCACTTTTCACCCTAACGCTTAGCGCCTGCTCTTCATTAGAGTTTCCATGGGTATATCGCATTAGCGTTCAGCAAGGCAATATTATTGACCAAGAAGAAATCGACAAACTAGAATTTGGTATGACTAAGCGCCAAGTGCAATTTGTTCTTGGCTCACCGATATTAATTGACACCTTCAACCCAAATCGCTGGGATTACATTTACAGTCGCCGCAGTGGGAAAGGGAAAACCACCGAAAAGCGATTTAGCGTGTTTTTTGAAGACGACAAGTATATAAGACACGAAGGTAATGTGGAACCTACGCCTGTAAGTACCGCCAATGAAGATAGCGTCACACAAAAAGATGCGCAAAATGACACAGTCAGTAACGGCAAGGTCTCAGATGACCCCACCAAAAGCGTGTACTAGGCGCTTAATACAAAAACGCCTAGTCTTTGTGCTGGCAGTATTGAGCTGCCCACAAAGCACACTAACCTGCTAGTGGGCTAATCATGGCGCAAACACTTATCGCAAAACGATAGATGCAGGCTAAAAACGCGATACGCAGACTTTAGCTTGCACCTCACCAAACCCTCGCTTTACAGCTCAGTATCCGTTTCATTCAGCGAAAAATCCATTGCTAATTCGTCAGCTACAGTCGCTAGCAACGCCTCAACAGCAGTCAAAGATAGCCCTTCAGGAATTGCCAACTGGCCCCGGGCCGAAAATAGAGGGTCACCGCTGTAGGGCATACTAGAGCACTCTGTTTGCAAATTAACCACGTTAATACCCCGCTCAGATAATGCTTGAGACATCTCTAACACCAAGCCCTGCCGATCAGGTGCTGCAGCATTAAACATAGCATAGCGAACCTCAAGGACCTCCTCTTGCCCCACCTCATCCACCGCCACTCTAAGGCCCACCTTGCTCAGGCGTTCGAGCGCCGCCTCTAGCGAAGCTTTACGCGCCACCGGAATATCAACACAGACAACGCCGGCAAACTTACCCGCTAAGCGCGTTAATTGGCAATCAAGCCAATTCCCCTGCTCTTCGGCCACGGCACTAGCTAACGCCCTAACTACGCCAGGCCTATCATCACTCAATACACTTAAAATTAATTGCATATCCAAATCCTCTTTTTGGTATTACTATTGCCATTTACTCACTGCGTTTTTAAGATTACTTATGATTATCCCCGCCGAGAAAATACAAGCCGATACACTTAACAACATATTAGAGGAATTTATCAACCGAGAAGGAACTGATTACGGTGAAATTGAGTATAATTTAGCCGCTAAAGTTGAAAAACTGAGACCTCAGGTACTCAACGGCGATATTTTAATTGTTTTTGATGATCAGCTCCAATCGATTACGCTTATGACACCACGCCAATATCAAGAAGCACAACACAACCAAACCCATGGCGAAAGAACACCCCATTTTGAAAACTAAACAACAAACCCCAGCCCCCCAATCACCACTGCGCATGCAACACACCACAATCAACGACACTCCGCTTATTCTATCGCAAGCCCAGCCATCAAAAGCACTACTCATGCTCGCTCATGGTGCTGGAGCACCTATGGACAGCGAGTTTATGACAAGCTATACCTCAGCACTTAGGGGTTACGGCATCAGTGTTTTGCGCTTTGAATTTGACTATATGGCGCAGCGCAGAACAGGCGGCAGCAAAAGACCACCCCCTAAAATATTGACACTCGTCGATCAATGGCAGTCCCTAATGCACCGATGGCAGACCAAGACAGGCAACGAAACACCCTTTTTTATAGGCGGGAAATCTATGGGTGGTCGCGTCGCAACCTTACTCAATACAAGCGACAAAAATATGCCACAAAACAAGCCAGTATGGGAAGGCGTGGTATGTTTAGGCTATCCATTTCACCCTCAAAAGCAGCCGCTTAAACTGCGGACCGAACACCTTAGCCAATCAATACAGCCCACACTCATCATTCAAGGCACGCGAGACGCACTAGGCACTCAAGAAGAAGTGACCCGCTATGCACTGACACAAAGCATTCAGCTTCACTGGATTAACACCGGTAACCATGACCTAAAACCGCTCGCTCGCTCAAAGGTTACGCATCAAGACGCCATTGAGGAGGCCGCAAGAGTAACTCATGCATTTATCGATAAGCGTTTACAGGCCGCTACAGTGGGCGATTATTAAGCATTAGTTACAGCTTGCATCATACAGCTTCACATCAAACGCCCAATAAACAATCGATGCAAAGCGCTGTGAGCGCTGTGAGCGCTCTTTATTGAATTTTACAGTTCATCTTGCGGCTAAAAACTAAACCGCCAACAATGTAATTTTTTCAGGCTCTTGTAAAACCGGTGCAAAGTAATTGATCAGCTCAGCCCGTTGCGTACTATGAAGCCAGCGCTCCCAGTCACGTGACGTACGCCATTTGCATAACAAAAAGCGATGGTTATGGTTATTCATATCCTCGTACGCCTCACCAGAAATAAACCCAGGCACAACATAAGTCTGCTGCAACATATCGCGCGCAACTTCATCGTACGTTGTCGCCATACCGTCAGCAATGCGGCGCTCGATTAATACGTAAATCATAAATCCCCCATAAAACTATCAAAGCGACAGCCCAATGAATGCCGCCCCAAAGCGCGGAATAATACCCAATATCCTACCGATGTACTACCAATATACAAAACAAAGTTACCGCTATTGCATCATGGTAGCCTCTTAATAAACGATAACAGCCATCATCACAAAGACGCGATGAAAAGCGCACAAAGCAAACAGCGCACAACTTTGACGATTGCCGCTAAAAGGTATTTTCGGCACTCAATATCACCTGATAACTGCCAGCATTTTCTTTGTAACCAATGGGCTTAGCAATATCGATATGAATCACGTTGCCGACATGCGTTTTACTAGAAGCAATGCGTAAACCAAAACCAACACCACCCAACAACTCGCCATCATAACCTTCGTTAGCAATTGCTAAATTGTGTGTATTTTGTAGCATAGCCGCATCCACATAAGCGGCCGCACCGACACGAATAATATTGAAAATATGTAAACGGCTGTGATAGCGATACTCGAGTGAGCCACTTAAGAGCCTGTCACCTAAAACATAGTTGGCGGGATAGCCTCGCACTGCGGTTAAGCCACCCACACGAGCGGACTGATGCAGCGCCGCCGCACGCGTTTGAAAATATTGTATCGAGCCAAAAAAACGCTGCTGATCACCCATTAAATAACGGTAGTTCATATACGCTGTTGCACTGTAATAATCTTGTTCAGAAACAGGGGTTTCTTCGCTATAACGCACACCGTCAAATTGTAAAGCGACACCCAAATATTGATTGGTAAATTGGAAGAGCTCATCGTAAGACGCACTCACTACATAGGCAGGCGGGGCCTTGTTGCGCGCAGGGCTATACCCTAGCGTAAAGCGCCAATAAGCGCCTAGCCGTAAATCTTCAACAAGCCCTATAGAGTTAATATTTTTAGCCACGATATAATCGGTAGACTTTTGCTCTAGCGACAACCAAGGATACGTCAAATCGGCGAGCTCATCGGGCGCTAGCGATAGCTCGCCAACATACCCACTATAATGCTGCTTAACCTGACTAATCCCCCCGTACAATCGTGTAACACTCTTGGATAGCAACGATTTTTGAATACCAATATAGGCACTTTTATTTTCGCTACGTATATCGTACGACACCAAAGTACTATCATTTTGATCGACGGTTAAACGCGCCTCTAATTGCTCTAGCGAGGCATCGAAAGCCGTGAGCGTGCTATCGGTATAAAAAGGTTTGCCAAATTGAGCATTGCGTACATAACCATCCGAGTTATCACTAAAACCAAAGCTCACGGCCAGTGGCTGCCCCCAAAGATAATTTTTTTTGAATTTATAAGCTAATGAATTACGCTGATCGTCTTTAGTAAACACCGCAGAGACCTCACTGCCGGTGCCTAAAAAATTACCCTCGACTACCCCCACTTTTGACTTACTCTGCCCCCCCGCTTGACTACCTGTCAAAATCGGTTGCGTAGTCCATGCATCTTTTACAGCCACCACCAAACGAATACCGCCACGACAATACCCAACGGGCATAATATACGCATCAGCTAAGTATTTACGCTCTCGTAAATTACGCTCTGTTTCGGCAACCGCCGCAGGATCGAGCGCATCACCTTCACTAAAAAGTAACTGAGGCCGCAAGGCCGATTCACGCGTGCGCATATTTAAAGAGTTAACCAGCCTAAAGAGGGGGTTATCTTCTTTTGGGTCTGCCACATCAAAAACGTCAATGCGCGTAAACTCAATCGCAGTAATAGTCATACCCTGATAATCAGCAAAGCGATTATCAGCGTGCGCCTCACCAAATATACGCCGCCGGTATGCCTGCCGAGTCAAATCGAGCGACTGACAAGCCCTATCATCGCTGTGATCTTTATTCAATAATGGGTTGCGCTTTGGCTGTAAATCATCAATAGATACCAACATCGCGCTATCAGCTTTAACCGATACCGCCACACCCATACAACCAATCAACATGCCCGTAGTGGCCATATAGCGTAAGAATCTCAACTTTGCTTGCAGCAGACTAAACACCTTATACACTTTGTATACACTCAATAAAAATAATCCATTAGGAGGGGCGATGTTACGCACTTTATTTCGCATACTACGTACTTTGAAAAAAGGTGCTATCACATTATTTATCGCTCTGAGTCTTGCTGTTTTATGGGCCGCTACACTCAACAAGCCTCCGCAACATATATTCCCACATTATGGGCTACCCAGCACTATACGCACTCTACCGCAAAATTGGACACCCGATATACGCCAACAAGTAGCGCACACCAGCTTTGGCTCACATATTTTGCCATTACAATGGCTATTACACTTAGAGCATCCAACGCTTTCAAACCTTCTCAATGATCCGGAATACCTCTCGAGCCTGGGCTTTATCCCTCAACAGCATAGCATTAACAACACCTATGCCCTTCCAATTGGCTTTAGCGTTACCGACTACAAAGGCGATCAATGGGTAGGTTTAACATGTGCAGCTTGCCATACGGCGCTGGTCAGCCACAATGGGCAAAAGATACTTATTGATGGGGGCAGCGCGCAACTCAATTTTGCACAATTCGAACAAGACCTTCTCAGTACTATTACACACACTCTCGAACAGCCTGCACGCCTAACACGCTTTGCCGACGCCCTTCATACCGATGAAAACGCATTAAAAGTCGCCCTCAAACAATATCAGCAGTCATTAGAGAGGCGCCTTACGTACAATGCAACCAATACCCCTTATGGTCATGGGCGCTTAGATGCGCAGGGCATTATCTTCAACGCCATCGCCGCTGAAGCACTCAATATACCAGCCAATGCACGCAGCCCTGACGGGCCCATGAGCATTCCCACCTTGTGGGACGCCGCTCATCACGACCTTGTTCAATGGAATGGCTCAGCTCCCAACCAAGAACCTGGCCCTCTCGCCCAAAACATAACGACCGCGCTTGCGATGTACGGCAGTATCGATATAGACCCTACCAATATCATTGGCTATAGCAACAGCGTCAACGTTAAAAACCTCGGCTACCTGCAGCAACAGTATTACAAACTCACCCGCCCAAAGTGGCCGAGCGAGCTTTTGGGTGCAGTCGATGCACGCAAAGCTTTTTTGGGTAAAACGCTCTACCGTGTACACTGCCAAGACTGCCACACAATCATTGACCCACTTGCGCCCAAACGAAAAATAAAAAGCCTCCTCGTTGATATAGAGCGCATTGGCACAGACCCCGTAATGGCAACGAATTTTGTTGAGCGGCAGGTGCATAGCGGGCAATTACAAGGTCAAAAGATGGGTATTGTGGCTGGCCCGCTTATCGCAGCTCAAGTATCGCCCATAGAGCTAGTCATGAATGCAACAGCTGGCGTTATCGTGAATAAACCGCTGAGTACTATCACGGCAGTGGCCACCGAGTATGCTAGCAATTTTAGCGCACCGCTTGCGTGGACACGCAAAGCCTATCGCGCTCGCCCACTAAACGGCATTTGGAGCAGTGCACCCTATTTGCATAACGGCTCAGTGCCTACACTATGGGACTTACTTCAACCCCCCGAGCTTAGAACTCAAGCATTTTATGTCGGCAATCAGGCGCTAGACTTAATTAAAGTAGGCTTCCAACACAGTCAGAACCTAAACACTAGCTACTTTGATACAACACTATACGGCAATAGCAATAGCGGGCACCTTTTTGGCACCGACCTAACAGACAACGAGAAATGGGCGCTTATCGAATACCTAAAAACACTCTGATCGATCACATCGCCGAGCCGTTATTACACCAAGAGCCGAAGCTGGCGGTATAAATATATTTGAGCAGGGCTTGTTGGTTTGGCTGAATAGTTAAGGCAATAATAGTAACTATTATTGCCTCGCCCCTAAGGCTACTGATAATGGCTCAAATAATGTTGCAACCAAGGCTGTACTTTAGCAACAGCCTCCTTCAAGGTTTGATGTATAAATGCCAGTGTAATCGGTTGGTCGCTCAAACCTGCCGCCCAGTTTGCTACTATACAAATAGCGCCATATTGTATCTCTAACTCGCGCGCTAAGGCAGCCTCTGGCATGGCAGTCATACCCACAAGCGTATTGCCATCGCGCTGCAAACGCTTAATTTCTGCTGCAGTTTCAAGCCTTGGGCCTTGGGTGCAGGCGTAACACCCAGCAGTAATGACAGGTAAAGCCAGCGTTGTTGCACTCGCTAAAAGGGCTCGCCTGACACTTGGGGTATAAGGCTCAGCAAACTCAATATGGTTGAGCTTGTCGGTTAACACATCGGCAAATGTATGCTCGCGGCCATAGCTATAATCAATGATCTGATCAGGTACAACAAGCGCACCAGGGGCGCAGCCCTCACCGATACCACCCACCGCATTAATCGCAATCACCTGTCGAACACCCAGGGTTTTTAACGCCCACATATTCGCGCGATAATTGATATTATGCGGCGGTACCTTATGCCCGCTACCATGGCGCATCATAAAGACAATGGGCTGGCCAGCCCAAAAGCCTTGCTCAATACCCTCAACCAAACCATAGGGCGTTTGTATACTCAGCGGCTTATCAGGCTCAAAACCCAAAAGCTCATAAAAGCCCGAGCCACCGATAATGGCGATAACTGGAGTGACCGAAATAGGGGTATGCGTCTTGCGAGAGTGTTTCGCGGCGTGCTTGGGTGCATTGGCGTTCATGGGTTATAGCTCGTCAACAATAAAACGCTTAGTGTATCGAACTTATTCTATAGTGGCTCAGTTTATTAACGCGCTACACTTGCGCATCGTCAGCTACGCCGGCATCGCCAATAATCATATCGCCACCGGCGTCTTTAGCTCGATGCAGGCATTGATAGGCATTAATTACCAGCTCATCAAAGCCACCTTCATCACATTGCGCACTACCGTTTTGCGATGAATAATTGGCAACTCCCGCGCTAAAGCTCACAGCAATTTTACTGCCATCCCAATCAACACTCTCGCTCGATACCACACTATTAACATGCTCCAATAGCGAGCACGCTTTATCATTCGTCAAACCGACCATTAAAACATAAAACTCTTGCCCATCTGTACGCGCCACCAAAAAACGATCTAATGACTGATCGAGACGGGTAGCAACATGTTGCATAACAAGATCACCGGCATCATTACCAAATTTTTCATTCACCAAACGAAAGCTATCAAGGTCGATGACACCCAAAGCAACCGGCGTGTTATTACCTTGAGCAGCCAGCCAATCCTCATAGCCTTTTTCAAAGAAGTAATAGCGATTATAAATACCCGTATGATAATCGCGCCGAGTGGCATCACGAATTTGCTCAATCATTTCTACCTGCTCAACATTGTGTGTTATGCGGCAGAAGAACTCCTCATGATTAAAAGGCTTTTTAATAAAGTCATTAGCGCCCGCCTTGATAAAACGCGCGGTTAAATGCCCGTCACCTTCCGAAGAAATCCCTATAATCACAAGCTCTGATTTAATGTATTTTACCCTCAACTTTTGCACCAATTCAAAGCCGTCCATGACCGGCATATTATAATCGGTAATTAGCATTTTAATTTTAGGGTTATTAAGGAGTACTTTAATTGCCTCTATGCCATCTTTAGCCTCAAGAACCGGATAGCGGTGTAACCGCATCATATTGACCACGATCTTGCGACTCGTTAAAGAGTCATCAACGACTAACACCTGTACATTTTCATTCTTGATTAAGCGATGAATAAGGTTGCAGGCATACACGTAAGAAAACCGCCCTTCTTTTGTCACGTAGTCCACTATACCTTTTGTTAGCAAGGTATTGCGGCGCTCGGTATCGAAGGAGGCGGTTAACACAATGGTTGGGATCTTCAGTGATAACGTGTAATCAACTATTTCACCATTAGGCGCATCTGGCAAAGACAGGTCCACCATTGCCGCAAAAACATCCGGATTCGCGTCAATGAGTGCCTTAGCCTCAGCTAATGATTCGGCATACAAAGGCGTAAAGACGGCTGATTGTTTAACAACATGCTTGATGATACGCATCACCATCGTGCTATCTTCAACAATCAATACTTTTTTCATCGCCACAGTACCCACTCAATAAAATATGATTTAGTCACTATTCGGCCCAGCTGCAAATATCACCTGATAGAGTGCTGATGGATTATTTTCTGGGTATATAAGCGCCCGCCCCAGCATGGGTACGTGGTGATAGACTTTGCAAAAGCACAAAGTCGTAGATGGCTTGAGCAACCCAATCAATAATTCATTAGCACCCAATGTCGGGACCTCTGAATAGCGGCACTATTGATTACTATTTAAAGGTGCCACTAACTAGCCACTACTAAGCCACTACTACTAGAGGTACCGCCGTTAGATATGCCCTATAAGTGCTATCTAACCCTTGCTAGTGGCTAAAAAACCAAAAATATCCTTCACACTGCGTCGAGTGGCATTGATAATTCGGACGAAATAGTAATCATGATTTATTGAGTGTAGACCAGCGAATGCGCTGGCACTAAGAAGATGTGACATCGGCTTGAAAAAACGCTCAGGCACACAACAGGGTCTAAAGAGCGCCCAGCTATGGAGCTGGTTAGTACCATATTCATATTGGTGCGATAGCTGCCTTAACGACGATGATTAGAGTGCCCACGCCCACCACTGCGATGCCCACCCTGACGTCCACCGCCATGGCTACTGCTGCGCCCACCACCTCTTCGCTGCTGCACCGGCAAAGGGGACGACGGCTCAGGCAAGGCGGTTAACAATTCCTCTGGGGGTACTTCATTATTAATTTTGCGGCCCACTAACTCTTCAATCGCAGGAAGACGAAAGGAGTCATCTTCACAGGCAAAGCTGACTGATATACCTTTGCTGCCCGCTCGCCCGGTACGACCTATTCGGTGCACATAATCTTCAGGCTCCTCGGGTAATGTGTAATTAACAACATGAGACACATCGTTAATGTGAATACCTCGACCGGCAACATCTGTGGCCACCAGCACACTGATTTTACCCGCTTTAAACGCATCTAAAGTTTTCACACGTTTATTTTGATCGATTTCACCACTAAGCAAACCCGATTTAATACCGTAGGCATTTAAATAGTCGTGTAGTTTTCTGCATTCGTCACGCCGGTTAGCAAAAACCATTGTCGAATCAAAACCATGTGTATTTAACAGGTTGTACAATAAGGTAAACTTCTCGTCACCGGCGACCATATAAACATGCTGCTCAATGTTGTCTGTTGTCACTGACTCGGCGGCGATTTCAATATGCTTAGCCTCATGCATCCATTGCTCAGATAAACGCATAACCTCTTCGGTAAACGTGGCCGAGAACATTAATGTCTGGCGGTGTGTGTTTCTGGGTGTGTAGCGTACTATTTGACGCATTTGCGGAATAAAGCCCATATCGAGCATGCGATCGGCTTCATCAATCACGAGCAGCTCTACTGTATCCAAATGTACATCTTGGCGCTCACGAAAATCCAACATACGACCGGGTGTTGCAACCAAGATGTCGACAAATTCATTGTGCAGCCGATTTTGTTGTTTTTGATAATCCATGCCGCCAACCAATGTGTGGATTTTTAAATCCGTATACTTAGTCAGTAATTTAGCATCTTCGGCAATTTGAATCACTAATTCACGTGTTGGCGCAACAATAAGCGCTCGCGCTTCACCGGCATAACGCTCTTCGGTGATAGGATTTTTTAATAAATCATCGATGACCCGGATTAAAAACGCGGCCGTCTTGCCCGTGCCGGTTTGAGCTTTACCCAGCACATCATGGCCCGCTAAACTGTAAGGCAGAGACTCGGCTTGAATAGGCGAGCAATGCTCAAAACCTAAATCCTCAATGGCTTTTAACAGTGGCGGCGCTAGATTCAAGTCTTGAAAGCGCGTTTTAGCTACAGGCGTGTTATTAGGGGTGGGTTCGGTGCTCAAAGAATAACCTACAAATAATGGACTAGGCCTGCGAGTTTAGCACGACCTGTATAAAACAGTTAAAAAGCTCACTTAAAATAAGAGATATAGCTATTTAGCAGGCTAATAAACCTCGCTCAATAGGGTGCTGAAGAATTATTTCCTGAGCATGAAAGCACCGAAAGCACTTCATAACGCCCACTAATGGCTTGAGCGGCCCAGAAAATGATTCATTAGCGCCCAATTACGGCCCCTCTGAATAGTTACCTTTGATGTATGACCAGTAATGACGACAAGTTAAAGCAATCGATCTTTATAAGCAAGGTAGGCATCTTCTAGTGCTGTGAGATCAGGAATGATCATTTCCTCTCCTTCACATTTTACACTCATTGTCTCAAACGGGCTTAAGCTGGCTTGCACTGCACTATCTTCAATATCCTCCATCATCACCATGACTTCGCGGGGGATGCCTTGCGTAGGAATTGCAATAAAGCCCACCTCCGTATTTGCACCTGTATTTTTAAATAATGCGATACGGCCATTAGGGTTAATCCCCCCGCCTTGATCACGTGTTAGTTTTTCAAAACTAATGAGTGGTACGCGGCGGTTACGCCAATTGTAATGCCCTAAAAACCAATCTGGGCCACTGTTATCAGGGAAGATTGGTGCTACCGAAGC
Organism: uncultured Pseudomonadales bacterium; assembly: GCA_947494095.1. Taxonomy (GTDB): domain Bacteria; phylum Pseudomonadota; class Gammaproteobacteria; order Pseudomonadales; family Cellvibrionaceae; genus Marinagarivorans. Next base: position 75,175 of record CANLTI010000003.1, read on the forward strand.
GATTTCAGCAATACTAATGCTAGGCACCAAAAGTGCTCCCGCTTGAATTGGCAAAACAAAACATGCCATGCCTCCGGCATCGTTGTCTACAGCATTGTCATTCATTGTGGTCTACCTGAATTGTTATTACCTGAATTGTTATTACCTGAATTGCTGCTGCGCCACATTAATCGCGTTAGCCATCGGCACACACATAGAGATTATCAAACCCTCTCTACTGTGCCAGGGCATAGAGCGCATGACGCGCAACAAGCTTTCTGGCCAGCTGTGCGGGTTCACCCTCTTCACCGGCCTGCATGATCGCCTGTACACTGACAGGCATAGAATCAACAGCGCATGAGCCTGCGCTTTGCACCCACACCTCACCGCCGCGATAATGCAACAACTTGCTACTACGCGCACCATCATCGCCCATACCCGTAAAAATAATAGCACCACCACGATCAGCAAAAACGCGCGCCACTTTTGCAATAACCTGATCAATCGACGGAGAGTAGTCCCCTTTCCAGGGTACAGGTAACGGCGTTATCACACCATTATCTAATAAATCGATTTGCATGCTTGGCGGCACTAAATAAATGGTTTTTTCACGAATAACCCTAGGCACATCAAGCATTTGTACATTAAAAGCGCTGTGCGTATCCACCACCTGCTTTAAGGTTTTCATTGTGCCATCGTCAATGTGCTGTACATATAAAAAAGCCACCCCAGCTAACTCAGCCGGAATTTCATCTAAAAAGTCGCTAATGGCTTTAGGCCCACCTGTTGAAGCAGCAAGAACCCATAAATATTTAGCTCTTGCCCGGCTACCCTCAGCACGATCTTGCACTTCACCGCGTGTTAACAGCTCTAGTTTAGTGGCTAATTTTTTGGCACGCTTTTCACGTAATTCAACGCTCGATAATGCTTTGTCCTCTTCAGACACAGATCCATCGTCATTATAAACAACCGGAATAGCCGTTAAATCTAGCGCTTCTAATAACTTTCTTGCACTTTCTGGGTAGTCGGAAGCCACCAGCCAAGCGTCGGCTTTAGGCAGCTCTGTCACAACTTTAAGAAAAGTACTGTCAAGAGAAGCACTAGCGCGATGCCCTGCCGTTTGCACTAAGCGCACTAGCTCTCCTAATTGCTCAGCGGTATGCGCCAGAACTCCTACATTTAAACAAGCCTCTGGCATGCAGCGTTAAGCCTCAACCAGCTCATTGATACTCTGTAGTAGCAGTTTTTCTTGGTACGGCTTACCCAAATAATGGTTCACCCCGATACTCAATGCATGCTCGCGATGCTTATCACCAGTTCGCGATGTAATCATCACAATCGGAATATTCATCCACTCTTGTGTAGTACGCATATTTTTAGCCACTTCAAAACCATCCATACGTGGCATCTCAATATCGAGCAACATCACATCAGGGATACGTGTTTGCAGTACCTGCAACGCATCAACCCCGTCTTTCGCTGTAATGACATTAAAGCCTTCACGCTCCAAAAATCGCGTTGTTACTTTACGGACGGTTACCGAATCATCGACAACCATGACCGTTTTAGTTACACGCTCTACCTCTAACGGCTGAGCCGCTTTAGGCGAAGCTAAACCGATCGTCGCTACTGCCCGACGAACCAATGCATGCGGATCAAGAATGACTACAACGCTACCATCCCCCATCACCGTCGCACCCGACATTCCTTGCACCGAAGAAAATTGCGCGCCCAAGCTTTTTACCACAATCTCACGACTACCCATCAAGCTATCGACTTGTAAAGCCATAGTATGCTGAGCGGAACGAACTAAAATAACAGGCAAAGGCATCACTTGCCCATCAAGGCGAGGCAGCATATCGTCATACAGCATGCCACCCAAGTAACGCACCTCATAGCTTTCACCAGCATATTCAAAGCGTGCATCATTTTGACTGTAATAGTGTTCAAGCTCAAATGGGCTAACACGCACAATACCTTCGATGGTATTTAACGGAATAGCGTAGCTCTCTTTGCCCAGGGTAACCATCAATGCACGGTTTACCGACACTGTAAAAGGTAGACGTACGGTAAATTGCGTACCCACATTTTGCTTAGACTCAATGGTCATTGAGCCGCCTAATTGCTTGATTTCAGCAGCTACTACATCCATGCCCACACCACGACCTGAAATTTGAGTCACATGCTCAACGGTACTAAAGCCCGCCTGCAAAATAAACTGCATAACTTCATGATCACTTAACTCGGCATCGGCCACCATCAAACCGCGCTCAATGGCTTTTTTGCGCACTTTTTCCAGCGCAATCCCTTTACCGTCGTCAGCTAAACGGAGTAGGATATCGCCACCTTCTCGCGAGAAGCTCAGTAGTATTCGGCCACTCTCGGACTTGCCCGCTGCTAAGCGCTCCGCGGGCTGTTCAATACCGTGATCGACAGCATTGCGGAGCATGTGCTCTAGCGGAGCTACCATGTGTTCAAGTACCGAGCGATCCATTTCACCTTCAACATTATCCAGCTCAAAGCTAACTTGCTTGTTCAGTTCGCCAGCTACCTGTCGCACAATACGTCGCAAGCGCGGCACCATACGCGAGAAAGGCACCATACGCGCACGCATTAAGCCTTCTTGCAGCGAAGAGTTAATGCGCTGTTGTTGCAATAAAATAGTCTCAGTATCTTTGACTTTGTCGCTGAGGGTGCGCTTCAAATCCACCAAATCAGAAGCCGACTCGGTTAACGAGCGAGATAACTGCTGCAACTGAGAATAGCGATCCATCTCGAGAGGATCAAAGTCTTGGCTTTCACCTAACTGCTCTTGACGGAAGACAATTTGCGCTTCGGTTTCCATGTCTAAACGACGTAACTGCTCTTGCAAACGTCGTAATGTGGTGTCAATTTCGTTAATCGCAGAACCAAAATCACTCACTTGCTGTTCGATTCGGCCACGACTAATCGAAGTTTCACCCGCCAAGTTAACAAGCTCTTCTAATAATTCAGAAGAAATCTTAACCGCTTCTTGAGAAGCTGTTTTCTTATTCGAGTTAACAACATTCTGGGCTTCTTGCGGTGCTGGAGCCTGGGGCTCAGGCATCGTAAAGTCAGCTTTTGGCGCTTTTTGAGCTGCCAGCAACATCGCTGCTTGCTGAGCGGCTAGCATAGCCTCTTGGGTATCTGCTAGCGATCGTGTAGGTTTCTTAGCTGCGGTAACCTCATCAACCTCATCAACCTCATCAACCTCATCAAGATCGACTCTAGGCGTTGGCAACACTGGGGTATCATCGCCCGGTAATTCATTAACACCTATATTCGCTGCTGCATCCGAAGGCGCTGTACTCGAGGAGACATCATTAGAAGAAGTGCCATTAGCAGGATCCGCCTGAGGTGATACAACAGGCGCGATATCTTCACCCGCTAAGCGAGCTTTAACACCTTTAATGCCGTTGAGCGCTAAATCTTGATATTGATGAATAACATGAAAAAAGTTTGCTGCTTTATTGGGACCCACCTGATTAATAAGATAGGTTTCATATTCATGTGTTAAATCACCAAAAACGGCCAAATTACTTAAGCGCGCACCACCTTTTAAGGTATGCAGTGCACGTTTCATTTCTTCGGGTGCTTCAACATTTGCCCAATCAGACTCCCATGAGTGTATTGATTCTTCTAAAAGCTCAATAAGCTCATCAGCCTCCTCTAAAAAGATCTCTATGATTTCTGCATCAAAGTCTTCGGCATCAATGGTTGAGGGGTCACCGCCGGCAAATAATAATCCATCAGATGGCTTATCAACCGCTGGGGACTCAATAGTGGGTTCAGTCACTTGGGCATATTCAGAGGCACCTTGTGAATTCTCTTCCTGACCCATATGATTTTCTAAGTCATTGGCGAGCAGGCTGACATCAACCGCTGAATCATCTTCTTGAGAAGCATTCATCAACTCCGGTGTCACCACAAAGTTATCGATTTCTTCTGGGTCAAATAAATCCGCCGCATCCATTTCAATATGCGTGCTAACCGACCCATCAACCGGATAATCAACTTCATCGTTGACTATTGCCACGGTATCGACTTCAGTGGCTTCGACTTCAGAAGTCTCTACATCAGAAACCTCTACATCAGAAATATCTACTTCAGTCAAATCGACGGTAGTTAAGTCAGCTTCGGTTAAGTCAGCTTCGGTTAAATCAGCTTCGGTTAAATCAGCTTTCGTTAAATCAAATGCAGACGCCGATAGTGACTCTTGTGCCACTAACTCCGACGGTTCTTCCTGTTCTTGCTTGTGGGCTTCGCCTTCGGATACCCCGGTAAAAGAAAAATCAAGAGTATCATCCGCTTCGCTATAACCTGTTGCTCCGGTAATCGATAACGCATCTATATCCACCAAATCATTGGAAATACTGTCACTCAAAGTGCTTCCGGCAACAAAGTTTTCTTCCGCAATAATTTCCTGAGCAGAGCTCTCTTCTGATAAGCCTTCTTCTACTAAGCCTTCGTCTGCTGAACTCTCTTCTATTGAGCCTTCTTCGGCAGTATTTTCATCATCAGCATTATGCTCAATCAAACTATCTACAGCAGCATCATTATCGTTAGCGCTTATCTCAAGATGATTTTCGCCTAATTCCTCCTCGCCAAATGATTCAATATTCGTAAGATCAACTTCATTCAAGCCAGCAATATCACTAATAGGCTCAGGAACAACTAAAAAGCTATCGAGTTGTGCCTGCAAGTGGCCGTCAACCACTGGCAGTGTCTGCGCAGCTGCAACAGCATCGATCATATCCAACAAGGTATTATGGCCTTGCCTAAACGCCTCAAAAACAGGAGCCTCGGGGGGTAAATAATCCAACGTAACGGCATACAAATCATGCAATTGACAGCTCAACATCTCCATAGACGGGAAGTTTGCTTGTGCTGCACCACTTTCGAGTGTTTTAAGCTCAGCCATCATTGCCGGCAACTCTTCGGTATGGCTTAAATCCGCCTCCCAGCGATCGACGACTTCGTCGGCGTCGAGTAGTAAGCGAATATCTTCGGCCATAAAAATAGCCAGCATACGAGGATCGACCGGATGGGCTGTTTTGGTATTGGGCGCGCCCGTAGCACGAATAAGATGACCAAGATGCACTTCTTTTAATTCAGCCACGCGAGCAATAAATTGCCCCAATTTAGGCAATACCGCTTGTTCATTACGCTCAACAAATTCTAAACCTTCACGCGTGTACTCAGCGGCATCTTTGATCAGCTGTAAAACGTCCTGGTCAACTTTTACTTGATAGGTTCTAAGTTCTTTAATGAAAAGTTCAAGAGGGGCTGCAAGCTGAGCAATATCAGCAACACCTGCCATGTGCGCACTTCCTTTAAGGGTGTGCAGTGCACGCTGCAAGCTGTCGGTTGGCGTCGAATAAATAGGTGCCTCAGCGTCCATATCACCAATAAATTCATCGATTGCAGCCAAGTGAGTCTGCGCTTCTGAGGCAAAAAGCTCCCATAAAATGCGCTCTTCGGCCGCATCTTCTTGGCTGACCCGCTCAGCTTCTGAGGCCGCTTCAGCCGCAGAAATTTCAGGTGTTTGACTCACCTCTTCAATAGAGGTTGCTGGCAATACAGTGTCGGTAGCACCCTGTGAAACACTTAGAGCCGCTAGGCTATCGCGCTCAGGCTGATTAAACTCAACAGGTATATGGCCTTCAGAAAATTCAGCCGCCCACGTCTCATACATTTTTGCTTGAGCGCGTGATACTGGAACAAAACGCTGCTCAAACGCATCAACTAATGAAGGTAATAACTTGAAAACTCGCTCTACAAATTCTAAATGTATGGGTTGCTGATCAATATCATTATCGACAATACGGTTAATTAAATTTTCAACCGACCATGCCAATTCACTGATATCAGCCGCTTTGACCATGCGACCACTACCTTTTAGCGTATGAAAAGCTCGGCGAGTAATGACAATACCATCACTCGACTGTGCATCGCCACGCCACTGAGGAATAGATTCTTCGAGCGTTCCTAGGACCTCTCTCGCTTCTTCAACAAAAATTTCTGCAATATCTTCATCAACACTATCGTCTAGCTCAAAAGGCACAGGAGCTTGATCGATAACAATCCCTGCCTGTTCATTCCCGACAATACCATCAATAGGCTCTACGATGGCCTCTTGCATCGTACGAGTAGGTATTCCTTCTTGGGTGTCAGCTGATTCACTTTCGGTGGACATCGTCGCACCAACTTCTGGAGTGTCGCTATTGCGCGTAGTGATATCCTCCGCAGAAGAGTCAGCGCTACTGCTTGGCACACTGAAGCCCAGATCACGTAAAGCATCTTCGGCTAACTCTAAGAAACCATCCACATCATCACTAAAATCACCAATCAAACGATCTAAATAATAATCAACCGCCTCTACAGCATTTGCCAAAATAGTTAATGTTTCAGCCGATGGATTTTCATCGGAGGCAATAAAATGCTGCTGTATAAATTGCCCGCAAACATCTACAATAGCGGCCGCGCGCGCTAGGGGTATCATACCCAAGCCACCGCGCACATCTTTAATCAACCCTTCAGTCGCAGCCAGCGCCGATCTATCCCATTGTGATGAGTAAAACTCAACAATGGCTTCTTTGAGTTTTTCTAAACCGATGCGGCTTTGCTGAAGCACAACCACTTTGGCTTCATCAATTTCAATATCGCGCTCATTGACATCGGCGAGGTTAGATTTACCCGCACCTTTTGCGATGGCATCTAGCCGATGCTCAATGGTCACAAGCTCATTAGCCACATCGGTGAGATCTTCTATATCAACCTGTACGTTTTGGCTTGCAGCTAAAAGGCGGTCATGCTGTGCGTTCGTCGCTTGACGTAAATTCGCGACGCCCAGTACCGCCAGCGTATCAGCAACGCGCTTAACAATTGGTAATGAAGCCTCTAGGTCACTAGTGGCTCCGCCTTCGGTAACAACATGGCTAAGAATCTGCTTAACCGTATTCATCTCTTCGCGCAGTGCCCCAACGACAGAGCGAATAGTGTCTGGTTCAGGCGCCGAGATCATATTTTTATGAAATCCACGCCCCTCTACAGCACCTTCAAATAAAGCACTATTAAGACGGTAGCGCTCTTTGACATTCTTAATGCCCCGGCTAACTTCACCCGAGCGCGCAATATAATATAAAATATTGCGCGCTAGCGCTTCATCAATCGGCTTATCAAAGGCTGCCGGCGCATCTTCATAGAGCCCTTTAATTTCTTTTGCCAAACGACGCAATAAACCTTTAACCGCTACGCTGAGCTCAATTTCATCTTCGATTAAGCTATCAACCAGCGCACCGGCCATTTGCCAAAGGTTATTGTGTACCGTCCCTGCTGATGAGTTTTGCAAGCGAGAAAATACTTTACTGACATAAACAAGGTTTTCATCAATCTTTATACCGCGCAACACACTAGCCGCAGCATATTGGTACATTTCAAATAGCTTTTTAAGGACTTCTTTTAACTTTTGAGTATTTGCCAATAATGGATGCTTAGCGCCGTGAAGCTCGGTCAACGCACCCAACTCTGGCGTAAATAAATTCGTTTCGCTAAGGTAGCGCTCTTTACGTGCAGCACGCAAATCATTCAGAAGTGGTAGCACTATACCCGGATGATCATCCTGAATACGCTTAACATGATCTAAGTAGATAGGCAGCTGCAGTAAGCTACGCATTAGTACTTCTAAAGCTTCGGCTTCATTCACAACATTTTTGTTAATGATTGCGTGAGCGAGAAGCTCCATTTCTTCAGCAAACAGAGAGGCACCGTGAAATTCCACCATTTTGAGCGAACCCAAAACCTGATGAATATGTGTAAGACAAAAGCGGATACGCGTGCTATCACGGGTATCTTCGGCATAGGCCTCTAAGGCTTGTCGCGCTTCATTAAGCGCTTCGCCAATCTCGCCTATTACCCACTCAAGGGCTGCGTAATTACGTTTATCTCCCATTGGGGGTCCCATTCTTATATATGCACGTAGGCTTGTACTTCTTCCGCGGAAAGACGCTTCATTTTAGGATGAGACCAGTCAACAACTTCCCCAAGTCCTATGACGAGCACTCCCCCTGGTTTTAAGCGCTCAACAAAAGCATTCATAATGCTTTCACGCAGCCATTTTTTAAAATAAATTAATAAATTTTGGCAATAAATCACATCAACTTTCACTGCGGGCATTTCAGCAATATTTAGAATATTACCCTGATTAAAACAAATGCGATCTCGCAGTGAGGATATAATTTGATGCTTGCCATCTTCTAGCGGAGTAAAGTAGCGCTGGCAGTAAGTTTCATTCAACCGCTCAAGTTTTCGATCGTTATAAACGCCATTTTTTGCCAGTGATAACGCAGCGCGGCTAATGTCCGTCGCAGTAATCCCGTACAAAGGGTCTTTATTCACCCACTGATAAGCATCATTAATAACCATCGCCAGCGAATAAGGCTCCTCTCCAGTCGAACAGCCTACACTCCATAACTCAAAACTGTCTTCGCTATCATCATCCATCAAACGATCAGCAAGACAACGAGCAATGAAATCAATCGATTCTTTATGACGAAAAAAACTTGTTTCTTTAACCACCAAGCGATCAATTAAGCGCGTCCATTCCAGCATACCGGACACACCATCTAAGATATATTCAAGATAATCAGAATAGCGTTCGAAGTCGAGCTCACGCATTCGCATGGTAACTTGGGTTTGCAAAAAGACTCGCTGCTGATCACCCATATAGATGCCTGCACGTTCTTCAAGTAGCTTACCCCAACGCTCGAATTCGGTATCGCTCAACTCAGAGAGAGACTGTAATGACCAGACCATGATATTTCTCGTTAAACGCGAATTTCAGGTTCTTCCGTTTTACCGTCTTCCTCTAGGAAGCCAGAGTCATCAGTGCCTTCATCAAGATCATTAAGATCATGAGTTTCTTCTATCTGGGCGGCCATGGCCAATGATTGCATTTCATTAATCATTTCTTCTGGTAGCTTAAAGCCCGCCACCGATTCATGTAGCTCAATGGCCATTTGCGCCAATCGCCCAATCGCCTCTGCTGTTGCAGAAGTACCAGCAGATGTTTGAGAGGTAAATTCCTGAATCACGTTCATCGTATTTGAGATATGACCAGCCGATGTTGATTGCTGGCGTGCGGCGTTCGAAATGTTTTGAATCAACTCAGCCAAACTTGCCGATACCGACTCAATCTCTTCTAGTGCAACACCCGCATCTTGTGCCAAGCGCGCACCACGTACAACCTCACTGGTTGTTTGCTCCATAGAGTTTACAGCAGCTGTTGTATCACTTTGAATGGTTTTAACCAGTGCTTCAATCTGCTTGGTTGCTGTTGCAGAGCGCTCAGCCAGGCGCTGAACCTCGTCCGCAACAACCGCGAATCCTCGACCTGCATCACCCGCCATCGACGCCTGAATAGCCGCATTCAGTGCCAGAATATTTGTCTGATCCGCAATATCGTTAATCAAACTTACGATATCACCAATTTCCTGAGAAGACTCACCGAGGCGCTTAATCCGTTTAGCAGTATCTTGAATCTGTTCGCGAATAGTATCCATACCGTTAATAGTATTTTGTACCACCTTAGCGCCGTTGAAGGCGATCGATACCGCTCGCTCTGCCACTCGTGCTGATTCGGCGGCGTTAGCCGATACCTGATCAATCGTCACAGCCATTTCATTAACAGCAGCCGATGCACCCGCAATTTCTTGCGCCTGATGCTCAGAAGCGCGCGCAAGATGCAAGGCTGTTTGCTTGGTTTCTTCCGAGGCCGCCGATACATTGGCAGACGTATCATTAATACGCGAAACAAGAACACGTAATTGGTCAATAGTGTAGTTAATCGAGTCAGCAATCGCACCGGTAAAGTCCTCTGTTACCGTCGCCGTCGTCGTTAAGTCACCATCAGCCAAGTCGGCTAGCTCATCGAGTAAACGTAAAATCGCTGTTTGGTTTCGTTCGTTCGTTTCAGCTTGCTCGGTTAAACGGCGCTTAGTCGCTATGTTTAACATCCACACAATAGCGATCGAGCAAAATACCGCACAAGCAATGGCTGCAATCAAAAAGCTACTATTAACTTTACGCTCGGCAGGCAAATTGTTCACACCATCGGATAAATCACCCAAACGTTTGAGTAGGAATGGACTGCCATCAATAATGGCGTTAGCCGCTTGACGCGCACTAAATAGATCGGGAGACTTTTCATAAATATCACTGACCGAGCCACTTACAAAAGCAAACAACCGCGTAACTTGATCTAAACTCTCAACAGCGTCTGCATCGGTCACCTTCGCCATGCCCATGGCAACGTCACCATTTTTCATGGCTCCTAGTACGTTACCAAAGCGACTCGCATCACGGTTAAATTCATCAGCAGCGCGTGTGGCGTCTATGCCACCTCGCAACATTTTATCCACGTTACGACCAATACGTTCCGCAAACCAACTTTGACGCTGGGCCACTGATATTTGTTCGGCTGGGGCCCCATTTTCCAACAAAATCTCAACAATTGTATCATGCTCTTGCTGGAGTTCTGGAAGCGCTTCATTTAGCGTAGTTGCAACATCGTGCATTAAGATAATCGAGTCTTGGTTGTCAGTAATGACTCGCGCATTGTCTTTAATTTTTTGCCACGCAGAGTCGTAGGCACCAATTTGCTCAGCAAGCACAGCACGAGTCTGACCATCAGTCGATTGAATTTGCCCCCATGTTTCATCCATGCCGGCAACAACACTTTCTAATTTTGCAAACGATTGCTTATCACCAGCTGTAGCATCGCGTGATAATGCTGTCAGCTGGTAGGACGCCGCACGTAAATCGGCAACCATCTGCTTATAAATTTGGTCTTGCGCTGAATCTTGGCGTAGTCGATAGTCGATAACGCCCGTTAAAATACCAAAACCCAATAGCATTAGGACCAAAATAGCCATAAAGCGATTGGTTTTAATTCGTGACCAAAGGCCGTCCGAATCAGTTTTCATAGGATGCTCCCTAATGGATCAAAATTTTTGCTTTTTTGTAAGAGCAAAAAATCTTTATTATTGTTGTAAAGCTATTATTGCAAATATCTTATATTACAACGCTACGACCTTGACAAACACATGCCCTAACTCCTGGGACTGCGTGCTATCGATTTACGTCACTGCTGCACTCAGGAATTTGGGGAAACTGGAAATTGCCTGCATATCAAACAATGCCCAAGATACGCCCGCAGCATCCATATAGCCTCCTTTCACAAAAGGTGCTATTGCGTCAGGAACATCCTCGATCTGCTCTTGATATAAATCACTAGTAAAATGCTGCATACCATAAGCTTGATCAACAACCAATCCACTGTAAAACTGATTAGTATCAACCACTAACGCCCTTTGTTGCTTGCGCTGCCCTAGCGATGAGCCACCAAAAAACATAGCCATATCAAACAGAGGCAGCAATCTTCCGCGTACATTAGCCAACCCCATCACCCAAGGCTGCACACCTGGGAGCCTTGTTGCAGGTGGCAACTCTAACATTTCTACAATTTGCCCCATTGGCACGACAAAGCGGCGCCCCAACAAGGAAAACCCAAGCCCACTTTGGCGAGTGGACTCATCACCTTCGGTGGGCACGGGCAAAGCATTCGAAGCTGTTTTAGCCGCTAAATCGACAAGCGCCTGAAAGCCCGCACCTGAACTCATGCGCTCTCCAGTTGTGCAATAATTTTCATTAATTGCGCCTCATCAACCGGCTTGGTTAAATAAGCTTTCGCCCCTTGTCTCATACCCCATACGCGATCGGTTTCCTGATCTTTGGTAGTGACAATCACAATAGGTATATGTGATGTTTCAGGTGCTTTACTGAGCTGTCGCGTCGCTTGAAAACCATTCAAGCCGGGCATCACAACATCCATAAGAACCAGATCAGGCTTTTCAGCCTTCGCCTTGGCAACACCACCAGCTCCCGATGAAGCAGAACTAACGATGTAACCATGTTTTTCTAAAATGCTTGTGAGTTTGTACGTCTCGGTTGGCGAGTCGTCAACGATTAATACTTTAGCCATGTATCCCCCAAATCTACTTAGGCCAGCGCCATCTTGCACCTAGTAAGTACGATGCAAGTGATTGACTCCCCTCCTAAGGGTGCCGCCTTAAAACTTTAATTAACTTGCTTGCGCTACTTTTACATGAGCCTCAATTGCCCCTAAAAGCTCACCTTTACTAAAAGGCTTGGTCAAATATTGATCAGAACCTACAATACGCCCTTTTGCTTTATCAAAAAGACCATCTTTACTGGAGAGCATAATAACTGGAGTAGAGCGAAACTCACTATTATTTTTAATCAATGCACATGTTTGATACCCGTCGAGACGCGGCATCATTATGTCAACAAAAATGATATCGGGCCGAGAATCAGCAATTTTTGCCAAAGCGTCAAAACCATCGGTTGCGGTTATGACCTCACAGCCTACTTTATTTAATAAAGTTTCAGCCGTACGGCGAATGGTTTTACTGTCGTCAATGACCATCACTTTTAGATGTTCAAGATTAACATCCATAGACAGACCCTAAAATAGTTAATAAGTTATTGAAAATAGTCGTCGCAAGGCTATCCTTGCTTGGTCGCATCCAGCGGGCGTACGTTTTAACACATAAAATAGTACTAAGCCAACAATTACGCCCGCCAAACCTCTGCTAGCGCACAACAGCAACACAAATTAACGACACCAAAGTAAGCTACTAAAGTAAAATATCTTGCCAGTGTCAAACAAATACTATCAGCATATTTTGACTTTTTCACAAGTTCAACCGCACAATAGCAAAGCTTTTATCCGGCACCCTTTATAATCGTTCAATAGAATGAAAAGCGCCAACCTTGAGCGCGTTTATTTTGGCATAACATTTAAAGAGTGCCATCGCTTTAAATATATCAACTTATTAGGTAACGTACATATGCAAAAGCACATGCTTTTTGTGATGGATCCAATCGCCAACATCAACCCCAAAAAAGACTCTTCTTTAGCCATCGCACTGGCCGCGCAAGATGCCGGGTGGCAGTTAAGCTATGCCGAACTGAGCGACCTCTACCTGCAAAATGGTGACGCTTGGGCACTCGCTGCCCCCCTTAAAGTCATGCAAGATGACGAGCACTGGTTTGAGCTTGGCGAAGCCTCGGCCATTAGGCTTGATCAGTCTTTTACCATTATGATGCGCAAAGACCCACCCTTTGACAGCCCTTTTTTGTATGCGACACACATACTGCAACGCGCTGCAAATGCGGGCAGTCTCGTCGTCAATAACCCGCAAAGCCTGCGCGATTGCAACGAAAAGCTTTTTGCTACCGAGTTTCCCGATTGCTGCCCACCACTCATGGTGTCAAACAATCCCACCCTCTTACGTGATTTTTATAACCAACATAAAGATGTCATCTTTAAACCCCTCGACGGCATGGGCGGCAGCGGTATCTTTCGCTGCAAGCCAAATGATAGTAACTTTGCTTCTATCATCGAAATACTGACTAATAATAGTCAAGATTACATCATGGCACAAAAATTTATTCCTGCTATTGATGCCGGCGATAAACGCATACTCATGGTTGATGGTGTTGCCATCGATTACGCCCTCGCGAGAATTCCCGCTAAAGGAGAGCTACGCGGCAACCTTGCAGCAGGCGGAACCGGTGTCGCACAACCATTAAGTCAGCGAGATCGCGAGATCGCTGAGCGTGTCGGCCCTACACTCAAAGAAAAAGGCTTACTTTTTGTGGGCCTGGATGTCATTGGCGATTACCTCACCGAAATTAACGTCACCAGCCCTACCTGTATTAAGGAAATTGACAAAGCCTATGACACGCAAATTGGCAGCAAGCTTATTCACGCTATAGAGCGCAAGCGACAACAGGCAACAAAGCCATAAACAACAAGAATAAGCACACCGATAGTGGCCGTTATCCTTATGGCCACTACAATAATGACGACACCGCGAACAGCAGCACAGCGCTTTAAACAACAACATTAAAAAGATACTATCATGGCCATCAGCTCCTCCATTTCTACCGGCGACAGATTAAGCTTCACTTTTTTCGCAGCCTTGGCTGTTCACTTATTTGTATTGCTACAATTGAGCACTAAAATGCCCGATGCCGGTAAAATGGCTCCCACACTTAACATTACATTAGCCACCAACGCCATCCAAGAGGCGCCAGAAAAAGCTGATTTTTTAGCTCAAAGTAATCAAGCGGCGAGCGGCTCTGGCGATAAAGCACTCGAGCTACTGACCGACGAACACGCTGATTATAACGACACTGTTATTCGCCAAATCACCCCAACCCCGCAACAAAAAACAACCCAAGCCGCTCAGCAAAAAACAGAGACTCTGCACACCCAATCAGCTAGTCGCCTCCAGTTTAAAGACGACTTAGAAACCGAGCAAAACCCAGAGCAAAAAACCCTTAAAGCACAAAATGAGGACATCCTTAGGTCTAACCCCGAAGCCGCGGCATTAATGGCTAAACGCGACATACAGCGCCAGTCAGAAGCCCTGCGCCCCAAAATTAGACGCATTCAAGCAGCAGCCACTAAAGCGAGTGTTGATGCGCAATATTTGCACGCTTACAATACACAAGTACAGGAGTATGCCAATCGCAACTTCCCGCAAGAAGTACTCAATAAAAAGCTTTTTGGCACACTCAAAATGATTGTGGTGATTAACCCCGACGGCACCATCAACGATGTTGAAATGGACATGCCCTCAGAGCATGCACTACTCAACCAGTCAGCATTACAAATGGTGTATTCAGCGGCGCCATTCGACAAGATTCCACCCGAGGTACTCGATGGTCACGACAAACTCGAAATTGTACGCATTTGGACCTTTGAAATTACAGGTTTATCGGTGAAATAGCCCATAAGCAACTCACGATAACGCAGATAAGCTGTCGCCAATCATTTAACGGTTGATTTTTATGCGTAAAGCCTTTTAGAGTATAGACTTAACGCATGCGCAACTCACGCAGCTCGAGCCGCATACCACGCCACCAAACGCCCACTACTGACCCATGAGGCCTTATGAGCTCGCACCTAGCGCTACGCAATCACTTTCTTGTTGCCCTCCCCTCGATGACAGGGAGCGACTTTAGTCAAAGTGTCACCTATATTTGTGATCACAATGATGAGGGCACAATGGGGATTATCATTAACCAACCGCTAGGCCTATCATTACCCGATGTCTTTAAGCAGCTAAAGTTACCCAATGCTATTGAGATGCCTCACGCGCCGACAGTCCTCAAAGGGGGGCCGGTAAAGCCTCAGCGTGGTTTTTTATTGCATACACCTGCCGAGCAGACATGGAGCACATCGATGCGCTTAACCGATGAGCTCATGCTAACAGCCTCTAAAGATGCACTAGAGTCTATTGCTTGCGGGCAAGGACCCGAGCACTACCTTTTTGCTTTAGGCTTTGCTGGCTGGAGCCCCGGCCAACTAGAGGCCGAGCTAAAAGAAAACTGCTGGCTAACCATAGATGCCGACCTAGACACTTTATTTCATTGCTCCACCGAAGATAAATGGCTGTCGCTTTATACTAAAATGGGGCTAGATCCTAGCTTTATTACCCATGGCGGCAATGCTTAAATAACCACTCTATTTTAGAGCCCCTGCAACATAAGGGGCGAGGAAAAAATACATGATCCAATAATACGTGTTTTCTACTTCCTCTGCTGTGTTGCTCAAAGCGTTACATGCCCAGGCATGCGCCCCTTCGAGCGCCTTGCCGAGAAAACAGAAACCTACGTCTAATTGGACAAACTATTATTGCCTCGCCCCTAACATGGGGACTCAATCACAACAGGATACTTTATGGGTTATATTATTGGCTTTGATTACGGCCTCAAAAACATTGGGGTGTCGATTGGTCAAACCATTACCCGCACCGCCTCAGAACACCCCTCACTTAAAGCGCGTGATGGCATACCCGATTGGCAAGCACTCGAAAAACTCATCACCCAATGGCAGCCCGATTGTGCCGTTGTTGGTCTACCGCTCAATATGGACGGCACTGAAAGCGAGTTCTGCGCGCGCGTTAAAAAATTTGCCAACCGCTTACATGGACGCTTTGGTATCACCGTACAATTTATGGACGAGCGCCTTAGTACTCAAGAGGCAAAGCAAGAGGCTGCCGAACGGGGCCACAAAGGTGACTACGGCCAAAATCCCATTGACGCCATTGCCGCTCGCCTAATCTTAGAAAGCTGGCTAAATCAACAAGCGGTAACCGCATAGTACTGATACAGCTGTAGCATCAGCACAGCCACGCCTGCCAATACTTAATTATATGCGCATAATTACATCCGTATCCACAACGCACCGTGGATACGAAGGCAAAACCTAAAAAAGGCCCGCACACTAAAAGCGACGCATACGATTACTTTCGTCGTCTTGAATCGAGAGCTCATCGGCGGCATTAGATAAATATTCCGCATCAGACTCAGACCCCAACTTAATCAGCAAGCGCAAGTCATTCGCCGAATCCGCATGCGACAAGGCATCTTCATACGTAATTTCACCGGCGTCATACAAATCATATAACGCTTGATCAAAGGTCTGCATGCCCAGCTCGGTAGACTTTTTCATTAACTCTTTAAGCTCGTGTACTTCACCTTTACGAATAATATCTTGCGCCAATGGCGTATTAATCAAGATTTCAAGACAGGCACGGCGACCATTGCCGTCAGGGGTAGGAATCAACTGCTGCGCAATAATGGCCTTAAGGTTGAGTGATAAATCCATCCATAACTGACCATGGCGATCAGCCGGAAAAAAGTGAATAATGCGATCTAATGCTTGGTTTGCATTGTTGGCATGCAACGTACACAAACATAAATGACCGGTTTCGGCAAAAGCAATTGCGTTATCCATGGTTTCGCGTGTACGCACCTCACCAATCAAAATAACATCGGGCGCTTGGCGCAGTGTATTTTTGAGCGCCACATCAAACGATTCAGTATCAATACCCACTTCGCGCTGGGTAATCACACACCCTTGATGCTGATGTACAAATTCAATCGGATCTTCAATCGAAATGATATGCCCTTTGGAGTTGCGATTGCGGTGCCCTATCATCGAGGCTAATGATGTTGACTTACCCGTACCTGTTGCACCCACAAACATCACTAAGCCACGCTTGGTCATCGCCAAGTCTTTAATCACTTCGGGCAAACCTAAGTCATCCACTGTCGGGATCTTGGTTTCAATACGGCGCAGCACCATGCCTACAAGGTTGCGCTGATAAAAAGCACTCACACGAAAACGCCCAACACCGCGCGCACTAATGGCAAAGTTAAGCTCTTTTTTTGCCACAAACTCTTGGCGCTGCTTTTCATTCATTGTACTGAGTACAGTTTCACGAGATTTTTCGGGCGAGAGCGGCGTCGTCGTCACAGGAACTATTTTACCGTGCACCTTAATTGAGGGCGGTACTCCCGCGGTAATAAATAAATCGGAAGCTTGTTTTTCCGACATCACCTGAAGAAGACGTTCGATTTCCATGGTCACTCTCTTAATTTAAATGCTAATTAATACACAAATTTAGTGTACTCATCGTGTCATGAATACACCAAAAAAACCTCTATACGGTGTCACTTTTTGCACAAAAAACACGCTAAAAGTGATTAAAAATTCTCTGGCATTTTGGCTTTTTCACGCGCCACATCACGATTAACAATACGACGCGAAACCAAATCGGCCAAACATTGATCCATGGTTTGCATACCCAAAGCAGAGCCCGTCTGGATAGACGAATACATTTGTGCGATTTTATCTTCTCGAATCAAGTTACGTATCGCTGGGGTACCGCGCATAATCTCATGCGCCGCCACTCGCCCGCCACCGGCACGTTTAAGTAGCGTTTGAGAGATAACCGCCTGCAGCGACTCCGACAGCATTGAGCGCACCATCGACTTTTCGTTAGCCGGAAACACATCTACCACGCGGTCAATCGTTTTAGGGGCAGAGGTTGTATGCAGTGTACCAAAGACCAAGTGACCTGTTTCGGCTGCCGTCAACGCCAAGCGAATCGTTTCTAAGTCACGCATCTCGCCCACCAGAATAATATCGGGGTCTTCGCGCAAAGCCGAACGCAGCGCTTCAGAGAAGCCATGCGTATCGCGGTGCACCTCTCGCTGGTTAACCAAGCATTTTTTAGATTCATGCACAAATTCGATAGGGTCTTCAATGGTTAAGATATGTTCGTACTTACTATCATTAATAAAATCGATCATCGCGGCCAGTGTTGTAGACTTACCCGAACCGGTCGGTCCTGTCACTAGCACCAAGCCCCTAGGTACCGCACAAATATCGCGAAACACCTGCCCCATGCCTAGCTCCTCCATACTTAACACTTTAGAAGGAATCGTACGAAACACAGCGCCGGCACCGCGGTTATGATTAAAGGCATTCACACGAAAACGAGCAACACCAGGCACTTCAAACGAGAAATCGGTTTCCAAAAACTCTTCAAAATCTTTGCGCTGCTTATCGTTCATAATTTCATAAATCAACGCATGAACAGACTTATGATCCATCGGGGGCAAATTAATCCGGCGGACATCGCCATCAACACGGATCATTGGCGGCAAACCCGCCGACAAATGCAAATCGGAGGCGCCTTGCTTGGCCGAAAAAGCCAGTAGCTCAGTAATATCCATAGTAAAGACCTTGTTTTCTTTTATTGTATTAAAGCGTATGGCAGATATAACGCATAAGAGGTAAGCGCTTTAAAGCAAAGGTTGTTAAACTGCAAAAGCTAACTCCACCCTCCCCTAAATTGCTAAACAGCCAGTATATGCCGAACATTTCACACAACCTAGCGCAAATACGCGCACGCATTCATAGTATTGCGAAAAAACATAACATAAACCCTGATACCACTCGATTACTCGCAGTCTCTAAAACACAACCCGCCAGCGCACTCATAGAAGCCTACAATGCACAACAACGTGACTTTGGTGAAAATTACGCCCAAGAACTCGAACAAAAAGCCCGCGCGCTAGCTCACCTCGATATTATCTGGCACTTTATTGGCCCGATTCAATCAAATAAAACCCGCGTTATTGCCGAATACAGCCACTGGGTACACAGTATAGACCGCTGCAAAATTGCCGAGCGCCTAAATAAACAGCGCCCCAGCCACCTGCCGCCAATACAAGTGTGTATTCAAGTCAATATTGATGATGAAGACAGTAAATCCGGTATTGCGCCTTGTGAGCTTGACGCACTCATCGAGTGCATTCGCTCACTGCCCAACCTTCATTTACGAGGCTTAATGGCCATACCCAGCAAAAGCGACCCAGCCAAGGCATTTCGTACATTACAGGAGCTGGCCCAACAGCATCACTTACACACTTTATCAATGGGCATGAGCGGTGATATCGAAGAGGCCATAACGGCAGGTAGCACGATTGTCCGAGTGGGCACCGCCATATTTGGCGCTAGGCAACCCCAACAGCACACAAGTACCACACATAACGAGCAATAAAAAGCCACACCCCCTAACACCTAACACCTAACACCTAACACCCAGCTATGGGTCACAGTTTTATTGACAATATCCACACACAGACATATGTACATACATACACATACATTGAGGCAATCATGAGTAATATTTGTTTTATCGGCGCCGGTAACATGGCGCAAAGTATTATTGGCGGGCTCATTAGCGCTGGCACCCCCACGTCACACATCTGGGCGACCGCTCGCAGCGAGGCCACGCTGAGCACTTTACGGGCACTTAAAATCAATGTAACAAGCGATAACTTAGCCGCTATCGCCGCCTGCGATATTGTCGTACTTGCCGTTAAGCCGGTTATGTTTTTAGAGGTGTGCGAGCAAATTGCACCGTTTATTGGTGACAAACTCGTTATTTCTGTAGCTGCCGGTATTACTTGCGATGCCTTAGCGCGCTGGCTGGGCAACAACGTCGCTATCGTTCGCAGCATGCCCAATACACCATCATTGATTGGCGAAGGCGTTTCTGGCCTCTTTGCCAATGACAATGTGAGCCCAGCACAAAAGCAAGCCGCTAACGCTATTGCACAAGCCACAGGCCAAGCGCACTGGATACACGATGAAGCATTAATGCATACAGTGATTGCCGTATCGGGCAGCGGCCCGGCTTACTTCTTTTTATTTTTAGAATCCATGATTGATGCAGCCATTGCACAAGGCATGGACCCTGCAGTCGCGCGCGCCTTAGCCATACAAACCGCCAAAGGCGCCGCTTTACTAGCCGAGCACAGCGATGAAGACGTTAAAACGCTGCGCCAAAAAGTCACCTCAGCAGGCGGCACTACCGAGCAAGCCATCCTCAGTTTTGAAGCCACAGGCTTACGTACGCACGTGGCAACCGCTATGACAGCTTGTGCCGAGCGCTCCAAAACAATGGAAAAAGAACGGTAACTATTTGACCAAGCTAAAAAACATCGGCTGATAGGGTAATGATGAATTATTTTCTGGGCATTTAAACGCTGAGCCTTGCAAGAAAAGCAAGGGTTAGACAGTGCAGCAGCACAAAGTCGCAGATGGCTTGAGCCGCCTAGTCAATGATTCATTAGCGCCCACTTTCGGTACCTCTGATTCGGTACCTCTGAATAATGACAAAAAACTCAACTAAAGCGCTAGGGCGCGTTGCGCTCAAGCACAACCTTTAATATACAACCCCTTTAACCACATCGTCACGAGGACACGTCATGCAAGGCACACTGGTTCAAATTGCTCTTTTTATTGTGAATACCCTAGGCACATTATTAATTGGCGCAGTAGTAGTACGCTTTTTATTACAGGTAGTACGCGCCGATTTCTACAACCCGTTATCGCAAATGATCGTCAAAATCACCAACCCGCTACTTAAACCATTTCGCAAAATGATTCCCGGCTTTGGCGGTTTTGACTTGGCTGCTGTGGCATTAGCCTTTGTACTTCAAATTGCCTTAATTTGGCTACTGCAACTTATCCAAGGCAATACCCTTGGCTTTTATGGTGGGTTGCTGTTTGTGTGGGCATTTCTCGCTTTAATTATGATGCTACTCGGCGTTTATATGATCAGCATGTTTATTGTTGCGATAGCCAGCTTTATCGCCCCTCACAGTGACAATCCCGCCCTAGGTCTCATGCGCCAACTTATTGATCCGGTGTGTCGCCCTATGCAAAAAATCATCCCACCCATGGGGGGCTTCGACTTTTCGTTTATGGCTGTCGCAATGATTATTTATATCTTGCGTATTTTTATCACCGGTGTAGGCCATAGCTTAGGCATTCCACTGTAAGGGCCGAGGCCAATAATGCCTCGACCAGTCAATACCGCAATCAACACAGCGCTAGCGCCAATATCTCGCCTGTAAGGTTTCTATTAAATTTTGATGTATGACAAAAAATCATCTCGCTAAAATTGTCATGCATCAAAAGACCTATTTCGTTCGCTGTCATGCTATGAATAGCCGTACAGGAGCCCATTAGGTGTATAACCCGGCACGCCTTGGCACTTTCACCTTAAACGCTTCACTGTACTTAATATCATCAGCAAAGGTATTGATTATGATTCAGGCAACTATTGGAGTCGTCACACTGATTGGGTTTTTAGTGGTTTTAGCCGCTGCTGCCTTAGGCTTAATGCTTATTGATAAAGCCTGCGCCAAAAATCGTCAACACTAAAAGTTATAGGCCGTTAATACTGTATTTAAAATTCGGTACTTAAAATGCAGTACTTAGGCGCATACCTCTTAAGTGGCTTTTAAGGCCACTTAAACCACAAAAGCCCACCAATATACGGTCGCGTATATTGGTGGGCTTTTTGGCAAGGTTGGGGGCGAAGCAATAATAGTTTGCCCAATTAGACGTAGGTTTCTGTAGATCTAGGTTTGTGTTTTCTCGGCAAGGCATTCGAAGTGTCGCATGCCGGGGCGGTCGTATATAAGCGCTCCCGGCGCTTATATACCCAGAAAAACCTTTTACTACGTTACTTTTTTACTACGTTACTTTAATAAAACAGCTCAGTAAAACAGTTCAGTAAAGCGGCGTAGCATGTAAGTCGTGTTATTTATGTTGAGATGAATATAAATCTTTCTCGCCTTCATAATTCGCCATAATGACTGCACAACAGCTGTCGCTAAAGACATTCACTGCGGTACGCAACATATCTAATACCCGATCGGTCACTAGCAATAAACCAATACCTTCTAAAGGCAAGCCAATAGAGCCTAAAATAATAGCAATAGCCACCAAGCTAGCAGAAGGAATACCCGCCACACCCACCGATGTCAATAAAGCAACCATCACAATTAATAACTGCTGCGCTATACCCAATTCCAAACCATAAGCCTGAGCAATAAACATTGCCGCCACACATTCATACAGTGCTGTACCATCCATATTAACCGTTGCACCCAGCGGGATCACAAACGAAGACGTTTTATTCGACACACCTACATTTTTACGTAAACACTCTAGCGTGACAGGCAAAGTAGCCGACGAACTCGCCGTAGAAAAAGCCGTCAACATCGCAGGAAACATAGCGCGATAATGCAATAAGGGATTCACCCCTCCCAGCGTTTTTAACAAAATTGCCATCGTCACAAACACATGAAAACCTAAGGCAAAAATAACTGTTAAAAAGAAAACCGCCAAAGGTACAAAACTTTGCAAGCCTGTCACCATGGCCGTTTTAGCCACCAAACCAAAAACACCAATAGGCGCAAATTTCATAATAAACAAGGTGATATGCATCATAGTATCAAACACACCCTGCCAAAAATTAGCCAACGTATCACGCCCAGCAGGTGCAGCCTTGCTCATAAACAAACCAAACAATACACCAAAAACAATAACGGCCAGTAACTGGTTACTATCGCCAGCGGCATCGACCACGTTAGTCGGTAACATGCGCAAAAATACACCGGCAATGTCATCGGTACTTTTACCGCTGACTTTCTCCAGTGCGCCATCAAGCTCACTCGGCGAGCTTAAATTTAATTGCTCACGGGCCGGCTCGCCATCAATAATGCCCGGCTGTGTAATATTCACAGCCGCCAAGCCAATACAAATCGCTAAAAAGCTCGACAGCAAGTAGAAGCCAAGGGTTCGACTGCCTAAACGGCCCACATGCTCGCCACTACCTAAGCCATAAACACCGCAAATAATTGACGCCAATACCAGCGGCACTACCACCATTTTAAGGCCACGCAAAAATAGCGATCCTACAAAATCAAATACGCTATACAGCGAAATACCCACAAGACTGGCATCATCTTCTAACGGCAAACCAATCAGCAGCGCCAAAGCAATTGCCGCTAGAATTTGCCAGTGTAATGCCCATTTTAACGGTGAATAATTACCCATTGTTAACCCCTTGCTTAACAGTATGTTTAAATTTTTCGCCGGCTTTAAAGCTGGCTTTATTGTGCGCGGCTATTGTAATGGCAGCCCCCGTTTGAGGGTTGCGCCCTTGTCGCTTGGCGGTGTATTTAAGGCTAAACGCACCAAAACCGACCAAGCTCACTTTTTCGCCTCGCGCTAGCGCATTTGTGATTTGCTCAATAAAGCTTGCTACACACTCATCGGCTTGGCGCATAGTCAAGTCGGCACACTGCGCTACCTTGGCCACTAACTCTGTTTTTAACATAACGACCTCTATGGCTGATACTCATTATTATTTTTAAAGCTTAGTCATGCGCCAAACACGCAAGCTAAGCCACCGCCTCAACCGTAAACATATTCAACATCATAAGCACAATGACTGAGTAACATCAAAAAATACACCCAATTAGCCTAAAAAATGCCGGCTCCGCTCGCCACATAATCACTATTGAACGGTGTTTTTGTGGCTATCGAACTCTCTTTGCAGCAGTCAGTAAATACCGAAGACACCAAAAAAGAGCGACAGGCTAAACGCACCGGCGCGCTATATCAAGTTATCGGCACTCTCATTGCTGTGTTATTACTGTGAGATTGCTAGATAGCACCGACACCTTTCGCACTTACAGGCTTTTGCAGGCTATAATTATGCACCGACAATTTTGCACTCACCCTTTATCCACTCACCCTTGGTGCCAGCGCCAAGAGCCAACCGATAAAAATGATACCCTCATGACCAACACCCGCAAAGCCTCACCGTCATCCAAATTAACGCCTCGCTTAAGGCCTTCAATGCTCAGCGCGTGTATTCGCCTTATGCGCATAGATAAACCCATTGGTATTTTTTTGGTGCTATGGCCAACACTCTGGGCTTTATGGATTGCCGCCGAGGGTGTGCCGCCTTGGCCTGAGCTATTTGTTTTTGTCGTTGGCGCAATTGTCATGCGCTCGGCCGGCTGTGTCATCAATGATTATGCCGATCGTAAAATAGACGGCCACGTCAGCCGTACCAAACATCGCCCGCTCGTCAACGGCGAGCTCAGCCCGCGCTTTGCCTTAGGATTGTTTATCGGTTTATTAATAGTGGCGTTAATATTAGTGTCATTGACTAACATTATGACCATTATCACCGCCACAGGTGCTGTCGCACTAACGGCAATTTACCCCTACATGAAACGCCATACTTACTTGCCACAGGTTGTATTAGGCGCCGCCTTTGCCTGGGCCATTCCTATGGCTTTCGCTGCCATTAATCAAACACTCCCTAAACCCATGTGGACACTGTACATTGGCGTTGTCATTTGGACGATTGTTTACGATACCTTCTATGCCATGGTCGACCGAAAAGACGACTTAAAAATTGGCGTTAAATCAACCGCTATCTTGTTTGCTGATAACGACCGAATGATTACAGGCTGCTTGCAAGCATTCCTGTTGCTAATCTTAATCACAGTGGGTAATAGCTTTGCTCTACATTGGCCGTATTACCTCAGCTTGGCCGGTACCGCACTACTTTTTGCTTATCAACAATACCTTATTCGCGCACGCCAACGCCCGGCATGCTTTAGCGCTTTTCTAAACAACAACTGGGTTGGCATGCTTATTTTTGTCGGCATTGCGACCAGCTATATGCTGCCAAATACGGCATAAGGGCGCCAAAAATAACCGTTTAAGCGCAATAAGATGCCGCATAATGGTCATAAATCTGACATCATTTGTAGCACTGTCATAAAACAGCAACAAAATGTTTATTTAATCATGCCCCAAGAAGCTCAAACTCACGCACTGACAGGCAGTTGAAATGGTAACCAAAACAATCTTAATCGTGGACGACGAAGCCCCCATACGGGACATGCTACGCGTAGCACTAGAAATGGCAGAATACAATTGCCTTGAGGCAGCAGACGCTCAAAATGCCCACGCGATCATCATCGATCAAAAGCCTGATCTTATTATTTTGGATTGGATGATGCCCGGCACCAGTGGTATGGAGCTAGCGCGCAGGCTAAAACGCGATCAACTGACAAGTGAAACCCCCATTATTATGCTGACCGCCAAAGGCGAAGAGGATAATAAAATCCAAGGCCTTGAAGCCGGTGCCGATGATTACATTACCAAACCCTTTTCACCACGCGAACTGGTCGCACGCCTCAAAGCGGTACTCCGTCGCACAGATACCTTATCGACTGGCGACCCCATTATTGTCGACGGGTTGTGCCTCGACCCCTCAAGCCATCGTGTCACCATTGGCCAAGAACCCGTACAAATGGGCCCTACTGAGTACCGTTTGCTCGAATTTTTTTTAACCCACCAAGAGCGCGTTTATACCCGCAATCAGCTCCTTGATCACGTGTGGGGTGGCAATGTGTATGTCGAAGAGCGCACCGTTGATGTGCATATTCGTCGCCTTCGCAAAGCATTAACGCTTGAAGGTCACGATCGTTTTATTCAAACTGTGCGCGGTGCCGGTTACCGTTTTTCACCTAAGGTGACCGCCCAAGCCGAATAACCAGAAAAAATAGGTACTTATGTTGCGTCGTGGATTAAAAGCCGAAATTCGGTGGTTTTGTATTTGGTTAGTCGTTTTTGCGACTACAGGATTGCTCCTCGGAGGCTTAACAGCCGCTTTACTGTGTTTTAGTTTTGGTTATATTGGTTGGGTCTTTACGCGCCTTTACAAGCTAGAGAGCTGGGTCAACCAAGCGCGTCGCAAGCATCCACCTGAAGAAGAGCTCCACGGGGTATGGGCAGATATCACCGATGATGTTCAACTAATGTTCAACCGCCACGAAAAAGAAAAACTTCGCCTAGAAGCCGTTGTTTATCGCGTACAAGAAATGACCACCGCGCTGAGTGACGGCGTGGTTTTGGTCGATGCACGCGGGAATATTGAATGGTGGAACCGCGCAGCGGGCGAGTTATTTAATTTCCAAAACATCGATCTTGGGCAAAAAATAACCAACCTTATTCGCTTCCCCAAGTTTATTCGCTATTACGATAAAGGCGACTTTAAAGAGCCCCTTGACCATACGCTAGTGCGTAAAAACCATTTAGAGGTCGAGTTTTTAGTCCACCCTTTTGGGCAGAATGAACGCCTCATTGTTGTGCGTGATATTTCACGATTGAGTAAACTTGAACGCATGCGTAAAGACTTTGTCGCCAATGTATCACACGAGCTACGCACCCCACTCACGGTATTGCGCGGTTACCTAGAAACCCTTGAAGACGCCAATAATGTGCCGCCGGTATGGCAAAAAGCACTCGGTCACATGCAAAGCCAAGCTACACGTATGACCTCTTTAATTAATGACCTCATCACTCTAAGCCGCTTAGAAACCGACGAAAAAGAGCAAAGCCACGAGACCGTCAACCTCTTTGCCCTTAGCAATATTGTCGCCGAAGATGCACGCCAAATTAGTGGTGATAAACGTCATTTGATTAGTGTCAGCGGCGATCACGATATTACCATTTATGGTCGCGAACAAGAGCTGCGCAGCGCGGTATCCAACTTAGTGTTTAATGCCATTAATTACACCTCAAAAGAAGGCATCATTTTAATCCATATTAGCCAAGGCCTAGAAGGGACTCATATTAGCGTAAGCGATAATGGCGAAGGCATAGACCCCAAGCATATTCCACGCCTTACCGAACGCTTTTACCGCGCCGACCCTGGGCGGGCAGTGACTTCTGGTGGCACCGGTTTAGGCTTGGCCATCGTTAAGCATGTCTTACTTCGTCATAATGCCGAGCTGCGTATTAAAAGCTCGCCAGGGCGCGGTAGCGAGTTTACCTGCCACTTCCCCCCTGCCCGCAATGTAGTGCCTATCCAGCGTAGCGCTTAGCTTTTAGAAACCCAGTTTTTAGAAACCCAGCGTCAAGCGCCCCATATGAGTAAAATGGGCTCCGAATTGGGCAACTTAAAACACTAGAAACACTCACTAACACCCCCGCCACAGCGCTTCTGGGCGGGGGTTATTACCTTCACAGTCGCTGTCTACCAGCACAATATCCGGTATGCAACCTCATTCGCTAGACCGCAACCACTAGGATTTGTCTATCGAAGATCTTTGGTCATAAAAACACTAAAAGGGTCTGCTTGGTAATGAGCAAAAGGCTGACACAGCCGAAAACCACACGCCCGATAAAGTGTTTGCGCAGGTAAAAAAGCCTCTGCTGTTCCGGTCTCTAAGCTTATTTTTTGATAATGACAAGCCTTAGAGTGCGCAATAATATGGTTTAATAAGGTGCGTGCAACGCCTTTGCGCTTATGCGCTACTGATGTACGCATCGATTTTATTTCGCCGTGCGTGTTGTCAAGCGCATTTAAAGCACCAATACCTGCCAGCTCATCATTCAACCATACACTCCAAAAAGTCACACTCGGCGCCTCCAATGCACTCACATCAAAGGCATGTACACTTTCAGCCGGAGAGTGCCTTAACATATCCTCATGATGCGCCTGTAACAAAGCCATCACTTGCACGCACCTGAGTTCGCCGGTACGAATATCCATAAATACTCCTCGCGTTAAATATTAATATCTTCAATGCAACCACGCTCAAACGACCCGCAATAAAAGTAAAATGACACGGACCAGAAAAATTTCACTTTTATGCTCTGCACATTACGTACCACAAAATGTTTTATAACCCTGCTGCTCAGCGCGTGTTGGGGGTTGCGCTAAATCGCAGGATTCATGTGCCGCATCATAAGGGGCTTGCAATGCGCGGTGTAAGGCCTCGAATTTGGGATAGCGCGCAGGCGCGCCCGCGGTCATATTTTGCTGCACAGCCAATGCTTCGGCAATCACCGCCTCTACTTGATAATTGCGTGGAATAATCGCAGGGTTAACCTGCTGTATGCCCTGCACAAGTGCCGCATTCGTATCGGCCTGTAAGTGCGTGCCAGCGTCAACATTAGCGATATCACCTTGCTTAGCGAGTGCACTTTTCCAGTGCTCTAACCAAGCAATCGCTTTGTGTTGTTGCGCGGCCTGCTCAGCTTGCGAGTGATCATTGAGCAATTGCAAAAATGGCTCATGAGTCCCCATTAACAAAACTTGCCCTAGCTGGCGAAATGCTAACGTGTAATCGATCTGCAAGTCCTCCAACAGCGTCAAAAACGCGATGACCATAGGCTCAGCAATAGCGCGCGTTTGTATGCCTATTTTTTTAGCCATCAGATCAAAATAGACTGTATCAAATTGCTCACTAAAACCGGCCAAGGCTTGCTCAGCATAAGCAACCGACACATCAACGTCCTCATCGATGAGCCGCAATAAACACTCGGCAAAGCGTGCTAAATTCCATTGCAAAATCGATTTTTGATTACCAAAAGCATAGCGTCCACGCACGTCAATGGCGCTGTATTTAGTGGCTGGATCGTAGGTATCCATAAAGGCACAAGGGCCATAATCGATAGTCTCACCAGCAATACTCATATTATCGGTATTCATCACACCATGAATAAAACCAACCTGCATCCAACTGGCAACCAAAGCTATTTGCGCCGCCATCACGGCCTCAAAGAGTGCTTTATAAGGAGCCTGTGACTTAGCGCAATCGGGATAGTGGCGCGCAATAACGTGATCGCTTAAGCGCTTGACCTGTGTTATTTCGCCACGACGCGCAAAGCATTCAAAAGTCCCTATACGAATATGGCTCGATGCTACCCGTGTTAATACGGCACCGGGCAAAGCGGTATCACGATAAACCGGCTGCCCTGTTGCAACTGCCGCCAATGCGCGTGTTGTTTTAATGCCTAGCGCATGCATAGCTTCGCTTAAAAGGTATTCGCGCACCACAGGCCCCAATGCCGCACGGCCATCGCCGCTGCGTGAAAAAGGCGTGACGCCTGCACCTTTGAGTTGAACATCTTTGCGCTGGCCTTGCGGTGTCACCACCTCACCCAGCAAAATAGCGCGGCCGTCACCGAGCTGCGGATTAAAGTGACCAAATTGATGCCCCGCATAAGCCTGAGCGATGGGTGTCGCGCCGCTGGGCACCGCGTTACCCGCTAAAGCGGGCAACAATGCCTCTTGCTCTACGGGAGTGATAGGAACCCCAAGCTCAGCCATTAACGACGTGTTAAATGCCAGCCAATTAGGGTTTTTAACCGGCGTAGGTAACGTGGGCACCGCAAACGATTCACCCAGTGCAGCATAAGTATTGTGAAACGTAAAAGGAGAGTTAACTTTAAGCAAAGACATAATAAGCACAACCGCCATCAATAAACCTACGCATGATGGCGTGAGTTAAGGGCAACTGCAATGGTTTTAGCGTGTTACGCGGCACAATTATACCGTGCGATATCCCGTGCGATATCCCGTGCGATATCCCGTGCGATATCCCGTGCGATTAATCGCGACTACTGCTAGGCAATATCTAACAATAGTCGTACAGCGCTAAACAAGCGCCTCATCAAATTCAAAAAAAACCACACGGTTACGGCCTGCGCGCTTAGCTTGATACAGCGCTTGATCGGCGCGATCAAATGCCTGATTAAACGCATCACCGTGGCGTATTAGTGTAACCCCAAGGCTCACCGTGACCGCAGGTACGCCCGAAGCATACTGCCTATCGCAGACCGCTTGGCGCAATTTTTCACCAATCACCGCCGCTGTTGTCCGATTAACCCCTGGGCAAATCAGCAAAAACTCCTCGCCACCCCAGCGCGCAAATAAATCACCTGCACGAATCACATCGGCAATCACATAGGCCACTTGCTGAATCACCGTATCACCAACACTGTGACCATAGGTGTCATTCACCTGCTTAAAGTGATCGATATCAATCACCATAACAACACCCCGGTCATGATCACTTCGGCGGTTATTATCAAAGCTTTTTTTGAGTAAAGGTTTAATCCCAGCGCGATTATAAGCGCCCGTTAGCGGGTCAACCCCCGATAATTTTTTATACATAGAGGTTTGTGTTCTAAGCTCTCGGGCGTAGCTTTCTAGCGTGAGCGCTCGCGCTCTGGCGCGCTCTACTTTGATATTCATTAAGTAGTAACGATAGCCACCTTCGGCCGCTAAAACTAAAAGCCACAAAATCAATAGCGCCAAGTAAGCACTCTCTTTTGAGACCCACTCCCCGACTAGCTCAATACTGAGCACCTCCATAACATGATCACCCGCCACCGCAGGCTGTGGGAAGTCTATGGCTAACATTTGTACCGCCGAAAAATCAGGCGCCACATGCTGCCTTGGAATATTAAAGCGAGTCACCCACCAATCGGCCACCACAAACTCACTCAACGGAATATCAACCACCTCATTAAACTCATGTGTAAAAAGGGTAACCGATTGGAATTTATTAGGATCGGTAGCGATCAAGTCGCCATAAGCTTCATGATAATTGCGGGCATAAATACGCAGTTTTTTTGCCTCGCCCACATATTTAAGCCTAACGCGCAAACTATGATAAGCCGAAAAGTCCATTAAACCATCGGGCTCATTTGGCCATAATACCGACCAGCCGCACCACGCATCTTCTGCTGCACTGAGCGAACATTTAAAACGCGAAAAGCTATAATCATCCAGCCACGTTACCTGACTGGTACCATCGCGGTGGCCGTCGGCAAATAATAAATATTGATTATTCGAATTAAAGTGCAGCATGCGGGTTTGATTCGGTAAATACTGGATCAAACAAACAGCAATAATACTCAATATCACAGCCAGTAGCCGCACACCCAACCATGAAGGTACAGGAAGCGTAACCACAAAGGCCATTGCTTTGCGCCATAAACCCCATGCACCACTTTTGCATCGCGACACGCTATAGCCACACGCAGACATACCCGCCAGGCACAAACGAACAACCGCACCATAGGCCGGCTTAATATATTCGCTAATCGCTTGGCGCACTCGCATTAGCCTAATAAAACCTGGGCAATACACCGGTTTAAAAAGACTGTACCTTGCATAAAACAACTCACGCTAGTGATTATGCCCACCCAAACCATGTGCATGGCCATGAGCAATTTCATCAGGCGTTGCCTCACGAATATCGCGAATAACAACATCAAATACTAAAGTTTTACCCGCAAACGGGTGATTAGTATCGAGCGTCACCATAAACTTGCCCGCCTTAACAACGCGCGCATCACGCGTGCCATTATCGGTATTGACCTTAACAAACATGCCGGGTAATAGGCGTTTGTATTTACCCACCAAATGTTTAACCGGAACTTTTTGCTCGGCATTGGCGTGCACCGGGCCGTAAGCGTGCTCAGGTGCGAGTGTCACACTCTTTTCATTACCCACTTCAAGGCCTTCTAATGCCTCTTCTAAACCGGCAAGAATATTACTATGGCCATGCAAATACGCCATAGGGATCGCATCATCGCTCGTTTCTAATACCGGGCCATCAGCTTCACTGAGCTTGTAGGTTATTGTCGCTACTGTATCTTTTTGAATTTTCATCACAAACCTTCGGGCAACCCCCGTAAAAAAAGTGCGGAGTATAACGATTGTTTGAATGCGCGGCTAATGGAATACTGTATAAGCCCAAGGATATAGCGTAAAAAAACTGGGCCCGATGCAACTTGTCACAGTCACAGTGATTGACGCAGGCCACGCAGGTATATTATCTAGACGGTTAAACCTAAGCCTGTAAACCTAAGCCTGTAAACCTAGCTTTAAGCCAAACCTTAAAGCTAAGCCCTTCAGATCACTCCAGTAAAGTGCTGGCACAACGCACTTATTCGGTGCAATTTATCTATGGCTGTCAATACAGGTTTTTTACGAGGCCCGCGAGGTAGCGCGTACATCTGTAGCGGTCAAAAAAGAGCGCGATGGACAGCCGCGGGCCAGTAATGTTCCGCAAAGTACAAAACTTGCGATGCAATGGCGCAAAGAGATACTATACAAATCCATGAGAAAATTTACTCTTACTTTATCATAAGGTCAGCACTATGCATCGCCTCCCTCTTTCCTTGTTTATTGCTTTAGCATTGCCTGCATGCAGTACTCAAGAATCAAGCAAACTTAACTCGCTTGCCTCTGAAGCCGCTAAGCCCGCAGCAACAGCGGCTGTTGCCGCCATGAATACTGAAACACAAAAAATGAATGCGTGGTTCGAAGCTCAATACGAAACCGAACTATTGCAAAGCCCTATTGCTCTCACCTTTCAAGGCCGTAAAGAGCGCTATGGTGAAATCGATGACATGAGCGAGGCCGCACACAAACAACGCCTTGAATGGAAGCGTAAATCGGTTGAAGAAATGCGCCGTACATTTGATCGCGAAAAATTAACCAGCGACGGTAAATTATCGTATGACTTGTGGGCGCTGCAATACGAAGATGACGCAGCAGGTGAAAAATTCATCCGCAATCATTACATCTTTGAGCAAATGCAAGGTGTCCACTCTTTTTTACCTACCTTATTAATGAGCTTTCACAACGTTGAAACCGCCAGCGATATGGACGCTTACGTGTCACGCTTATCGCAAAGTGGTCGTGCGATGGATCAGCTGATAGAACAAGCTCAACGCAATGCAAAAGCTGGCGTACGCCCACCGCGTTTTGCTTTTGAAATTGTCACCAAAGAAGCCAAAGATATTATCTCGGGCCAACCCTTTGACAATAGCGATAAAGATTCTTCACTCTGGGCTAACGCAAAAGAGAAGGTCGCTGCATTAGTCGAGGCTAAAACCATTAGCCAAGCACAATCAAAAACCTATCTAGCGTCAGCGAAAGCCGCTCTAGTCAAAGATTTTCAGCCTGCGTACCAGCGTTTAATCGCGCATTTAGAAGCCGACATTAAAAATACACCCGTCAATGCCGTGGGTGTCTCAGCATTGCCTAATGGCGAGGCTTATTATGCGTATTTATTAAAATCGAAAACCACCACCGATATGACGGCCGATGAAATCCATGAACTTGGCTTAAGTGAAGTCAAGCGCTTGCGCGGCGAAATGGAAAAGCTAAAAAGTAAATCGGGTTTTAAAGGTACCCTACAAGAGTTCTTTGCTTACATTCGTGACAGTCGCGATGATGAGCGCTTTTACTTCACCAATGATGATGCTGGCCGTCAAGGATATATCGACGAGGCAACCGCTGCCATTGAGAACATTAAAAAAGAGCTCCCTAACTACTTTGGCATTTTGCCAAAAGCCGATTTAGAAGTCAGGCGTGTAGAATCATTCCGTGAGCAAGATGGTGCGCCGCAACATTACTACTCGGGCACGCCAGATGGCTCACGCCCTGGCATTTATTATGCGCATTTATCTGATATGAAAGCCATGCCAAAAAATGAGCTAGAAGTGATTGCATACCATGAAGGCTTACCGGGTCATCACATGCAAATCTCGATTGCACAAGAGCTCACCGGCATTCCAACCTTCCGTACGCAAGCAGGCTTTACCGCCTATGCCGAAGGCTGGGCTTTATATTCAGAGGCCCTTGCACGTGAAATGCCTGGCACGTTTGAAAACGTCTATTCCGATTTTGGCCGTTTAGGCAGCGAAATTTGGCGCGCCATCCGCTTAGTTGTCGATACGGGTATGCACCATAAAGGCTGGAGCCAACAGCAAGCGGTTGATTATTTTTCATCTAACTCGCCCGCTCCTCTTGCAGCTATCGAAGCAGAAATCCGCCGTTATTTGGTGATTCCTGGCCAAGCAACGACTTACAAAATTGGTATGATTCGCATTCAACAATTGCGTCAGTTGTCTGAAAAAGAATTAGGCGATAAGTTTGATATTAAAGCGTTCCATGACACCGTATTAGACGGCGGCGCTTTACCGATGAGTATGCTAGAGCGTAAAGTTAAAACCTGGATTGCTTCACAGAAGTAATTAATACAGGCATAACGTCTAAAAAAAGCCCTTACGCTTAACGTAAGGGCTTTTGTAGCTATCCAAGTTTTTTAACTATCCAGAGATACCGAAATTGGGCGCTAAGAATCATTGACTGGGCCGCTCAAGCCGTTTGCGACAGTGTGCTCCTCGACTTTATGCTTCTCGACTTTGTGCTCCTGCAAAGTCTAATCTCGCATATCCCTATGCAGGTGCAAAGTCTCATCTTACATATCCTTATGCAGGTGCACGGTCTAACCCTTGCTTTCCCTGCAAGGCCCGGCGCTTGAATGCCCAAAAAACAATCCGTCAGCACCCTATGAAGTGAGGTTTATCAGCTGGGCAATAGTTACGAGCTTTAAATTGATCGCTTAGACACTCAACTAAGCACTAGCGCTGGTAGGCGTCTATTCTATCGCGCAGCTTGCGCCCCGCTTTAAACGTCACTACGCGGCGCGCCTCTATATCAAACTCTTCACCCGTTTTAGGGTTGCGCCCTGGGCGCGAGCTTTTATCGCGTAGTTCAAAATTGCCAAAACCCGAAATTTTCACAGGCTCGCCATCTTCTAGTGCGGCAATAATTTCTTCAAAAAAACAATCGACAAGATCTTTTGATTCTTTGCGACTAAAGCCCAAGTCTTGTTGAAGTTTTTCAGCCATTTCAAGTTTAGTTAAAGAGTGTCCCATTTTGCCCTCTTCTGCCAATAGGTTAATCCGCTAAAAGGTGTTTTTTACTTACTAACAACATTCGTTATCTCAGTGCACAACTTATAGAGGTTAACCCATTAACAATCTTAGGCTTAAACACCTACGGCTAACCTTTAACGCAAGTTAGCACCATAACCTTCGGCCAAGGTTTTTACAACATTATCAACAGCTTGCTGAATTTCGTCGTCTTTTAGGGTGCGCTCAGCATGCTGAAAGGTCAGGTTATACGCCAAGCTTTTATGCCCCTCAGGTACGCCCTGCCCAACATAGACATCAAATAAAGACACCGCTTTTAAGTGCTCGCCAGCAGCCTGACTAATAGCCGTTTCGAGCACTGTGGCATTCACGCTTTGCTCAACCACTAAGGCCAAATCGCGGCTCACCGCAGGGAAGCGCGATAAAGGATTAAACGCTGGTACAGCGCCTTCCAGTAGTGCCTCAAGCGCCAACTCAAAAACAAAGGTATTTTTACCACAATCCAGTGCTTTAGCTGTTGAGGGATGCAGCGCACCCACAAACCCGACACATTGGCCACCGAGCATCACATCGGCACACTGACCAGGATGCATATAGCTCGCAGGTTGTGCTGAAGGCACAAAGCTAAAGGCCTCGCTATTGCGTGTTACTGCAAGCAGCGCTTCAACATCACCTTTGGCATCAAAGAAATCAATCGCTTCTTTTGCGTGGCACCATGCAGTGGCTTGGCGATTACCGTAGAGCAAACCGGCAATACGGCGGCTTTGCGGGTAAATGTCGGCGCTATCGGCATCACCGCACTCAAACACTAAACCACTTTCAAATAAGCTCGCACGCGTTTGTTGGCGGTTAAGATTATATTTAAGCGCCTGCACTAACCCAGGCAGCAAGCTGGTGCGCATTTCGGCCATATCAGCACTGATGGGGTTTTTAAGTGTGACCACTTTTTTGCCTTCCGTAAAATGCGCATGCACCTTAGGATCTACAAAACTGTAAGTAATTGCTTCGCGATAACCACGAGCCACAAGTGCTGCACTTAAACCCCTTAGCGATACGGCGTTTTCGGGGGTTGAAGGCAATTCGTTCGCAAACACAGGCGTACGTGTTGGCAGCTTATCGTAACCATAAAGACGCGCGAGCTCTTCGACTAAATCGGCATCGATCGCAATATCAAAACGATAACTAGGGCCTACAAACTGCCACGCGTCATCGCTTTGCTCAACAAGCTCTAAGCCTAAACCCGTTAATAAACGCTCAACATCAGCGTCTTCTAAGCGCAAGCCTAACGTTTTCGCTAAGCGATTTTTATTGAGCGTAATAACAGCAGGCTTAGGTAAGTCGGCTTCGTTAACAGCGCTAAACACCTCGCCTACTTGGCCGCCACAAATGTCTTTAATTAAACCCGTTGCGCGCTCGAGGGCTTGGTTTTGCAATTGATGATCGACGCCACGCTCATAGCGATGCGATGAGTCGGTGTGCAAACCAAAATCACGCGCTCGACCAGCAATCGCAATCGGCGCAAAAAACGCAGACTCTAATAAAATATCGGTTGTATCATCACTAACCGCAGAAGCTTTACCGCCCATAACACCGGCAAAGGCTAAGGCTTTTTGCTCATCGGCTATCACTAACACATTAGGCTTTAATGTAACGGTTTGATCATTGAGTAATTCAAGTTTCTCGCCAGCTTGCGCTAAGCGCACAGTTATATTGCCTTGCACTTTTGCCGCGTCAAACGCATGCATTGGCTGGCCCAGCTCTAACAGTACATAGTTAGTCACATCAACAACCGCGCCAAGGCTAGCGACACCTGAACGGCGTAGCTTTTCAACTAGCCAGCTAGGGCTAGGCGCTTTATTGTTGATACCTTTAATTAAACGCCCAACATAGCGTGGGCAAGCGTCGCCAGCATCAAGGCTTACCTGGCGGACTTCATTATGCTCAGGTGCCACCGTATCAATAACGACAGGGTTGTACGCACAGTGATTAAGCACAGACACTTCACGTGCAATACCGCGAACACTGAGGCAATCGCTGCGATTAGGCGTTAGGTCGAGCTCGAGTACTTTATCGTTAAGATCAAGATACTCACGCAAATCGGTACCTACTGGCGCATCCGCGGGTAGCTCCCACAAACCGCTATCGTCATCGCCACACTCGAGTTCAGTTTGGCCGCACAGCATGCCAAATGACTCAACGCCTCGCAATTTAGCTTTTTTGATTTTAAAGTCGCCTGGCAACTTGGCACCAATGGTAGCAAAAGGCGCA
This sequence comes from uncultured Pseudomonadales bacterium, assembly GCA_947494095.1. Classification (GTDB taxonomy): domain Bacteria; phylum Pseudomonadota; class Gammaproteobacteria; order Pseudomonadales; family Cellvibrionaceae; genus Marinagarivorans. Next base: position 112,310 of record CANLTI010000003.1, read on the forward strand.
ATTAAACCTTCACGCGCATTAGGCGCGCCGCATACTACTTGCTGCATGCCTTCGGCATGACCTTCTACTTGACAAATACGGAGCTTATCGGCGTCTGGGTGCTGCTCTACAGCAATAATTTTACCCACAACCACACCACTAAACTCACCCGCTACAGGCTCTACAGCATCAACCTCTAGGCCAGCCATAGTTACCTGTGCCACCAAATCGTTTGTTCCAATGCTGGGGTTGGCCCACTCTCGCAACCAAGATTCACTAATTTTCATATCATGTATTCCACATTACTGTTCTTTAATTTGACGGATTGGTTTATTTTTACTCGTTAAAACACACGCTAAAACGCGGGTTAAAACTGCTGTAAAAATTCCAAATCATTTTCAAAGAACATCCGTAAATCTTTAATGCCATAACGCAGCATAGCCAAGCGCTCGACCCCCATACCAAAGGCAAAACCAGAGACTTCCTCGGGGTTAATATCACACGCTTTAAAAACATTAGGGTGCACCATGCCGCAACCGCCCACCTCAAGCCAGCCGGTTTGCTTACACACACGACAGCCTTCACCTTTGCAGTGCGTACACTGAATGTCCATTTCGGCCGAGGGCTCGGTAAAAGGAAAGTACGACGGGCGAAAACGCACAGGTACGTCGGCTTCAAAAAAGGTGCGTAAAAATTGTGATACCACACCTTTTAAATCAGCAAAGCTGACGTCTTTATCGACCACTAAGCCCTCGACTTGATGAAACATAGGCGTATGCGTTAAGTCGGAGTCGCAACGGTACACACGACCTGGACAAATGACTTTTAGTGGGCCACTGCGTTTTAGCATTGTGCGAATTTGCACAGGCGAGGTATGCGTACGTAACACATGCCGGTCATCGACATAAAAAGTATCGTGCATAGCGCGCGCAGGATGATGCGAGGGGATATTTAGCGCTTCAAAGTTATGAAAGTCATCTTCGACTTCTGGGCCTTGCTCTACGCTGTAGCCTGCGCGCACAAAGATATCTTCGATGCGATTAAGAGTATGTGTTACTGGGTGTAAGCTACCGCGCTCGGCTTCGCGGCCCGGTAAAGTGACATCCACTGTATCAGCGGCAAGCTGGGCATTAATCGCTGCGCTTTCTAGGTCGGCTTTACGCGCATTCATTGCGTCTTGCACCTGCACCTTGGCTTCGTTAATTTTGGCGCCGGCGGCTGGCCGCTCTTCAGCACAAAGCTTACCTAAAGATTTTAACTGGGCTGTTATTTGCCCTTTTTTACCTAAGTATTCAACGCGAATATGGTCTAGTGCGGCAAGCTCGTTTGCCTCAGCAACCAGTTTTAGAGCTTGTGTCGTGAGCTCAGCAAGGTTTTCCATAGAGGTTCCAATAGATCGTTAGGAGGTAAATAAATGGTAACTATTCAGAGGGTCGGAAATCGGGCGCTAATAAATCATTTGCTGAGCCGCTCAAGCCATCCATGGTCGCTATATAAGCGCTCCCGGTGCTTAAATGCCCAGAAAATAACCCATCAGCACCCTGTTAAGAGGGTTTTTTGGTTCGGCTGAATAGTTACAATAAATGAAGACGGGATTTTAACCGCAAAACACCTGCGTGCGATACCCGCACATAAATTCAGGCATAAAAAAAGGGGAAAGACCTAAGTCTTTCCCCTTTTTAAACAGTAAAATTAAGTGATTGTCTCGTTAAAAACGAAACAACAACTGTAATTTAAGCTGCTAAAGCTTCTTTTGCTTTGGTCACGATAACAGCAAATGCTGGTTTATCATGAACAGCAAGATCAGCCAAAACACGACGATCTAATGTGATGGCTGCTTTTTTCAAGCCAGCAATTAAACGGCTGTAGCTTAGGCCTTCAGCACGAGACTGAGCATTAATACGTGTGATCCAAAGTGCGCGGAATACACGTTTTTTAACACGACGGTCACGGTATGCATATTGACCGGCTTTAATAACAGCTTGCTTCGCTACGCGGAATACACGTGAACGTGCACCGTAATAACCTTTAGCTAACTTTAATACTTTCTTGTGACGACGATTCGCCTGTACACCACGTTTTACACGCGCCATAGTAAATTCCTCTAAAAATGATTATGAAAAAACGTAAAACTTAGCAAGACCTAAACATACGATCTACTAATGGAGAATCAGATGCATTAAGTACACTTGTACCACGCAACTGACGCTTACGCTTAGTCGTCATTTTGGTAAGGATATGGCTTTTGTTAGCGTGCTTGTGTTTGTAACCAGCAGCCGTTTTTTTGAAGCGCTTTGCAGCACCACTATGTACTTTAGCTTTTGACATAATAAATCTCCGGTCGGCGTTTAAGCCATTTTTTACGGTCTTTTTTCAAGCAATAAGGCAGCTAAAAAGCCCTAGTTACTTATTTTTTTTGGGGGCAATAACCATAATCAACTGACGCCCTTCCATTTTGGCGTGCTGTTCTACGGTTCCAATTTCTTCCAAGTCTTTGGCGATGCGAAGCATCATTTCCATGCCAAGTTCTTGGTGGGCGAGCTCTCGGCCACGGTAACGTAAAGATACCTTGGCTTTATCCCCCTGCTCTAAAAAGCGCGTGAGGTTACGCAATTTAACTTGGTAATCCCCATCTTCAGTTCCCGGACGGAACTTCATCTCTTTAATTTGTTGCTGCTTTTGTTTTTTCTTGGCGGCAGCTTTTTGCTTTTTAATTTCGAAAAGGTGCTTACCATAATCCATAATCTTACAGACAACGGGCTCAGCATCAGGCGCAATGGCAACCAAATCTAGGGTTGCCGCACGCGCAGCTTCAAGTGCCTGCTCTAACGTTACAACGCCTACTTGTTCTCCGTCGGCGCCTACTAATCGTACTTCTGATGCTTCAATTTGATCATTGATAGCCGCTTTTTTACTGCGGCCCTTTCCGTTGCTTGTGCGATTGTTAATGGTGATTATCTCCAAATTAATTAAAAAAGTAAGGCGTGCCTTTTTAGGCTAGTAAATCATACAAGCGTATCTGTTTACGCTTGTTATTCACTAGCAGCAGATTGTTCTAATCTGCCTCGTTTGGCCACAGCTTCGGCAAGTGTTTGTTCAAATGCCTCTAAAGTCAGTGTGCCAAGGTCATCACCTTGCCATGAGCGCACCGCGACAGTGCCATTTGCCACCTCTTGATCACCTACAACCAAAAGATAAGGGATGCGCGCAATTGTGTGCTCGCGGATTTTAAAGCCGATCTTCTCATTTCTCAAGTCAGCAATCGCACGAAAGCCTTTATTTTGCAACGTTTTTTCAATTTTTGTCGCATATTCGGCTTGGCGGTCCGTAATATTCATGATGACGGCCTGTTCAGGCGCCAACCATGTTGGAAATGCACCTTCGTAGTTTTCGATCAGAATACCGATAAAACGCTCGAACGAACCAAGAATAGCACGGTGTAACATTACCGGTACTTGACGAGAACCATCTTCGGCGACATATTGCGCATTCAAACGGCCTGGCATTGAGAAGTCAACCTGAATAGTACCACATTGCCAAACGCGACCGATGCAATCTTTTAGCGAAAACTCAATTTTAGGGCCATAAAAGGCACCTTCGCCGGGCAAATACTCAAAATCTAAGCCTTTTGCCTCTAAAGCATCCGCTAAAGACTTCTCGGCTTTATCCCAGACTTCGTCACTGCCTACGCGCTGCTCGGGGCGAGTTGACAGACGAATAATAACGTCCGTAAAGCCAAAGTCGGCATACACATTATAGAGCAAGTCAGTAAAAGTAGAGACTTCTTCTTGAATAGACTCTTCGGCACAAAAAATATGCGCGTCATCTTGCACAAAACCCCGTACCCGCATAATGCCCTGCAACGAGCCCGAAGCTTCATTGCGATGACAACAGCCAAATTCGGCTAAGCGTAAAGGCAAATCGCGGTAGCTCTTAAGGCCTTGGTTAAACACCTGCACATGGCACGGACAGTTCATGGGCTTAACGGCTAAGTCGCGGCCTTCAGACTCCACCGTGAACATACCGTCGCGAAACTTATCCCAATGACCCGACTTCTCCCACAGCGAGCGATCAACAATTTGCGGGGTTTTGATTTCTTGATAACCGTTTAAGCGCTGCACTTCGCGCATGTACTTTTCAAGTTCGCTGTAAATGGTCCAGCCACGCGGATGCCAAAAAACCATGCCGGGGGCTTCTTCTTGCAAATGGAATAAATCCATTTTTTTACCAATTTTACGGTGATCGCGCTTGGCCGCTTCTTCCATTAATTTTAAATGTGCCTTAAGGCCTTTTTTGTCGCCAAAGGCGGTGCCATAAATGCGCTGCAACATTTTATTGTCAGAATCGCCCCGCCAATAAGCACCCGACACGCGCGTGAGCTTAAAGTGATGACAAAAGCCCATGTTCGGTACATGTGGGCCGCGACACATATCCACGTACTCTTCATGATGATATAGACCGGGCGTGGCGTCTTTAGGCACATTTTGGTCAATAATTTCTAACTTATATGGCTCGTTACGGCCTTCAAAGGTATCGCGCGCCTCTTGCCAGCTAACGGTCTTTTTGACAACCGCATAATTAGTTTTCGCTAAAGCTAACATGTGCTTTTCTAACTTTTCGACATCTTCATCGGTCAGCATGTGTGCCATATCGATATCGTAGTAAAAGCCGTTTTCGATGGTGGGGCCAATAGCCATTTTGGCATCAGGCCACAACTGCTTAACCGCGTGGCCAATCAAATGCGCACAAGAATGGCGGATAATCTCTAAACCATCGGGATCGCGCGCGGTAAATAAGGTGAGCTCAGAGTCTTCAGTAATCACTTCGCAAGCATCAACGCGCTCGCCATTAACACGGCCAGCAATGGTAGCCTTAGCCAAACCTGGGCCAATATCAGCCGCTACATCTAATACAGTAACGGGCTTGTCAAACTCACGCTTCGAGCCGTCGGGGAGTGTAATAATAGGCATGGAATTTCCTCGTTGTCAGTGGTGGCCCTTACTAAAGGCCACATGAAAATGCGCGCCATCGCTGTGCTGCTTGCGGAGAATAGTCTATTCGCTACCCACACAACGCTGCCATTGAACACAGTAGGCATAATAAATGAAAGGCGCGCAGTATACGCACAGTTAAAGCAGAGTTAAAGTACAGTGCTATGACTTCAAATTCACCTACCCTATACCCTATGCTTATGCCCCATGCTCAGCGCACCATACCAACTTTCTCTGTGCACAGTAATATCCGTTTTGCCGCAACCCTCACGCTTTTTGGGCTGACTGCCAGCACTTTACCTTTTAAGGCTTACGGGCAGAGCGGTGACCCAATACCTGCCGCTGCACTAGCGCCCGAACCGGAGCTGATCCACGATACACAATACCCAGACATCACCAAAGCAATGTTCTTATCTTACAAAGATATTAACGACTTTATTGCACAATCACCAAAGGCTACGCGCGTAGCGCCGCCCAATTCGACCGATATTGCCGCTCACGGTCCAGAGGTTATTAAGGTGATTCAAGGGGCCGACTGCAACCGTGACGGTCGAGTCGATGATCGCGCGCAATGCATTAAAGCGTTTTACCAGTTATGGCTTAAATTTAACCGCTAGCATCGCCGTTTTGACCGAGTGAGTCTTTACCCCGCCGCCGTTAATGGGTACTGTGATTTGGATTAAAGAACTACAGCGGCACAGGCGTTACGGCGAGCCGTATCGTCTAATTTTGATGCAGCACGGCCTTGAGTTATTGATTCGCGACCTGCCCTTAAGGGCGAGGCAATAATAGTGTGCCCAATGAGATGTAGGTTTTTGTTTTTTCGGCAAGACGCTCGAAGGGGCATAGCCTGGCCATGTAACGCTTTGAGCAACGCATCGGGGAGAAGCCCCTTTTAGTCATTGCAGCTGCATAAGGATATGCGAGATTAGACTTTGCAGGAGCACAAAGTCGAGGAGCATAAAGTCGAGGAGCATAAAGTCGAGCAGAGGCAGTAGGAAAGACGATTATCGTCATGTATTTTTCCTCGCCCCTAAGCTCAGTTAACGCACTCTCAGTTAATCTTCCGTTGGTTTTCGTGTACTCATAAACACAGTATGTTGTGGCAAACTAAATCTGGTCACCCCTTAAGAGGTGTTAAAATCACCTCACTACTTAACCTCAAATTGCTGGTACGCTTGGCGTATAAAACGATTTATTAAATCAGGATGAACACCATGAAACTACTTACTTTAATTGTGTTTTTTTGCTTACTTTCATTTCAGTCGGCAGCTCAAATAGGCACAATAAATAACGGTAAAAATTCACCAGAGTTTACCGAGGCAATTAAAAACTTTCCCACTGAACAAAAAAATCTACGTCAATGGGATAGCCCAGTTATTGCAGATCTCGACCAAGATGGTTGGCCAGACTTGATCTTAAATGATCATGGTTTCGCTATCAGAGTCATGTGGAATAACGAAGGTAAATACAGCAAACCTTACGATTTGATCATGGGAGATATGCACGGCGTTTCCGTTGGTGACTTTGATCAAGATGGCGAGCTGGAAATAATACTTTCTCGTGGTGGTGGTTCAGGTGCAAATGCGCGTAACTCTAAAATCTTTAGAGTAAATAAAAAACGGGAATTTACTACAGTTCCAGACTTTCCAGAGCCCCTTGCATTTATGCGTGGCCGAACCGTTAAGTTTGTCGATTTGGATAAAGACGGCGATTTAGATTTAGTGAATTTTGCTTTTCCATCAAAAGAACTAAAAGGGAAGCCAGAGAATTACTTATATAAAAACAATGAACAGCAACAATTAGTGTTAGCCGGAAACTTACCAGCAATAAAAGGCGACGGTCAAAAAACATTAGTGACAGACTTTAATCAAGACGCGAGTCCAGACTTTATTATTTATGGACACGGAGCTGTAAAAGCATATCAGAATACCGGTGACTTTATATTTAAAGATGTAAGTAAATCGGTACTACCAGAGCAATATACAGACGTAACTGGAGTGGCTGAGCTTGACTTCGATAACGACGGCGACTTTGATTTATATCTAACCCGAGGCAAAGAGTTTGTTGCAGGAGAAACCTTTTATGACCCTGTGAGTCAATTATTCGGATTTTATAACAAACGCGGCATGAGTGATTTTTCTGCATTAAAAATGGCTGATATTTTTGAGCTTGTTAATTTTCAATCTCAGTGGCCAAATAAATTAATATATGTAGGCGAGTCGGCTTATGAATATCAATATGATGGTGAAACACACTCTGGGCGCGACATCCGAATTGTAAACAGCGATGCATTAGGCTTTCCTGATGCAACACCAAAAAAAGGACTGTATCTAGGGTATATCGGTAACCGACAATGGAAATTACTCAGTAATATTTGGGCGCCAATGTCTGGAGTTATCAAAGGCGTGGAGTATTACCCACAGCAAAAGCATCATCAAGGCTTAACCAACGTATTGTTGGAAAACCACAAAGGCGTATACAAAGACATAACCAAAAAATCAGGTTTGTCATTTAAAGATCACAGCCAAGCTGTCACAGTGGCAGATTTAGACAACAACGGTTGGTCAGATTTGATCGTAGTTCGACGTGGAAACTTGATCTCAGAAAATCAATCAGAAATTTATCTTAATTATGCAGAGCAAGGTTTTAAAAAATTAAACCAACACAAAGTTGTTACCTCTGAACTTGGCGCTATTGGGATGGGTGTTGGCTCAGTTGATTATGACTTAGACGGAAAAATTGACCTAGTGGTAGGAAATGAACGCGGTAAGTGGCATTTATACAAAAACTCAGGGAACAATTCTAACAACTATGTTCAGTTAGATGTTGGGACATCACCATCAAATAAAGCAACCGCACTCGGTGCATTAGTTAAGTTAAAAGCTTGCGGCGTAGTGCAAAGCCAAGTAATTGGTAGTTCAGGCGCTCAATACTCATTAAACCACAACAGCAAGGTACATTTTGGATTAGGATCTTGTAAAAAAGAGCCTACTGTAACAGTAACTTGGAGCAATGGTGAGACCAAATCACAATCACTTGTGATCAATAAAGCAAATTCACTGACTAAATAAACTGAGCAGTATGTGAAAAATTTCATGCAATACTTATCAGCAATGTGTGTTGTCGCTTTATCCGGTTGTCGGCTCACTAACCTAGATGAAAAACCGAACTTTTGAGTGAGTGTCCCTGCAAGGAATTGCGGATCCGCATGCTGGGTGATGTGGGGGCTGGGAGTTAGAAACTCCTAGCTACCCGATTTAGGCTTACCCCATAAAGTAAATTAACGCCTATTTTTTTCTTTGCCAAAGCTTTTGGCTGCCTGTCAAATATGGATTTTCGTTTGTAGGCTCAGCCCAATGTAGAGTAATACTCTCCAGCAGATCATCTGAAGAAGATAGGTGTAACTCAATTCTCTCATCAAAGCAATTTGCCAAAATCACGTAGGGGTCGCCGGAACGATAAACTCGAATGACTTCAGCATTTAAGAATGCCAACTTATTTGGAATATCCTCTTTGGAAAATTGAGTTTCATAGTTTTTACCAGCATTTTCGTCACTCAGCTTTTGAATTTCAACATATACAGTTTCTAATTGTTGCTGAGTCAAAGATCTTGCAAAATTGACCGCTGGATGAGCCTCTGGCGCGATACAGCCAAACCCACTATATGGATCACAACCAGTCAAGCTAAGGCAGAATAGTAAAATTGCGATGGCACTATAATAATTTTTATCTCGCATACTCTGGATGCCTAACGCCCGCTTCAGCCGGGCCGAACGCGGAGCGATTTGGTGTTATTGTTTGAGCGCAGCGAGTAACACCAAAACCGCGTAGTGTTTGGCCTCGGCTACAAGCGTTTGTTATAGCGCTGATTATTTTACAGAACATTGCCCGAGAATATCCCCAACTAAAGCGTGACCCCCATCGGATGTTTTAAAGCCGCTTACACTTTTAGTTTTGAAAGCCTTCTTAATCTCAGGAAGCAAAAGCAGAGACAGGCACACCAAAAACACCTTTCGAGTATAAAGAACCCAAAACCTACAACAGTATGACTGAAGGTCGCTGTGTGTGCACCCTCAGTCTATTGAGGCCGGCCCAATCATCGCAGGTTGTTACGATAGCTATTTGCGGTTGTATATTCGTCTCGGCGATAGCCTAATCGATACGAATTCAACTGGCTATACAGTAGAGGGTCGATAATTTGATGGCCATTAGCCACGACCTCCAGCAATTCCTCTAAAGAGAGATACTTTTCGGTTTGAGTTTGCTGGTGACTTAAAGCAGAAATTATCACCGGAGGGGCAAACGATGACGATGGAAAACCGGGAAAGGAATCAATCTCAATAAAGCCATTCAACAAAAACTTGAGACTCTTTTGACGGACTGCAAAAAAAGGCAGCTCGTCAATACGGTACGCGCCTACAGGTGTATAGATATCGGTACAGGCAAGAATCTCTTTTTCCGATGTCGGTGTGATAAAGCGAATATCGTTACTGCCTTCAGGCGGAATGGCCTCGTCATTAGGGTCAGCATAAATCGCTGAGACTCGAATTCTATTACCGGGCTGGGAATCACAATCGGCGGGAAAATCGGGATCATCAACCACTAAAGGCTGTGTTTGGCGTTGCGCAGCAGCTTGCACAACAACAGGGAAGCGTTGCTCTCCCGTCGCCTCATCAAGATAATCGAGGCTAGAAATCGACCTCATAAACGCTTTATCAATTGCAAGCAGCTGGTTTAACACCTCATCGGTAGGCACTTCACCACAGTCTGACATTAATATGTCACGCAAGTTAATTCTTGATAATCCCCAAGAAGCGTTAATGTAGTCCACCTTCAGGTTTTTAACGACCGAAGATACGGATGCCAAAAAATTATCATGCTTTTCTTGAATCACTAAAAAAGCTTCATCTTGTAGCACTTGATCATTTGAAGTAAGGTTTTTACACAGACTCTGGCCGCCATAGATGTTGGACACAGCATCTAAATCCATTAAAGCAACTTGCGCGAGAGGGTTGTGCTCAAAAATAAATGACGCAATAAAATAACCATGCCCCGGTAGCGTATTGCTGATAGAACCATACAATGCAGTGGCATTATTGGCGCCAATAATGCCACTAAATTGTTGCGAAGAAATATGGCCAGGATAGGATCGGCGCACGGCTAGTATGTCAGCCATGTAATTCGGGATTTCAATCTCTTGTGGCTCATCAACCAACAAAAGATTGCCATCTAAAGAGAAGTAACCCGCAATACGTTCTGCATAAGGGCTTGCCAGTAATGGCGATAGCCCCCAATCCATCACCAATATAACCGCAGAAGCATCCACAGATGGTAGTGCAGGCATAAATTGTTGAGCTGTCGAATCACAGCCATTTGTCTTGAAGTCACAATCAATATTATCTAGCGTCAATTGCAGCTCAGCCTGTAAAGATTCGATTTCAGCCGTGTTATAGATCAGCTCTTGCGGCAAGCTTGAAGCTGAGCTCATGCTGTGTGAACTTAAACTGCTCACATTTGATTGTGCAGATGAAGCCACAGAAGACGAAAAGACAGAAGTCGATGACAAAGATCTAGAGGATGAAGAAATGCTACTGTCAGCAATACTGCTTATTGACAGCAAAGAGCTAGCAAGGGAGCAACCATCTGCTTTTTCACAAGCCTCTTGATTAACGCCTGAAGAGCTACAGGCTGCGAGTAAAATCTGTAAGCTAATGATACTAAAGGTCAAGCATGTTTTCATGGCGATTCCGCATACTGAGGTGGACGATACTACGCTGCTCTTCTGAAGACTCCTTCGCAAAACCGGAAAAGTGCAATGCAAGAACAACCTCCTTAACCAGTTTTTCATTATAACCAATGTTATCGAGCAGTCTACGTGCACCTGCAAGTGACTTCAGATTGTGGATGTCCTCTATATTAATAGTACAGGGACACTCACCCTAAAAAACACCTACTTGAACAACCCAACAACGGATACCGGCAAATACTAAAACACGCGGAATTATGGCCTTATTACTTCCAGCTATCAACCCAAGTTATTTATTGCGTTAGCGCATATACCCGCGCAGGTCGAATTCGTTTGAAGCGCGGTAACATGAAGGGTAATTGTTAACCGAAGAGCAATTTGCAGCGCTGCCGGTTGGGTGTGCGCTTACAACCCAACTGCAGGGCCGCGCTTTCTATGTGAGCCTCGGCCCCGACAAAGGTATTGGTATTTTTCTCGAAGGCGGTGGTTAACGCTATCCAGTTTTCAGAATCAATGCCAATGCGATCCAATATGGGCGGAAGATTGCCATCAATCGCGGTCCGTTTATCTTCACAACTTTTGAGTGAGTGTCCCTGCAAGAGTACGTGGACGTGATTTGACATCACAGCGTAAGCGCAGATATCTATTGCAAAAACTTCAGCCAATAGCATCAAGCGGTCCTCAACCCACTGGCGGCGGTGCTCGTAGCTGGTTCCGCTGCACTGATCATAGCCACACAAGAAAGCACGACGAATGCATCGTGTTACACAATGATAGTAAGGCGTAGTATCTAATGAAATCTGTTGGCTTCTCGCTTTAGTCATAATAACCACCTTATCGCTATCGCCTGAATTGTTAGCTTAAGCGTAGAAGATGGTTGATTATTATGCAAACTTTTGAGTGAGTGTCCCTGCAAGTGTAATTACCGTACGGCCGCTTCAGAGCAAGTAAGCTTAAACGATATTCGGCGCCATACCCGAAATAGGATTCCGCACTACATGATGCCTGCGGTTTTTATCGAGCTGACAGAATTTCCGCTACGCGCTAACGGCAAGGTAAATCGTCAGGCCCTACCTGAGCCCAGTGAGCACATCGCTCAACAGGTAGCCTTTGTTGAGGCGCAAACGGATGTGGAAAAGGCTTTGGTGGCGATATGGCGTGAAGTCTTGAACCTAGACAAAATTAGTGTCAAAGATAACTTCTTTGCTATTGGTGGTCACTCGCTGTTACTGACCCAGCTTATTTCTAGAATCCGTTCCAACCTTGGTGTTGATGTGCCGATACGTATCGTCTTTGAGCATCCGGTGTTACAGGAACTTGCCGCTCACATTGACGCGCTTAGTAGCAGTCTTTCCATCGAGCAATTGGCAGATGAGATTGCGGCAATTGAAGCTCTTAGCGACGATGAACTTGAGGCTTTGTTAGGGCAATAGAGCGCGAGGCAGGCCAGCTGAATATTGCCAATTCAGCTGGCTCGTTTAAATCAATCTTTGGGAATAGCTTTTTTAAGTCCGTCAGTCAGATAAATCGGAAACACACTATTGTGGCTTTCGCCTTCAAATACCTTGGTCTTCAGCTGAAGTCCTGTGTAGTTTCGCGATTGCAGTATGTCAGCGTAATCCAACATATCCTGTACCATGTCGCTTCGGCGGCTATATCGCTCTTTTCCGCCAATATACATCAGCACATTGGCCGTCATCGATTTGTTCTTGCCTGCGTGTTGTTGTTCCAGCCGGAAGATCGCGCGTTTGTCATACCAAAAGGAAGGGCTGCCGAGAATATATGTATCGAACAGTTCTGGTTTTTCTAACAGCATATAGGCGCC
>CANLTI010000004.1 GCA_947494095.1 uncultured Pseudomonadales bacterium
GGCAGTCCTCGATGCCTGATGAGCAATCCATGTTCTATTCCGCCCTCTAAGTCACCTCATTAAAGCGGAGAAGAGCCTTTTTGATTTTTCATTTCGGTCTCAACTTGTATATTGTAGGACTGTGTCTCACTTTTACTACTATCGTCCCTGCTTAATAGTTCCTATCCTACACTTATTAGACAAAAATATGATACCTTTCTGTGAGATGCGCGCGTTAGAGCGCCCACTTATTGCAATTATTGTAGCGAGTACGCGTGTTTTTACATCTTAATGCCGTGTTTCCACAGTCCATTTTAGGGTGTTATGTGGATAGGTTTTGATGAGGATTAGCTCAAAAAGAGGCAGCAATAGCCTCTTTTTGAGCTAATTAGTGTTGGTTGAGCGCTTTAAGATTAAAGGTTTTGTGTACATAACTGATGGTTAGTATGCTGTGTGAGCTTAGAGCTGTTGTTTAGTTTAGTTGGGTTAATTTAGCGTCATGTGGGGTTGAGCGTTTAACAAGCAAAGGCTTAGCTAGGCATGTGTCGCGATGGTTTGTAGTCGCCTGCAAAGGCATATTTAGTAGTTTTTACAACATGGTATTGGCAATGTTTAATATTAATCTGTATAGACCTTTGTGGGTTGTACTGGCTCTGGGTGTGGCAGGCTGTAGCTGTAGTGGTGGGCAAGATGTGCCCTTCTTCAAGCTCGATGCTTAGCAGCTCTACACCGCCGAGCAATCCTGCTTCTTCTGGCCCTGCTTCTTCTAGCTCGGTATCCTCAAGTCCCGCATCAACGGGTGCTTGCAATACGGATATCGGACGTGGCCAGGCGCTTTATAATGCTGTGGGCTTAAATTGTACAACCTGCCATGGTGCGCCAGATGGTACTGATAAAACACCGGGTGCCGGTGCCAACCCTAGTATTGCCATTTTTGATGGCCCTTATGGTGCTATCGGTGCAGGTAAGCCTTCTGAGGGTGCGCTAGATGTCTATATTGAAAAACACATGTCGGCTTATTTTGGCGCTAACTGTACCGAGGGTAATGCGACCTGCGGCGATGATCTAGCAGCCTATCTTTATGATACAGCGGGGCAAAATTGGTGCGCGTAGCAAGGTTCGCAACCCTCTTCAAGTGTGGCGTCAACCAGTAGCGCTTCGTCGGCGGTACCAAACAGCCCCTTACATTACGTGACCGTAGCAGCGATCAATACCGGTGGCGACAATGCTGATGGCGATGGCAATATAGCGTTCAAAGCCGATAGCAGCTTCACCGGCGGCAAGGTGTCTGATGTTTCCGGTGGCGTTACCGATATTGCCAACACCAAAGATGATATTTTGTTTTTTACCGAGCGCTTTGATTACTTGATTCAAAAGATGAAGAGTATCCCCCGAGGCTGGCGGCACTATGCTGGACAACACACTCATTATCTGGACGTGCGAGCACTCAAACGACCGAGGCGAACACGATAGGCGCAACATCCCTTATATTACGGCCGGCTCTGCTGGCGGTACGATAAAGACGGGTAACTTTTTGATTTTTCTAGCGATCGTCGTGGACACGGAGATATGTATGTGACAGCCGCTCATGCTATGGGCTTAACAGATATTAACCGCTTTGGTATTCCTGAGGCCTCTAAAGGGGTGCTGCCTGGAGTATTGGTGTAATGGCGCCAGCCCTAGTTTTTTGACTCGTTACGTTAAGTGATAGCGACACTATATGCACACTATATAATAGTTGCTTAATGTTAGAAGCTGCTACTTGATATTAGAGCTGCAGTAGTTAAGCCGCTGTTACCTTAGGTTGCAGCCGAGTTAAACCCATAAACCCTCAAGTCGATGGCTTGAGGGTTTATTTGCAACTGGCGGCGCTAAAATGCGCTGTTAATCACGTCTTGTAGCTCGGACTTTAGCTCTTTGGCAGTCATGATCCAGGCGTCATCAGAATCGTTGGGGAATACGTTGACTTGAAGGTTGTCGGCTTCTAGCCCTGCGACCCATTTCATAAAAAACTGCGGCAGCGCAATACTCTTTGCACTTAACGCTTCGCTGGCACTTTGGGCATATTGTGTGGCTAAGTCAGCGCTAGGCCATACAAGCAGGGTCTCTAATCTTAGCTCGTCACTGTATAACTTAAGAAACTCTTGCTCGTCATTGATTAATATCCATAACTCTCTTTGTTCGGCGGCTACGGTTAAAAAATAATCGTAGCGATCTTCGCCAGAAAGCTCTTTTACATCGTCTAAAGTATACGTCATGATTTTTGTCTTAGTCAGTATTGGAGGGTGGGTCAATGATTGGTGACTCAATGTAAGATGGTTGGGTTGTGTGCAGGTTATCACCTCTCAAGTGACGAGAAAATTTTTAATCGACGGGTAAGCTATTAAGTAAAGTATAGATGGCCTAGCTCATGCGAGTCTACGGGTGGTGCTTATTTTACTTGCTGTTTATTCACGCTAGCATAAACGTGTAATAAAAGAGCGCTGCGTGTGGATAAATGCGGTGGCGGGTGAGTAAATATTATAAAATTTGCATTGAATACACGATCAGCGATCTAATAGTGAGCTTGAATGCGTAAGCGTTGTCATACGGTTACTCGACTAGATGACTACATATAATCAGCAAATTTAGGTACGACTATGTTTTTAAAACCCGAAAAATCTCAAATGATTAAACCTGAAAGCGCCTTAAAGGGTCGCGAAACGGCGGAACAGATTAATGGCATTCATAGCGTGACACACAATACTATGGTGCCACCTTTTGCCGAGGGCTTAGAGCAGGCGTTGTTTGGTATGGGCTGCTTTTGGGGTGCCGAGCGCAAGCTGTGGGGCATAAAAGGCGTGAGTGCCACAGCCGTGGGTTATAGTGCGGGCTTTACACCAAACCCTACGTATCAAGAGGTGTGCTCTGGTTCGACAGGGCACAGCGAGGTCGTATTGGTTATTTATGATCCAAAGCAGGTAACTTTTGCTCAGTTATTGAAAGTGTTTTGGGAGTCGCATAACCCCACCCAAGGCATGCGCCAAGGTAATGATGAAGGCACACAATACCGCTCGGGTATTTATACTTTTAATGAGATGCAATTAGAGCAAGCGATCGCCAGCAAAGCGGAGTACCAAAAAGCCCTCAGTGAAAAAGGGTTTGATACGATAACCACGCAAATTGCATCGGCGACTGAGTTCTATTATGCCGAAGAGTATCATCAGCAATATTTAGATAAAAACCCTAATGGTTACTGTGGTATTGGCGGTTGCGGGGTGGATTTAACTTAGCATCGAGGAAAAAATACATTACCCAATAATACTTGTTCTGTGCTCCCTTTCTTGCGCTGCTCAAAGCGTACACGCCTCGGCATACACCCTTCGAACGCCTTGCCGAGGAAATAGAGCCCTACGCTTAATGGGGCAAGCTATTATTGCCTCGCCCCTTAAGTTTACAGCGGGCACTGTGATTATTAGCTATTTGGCAAGGTGATCGTTGCACTTTCACCTTGAATTTTTGTGGGCATAATTGGCGTAACACCAGTATTCCAATGGATACTTTGTAGTATTACGCTATAGTGTCGCCGAAGTGACTGTTCGGTATTATCCATACCTTACTTTCTAAGTAGCTATTCATCGGTGTTGCTTTTTAAAGCACTCACGGGCTGTTTTCTGCGCTACGTAAGCTCTCGCTGTTTCTATAGCGCCTTGCCTCAGTGCTCAGGAAACACCCTAATTAGCATTAACCTGCCTTACCTGCGTTTAATCGCTGGCTGAATAGCGACCCTTTTTAATTATTTGAGTGCCTTTAATTAGAGGTTTTGCATGCTGATAGGACTTTTAGAAGATGACCCCGCACAAGCTCAATTGCTGATAGCGTGGCTAGAGGGTGCTGGCCATCAAGTGGCTCATGCCGCTAGCGGTGATGATTTTTTAGATCTATACCGTCAGCAAGCTATGGATCTTGCTATTTTAGACTGGCAAGTCCCCGATAAAACAGGGCTAGAGGTTTTAGCTATCTTGCGGGGGCAATATGAATGTCAAATTCCTATTTTGTTTTCCACTCAGCGTAATACTGAGACCGATATCGTTACGGCTTTACAGTCGGGTGCCGACGATTATCTGACAAAACCTGTACGCCAGGCTGAGCTATTAGCGCGCATTACCGCGTTAGGTCGTAGAGCTGGTGTTGTTGAAGTCAATGATGTGATGACCTTTGGGCCTATTGATTTTAATACGCAGTTGCAAACCGTGGCCTTAAGTGGCGAACCAGTAAAGTTGACGCGCAAAGATTATGCTGTTGCTTTGTGCTTATTTCAAAATGTTGGTAAGGTGTTATCGCGCGAATTTTTGTTAAAAACCGTGTGGGGTGTGGACTGTAGCCTTGATACCCGCACGGTGGATGTGCATGTGAGTCGAGTGAGACGGGCATTGAAATTGAGTGCAGCAACGGGGTACGGGGTAAAAAATATTTATCAACACGGTTATCGATTGCATGTGATTGATGCGTAAATTGTAACGCTCATTAAGTGGTTGCTCAGAGTGTTCGTGGTTACATAAGCGCTCTCGATAAAGTGCCCCGCTGTGTCTAATCTTATTTTTCTGTGAGCTTCAGCGCTTTAATGCCCAGAAAGTAATCCATCAGCACCCTATCAGGTGATGCTCTCAGCTGGGCTGAATAATGACTATTTTTTAAGTATTTTTAGGGCGAAACAGATGAGTATTTCTTTAGTGGCCTTTTTTTGTAAGCGTTTGCCTAAAGTGGCGCTGTTAATTTTTTTGATTGCTAGTAGCGCAACACAGAGTTACGCCAAAGATTGGGCATACACCGTTAAGCCTAACGATACTTTGTGGGACCTCTGCCTTACATATACCACGCAAAAAAATTGCTGGTTAACAGTAGGTGAATACAATGGTGTGAGTTACCCGCCTTCGCTAGCGCCGGGTACGCGTATTAAGTTTCCTGTTGCGTGGCTAAAAGTGCAACCGGTATCGGCTGTTATGATGTTTGTGGTCGGCGATGTGCAACTGACTCTGCCCAATGGTGAGGTGAAGCCTGCACTGGTAGGTGATGAGCTGCCGATGGACTCTGAAGTTAAGGTGTCGACAGGGGGCACGGCGACGTTACAGTTTGCTGATGGCGCACTGTTAGTCTTAGAAGAAAATTCGCATATTGTGATGGATTTACTCACTCAGCATCAAGACACAGGCATGGTTAATACGCAATTAAACCTATTGCTAGGAGCGGCCAAATCGCGCGTGCCAAAGCGCCAGCCAAGATCAAATTTTAGCGTTTCGACCCCTTCTGCAATTGCGGCGGTACGCGGTACCGAATTTAGAGTGAGTGCCCGTGCGGGGCAAATGCAAGGAGAGGTTTTTGAGGGGCTTGTTAATATTGCCAAACCCCACAATACAAGCCTAGCGACACACCCAAAAAATACAGCACCAGCGGCTCAAGCGCTTGATGTGAAAAAAAATTATGGCATTAATGTCAAAGACGGCGAAGCTCTGGGTGAGGCTATCGCCTTATTGCCACCGATTACTTGGGTTACAACGGCTGACGATGTTAACTTGCCGTACACCTTAATGTGGAATGTGCTACCAAAAGCCAGTCGCTACAAAGTTGAGTTATTGGTATCGGCTAAAACAGAAGAGGTGATATCGAGCCATTATCAAGTCGATAATACTTGGCTGTTACCTATTGATAAAAATCAATGCTTTACCGTGCGCATTAGCGCAATAGATGCATTTAATTTGCAGGGCATGCCTGCAGTGCGCAATATTTGTGCTGCAAAGCCTTTACCGCCCATTAAACAGCTCACGCTTGATGAATACCAACTTCAGTGGCCGCCTGTTGAAGGCGCGTATATGTACCGTATAGAGTCAAGTGTCGATAGCGATTTTTCATCACCCATATTGATCGACTATACCTGCCAAACAGCTTATCAATTAACGGGTGAAGAAAAAGGTTTGTACATACGCGTTGCCCCTGTAGATGAGCAGAATCGTATAGGCTTAGCGGGCATTCACATTAAGGTTGAGCCGGCGGACTCTCAAGGTATTATTGCGACAATTCTATTTATGCTGATGTTAGCGCTGTAACCTCCATGATGTTTTTGTTAAAGCAATGGGGCAGTAGAGTATTGTTACCTATCATGCTTGGGGCTTTAGCCGTATTGGCCTATGAGCGGCAATGGTTATTAAGTATCGACTATCTTTTATATGATTCTGCGCAGCAATGGCGCCAGCCAACAATATTAAACGATAGCGTGATTATTGCCATTGATGAGCCAAGTATTGCCAGTATTGGGCGCTGGCCTTGGTCTCGTACTGTGCATGCGCAATTAATTAATCAACTTTATGATAGTGGCTCAAAAGCCGTTTATTTTGATGTGCTGTTTTCGGATGCGAGTATACCCAGCGAAGATTTAGCGTTAGCCAAAGCCATGAAGCGCCATGGGCAAGTTGTATTGCCCATAACGATTGAACCGTTGGGGGACCAAGGGCAATTGATCGAAGTGGTGCCCGCTGTTACTTTTTATGCATCGGCTAAAGCTATGGGCCATGCGCATATTAATTGTGACTTTGATGGGGTGTGTCGCTCGTTATATTTACGCGAAGGTGTTGGGCAGCCGCAATGGCCACATCTTAGCGCAGCGCTTTGGCCGCTTAAAAAAGACATGATGGGCACGCGCGCTTTACCTTTTGAAAGTTTATCGACGTTATTGATTCATCGTGATTATCATAATTTTATTCCTTTTAGCCCCGCCGATCGCGTACCCAAAATATCGTATATTGATGTACTTGAAGGCCGTATACCGGTTAATTTTTTTGAAGGAAAAACAATTTTTATTGGTGCTACGGCGGCCGGTGTACACGATATATTAACAACGCCGGTGGGGCGCTTACCCGGTGTAGAAATTACAGCTTTTATCCATCATCATTTATACCAAGGTACTTTGATACAGTTATATGAGGGCCGCTTGAGTGCACTATTGCTGGGTGGTTTATTAGTATTGTGTTTGGCGGGTATCTCCGTGTTGTCTTCATCGAAGTTGTTGCTTGGGGTCTGCGTACTGCTACTGCTCGAGTCGAGTGTGCCCTTTTATTTATTGGTCGCGTGGGGTAAGTGGTTGCCGATGGCGCCGGTATTAATGGCCACCTTATTATTTTATCCGTTGTGGAGTTGGTTGCGGCTAGAATTAGCGATGCGCTATTTGAAACGCTCATTACTGACTCACCAAAATAAGCAGCCGCCGAGCATTCAATTGGTGGAACACTTTAATGTTCAGTCTTCAAAGCCTCATTGGTTGGTCGCATCAGATACCGTTGCCTTAACGATTGAGCAACTAGAAACAATCTCACTCAAGCAAGAGGTCTCTCATAATCTTTTGCAGCAGAGTATTTCGGGGTTGCAAGAAGGCTGCATTATATTCAGTGATCAAGGTTGCTGTTTTTTAGTTAATACCTTAGCAACCCGGTGGCTACCTCGTTGGCGCAGCGAGAGTATTTTTGATATTGAGCACAGCCTTGATATTCAAGTGGAGTCTTGGGCGACGCTTATTCACAACACCTTTAATCAGCAAGAGACGCTGTGCTGTGCTGCCGAAGCGTTAATACCCGATGACGCAGGTTTACTGGCGAGTTATTTTTTGCAATTGCAGCATTGTGAAATACAGCTGGAGGGTAAAAATAAAGCTGTCACTGTGGGTGTTTTAACGTTAACGGATATTTCTGAATTAAAAGCCAGTGAGCGCTTACGTGAAGAAACGTTAAATTTTATCTCACACGATTTGCGCTCTCCATTAGTATCGATTATTTCTTTAATTAAGCATCGCCGCGAGGTGTTTGCTGTCAAAGATAAAGGCGATCACGCGTTGATCGATTTGTTGGCAAAAATTGAGCGCTATGCAAATCGTAATTTAGCCTATTCAGAGAGTTTATTGCAGCTTAATCGAGCTGAGCAGCTGTCGGTTAATCAAGCGGTGCTGTGTGATTTGTTAGCGGTGTGTGAAGATGCTTATGAACAGGTGCTGCCCTTTGCACGCGAGCAAAATTGCCCGTTAATTTGTGAGTTTGGTGAGCATGAATTTTGGTTGGATGGTGATTATGAGCTGTTGCAGCGCACTGTGGTAAACTTGTTAACCAATGCTGTTAAATACGGCGCTTCTGCGCGCGGCGTGATTTTATCATTAGCGCTCACAAGCGTTAATGTTGATAAAACTCAGCCACAAAAAAAGGGCGTGGACAATGCAGAGGGTGACCTTATTGCGCTCACGGTGCAAGACTTTGGCATAGGTATGACATCCACTCAAAAAGCCCAAGCATTTGAGCGCTTTACGCGCGATGCTTCTGCATTAGAGGGTGCAGGGCTCGGCCTGTATTTTATAAAGACAGTGGTTCACAACCATTTAGGGCAGCTAGAATTGCGTAGTGCACCCAATGCCGGCTGTACGATTACTTGCCTATTTCCGCTAAAAAACCTGAATTTTATGGATTGAGATCAACCATTGTAGCGTTCCCTTTCCTTTTGTCGTGTGTGCCTTTTTATGCTCAGTGTAACTGCTCGCAGAGGCACGGATTGACGCGCTAAGTCTCGCGCCTATCTTCCTAAAGCTCGTTATCGAGTCATTTTACAACGTTTTACACACTTTTTTGTGAGTATTGGCCACAATAGCGCAACGTTCAAACATGCACTATTTAATGGAATTTACTCATGACTTTAACTTCAAACACTATCAAACGTATTCAAAAGCGTAAGCTGATTGCAGCTGTTGTTCTTATTACACTCGGCTCAGATGTTGCTATGAGTGAAGGCTTACATGATGGCGCAGGCTTTACCATTACCCCTTCTATTGGTCGTCATACGCATGAGAGTAGTAAAGTGGGTTTAGATGATAGTAATACTGTGAGTTTGGGTGCCGGCTACCAATTTGCCAGCCCTTGGGCGGCAGAGCTAACTTACCTTGCTAGCAAGCCAAACTTTAACCAGTCAAGCGAAGAAGCCGATGAAGAGCATTTGCGTTTAGATGCACTGTATTACCTTGATCGCACCAATAAAACTCAGTTGTATAGCGTTATGGGTGCCGGTATTAGCGAACTGAGCTATAACGGCTCAAAAACCGATGACACCCTTGTGAATGCGGGCGTTGGTATTAAGCATGCTTTTAACGATATTGTTGCGCTGCGCTCTGATATTCGCATTATTCATCACCTCGATGAGCATGCCACGCAAGGCGCTTTTAACTTAGGTTTAAGCTTTTTAATTGGCGGTAAAGCACCTGCAAAACCCGTTAAAAATACCGATGCTGATCATGATGGTGTAGCTGATCGTTTAGATAGCTGTCCAGGTACTGCAAGCGGTATTGTTGTTGATAATACAGGTTGCCCCGCCTTTATTGATGTTGATAAAGACGGTGTGAATGACAGCCAAGACAACTGCCCTGATACCAAAGCTGGCGCGAAAGTCGACGATAAAGGCTGTTATGTATTGTTGACCGAAGATCGCACGGTAACGTTGAAGTTACAGTTTGCTAATAATGCTGCCACAGTGCTTAACCCTAACGATGCGCAAATCACCTCGCTAGCTAAATTTATGCGTGAATACCCTAAAAGTCAGGTAGTCATTAAAGGGTACACCGATGACCGTGGTAGTGAAGCCTATAACTTACAACTGTCTGAAAGACGTGCAAAAGCAGTCGGTGTTTTGTTAACTGACAATGGTATTAGTGCTAATCGCGTTACTGCTCGCGGCTTAGGTGAGGCTTCGCCTGTTGCTGACAATGCCACGGCACAAGGTCGCGCACAAAATAGACGCGTTGAGGCTGTCGTTAGCGCTACAATTCAAGTCCCGCAAGCTAAATAGTACAAGCTAAATGGTGAGTGGCACGTAAATCACGAATAGGTGACTATAAATAAGTAGCCACCTATTCGTAATATTAACCCCTATGAGAATAAAAATATGAATGAGAATATTCAAGGTTTAATTGATAAAGCTCCCGAAATAATCATGACTTATGGCATGAAAATCATCTTGGCCTTTGCCGTCTATTTAATTGGTAAATGGATTGCTAGAGCAATTGCGAATTTACTCGAAAAAGGTATGGCTTCGCGTAAAGTTGATGCAACTATTATTAGCTTTACTAAAAACATTGTATATTATGCGATGTTTACCATGGTCATTATTGCTGCTCTTGGGCAATTGGGCGTGCAGACGGCGTCATTTGTTGCCATTATTGGTGCGGCAGGTTTAGCGATAGGTTTTGCATTACAAGGCTCACTAGCCAACTTTGCGGCAGGTGTTTTATTGATTTTATTCCGCCCGTTTAAATTGGGTGATTTTGTTGAGGCTGGCGGCGCTTCTGGTGTTGTTAAAGATGTCTCGATATTTTCGACCATTTTAACGACTGGCGATAATAAGACAGTGACCATCTCTAACGCCTCTGTGATGGGCGGTAATATTACTAATTACTCAACTCAGCCTGAGCGTCGTGTTGATTTTACTGTAGGCGTAGGGTATGGCGCTGATTTAAATTTGGTGCGCAAAGAGCTTGAGGCAATTGCCAACGCGGATGATCGAGTATTACTTGAAAAAGGTATTACGATTGGTGTGGCCGAACTTGCAGATTCATCGGTTAACTTTGCCTTCCGTATATGGACTAAAACTGAAAATTACTGGCCCTTATACTTTGCGACAAATGAGCAAATTAAAATTCGATTTGATCAAGTCGGTATCGAAATACCTTTTCCACAAATGGATGTGCATGTTTCTAAAGAGAGCTAGCATAGGGTAATAGTAGAGTGCCTATTGTGAATAAAAAAATAGGCGCTCTACTGCATTTAGTTGATTGGGTATTAAATACTTGTTAAATTTGGACTGTTAGCTGTATGTGTACCATGATATATTTTGGTTTTTTAGTGTTTATGCTCAGGGTTTCCGCTGTGATCCTTATTTTGTAAGGGCTGAGGATTGCGGCGGTTTTTATTAATATTTCATATATGGATTTTTTATGACTTATATCTCAATAGATGGCGAAAAGTATGAAAAAGAACTGTTGGACTTAGTTCAGGATTATACTGCAGAGCAGGGCGCTCGTGAGCTCTCGCAAGATGATGTTTGGGACCTTATTGCATCTGCTAAGGAGGGTATTCGAGTGACCGATATTGAGAAAAAAACCTTACTGTTTATTCGCGAAAATTTTTTGTTTAATCAGGCTGCGGCTAAACTGTTTGATGAGACAGTTGCAGCGATTAAATAATTTTTAGGGCGGTAGTATCTGGCTTAAGACATATCTAGCGCAGCATTATCTACGCAGCACTATCATCAGCAATATCGGCATAACACTCGCCAGCTAAGTGATGCAACGCTCAGCCACCAGATTCTGCTGGGGCTGGGCGCTAGTCTTGCGCAATGCTTGTTACTCTACTTTATTGTGTCCAACACTGCCTTTTGCGCTTTCTTTTATAAGGCTGTCTTCATGCTCTTTTCTTTACTGTACTTCCTTTAGCCCAGTGCTTGCCTAAGCAATTATTGATGCCATGCTTGATGTAAGGCTTGATGCGGCATTGCCTATTGATTAGCTGCCAGCGTATGCCAAGTAGTCCGATTAAAAAGCCCAAGTGCAATAGAGTTATGGCTCCGCCTGTTACCCCTGTTTCTATGCGCCCACGCTTACTTGAGCCCGCGCTATTGTCAGCGCTGCTTGTCGCGGTGCTGCTGATGAGGTTATGACTGGAGGCCGAGCTTGCATTGTTGGTGCTTGATTGACTGAGGCTTGATAAACTTGAGTTGGCAGCCCCAGTGGGCTTAGCAAGGCTAAATGTATGAGCAATTAAGCCATTAACGTCCCCTTGGCCATCCTCTTGTGTGGCTGTTTCATTATTGTCGGCGTCGTTCTCTGCGCCATCGAGCAGTGTGAGTTGTACGCAATGATGACCCTCTGTGAGCCCAGGTTTGTAAGCATTGCTGCCAATAGGGGGGCATAAATGTTGGCTTCCACTAAGGCGCATACTACTAGCTATTTGGTTATGGCCGTCAGTCATAAAGCTCTGCCAGCCCTTAAGTAAACTGTAATGCCTTGCCTGAGCGCCAAGTGCAATAGGCGTTGCAAGCGCAATACTGACGCGCGCTTGCGCACCAGGGTAAGGCAGGTTGGTGACCTCAAAGTCGTAGATAGCCTGAGTGTCAAAACCGTCATCTACAGGTGAGGCAGTAGGTGCAATGGTGTTTTGTTTAAGGGTGCTGATCACAGCATTGAATTGCGTGTAATTGAGTAAAGTGGCACCCGCACCTTCTTTAAAGGTCAGTGAAGGGCTTTGCAGTGATTGTGCACTTAAGCCAAGCTGACCTACGCGCACTCGTACGGCTTGATCGCTAAACCAAGTATTGTCAAAGTTGCCACTGCCCACTCCTATGAAGACAGGGCTATCGGCATCTAAGGTATACGTTGAAGTGATTTGTGCGTGCTGTAAATACCCTAAATTGGCGTTAAAGCTATCGAGTGGGTTGGCGAGTTGATCTCGGTCGGAGTCGGGTTGCGCGCTACCCTCGACAATACTAATAAGCTGCTGAGTGACGGAAGTATGACCGCCAAGAGTGATACTTAATATAGCGCTATAGACTCCCACATTTAAAGGCTCGGGGTTGAAGGCGAGTTTAGCGCTGGTGCGACTGCCTATGACCACGCTCTCTAAGGCGGGGTTTGGAAAGTGCCACTGATAAGTGGGTGTGGTGGTGGGGTCGCGGCTATCACCAAAAACATGATAGTTGCCGATGCGCCCTACCAATAAGGCGCCACCGCCTAAACGCGCTACATTAATGACGGGGTTTGCACCTTGTTGCGTATCGACCCAAATAACCGGGCTGGTTGCGCGGCCTAAATAGCGAGGGTTGTTTAACAGTTGCGCTATGGCTGCATCAAAAAGCGTATCAATAGGCTCAGCAACTTCTGGGTTGGTACCGATAATCTGTTCGAATAGGTCTGCAAAACCATCTTTATCGCTATCATTATTGCCGTCGGCATTGGTGTCGGTATTTTCAACCCAGTTAGGTATGCCGTTGCCATTGTCATCATCTTCGGCCCCGTTAAGCGGATCACCCCCGTAACGCACCTCTATCACATCGGGGTAACCATCGCGGTCAAAGTCAGCTTGGTTAGGGTCTACGCGCCCTGTTTCAGGGTTAGTCGGCTGGCTGGGCGGGGCTATTTGAATACGCTGTAAATATTGTTCGGCGACGTCACTAATCCCGTTATTATTACTGTCTTGCAGGGCTCGGGTGTTCAGTGAGTTGCTGGAGGTCTCTAAGATATCGCTTATACCGTTATTATTTGTATCGACGCTCGGCGTTAAAATGCTGCCAACCCGGCCATCAAGGTCTGGGTCGAGGCTGTCGGCAAGGTCGGAGCCTACGGCTTCGATCAAGTCGCTCAGGCCGTCAGCATCACTGTCTAAATCTTGATTGTCTGGCTTGCCGTCATAGTCGCGATCGATAAACTGGGCTCGCTCGCCGCCGTTTGTGGGGTCGGCAAGGTCACCTAGCCCGTTGGTATTATTGTCGGCAAAGCTCCCCGTTCCTAAAATACCGTCACCATTGGGGTCGAGACGGCTTAAGCCTGCTTCGGCCAAATCAGTTAGGCCATCGCCATCGCTGTCTAGATCGTGGGTGTCTGGTAGTCCGTCGCCATCTGTATCGATAGGGATAAGGGCGCTACCGCCTAGGTCGCTTTCGACACTATCGACTAGCCCATTGTTATTGCTGTCTTGCCCGTTAATACGGCCATTACCGTTAGTATCGCGGTAAAACCCGCCGGCTTCATCTAAGTCGGGTAGGCCGTCGTTATCGCTGTCTATATCGAGGGTGTCGGGTATGCCATCGCCATCAAAGTCACTTTGGCTGGCAAAATCACTAATACCGTTGCCGTCTAAGTCGGGTTGGCGCATACCGTTGACATCGGCATCGACCGAATCATTAATACCATCGCCGTCGGCATCTTGTTTGCCTGAGTCGATCAGGCCGTCGGCATCAGCATCGGCATCAAAGGTATCTGCTAGGCCGTCACTGTCTGTATCGGTTTGGTGAAGCCAGGCAATCTCATTGGCATCGCTGATGCCGTCGTTGTCGGCATCCAAATCGCGATAGTCGGGGATCGAATCATTATCGGTGTCTTTTTGTCTATCGTTGTTTTGGTTCTCGCTACCGCCCGCTTCGGTACTATCGAGCAAACCATCATTGTCACTGTCTTGGTCGAGATAATCGGGGATCGCGTCGTTGTCGGTTTGACGTGGACTGCCAGCGATCATACCGGTATTGGGGTTGATAGAGAGGCCTGCTTCGCTATTATCACTTAAACCGTCGTTATCGCTGTCTAGGTCGCGGTAGTTGGGCTGGTCATCGCCATCGGTATCTATATCGGACTCTATTTGGTCGCTGATACTGTCGTTGTCACTATCGAGATCTCGGTAGTCGGGTGTACCGTCGTTGTCGCTATCGACAGGCTCTGCGCTATCAATAATACCGTTATTGTTGTTATCTAGTGCCTCTGGGTTTTGATCGATATCGAGCGCGTCAATAATGCCGTCATTGTCAGTGTCTTTTACCTCGAGAGTCAGTGCGGGTGTATCGTTATGGTGGCTCTCGATGGCATCACTGATACCATCATTATCACTGTCTTCATCGAGATAATTAGGTTGCTCGTCACCATCGGTATTGATAGGAACAGCTTTGTCGTCAATGCCGTCGTTATTAATATCTACCCCGCCTGTAAAAGCAACTTCTAAACTATCGTCTAGGCCATTACTGTTGGCATCTTTCCCGTAGGGTATGGGTAGGCCTGCTTCAAGGGTATCGGCAATACTGTCGCCATCACTATCGGCATCTAAATGGTTGGGTATGCCATCTTGGTCGTCATCGGGCGGCATTAAAGGGTTGCCGTCAACCTCCCAGCTATCGGGTATGCGGTCGCTGTCGCTATCGATATCTCTAAAATCGGGTATGCCATCGCCGTCGGTATCAGTGAGCCTATTGTTGTCACTTTGCTCTATGGCATCGGGCAGTCCATCGTTGTCACTATCGATATCTAAAAAGTCTGGGCTGTTATCGCCGTCGCTATCGAGTGCCTGAGCGCCATGCTCAAAAGCATCATCAATACCATTATTGTTGTTATCTTGGCTTAGAGTCCCTTCTTGTGTGTCAGGGATGCCATCATTATCGCTGTCTGGGTCTTGATGGTTGGGTATGCCGTCACCGTCAAAGTCATCAGTACCTTCTATACCGTTGGGAATGCCGTCGTTGTCATCATCGCTGAGATCTAAAATTTGATGGTTGATGGTTAGGCTGGCCAGTGGTGCGATATCGCCTGCGGCATTGCTGACGCGAGCTGTTATTACATGAGTATCACCAAGTGCTTGGGCATCTTTGGCGGGGAGCATGGTTTGCCATTGGTTGTTGGTTACCGTAGCGGTATATGTTTTGCTATTGAGCGAGAGAGTAACGGCTTGGCCGTCTTCTACGGCAGTGGTCGTGCCGCTTAAAGCAATGGGGTTGTCATCTTCTATTGTACTTATTACATCGTCACCAGCAACGGTATTTAGCGTTAAAGTGGGCAGTGTGAGAGTGTGTAACACCGTGCGGCGCGCTGGCGTTGAGGTGTCGCCTGCAGCATTACTGACTGTTGCGGTGAGTGCATTACTGGCCTCTAGCGCTTGGGCATCTTGGGCGGGCAGTGTGGTTTGCCATTGGTTATTATTGACAGTGGCGGTATAAGTTTTGTTATTGAGGGTAAGGGTGACGGTTTGATTGCTTTCTACGTATTGTGTCGTGCCGCTGAGTATGACGGGGTTATCGTCTTCATTGCTGTTTATGGTGTTATCGCCAGCTACAGTATTCAGTGCAATACGAGGGCTCATTGTTGTGTGACTAATGGGGCGTATCGCTGGGCTTGCCGTACTGCCAGCACGATTGCTAACGCTGGCAGTTATTGTGTCGCCTGAACCTAAAGCTTGAGCGGCGATACTAGGTAAAACGGTTTGCCACGTATTATCATTGACCGTGGCCGTATAGGTTTGGTCGTTGAGTGTAATCGTCACAATTTGGCCGTCTTCTACGTTCACGGTGGTGCCATTAAGGGTGACCGAGGTGTTGTGTTCTTGCATATTGATGATGTCATCGTCGGCGACGACATTAATGCTAATGCTAGCAGGGTTAGCTTCGCGGACATTGATATCGCCCATATTGTTGATATTAGGGAGTTGTGCTGGGCTATTGATCACGCCATTAGTGTCGCGATAGTCATCGGTCATCTCGCTATTGCTGTCTAGCCCGTTGCGGCCTACAGCCATACTTAATGTGAGTGCGGCCTCTAGGGTGTCGTGAAAAGTATCATTATCACTATCAAGGTCTAGGTAATCAGGTAGGGCGTCGTTATCGGTATTTGTTGGAATAAGCCCAGAGGTTAAGGCGTTGTAAGCGGTATTGCGCCCCGTACTGCTAATGCTATTCGTGCCTGAGCTCGGGCGAATATATTGCTGCGTTATTTGCGCTTCTATGTTGTCGGGTAGGCCGTCGTTATCGCTATCTAAATCAAGGGTGTCGGGTAGACCATCTCGGTCGGTATCCCAGTGGCTGGCTCCGTTTTGGGCTGCATTTAAATATTCTATTTTGTCGAGTATGCCATCGTTATCGCTATCATCATCGCGCTCATTTGTGTAACCGTCGCCATCGGTATCGAGTGGTTTTAGGCTGACCGGGCTAGCATCTATATGGTTTTGTGCGCTATCGGGTATACCGTCATTACCTACCGGGTTGATCAGGTCTATGGCGCCGTCATTATCGGTATCTAGCATCAGTAATGCCGAGTTATTGAGCTCTGCAAGATCACTAATACCGTCATTATCGCTATCAGTATCTAAAAAGTTGGGGGTGCCATCGCTATCGGTATCTTGTGGTGTTTGCACGGGCAGAGCATTGAGTGCGTCGCTTTGCTCTAAACGATTGGCAAAGCCATTATTGCCAAAGGCCTCACGATTTGTTGTGCCGCCAGCTTCACTGGTACTCAGGATGCCATCACCGTTGGTGTCGAGTGATAGAGGATAACTTTCGAGGCTGTCAGGTATGCCGTCGTTATCACTGTCTTTGTCGAGATGATTGGGTAGGCCATCGCCATCGGCATCAAACAAACGATCGAGCTGATCGCAAATAGTATCGTTATTAGCATCGCGACACGTTGGGCTGGTTGGGCTTCCGTTAGTTTTAGCATCTTGAAAATTAGGAATACCGTTGCCATCAGCATCGCCTAATGGCTGAATACCATGGCTTTCTGCTAGGTCGGTGATACCGTCGTTATCTTGATCGATATCGCCGATGAGTATATTGCTGTCACAGTCAAAATCTACAGTGCTGCATTGGTTAGTCGCGCAGTTAAAAGCATCGTTTAGATTGCCAATAGGGGACGTCGATAAATACAGTAAACTGGGTGTGCTGGTGGTGTAATTTAAAACCTGGTAAAACCCTCCTTCATTGGAGGTGGCAAACAAATTACCTGCCCCATCCATCATTTGACCGCCAGCAAATACGTCGCCAATTAAATCATTGCTGAGTACCACTGTTGTTTTGGTAATGGGGGCTTGTGTGTTATTTGGGGCACCAATATCTAGAGTTGTTAAGGTGCCTCGGTTTACGGCATATAGCTTGTTGTTGTAAAAAGTAATATCACCGGGGATTGAATGATTATTTGGGAAGGCTGCATCTAGCGCAATGGCTTCATAAGAGCGATGAGCAACATCGATTTTAAACACATGACCTAAGGCGCTACGGCTTAGCCCCCATAGCATACCGCCTACCATCACACCGCTGCGTAATTCGCTGGGGAAGGTGGCCGGTTGTGCACCGCCCTTTGGCGTTACTGTACCCACTAACTCTGTCGTACCTGTTGCATCCATAAGGTACAAGCTGCCGCGATAAACGCCGTAAGCGAAGTGATTATTCGTGTTATAACCTAGGCCATTAGCCCCTAAAGTATTACTGCCTATAGGCTCAAAAAGCGTTGTGATAGGGTTGAAGGTGCTGAGCTGCCCATGGTTTACCATGTATAAATCTCCGCTACAGCTAAAGGGGGTGCTGGTGCGGGTATCTTGGCTGTTGGGTATTAAGTCTTGGTCATCATCAGCATAAGCCTGCGCTTGCAGGGGCGTACAGATGAGACTTGCGAGTAATGATAACGTCAATAGCGTGTGAGCTTTAGATGGCAGTGCAATAATATTTTGCTGTTGGCTGCGTCCTTTTATGCTTGATTTTACGATGTTGAATGTGGAGCTCAAATAGCGTGCCGTTGTTAATATCACAAGTGCCAAACCTCAAAATGAAAATCCTTACCTTTGAGCTTAGTGCGATTGTAAATGTGCGTTATAACTTTTAATTACTAAAAGCTATGGGGTGTGCGTTGATGGTTAGCGGGTGTAAAAGCTTTAAGCTGAAGCTCTATTAAGCGCGAGTGCATTCGCCATGACAAAAAAGTGTGAACTTTGTGGCAGGGTGCACTTGTTATGCATGCATAGTACGCAAGAGTTAGTTAAGATTTGGTGTTATTTGGTGTTATTTGGTGCTTTAGTCACCATTTGCATGTCATTTTTTGTGTGGTGAATTGACCACTGAATACTCATCAATCACAACATAATCCTATGAATAAAAAATTGATTTTAGCGAGTACTTTTTCATTGTTTGTCAGCGGCTGCGTTTCAGCGAGCAAACCGCCCACTAACTCCAGCCAGTCGAGCGCTACAGCCCCGAGTTCGCAGGCTGTTAGCTCGCAGGTGATAAATAGCTCTGTGTCTATCAGTAGTTCTGTGTCCATTAGTAGTTCTGCACCTATCAGTAGCGCGCCGGTTAACAGCTCGTCTTTAGTAGCCTCTAGCTCTAGTGTTGCCGTTATTGCGCAGCCGGTATGGGCGATTAATGTGGGCGGCGATGCAGTGACGGTTGCTGGCATCGACTATGAAGCGGATGACTATTTTAATGGTGGTAAAGTCGGCTCGACCAATGAGCCTATTAGCGCGACCAATAGCGACGTGCTTTTTCAAAGCGAGCGCTTTGGTGAGTTTGGTTATCAGTTACAAGTCGATGATGGTGTGTATCGCATTGAATTACACTTTGCCGAGCAATATTTTACTGATGCGCAAAAGCGTATTTTTAGTATGAATACAGAAGGCTATAAAGCGGTTGATCGCTTAGATCTCATCGCCACTGCTGGGCATGATACGGCCCATACGGTAGTGCAAGACGGCATACAAATTACGGATGGTGTTTTAAACATTGATGCGATCAGTAATACCGAAAATCCGACGTTAGCGGCTATTACGGTATGGCCTTCTAATGCGGCGGTAGTCAATGATTCGGTGAGCTCGACAAGCAGTTCAAGTGCTTCTAATAGCTCTGTGCCTGTGGGTAATTTTGACCCGCGTGGTCATGAAGGTCCACTGTTTGGCAATATGACCGAACAAGAGCGTATGGAGAAATATTTTCATACGGTAAAAGCCACAGGTACAACACGTATTGAGGCGGAGCACTTTGCCACTCAGCGCTATGGTAATAATGATTATCGTGGTGCTCGCTGGTTTATGGTGCAAACCGATACATTTAGAGTTAAAGACCACCCAGAATTTGCCGATCGCTGCGCCATGGCTAAAAAAGAACTGGAAGAGCTGGCTAATAATAGTGTGAAATATGGCGGTCAAACGGTTAAACAAATTATTGCTAATGGTTGGGGCGGTGGTCAGCTAAATACTTTTTTTGAGCCCAAAACAAGCGGTACTGGCCGTGAAGATGCCAAAGGGCTGGGTGTGACAGAAATGATAAAACGCTGGAAGTGTAACCCTATCGAAAATAACAGCGCCAATAACGGTTTTAATTATGACCAAGTTATTAATGCCGCTAGCGGCAATGCGGTATTAAGTTTGTTGCCCGACATGCTCTATGACAACCACAATGAGGCGCCGCACGGTGGCAGTAACTGGGGTCCTAATAAAGACTTAGCCCCTAAAGTGTACTACCGCGTTAATTTACCTAAAGCGGGTAAATATGAATTAAAAATACGTGCATTTCGTCATAATACCGACTCGGGCAGCGGGCATTACGGACATACCGCCGATCCCGATATGCGCACTAACTTAGACGGCCGCGTTGATATTAGCGGTAAGAATAAATGGGCAACTATCACCCAAGTGATTGATGTTGCCGGTGCTGGCGAACACTATATAACGTTGGCAGGCCGGGAAGATGGCTTTATTTATGATTACTTTGATATCTTAGCTAAGTAGCTGTAACGGTATGCGCTACAGGTTCAGCAGCAAGCTTGAGCTGTAAAAACGCAGCCGCCATAAAGCTCGGTATGTATAGAGTCTTGTGCATGCACACAAAAAGAGGGCTATAGGCTCTCTTTTTGTGTGTCTGAAGAGTGCTTTTCGCTGTTTTTGAGAGTTTTATTGATCTACTTTTGAGCCTAGCATACGTGCGATGGTACCGTCTTTATCAATAAATTGATGTTTTATTGCGCCGAGAATATGCAGCACAATAAAAAGAATCAGTAGCTTGCTGCCAATGCCGTGAACGGCACCACCAATTTGCCCGAGTATGTCTACGGCTTCCATTTTAGGAATCACTTGAATACCAAAAACGGCCAAACCATAGCCGCCACCGACAGTCATTAAAATACCAGATAAGGGCATAAATACCGTGCCCGTAATTAATACCCAGTGCGCGACTTTTGCCAGTGTCATTTGCCAGTTTGGGCCTTGGCTCAGCGGTTTAGGAAAGCCATTTTGTATGCGCCAATAAATGCGTATAACAGCTAATAATAGAATAATAGCGCCAAACGATTTATGTAACGCCATAAACTCACCTTTTTCAGGGCTGCGCGGAAGCTCTTCTAAATACAGCCCAAAAGCTAGCATGGCGATCATGCCAAGGGCAATTAGCCAGTGAAGGCTAATAGTGATGGGGCTAAATTGACTGGGTGTATCTTTCATGGTGTTTCCTCTGTTTTTGTAGAGCGTTCATCGATACATTCGACGCTGCCATGGATTGACGTCTTGTAGCTTCTCAATGTTGTACCTTTTAAATGCAGTGTATTTAAGTACAGTATGTATTTAAGTGCAGAATGACATCAGTCTACTTGCTGAACATGATGGCTCCATGACACTCATCAACAATTGTATCAATAGGCTAAACTTTTGTTACAGGTGCAACACTAAAAGCCTCGTTAAGTACTCGTACTTCACGCTGAGGGAAAGGTATTGAGAAACCATGCTCTTGTAGGGCTTCTAAAATCAATAGCAGTAGGTCGCCGCCTACACGGTTAGGGCCATCGTCTATTCCTTCCATCCAAAACTCTACAAACATATTAATCCCAGAATCACCAAAGCTGTCAATTTCACAATCGGGGCGCTCTTCGATGGGAAGCTCTTCGCCGCTGAGTACTTGTGGGTGGCTGGCTACAACGGCCTTAATAATATCGACGAGCCTGCGGATATCGGAGTTATAAGCAACGCTAAAGTCGACGCGATAGCGCTGCTTTTGGTTTTTGTGTGTCCAGTTAATAAACTTCTCGACGATAAATTTTTCATTAGGCACCACAATATCTTTGCCGTCGTAGGTTTCTAATGTAGTCGATCGCATGCTGAGCTCGCGTACAATGCCCGTACTGCCGTCGGCAAGCTCTACATAGTCGCCAATAGATACGGTGCGATCTAATAAAATAATAATGCCAGAAATAAAGTTAGAGGCGATCGCTTGCAAGCCAAAGCCTAGGCCAACACCGACCGCACCACCAAACACAGCCAGTGCCGTTAAGTTAATGCCCATAATTTGTAGCAATACAAGCGTAATTAACACAAAAATGCCAATTTCAAATAACTTAGCCGCGACCTCTTTAGTGCGTAAGTCTAGGTTTTTTTGACGGCGAATAATATTTTTACCTGTGGTATTCGATACGCGCCCTAGCCAAAACAGTAGCGAGCCAAAAATGGTGACGCGTACAATGCCATAAGCCGAAATGTTAATATTGCCGACAGTCATTGATATGGACTCTAAAACACTAATAAGCCCAGGCAGCACGCCGACCATATGTAAAAAGACCATCGGCATGCCCAGCCAGCGTAAAATATTGGCGATCACGGCACTGTTCACAAAGTTATTAATAAACGAGCTAAAAAGTAATAGCAGCGCTATTGTGAGTGCTGTTTGAACGAGCCAGCCTTGCTGTAAGGTAGCCGCTGTGACCTCTACTGATAACCGCAATAAACAAATCGCAATGAGTGGAAAAATAAAATTACCTAGCTTTGCAGCAAATAGGCGCAAAGGATAAGCTTCGAGTGTAGGTAAGGGCTGGTTAAATAAACGGCTGCTTTTTTTAATGCGGCGGCCCAAAAAAAAGGCAGTCAGATATATCACTAATACGATACTCAGCTGTACATATGTAGCCGATTGCGAGAGCGCGGTGATAGTATGCTCTTGGGCTGTCGTGAGCAAATTAGCGAGCTGGGGTTTTTCCATGGTGGCCTCGAGAGCGCAAAATAATGTGTAAAGAATACACCTAAACGGCTTAGGCTAGGCATATAATTACCTCTATTTTACGGGAGATAACCGTGTTGCAAGCACAGTGGTGGGGCGATTTTAATGTGGTGCAAGGCCAAGCGCGCAGCTGGACCATCGGCGAGCGTGCGATTGTGATCGAGCGCAAAGCCTCTGAGTGGAATAGCTGGAATATAGAAACCCCCGAGGAAGTTTGGGAGCCACTTGTTTGTGGTGTTTTAGACACTCAAGCATTGCAGGGTGCGGCCCTAGAAGAGGCCGATACATTCGCTCATCAGGAGGGTTTGCTCGACAGTGCAAAATATTGTGATATTCGGCGCGTTCACCTGAAGTGCCTAATGCGCCACTTGCAAGCGCCCACCACCGGTGAGCTGCATATTGCGCCAGCACTGGCAGACCGCTCTATTGTTGTGCGTTTAAGTTCGCCAGTGCGTTTACTTGCCGGCGAGCAGGCGCGTATTTATGTGAGTACGCCGCTATGGTTCCAGGCCTCTGCTATGCCGGGCCATTTAATGATGTTAGATACCCCTTTTTGGCAGCCTTCTGATTCGTGGTTTGGCGCTAATACACGCGATGGTGAATTCTGTTATGCCAAGTATACCGATGCACGATTACAACTTGATTTGCTCACGCCAAGAGCGCACCGCGCCATTACACCGATTTTGGTTAATAATAAGCGTGATGCCCCGCTCGATATTGAGCGGTTAAATATTCCTGTCCCTTTACTGAGTTTGTATAGTGATTGCAATCACCAGTTATGGACCCAGCTATTAACTGTGACACGCGATGAAGGCGGCGAGCTTGC
Source organism: uncultured Pseudomonadales bacterium (assembly GCA_947494095.1). GTDB lineage: Bacteria > Pseudomonadota > Gammaproteobacteria > Pseudomonadales > Cellvibrionaceae > Marinagarivorans. The sequence continues at coordinate 23,348 of CANLTI010000004.1, forward strand.
TGAATTGCTGTTAGCCAAGCAAGCGCCCGAAGAGGCAAAAGAGGCCACGCAGATTGCGGAGCCGCGTATTAAAATCGAAAAGCACGCTTTTACCCGAGCGCTGAGTAGCTTATTTGCTTAGCCGATGACAGTATTATCGTGTTACCGCTATACATCTATACTAAAGGGGTAAGCCCTGTTGATGAGTCTATTATGGAAGAAGTTAAAAGCTTTTTAGTTTTTTTAGAGTCCTCTAAATTACTGCCAATTGCACGTGCCATTTTATTGCTAATGGCGGGTTATTTTTTAGGCCGCTTGGTGAGTGCAACCGTGGTAAAAATCACCCATAAACACTTTACCGCTCACGGTCACCTTGTACTTAAGCGTGTAGTATTTTATGGCATATTTGTATTGTTTGGCATATCGGCATTGCGCCAGCTCGGCTTTGATTTGAGCGTGGTTTTAGGTGCGGCCGGTATTTTGACTGTCGCAATAGGTTTTGCTTCGCAAACTTCAGCCTCTAATGTGATTAGTGGCATCTTTTTGATGGCGGAGCGACCTTTTTCAATAGCGGATGTTATTCGAGTTGGGGGGACAACAGGCGAGGTCATTTCTATTGATTGGCTGTCAGTTAAGTTGCGCACTTTTGATAATTTATTTGTGCGAATACCCAATGAAACAATGATCAAGTCAGAGGTGACTACACTCACCAAATACCCTATTCGCCGAGCCGATTTAATGGTGGGTATTGCCTATAAAGAAGATATCGAAACAGTGCGTGAAATTTTATTGGCTATTGCCAATAAAAACCCATTATGCTTGGTTGAGCCGGCTCCTTTATTTATTGTGCAAGGTTTTGGTGCCTCTTCCATTGATTTGCAGTTTTCGATTTGGGCCAAGCGCGAAAACTTTTTAACCCTTAAAAACAGTATGTACGAGGCGATTAAAAAAACGTTTGATGAAAACGGTATAGAAATCCCTTTCCCGCATTTAACACTGTATACCGGCTCAGAAACTAAAGATTTCCCTGTTGTTAATAAAACGCCTTAAGGTGTACTACTCACGAGTTTGGGCCATATTTTCGAGTAGTTCTTCGAGTAGTTCTTCGAGTAGTTTAGTGCGCTCCAGCATGACACCTATAAAAACAAAAAAGCGGCACAGCGATTAAGGTGGTTTTGGTATAAATACCCAATAAGCGCTCAGGAATAAACAATAAATCACCAAGGTTGAAGTGGCCAGTAATTATGCCGATAGCGGCAAACCATAAGCTGACATCAGCCAAAGTAAAGGCCACCGGATAACCCAGCATTAATGCGGCACATACGCAGCCAAAAAGTAAAAAGGCTACCAACGAGATCGACCTACGCTTGTTGGTGGGATTTAAGTTGGATCACAATGGCGACTGTGATAAGCACCATGAATAAGGTCATCCAAGATACAGCGTGACCGAGTCTGCGGTTTAAAGTATTCATAGTATGACTGATGACTCGATATTGGCTCAGTAGGGGTGGCATGGCTTTCTCGTGTGGTTTAGTCGTAGATTATTGTTATCGTTTTGATCGTTATTATAACGGGTTGATCTATTACTGACCGATTAACTCACATTAAGTGGCTTATTGGTTGAGTCAGCGATGAAAAGCGGCTTAGCTATGCATGCATTAGTGTGGCGTTTTTAATCTAATTGTGTTCTAGATCAACTTTCCATAAAACTGAAACAAAACTGTCACATTTGGCGACTACGATGGAGCCACTTAAAAAGGTATTAGCCGAACGTTTTGTCGGCGACAATTTTATAAACGAGGGTTTAACTGTGAAAAAATTACTATTAGCGGCTGCGTGTGTAGCGGGTTTTTCTGTAGCGCCGCAGGCGTTTGCCAACCGTGATCACATCATGGTGGTGGGTTCTTCTACTGTGTTTCCGTTTTCTAAGGTTGTGGCTGAGCGTTTTGGTCGTAAAACTAACTTTAAGGCACCAAAAATTGAGCCAACCGGTACCGGTGGCGGCTTTAAAGAGTTTTGTAAAGGCGTTGGTGTTGCGTACCCCGACGTAGCGAATGCATCGCGACGTATTAAAGACAGCGAATATAAAGATTGTCAGGCTAACGGCGTAAAAGACATTGTTGAAGTATTGATTGGTTATGACGGTATCGTTTTGGCGAACTCGATCAAAACAAAACCTATGGCTTTAGGGCTTAAAGATATCTTCTTGGGTTTGGCTAAGTATGTTCCTAGCCCAGACGGCAAAGAAACCTTAGTAGAAAACCCTTACAAAACATGGAAAGACGTTAACCCAACCTTACCAGCGACCAAAATTGAAGTGCTTGGTCCACCGCCTACTTCAGGTACACGTGATGCCTTTGTTGAGCTAGCAATGGAAGGTGGTTGTAAAGAATTTGGCTGGATTAAAGCCATGAAGAAAACCGATAAAAATAAATACAAAGCATTGTGCCACGGTATTCGTGAAGATGGCGCGTATGTAGAAGCCGGCGAAAATGACAACTTAATCGTACGTAAATTGAGCGAAAATGCGCAAGCATTGGGTATCTTTGGTTTTAGCTTCTTAGATCAAAACGCCGATAAAGTACAAGCGGCAAAAGTGGGTGGGCAAGCGCCTACTTTTGAAAGTATTTCGGATGGCAGCTATGTTGTTTCTCGCCCTTTATACTTTTATGTTAAAAAGGCACACGTTGGTGTGATTCCCGGTATTGAAGAGTTTTTGACTGAGTTTACTAACGACCGCGCTTGGGGCGACGAAGGCTACTTAACCGAAAAAGGGTTGATTCCTTTATCTGAAGCTGAGCGTGCTAAAGTCGGTGCAAGTGTTAAGAAGCTAGAATCTCTTTCACTGTAAATCGAAAAACTATGCTAATGTTGCGCCCAAAATTTACCGCTGTATGACATTTTTGTTACAATCCACGGATTGGTCATCGACTGACCCGTGAATGTTGGCATAAACTTACAGGGATGGCGGTAATGGCTGGTGACTCTTGAAAACGTATTTCGCGTAAATAACGTATTTAAGGCATAAATACTGGGGGCTTGGGTGATAAATGCTTAAACTTACCGTATACCTTATTGTGCCTGAATGCCTTATCAAAGCTGTAATCGTCATCAAGCTGACATTATCATCCTCGAGAATAGCCCCTATGAATTACGGGCTATTTTTTTGCATTTAGGTTAGGTGTAACGACTGTGGAATCTTCAGTACTTGTTATTGCTATTTTTGTGTTGGGCATTATTGCCTTTGTGGTTGGGCGTTCGCGCTCGGTGGCTATTTCACAAAATGTTGGCGGCATACGTTTTTTAAATTCTTTACCCTTTTATTATGGTGCGCTGACTGCTTTGTGGTGTGCCATTCCCAGCTTCTTAGTGTTTGCTGTGTGGTCTTTATTTGACGACACCATTATTCGAAGCACAATCATTGCGACCTTACCTGCCGAAGCGGCAGACAGTGTCGGCGGCAACCTCAATTTACTGTTTAATCAAATTTACAACGTCTCGGTGGGTGCGGCAGGCTCAGACAGCGCACCGGATTACATGGTGGCTGCGGCTCAGCATTTACACTCTTTACAGGCGATTAGCCGATGGGCGTTGACCGGTTTAGTCTTGGCGTGTGCCTTAAGTACATCGATTGTTGTGTGGTCAAAAATCAACCCACAACTCAAGGCGCGTTACCAAGTTGAGCGCGTATTTAGAAGCTTTTTGTTTTTGTGTTCTAGTCTCGCCATTTTAACAACGATTGGTATTGTGGTTTCGGTACTGTTTGAATCGATTCGTTTCTTTTCGATGGTATCGCCGGTCGATTTTTTGTTTGGTTTGGAGTGGAGCCCGCAAATGGCTATTCGCGCTGACCAAGAAGGCAGCTCGGGCAGTTTTGGTGCTATCCCTTTGTTTACCGGTACGCTACTGATTGCTTTAATTGCCTTAATTATTGCGGTGCCTTGCGGTTTGATGACGGCGATTTTCTTGTCTGAATATGCCAGCTCGCGCATACGCGACATTATTAAGCCTATGCTTGAGGTGTTGGCAGGTATTCCTACGGTGGTGTACGGTTTTTTTGCTGCCTTAACAGTGGCGCCTTTTATTCGCGATATGGGGCTGAATATTGGTTTGGATCAATGGCTACCGATTAGCTCCGAAAGCGCATTAGCGGCAGGCCTTGTGATGGGCGTAATGATTATCCCGTTTGTTTCGTCTTTATCTGATGATGTGATTAATGCTGTACCGCAATCGCTGCGTGACGGCGCACTCGGTTTGGGTTCTACACGCTCTGAAGTTATCAAGCAGGTTGTTATTCCCGCCGCTTTGCCAGGTATTGTGGGTGGTGTGTTACTGGCGGCCTCGCGCGCTATTGGCGAAACCATGATTGTTGTGATGGCAGCAGGTTTGGCTGCCAACCTTACGCTGAACCCCCTTGATTCTGTAACTACAGTCACAGTACAAATTGTTACCTTATTAGTGGGTGACCAAGAGTTCGATAGCCCTAAAACACTGGCGGCTTTTGCTTTGGGTTTGATGTTATTTTTGGTTACCCTCAGCTTGAACTATTTTGCCCTTCACATTGTTAAGAAATATCGAGAGCAGTATGACTAGCCCTAATAATAGTAAGCCCTTATCTAAGCAAGCCGCGCTGGTACAAAAAAATCTCGCTAAGCGCTATGCCTCCGAAAGGCGTTTTAAAGCGTATGGCTTGGCGTCTGTCTTATTTGGCTTGTGTGCGCTGCTTGTCTTATTTGTAGAAATCTTTGGTGGTGGTTTGGGTGGCTTTAAAACCACACAAGTTGCCTTAACCTTAGAGCTCGACTCGGATGTTCTCGAGGTGTATGACGCCACTAATCCCGATGAAATTTTGTCGGGTAACTATACGGGCGTGATTCGCAATGCACTAAAAGAGCGCTTTCCAGATGCGGCAGGACGCAAAGAAAAGCGCGCGCTTTACAGTATGATCAGTGTGGGTGCGACATACGATTTACGTGATCAGCTAGCGAAAGACCCCGATTTATTGGATACCTCGATTGATGTATGGGTATTGGCCGATGACGATGTCGACACTTACTACAAAAGCTTGTCGTCGGTACCTTATGCTGAGCGCATGAGCGATAAACAGCAGCAGTGGGTGCAAAACTTAATTGATCAACAAGAGATCCGTACCATTTTTAATACGCGATTTTTTACCGGCGGTGATTCGAGTGAACCCGAAATGGCGGGTATTCGAGGCGCTATTATGGGGAGCTTGCTCACCATGATGGTGACATTGCTACTGTCATTCCCTGTGGGGGTTGCGGCGGCTATTTACCTCGAAGAATACGCGCCTAAAAACCGCTTAACCGATTTTGTTGAAGTGAATATTAATAATTTGGCGGCTGTACCGTCGATTATTTTTGGTTTGTTGGGCTTGGCTATTTTTATTAATTTATTTGAAATGCCGCGCTCGATTCCGTTAGTCGGCGGTATTGTTTTAACGTTAATGACGCTGCCAACCATCATTATTTCGAGTCGCGCAGCGGTAAAAGCTGTGCCGCCGAGTATTCGTGAGGCTGCACTCGGTATTGGCGCGTCAAAAATGCAAATGATTTTGCACCATGTGCTGCCTTTGGCAATGCCGGGCATGTTAACGGGAGCGATTATTGGCATGGCGCAGGCGCTAGGTGAAACGGCACCGTTGTTGATGATTGGTATGGTGGCATTCATTATGGATGTACCTGGCGCCATTAACGATCCAGCCACGGTGATGCCGGTGCAAATATTCTTATGGTCAGATAGCCCAGAGCGCGCTTTTGTCGAGAAAACCTCGGCCGCTATTATGGTATTGCTCATGTTTTTAATGTTTATGAATGCTATGGCCGTATTACTGCGTAAGCGTTTAGAGCGTCGCTGGTAGGCGTGGTGTGTAAATAATGCGGTAAGTATCATTTAGCTCAACGCTTGGTCATATTTACCCCTCTTGTATCCTAAAGGTGTAATAAAATGCAAGATACCGTTATTGAATCAAAAGCCCCGACTGCCAAAGCTGTGCAGGCGGAGCGTACTAAAAAGACAACTAAAACAGAATCGAATGCAATGAACGCTAAAAGATCCCCAACCGAAATCGCCGAGAGCATCACCGAGACCGTGGGTAAACCCTTGGCGCAAAATGCCAAGTTAGCCATGCGTGATGTCAATGTGTATTACGATCAAAAGCAAGCGGTATTTGATGTGAATTTAGATATTGCCGAAAACCAAGTGGTGGCCTTAATTGGGCCTTCAGGTTGCGGCAAATCGACTTTTCTACGCTGTTTAAACCGCATGAATGATACGATTGATATTTGCCGTGTGGCCGGTAGCATTCAGCTCGATGGCATGGATATTTACGACAGTAAGTTAGATGTTGTGCCTTTACGCGCGCGCGTAGGAATGGTGTTTCAAAAACCCAATCCGTTCCCTAAGTCGATTTACGATAACGTGGCTTATGGCCCGCGTATTCATGGCTTGGTTAATCGCCGTGCCGATCTCGATGAAGTGGTTGAATCTAGCTTGCGCAAAGCCGGCCTTTGGGAAGAAGTCAAAGATCGTTTGGAGTCGCCGGGTACTGGGCTTTCGGGCGGGCAACAGCAGCGTTTATGTATTGCGCGTACTATTGCGGTGAGCCCAGAAGTAATTTTGATGGATGAGCCTTGCTCAGCGCTCGATCCTATCGCAACAGCCAAAATCGAAGAGTTGATTGCTGAGTTAAGTCAAAACTTTACGATCGCCATTGTGACCCACTCGATGCAGCAAGCGGCGCGGGTCTCTCACCGTACTGCGTATTTTCATTTGGGCCGCTTGGTTGAAGTCAACGAAACAGAAAAAGTCTTCACAAACCCCGATCACGAGCTAACAGAAGCTTATATTACAGGTCGATTTGGTTAAAATTCCTGCCATTATTTGATGTTTATGGGATTTTAGGCTTGAATGCTAGCTCGGCCTTATGTAATGCTGAGCAGTTCATTCAATTTTTTTTAAGCGGTAGCCTTCTCGATTGGTGACTGCCGTATTTTTTAGGTAACATCATGGAAAATCTTCATATTGACCAACATATATCTCGCCAATTCAACACCGATTTAGAGCACCTGCGTGAGCATTTGCTAGAAATGGGCGGTTTGGTCGAGGAGCAGGTAGCCGATGCGGTGCGCGCAATTGAGTCTGCCGATAGCGAGCTTGCCGAAAAGGTACTGCGCACCGAAGATGAAATTGATCGTCGTGAAGTTGCGCTTGATGAAGAGTGCACACTCGTTTTGGCACGTCGTCAGCCTGCGGCTTCTGATTTACGGTTGGTGCTTATGGTGACCAAAGCCAACCGCGACTTAGAGCGTATGGGTGATGAGGCCGATAAAATCGCACATATGGCGATCGCACTGAACGATGCCGGCGGTGCAACCTCGCCACGTGGTTTTGTTGAATTGCGCCATATTGGCAATAGTGTGCAGGCTTTGGTGCACCAATCGCTAGATGCCTTTGCACGTTTCGATGTGCAAACCGCTATTGAGGTGGTGAAAGGCGATAAGCAAGTTGATCGCGATTATGGCTCGGCGATGCGCGAATTGGCGACTTACATGATGGAAGACCCACGCTCGATTACGCGTGTTATGAATATTATTTGGGCTTTGCGCTCATTAGAGCGTATTGGCGATCACGCCCGCAATATTGCCGAACATGTCATTTACTTAGTTCATGGTATGGATGTACGGCATACCAGTGTCGGCGAGATCGAAGCTCAGCTCGAAGAGCGAGAGTAATGATGTAATAAGAATATGAGTTAACAATATGAGTTAACAATATTGTTGTGCAAGGTGTAACTTACCCGCAGGCATAAAAAAACCACCAAAAGGTGGTTTTTTTATGCCTGCTTATTAGCACTCTATAGCGCTTTTTTTGTTTAACGTTAAACGTTAAACAAAAAGTGCATAATATCGCCGTCTTTAACGATATAGTCTTTGCCTTCTTTACGGGCTTTACCGGCCGTTTTTGCGCCTTGCTCGCCTTTGCAGGCAATAAAGTCATCATAGGCGATTGTTTCGGCGCGAATAAAGCCTTTTTCAAAGTCGGTATGAATAACACCGGCCGCTTGCGGGGCGGTCGCACCAACAGGAATCGTCCAGGCACGCACTTCTTTAACACCTGCGGTAAAGTAGGTTTGTAGATTGAGTAGCTCGTAGCCTGCGCGAATCACGCGATTTAGGCCGGGTTCTTCCATGCCTAAGTCTTCTAAAAATTCCGCTACTTCATCGGCTTCAAGCTCAGCAATTTCTGACTCTAGCTTATTGCAAATAGGGACGACCATGGCGTTTTCGCTGGCGGCAATTTCACGGACTTTATCTAGGTGAGGATTATTTTCAAAGCCATCTTCTTGCACGTTGGCAATATACATTGTGGGCTTTAAAGTTAAAAAGTTTAAAGCCTTAAGGTCGACTAGCTCATCATCGGTGAGTGTTGTGAGCGAGCGAAGCGGAAGGGCTTCGTTAAGGTGGGGTAATACCTTTTCAAGCAGCGCTTTAATTTTCATGGCGTGCTTGTCTTGGCCTTTGGCCAGCTTGGCAAAGCGCTGAATGCCTTTTTCGGCTGTGTCTAAGTCCGACAGGGCAAGCTCGGTATTGATTGTGCTGATGTCGTTTTCGGGGTTGATTGTCCCGTCAACGTGAATGACATTTTCATCATCAAAGCAGCGTACAACGTGGGCAATGGCTTCTGTTTCACGAATAGTAGCTAAGAATTGATTGCCAAGGCCTTCACCTTTAGAGGCGCCAGCAACCAAGCCTGCAATATCAACAAACTCCATAGTGGTAGGAATCTGTTTTTCGGGGTTAACCAGTGCGCTGATGGCTTCTTGGCGAGGGTCGGGTACTGCAACAATCCCTGAGTTGGGCTCGATGGTGCAAAACGGGAAGTTTTCGGCGGCGATGCCTGATTGAGTCAGTGCGTTGAATAAGGTAGATTTTCCGACGTTGGGCAGGCCAACAATACCGCATTTAAAACCCATGATGATGTCCTGTAGGCTGGTGTATCTGGAGGTGAATGATGTTTTGAACTGTTTGTATGGACGACTTTATTGTGCAGGCTACTTTACTTTGCTTGGGTGTGAAGCTCTTTCATGGCTTTTTCCCAGTGGCCTGCGGCAATGTCGGGCATGGCGTGTAGCGCATGGCCGATGGCGTCTTGTGTTAGGGTAAACTCTTGTTGCGGGGCTTTTTTGAGTACAAAATCAGCCACGAGCTTGGCATTGCCGGGGTGCCCAATACCGAGGCGTAAGCGAGCAAAATCTTTGTTGTTGCCTAGGGCGCTAATCATATCGCGCAAGCCATTGTGGCCGCCATGGCCGCCACCGACTTTAAGCTTGGCAACACCCGGCGCAAGATCGAGTTCGTCGTGGGCCACTAAAACGGCTTCTGCAGGTATTTTGTAAAACTGGCAAATCGCACCTACCGCTTTACCGCTAAGGTTCATGTAGGTTGTGGGTACGAGTAGTCGAATATCGCGGCCATTAATATTAATGCGCGCGCTATGACCAAAAAATTTAGGAGTACTTGTGAGTGTGCCGCCATGTTTATGGCATAGCTCAGTCACAAAGTCTTCGCCAGCGTTGTGGCGGGTATGTTGATATTGTGAGCCTGGATTACCCAGGCCCACAACAAGCTGAACAGGTGCTTTCACAATTGGTCAGCCTCTTAATAGTTATGCTTCTGTGGTTTCTTCTTCGGTATCGTCGTCTTCACTAACGCCTTTAGGCTTAATGATTGACGCTACAGGTAGGTCGTGGTCTGCGCCGTGATTTAATGCAACAGAGCTAACGCCTTCGGGTAGTTTGATATCAGAGATGTGAACAGTATCGCCCACTTCAACATCAATAAGGTCAACTTCGATGTACTCAGGTAACTTGCCTGGTAAACAAGAGATGTCTAACTGAGTCATGGTGTGGTTAACAATGCCGCCGCCAGTTTTAACGCCTTTGCTGTTCGCTTCGTTAACAAAGTGTAAAGGTACGCTTACAGTAATTGCACTATCGGCTGATACGCGCAAAAAGTCAGCGTGTAAAACAATAGGCTTAGCGGGGTGACGTTGTAAGTCTTTTAAGATAACGCTTTCAGCGGTACCATCAACTTCGACAGTGATGATGTGCGAGTAAAAAGCTTCGTTTTCTAAGTGCTTAATTAAGTCTTTGTGTACGAGTGTAACGCTTTGCGGGGCTTTGTCGCCACCGTAAATGATAGCAGGCAATAAGCCTTGCTCACGACGCAGGCGGCGGCTCGCACCTTTCCCTGACAATTCGCGAGATGATGCGATAACTTTAAAGTCTTCAGTAGACATGGGTGTATCCTCAGTATGTGTAGTGCGCCGCGACCTGCGCACTACGATTTAAAATGCCGATAACAATCAGCGGGTTATTAATGCTCTTTGGGTTTTTTCAGTGCCCTAGCGGAACATTGCGCTTAAAGATTCTTCATTGCTAATGCGGCGCATGGCCTCGGCTAGCATAGGCGCTAGCGTGAGCTGCCTGACTTTGCCGTTTTCACGCAAGGCCGCTTTTAGCGGAATAGAGTCGGTTACCACTAGTTCATCTAGCTCTGATTGCGCAATGCGCTCAACAGCGGGGCCAGAAAGAATAGGGTGGGTGCAGTAAGCAACAACTTTGCGTGCACCGTGGGCCTTTAGGGCTGCGGCTGCGTGGCAAAGTGTGCCGGCGGTATCGACCATGTCATCGACCAATAAGCAGGTGCGATCTTCGACTTCACCAATAATGTTCATCACTTCAGCCACGTTGGCTTTAGGGCGACGCTTATCAATAATAGCAAGATCGACGCCCATTTCTTTGGCCACAGCACGTGCGCGTACAACGCCGCCGATGTCTGGTGAAACGATAGTTAAGTTTTCAAAGCCTTGTTGCTCTATATCGTTAAGCAATACTGATGAGCCGTAGACGTTGTCTACTGGGACATCAAAAAAGCCTTGAATTTGTTCGGCATGCAAGTCGACAGTTAATACGCGATCAACGCCGGCGGTTGCCATCATGTCGGCAACAAGGCGCGCACTAATGGGCACGCGAGCAGAGCGCACACGGCGGTCTTGGCGGGCGTAACCAAAGTAGGGTATAACGGCGGTAATGCGACCTGCTGAGGCGCGATGGAGCGCGTCGACCATTAATAACAGTTCCATAATGTTATCGTTGGTAGGGACGCAGGTAGATTGCACAATAAAAACGTCGCGACCGCGAACATTCTCGTTGATTTCTACAGAAATTTCGCCATCAGAAAATATTGAAGCCGTTGCGTCCCCTAGAGGAATGCCGAGTTGGTCAACTATTTTTTGAGCGAGATCGGGGTTAGCGTTTCCGGTAAAAACCATCAAATCAGGCACGTGATCACCTTGTATATCGGTTGAAAATCAAATGATTAATCAGGGGTTTGCAGCAACTGCAGTAATTCACAGTAGAGGAAAGCTAGAGAAATTGGCTGGGATGGCAGGACTCGAACCTGCGAATGGCAGGATCAAAACCTGCTGCCTTACCACTTGGCGACATCCCAGTAGATGCACATTTATATCAATGTGTGTAGCGGCGATCTGTTAACACCTTTGGCAATAAAGCCTTCAATGTCTTCAGGTTTGCTAGCTAATACATTTCTCGCACTTGCTTCACTGTCAAAGGCTGCAAATACGCAGGACCCTGTTCCTGTAAGCTGCGCTGGCGAAAAAAAGCTAAGCCAATCAACCGCTTGCTTCACTTTTGGGTGATGTTTAATAACAACATCTTGACAATCGTTTTTGACGTTTGAGCTGTCGTTTCCGTTGTGCCCCTCAAGGAAGGCCGCCACTTTAATGATCGGAGTGTCCCTTGTCAAACTTTTTTTTGAAAAAATTTCAGCGGTAGAGATATGCACATCGGGGCGAAGTACGACAAACCACTTGGCGGGTAAATCAACGGGCGTGATTTTTTCGCCAATGCCTTCGGCCCAAGCGCTGCGTCCGTGCACAAATACAGGAACGTCGGCACCTAGCGTAAGACCAAGTGTGGCGAGCGCGTGAAGGCTCAGCCCTGCGCCCCAAAGTTTATTGAGCCCGAGTAGCGTGGTGGCGGCATTAGAGCTGCCGCCTCCAATGCCGCCGCCCATGGGGAGTCGTTTGGTTAAAACGATATCGGCTCCGGGTATAGAACGGCCTATTGGCGGTTGTTGCTCCTGTAGGTGCTGTTGCAGCAGGCGAGCGGCCTTGATAATCAGGTTTTGCGCGTTGGGTACGCCAGCCATTGCAGGTGTTAGTGTGAGTTCGCCGGTGGTATTAGGGGTAAAGCTGAGTTCGTCGCCATAATCCAAAAGCTGAAAAACTGTTTGCAATAAGTGGTAACCGTCTTCGCGCTGGCCGTTAATATGCAAAAATAAATTCAGTTTGGCAGGGCTTGGAAGCGTAAGGGTTGTACTGGTGGCTAACATTTACGACTGGGTCCATTGTTTAATAATGACTAAAACGGTGACGCCTTGGCGGCTTGCCACAACTTTGCCTGGCAGCCAAAGGTCTTGATAGCGTTGATGGCGGCTGAACGCGATGTCCCAGCCTTGTTGCTTGAGTACGCTGAGTGCCCCGTGCGCGGTAAATTGTTGTTCACGTGCGGCGCCGCTAGGTGCTGGCAGGCCTTTTATCCAGTGTTGAAGGTCGCTAATGGGCGCTTGCCAGCCGACGGTTTGCTGGAGTAGTTGCTCGGCACTTGCCGCGCGTTGTGGTGGGCGCTCGGGGACTTCCAGGGTCACGCCTTTCGAGGTGCGACGCAGCCAGCTGTTGCCATAGCCAAAAGGCCCAAAAAAGTTAATGGCATAATTGTTTTTGAACTGCTGCCACTCAAATGATGCGCTTTTGGGGTCGTCTTGAGCCGAAATTTTAATTTTGCCTTTTGCTTGCCATTTATTGAATTTTGCCAGCTGTTTGCGATGTTTTTGGGCCAAAATTAAGGTGGCAGGATCGAGTGGCTCGAGTGTGCCGGTGGTGTTTTTTTGTGGGTTAAATGATTGGCAGCCCGCTAAGCTAATAGCCATCAAAATAAGTAAAAAACGCATGCTTTTTAACCAGGTTAGAAGGTGGGTGTCAACGTAAAAGCCTGTATAAATCGTAACTATTCAGCCGAACCCAAAAAACCTCTTAACAGGGTGCTGATGGGTTATTTTCTGGGCATTTAAGCGCCGGGAGCGCTTATATAGCGCCCATGGATGGCTTGAGCGGCCCAGCAAATGATTCATTAGGGTCCTATTTGCGCACCTCTGAATAGTTACTATAAATCAATGTAAAGCCCCAGTACAAGCGCCGCTGCGTGATGGCGACGCCGTGCGAAAAAGATGTGCTTTAAGATTCACTTAAAAGATTAAACTGTTTTAAGCGTTGATGAATATGGGCACTGCGAGGGTTGAGCGCTAAGCCTTGTTTCCATACGGCTACAGCGGAATCCTTTTGCCCGCTGACCCAAAGTACCTCACCTAAATGGGCGGCAATTTCATCGCTAGGCATAAGCTTTAGGGCTTGCCTGAGCAGTGTGGTGGCTTTGTCGTATTGGCCTAAGCGATAATAAGCCCAGCCCAAGCTATCGATGGTGGCGGGGTTGTTCGGTGCCAGGCTTAAGGAGCGCTCAATGTAACCTTTGCCTTCTGCTAAGCGCGTATTGGCATCGACTAAAATATACCCCAGCGTGTTGAGGGCATCGGTATTATTGGGGTTGATCGCTAAAACCGTTTGTAGGTCGTTTTCAGCCAGCGCCATATCATCGCGCGTGACAAACAGCATGGCGCGATTAAAGAGTAAATACTGCGAGCGAGGGAACTGCTTGATTGCGGCGCTGAGTGTTTGCTCGGCCTCATTGGTTAGGCCTTGGCTTCGGTAGTGGTCGGCCAATAGTAAGCTAATGCCTTCTTGGTAGTGCTTGTCAGCGGTAAGTTGATAGGCGATCAGTAATTGCAGCGCTCTATCTTGTTGTTGGTATTGATGCATGAGGCTCACAGCTTGCGCTAAAGCGGGTAAAAACTCTTTGCTCGGTGGTACCTGCACGTAGTATTCGATGGCCTCTAAAGGCTCTTTTTGCTGCTGGGCTATTTTGCCGAGATAATAGTAGGCCGTGGCAGTTTGCTCTGGTGTGGCGGCAATAAGGCTGAAGGTGTCGGGCTCTTGTGTTGACGGGCGGGTTAAGGGGGTAAAATGCATTTTTGCAGCATCGAGATCGGCGAGCTGATAATAAGTGAGTGCCAGTGCAAGTTGAATATTGCCATCACCAGGGGACTGCTTGAGTAGCTCTTCAAATTGCACTGTAGCGGCGGAGAGGTCGCTTTGCGTGAGGTTGCGCGCATACTGTAGGCGCAGCCGTTGGTTATTTGGAAAGCGCTTAACAATTTCGCCAAGGCGCTTTTGGGCTTTGTCTGGGTTTTGTTTACCCAAAATACGCAACTCTTGAATGTAGGCTTGTTGGTAATCGGCGCGCAATTTTTGAGCTGCCTTGGCATTGTCGAGCGCTTGGGTCAGCTGGTTTAACGGGTACTCTAAAAAGCTCATTGCAAGGGCTAATTCGGCATCTTGAGGGTGTTGCTCGCGCAAAGGAGCATACAGCTTTAGCAGCGCCTTAAGGGTATCTTGGCTGGCATCAGAGCCGGTCGCCTTGACCGCCAAGGCGTCTAGACCATGCGAGCTATGCTGCGGCATAAGCGTAACTGTTGAAGGTTGTGGGTTTTTGGGCTCTGTTCGCACATGGGGAGTTGGCGTATTTTGAGTTGTTTGAAGGCTTTGGTTTAGAAGGTAGCGGCCATGCTCAAATGCTTCAAAATAGCGACCCGCATCCGCTAAAGCAGCCATGGCCATATAGCGTGCTTGTGTGTTGTGCGGGGCTAAAGCGGCCCATTGATTGGCCATTTGCAAAGTGGCTTCGCTATCGCGCACAAAGTTGGCCAGGTGGGCGGCACGCTCGGTCACGCCGGCATCTTGTGTATCGATCGCTTGCTTAACGTAATTGCTTAGCATGATATCGAGGCGGTCTCGACTACCGGCAAGCTCTGCTACCATGAGTGAGTATAAAGTTTCTGTGCTGAAGGGTTCTACGGGCTCTACAATGGGGGTAGGCGCTGCAGGTAGGGGAGGAGCCTTGGCGGTTGGTAATTGACTGGCGCAGCCAGCAATGCATAGCGATAACGCCGATAATGACAATATCGGCAGTAGCCGCGCAGACAATGAGTCAATGCGCGCCGCATGAGACTGTTTTACGGCGGTGATATGTGCAAAAAAGTTAGACAAAATTGAAACCTTTGGTAAATCGATGGCCTTACACTATTACGATTGCGCAGACACAGCGGTAGTTAATGTGGCCGAGCTGTAACAGGTAACTTGATGCCGTATTGTGATTATTGCGCTTTTGTATTGAGCGGCGCGACGGTTTATGTGTTGCGCTTAATAGGCGTCGCTTTTTGAATCACAGGGTTTTTGGGTACAACTAAAACTATAATTTGGGTATAACTAAAACTATAACAGGCATCTGTATAGTTTTAGCATAGATGATAAGGGTTTTATTTCGTTCCTTTGTCGTTTTGAGACGTTTTATGTTTTTAAATAACTGTTTTGTGTTTTTAACGCGATGTTTTATAGCGTGTAATAGTGACCTTTTGCATTGTGGAATAGCGTGTAACACCACAATTTGTGGCCATACTACTTGTCAGCTCGCCCGCTTGCGCAGACAATAGACAGCTTTGCTTGGTAGATGCCCTGTTATCGGGGGGTTAAAGCCAACCTTTTAATGATTAATTTGGTGTAAGTGACCTCCCTTATGACCCTGATTGCTTTGGGAATAAATCACAATACGGCTTCTGTCGACGTGCGTGAAGCTGTGGCTTTTTCGCCGGAGCAAATGGCGGCCGCACTTCGTGAAGCTAGTATTGGCAAGGCGTTGCAGGAGGTGGCAATTTTGTCGACCTGCAACCGCACCGAAATTTATGCCAATATTGCTGACGATGCGCTAGGCGGGCAAAAACTGCTGGGCTGGCTATCTGAGTTTCATAACACGCCTTTAGAGGCGCTAGAGCCCTGCCATTATGTACACGAAGGGGCAGATGCTGCGCGCCACATGATGAAGGTGGCCAGTGGCTTAGACTCTTTAGTGTTGGGTGAGCCGCAAATATTGGGCCAAATGAAATCGGCTTACGCTACCGCCAATGAGGCCGGCAGCTTAAAAAGTGGGTTGCACAATGCCTTTCATCAGGTGTTTTCGGTGGCTAAGCGCGTGCGCTCAGAAACCGCCATTGGTGAAAACCCCGTCTCGGTGGCTTATGCGGCAGTGACATTGGCGCAGCAAATATTTTCTGATTTAAAAAATGATACGGCGCTATTAATTGGTGCAGGCGAAACCATTGAGCTGGTGGCGCAACATTTGGCCAAGCAAGGCCTTAAAAAAATTATTGTGGCTAACCGCACCTTGGCGAATGCTGCGCGGCTGGCAGAAGCGTTTGGCGGTGAAGCCATATTGCTCGCAGAGATACCTGAGCATTTACACAAAGCCGATATCGTCATTTCAAGCACAGCCAGCCAGCTACCGGTATTAGGTAAAGGCGCGGTAGAGGCTGCGCTTAAGCAGCGGCGTCATAAGCCTATTTTTATGGTAGATATTGCCGTGCCGCGCGATATCGAAGCCCAAGTAGGCGAGCTTGATGATGTTTATTTGTATACCGTTGATGACCTTAAAGAGGTTATCGACGAAAATATGCGCTCACGCGAGCAGGCGGCCGAAATTGCTACCGAAATCATCGAGGAGGGCGTTGGGCGCTACCAAAAAGAGCTTAATAGCCTAGATGCTGTGGCAACGGTTAAGGCTTTTAGAGTCTCTGTTGATACCCTGCGTGAAGCCGAGCTAGAGAAAGCCCTTAAAATGTTACACAGTGGCGTTGAGCCTGGTGACGTGCTTAGTCAGTTGGCGCGTAATTTGGCCAATAAAATTATGCACAAACCCACTGCCAAGCTGCGCAAAGCCGGTGCAGAGGGTGACTTTGATGCCATTAACACCTTTCAAGCATTATTTGAGCTAGATGTAGGCGCCGATGCCTTGCCTGCCACGAATGATTCAAAAGTCCAGAACATAGATTTAAACAGCGAGAAACCATGAAACCCAGTATTCTGGAAAAATTACAAACCTTAGCCGAGCGCTATCAAGAAGTTGGCGCTTTGCTCGGTGATAGTGAAATCATCAGTAACCAAAATAAATTCCGCGAGCTTTCAAAAGAGTATGCCGAGCTAGAGCCTGTTGTATTGTGCTTTGAACAGTATGAAAAAATTCAAAGTGATATGGATGATGCGCGTAGCATGTTGGAGGAATCTGACCCTGAAATGCGTGAAATGGCGCAAGAGGAGCTAACCGCTGCCCAGCAGCAAGTAGAGCCTTTAGAGCTCGAGCTGCAAAAGCTATTGCTGCCTAAAGACCCGCGTGATGGTAAAAACGTTTACCTCGAAATTCGCGCCGGTACCGGTGGTGATGAGGCGGCGATATTTGCCGGTGATTTATTCCGCATGTATAGCCGTTATGCTGAAACGCAGCGCTGGCAGCTTGAAGTGATCTCGCAAAACGACGGCGATCACGGCGGCTTTAAAGAGATTATCTCGCGGGTAATTGGTACGGGTGTCTATTCTAAGTTTAAGTTTGAATCGGGTGCTCACCGCGTACAGCGTGTGCCAGCGACCGAGTCGCAAGGGCGTATTCATACCTCGGCGTGTACTGTGGCGGTGATGCCAGAAGCCGATGAAATGGATGAAATATCTATCAACAAAGCCGATTTGCGCGTTGATACTTTTCGTGCCAGTGGTGCCGGCGGGCAGCATGTTAACAAAACCGACTCGGCGATTCGCTTAACGCATTTGCCCAGCGGTGTAGTGGTTGAGTGCCAGGATGAGCGCTCGCAACATAAAAACCGGGCCAAGGCGATGTCGTTATTAGCCTCAAAGCTTGCCAACAGCGCCGAAGAAAAAGCAGCCAAAGAAATGTCCGATGAGCGTAAAAACTTAGTGGGCAGTGGCGATCGGTCGGAGCGTATCCGAACGTATAATTACCCGCAAGGCCGCGTAACCGACCATCGTATTAATTTAACCTTGTATAAGCTTGATGAAATTATGCAGGGGCAGTTAGGCGATGTGGTACAGCCATTGGTTAATGAGTATCAAGCCGATCAGCTTGCTGCTTTAGCTGAGTAACCGATGACAATTACTGAGGCGTTGCGCCAAGCGGCGCGCTTGGTGGGGGTTTCTGATTCGCCTAGGCTTGATGCTGAGCTGTTATTGACTGCAGCGAGTGATTTTGATCGGACGTATTTTTATACTTGGCCCGAGCGCGAGCTAACACCTCAAGTTACCGCCTGTTTTGAATCAATGCTGGCGCGCAGAGCGACTGGCGAGCCGGTGGCGCATATTACTGGCCAGCGCGAGTTTTGGTCTCTTCCTTTAATGGTAGATAATACCACACTGATTCCTAGGCCCGACACCGAGGTGCTGGTTGAGGTGGCGTTAGCGTCGTTGAATGCGCTTAACAGCCCGGCTCCCAGAGTATTAGATTTGGGCACCGGTACCGGCGCTATCGCGTTGGCGTTGGCGAGTGAAATACCACATGCCGATATCATCGCCGTCGATCAAAGTGCTGAAGCGGTATTGTTAGCTAAGCGCAACGCTGAGGCTTTAGGTAAAAGTATTACCGTACAGCGCGGCGGCTGGATAGATGATGTGTGGCTAGCCGAGATTAAAAATCAGCCGCTATTTGACTGCATTGTGAGCAACCCACCGTATATTGATGAGACCGACCCGCACCTTGCCCAAGGCGATGTGCGGTTTGAGCCTTTAAGTGCGCTTGTTGCCAGCGGGCAGGGTTACTGTGATTTGTTGACGATTATTGATCTCGCTCATCACCTACTCCAAGTGGGTGGTGTGGTGTGGCTGGAGCACGGTTATCAGCAAGCGGTTAAAGTGCGTGAGTCCTTAACAGCGGCGGGCTTTACACAGGTAGTGACGCACCATGATTATGGTGGTAACCCAAGAGTCACAGGCGGTTATCGCTCATAGCGACGCGTGCTGCTGTGTATCTCTGATGGCCGTGACGGTGTTGCGATGATGTGTTGTTATCATATTGTTTTTGACGGCGGTACTTTGCAAGCCTCGCTATTGGATTTTTATTTAATGCCTAGCTTAATGCGCTAATATCGAGTTCGAGCGCTCATTCAATCGCTATATTCAATGTCTATATCCAACGATTAATACAAGTCTTTTTATGATTCCTGAACTTACTGATTTAGAGTTAGAGCGCTACAGCCGGCAATTATTATTGCCGCAATTTGATGTGGCTGGCCAATTAGCGCTAAAAAAATCCCGTGTATTAATTATTGGTTTAGGAGGGCTAGGCTCGCCTGCGGCTATGTATATGGCCGCAGCAGGTGCTGGGACGTTGGTGCTTGTTGATGATGATGTGGTTGATGCCAGCAACTTACAGCGCCAGGTGGTGCATTGTGAGCGGCGCTTAGGTATGACAAAAGTCGCATCGGCCAAGCAGCAATTAGCGGCCTTGAATTCATTGATTAACATAGAGTGCATGGCTGTGCGCCTCGAAGGTGACGCGCTAGAGCAGCAAGTGGCACGTGCCGATATTGTTTTAGACTGTAGTGATAATTTTGCCACACGCTGCGCGATAAATGCAGCATGCGTTAATAGCCAGACGCCTTTGGTTTCTGGCGCTGCTATTCGATTTGAAGGCCAAGTGGCGGTATTTAATCAATCACAAGAGGCGCCATGCTACCAGTGCTTATACGGTTTGTTAGGCGAGCAAAGTTTAAGTTGTTCGCAAGCAGGGGTATTATCACCGGTTGTTGGGATTATTGGCGCTTATCAAGCATTAGAGGCCATTAAAGTATTGGCTGGCGTGGGCGAAACGATGACTGGGCGGGTGCAGTTTTTTGATGGGTTAAAAGCCCAGTGGCGAGAATTTAAACTGAAAAAAGACAAGACCTGCGTGGTATGCGCAGGCCTTGTAAATTAAGCATAACGAGCTGAGATAACCTAGAACTTAAAGGCGGCCTCAAGTGCTACGGTGCGAGGGCGGTTAACAAAGCTATAAAATGTATTCGTTTGGAAATTACCGCCAGATAACGGCGCATTAGCAGAGTAAGTGAGTACTGCTTCATCGAGTAAGTTTTTGCCTAAAATCGCGGCATGCCAATTATCGGCGCCAATTTGTAAGCGCAGGCTCATTAGTGTATGCGAGTCGATTTCACCTTTAGGGTCTAAGTTAACGTGGACTTGATAGCCATCAACAAACTGGGTGTCTAATACCGCAGCAAACTCGAGGCTTTGACCAACATCGCGACGATAATCAAAACCTAGGTTAAAGGTGTAGTCGGGTGTATAAACCCCTGATTTACCGGTGTAATCACACTCTTCAATACCGACGTCGTTATTAACGCCCACTTGATTAAAATAGCAGTTACCATTTTTAAAGTCTAAGTATTCAAAATCGAGTAAAGCTAAGCCATAACTGGCAGTAAGGTGGTTGCTAATGGCTACACGACCATCAAGCTCTAAGCCTTGTACGCGGGTTTTTTTGGCGTTGCCTACGTTAAAGCCTACAGCGCCATCAAATTGGCTAACTTGTAAGTTATCGTAATTGGTTAAGAAAAGTGCGAGATTAATTTCGCCGCGGTGATCCCATACACTACTTTTGTAACCTAGCTCATACGCTGTGGCTTTTTCTTCTTCAAACTCAAAGGCGGTAGGTTTGTTTGAACGCGGGTCAAAGCCACCGGCTTTAAAGCCTTTGGTGTAGCTAAAGTAAGTGCTGCTATCGTCGTTGATATCCCATTGAGCAATTAATAATGGCGTAAAGGCAGACTCGCTTCTGTTGCCTATTATATTGTGCCCTTGAGCATTGGGGTCTCGTAATTTAAGCTGCTCGGTATCGGTTTTAAAAACTTGCGATTGAAAAATAAGTGCATTGTTATATGCGATAGCCGCTTCGGCATCTGAATAAGCATCGCCATTAAACTTAACCGCGTTGACCTCTTTATCACTCCTTTTGCTTTCATGTGTATAGCGGCCACCCACAATGACTCGAAAGTCATCTTTAATATTCCATGTGGCCTGGCCAAACACCGCTTGAGTATTCGATGATTGGTTAAAGCCCCGTGAGGCACCGCTATCGCCGAGCAAGACTGCAGTGGGTATTTGAGGCGCGAGCAGTGGGACTAAGAGTGAATTTTTAGGTATTTGAAGGATGTCATAAAAATATTGATCATAGGTTTGGAAGAATATGCCACCAAGCCATTCCACATTATCGCCTAGCGGTGAGGCAATGCGAAACTCTTGGCTGAGCTGAGAGTAATCTTCTTCTAGGCGTAAATCTAAAATAGGTGTAGGGGTAAAGTCACAGTCACAGTTTTCGATATAATCATATTTTACCGAACCTGTTAATGAGGTGAGTGTGTAGCCTTTCACATCCCAGCTTGCTTTTAGGGTGTGCGAGGTTGAGCGGTTTTTACTGAGTTCAGGCGACCCTGTTTGGCGGGTGTAATCTTGCTGGCCATCAAACCCTTCGGCCTCAAGGCCTTGCGCGCCAAAGGCGTTTAAAATTTGAGAAAAAGTGAGGCCGCCAAAAGGTGAGGCTGCGGGCGGGATAAGCGAGGGCTCATCGAGCGTCATCTCGACGGCGCGGCCGTAGGTATCGAAGGTGTTGCGCTCGCCAATGTAGTTGATGGTGAGGTCGTCAGTAGCATCCCACTCAAGGCTTATGCGGCCAGAGGCAATATCTTGCTCCACCTCATCGGTCCCTTTATAGGTGTTTTTAAAATAACCTGGATCATCGTATTTACGCAGAGCAATACGGCCACGTAAAGACTCGGTTAATGGCCCTGATACGACGGTGGTAAACTCGGTAGTACCGTATTCGGCTTCATAGCTGGCGGTCAGCGAGCCCGTTAGATCGTGAGTAGGTTTAGCTGTAATTAAATCGAGTGCGCCGGCAATACTGTTTTTACCAAATAGCGTACTTTGTGGCCCGCGCATTACCTCGACGCGATCCATATCAAACATGGGAGCTCTAAAAAGCTGCGCGCGGCCACGAAAAATACCATCAGCATAAACAGCGACAGACTGCTCAAACCCCTGGCTGTTATCTGAGCCAATACCGCGGATGCGCATTTGGGTGCTCAGGCCTGTTTGGGTAAAATGAATATTGGGTACTAAAACCGTTAAGTCAGCAAGATTCTCTACACCTATCTCATCCAGCTTGTCGCCAGTTACCGCGGCCACAGACAGTGGGATATCTTGAAGGGATTGCTCTCGCTTTGTCGCTGTCACTAATACTTCTTCTAGTGCGGGCGGCGCTTGATTGGCTGCTGCATGACAGCTTAAAAGACTGCCGATAGCGAGCGCAAGCGTGCGAGATTTACAGATAGGCATTAGGATCTCCTTGTGATGACTCAGTTATTGTAGCTAGTTTGCAAATTTGCATTATGCAAAAATGTATCAGGTATCGACCACCGTGCATAGTACTTTATGGTTAACTTATGAGACTAAATACATTTAGATGGTGTTTGTGGGACTCTCATGGATTGCGTGTGATCAAAAAGAAATTAATCAATAAAGATTTATTGGCTTTTAGTGAGTGACTGCGGAGTATGGCCGGGCTTAAGTGATTATGAGGTGTAGAAAAATATAACGCCTTGATAATGATAGGGCGCCACTTTTTTAGAGCCGATTTATGGGGCTAGTGAAGTTGGCGTTTTATTGATAAGAATAGTGCGCATGCAATTTGAATGGCTGATTAAATTATCGAACAATAATCGTAACTATTCAGAGGTACCGAAATTGGGCGCTAATGAATCATTTGCTGGGCCGCTCAAGTCATCTGCGACTTTATGCTCATTGACTTTGTGCGCCTGTAAAGTCTAATCTTGCATATCCCTATGCAGGCGCACTGTCTAACCCTTACCTTCCCTGCAGGGCCCGGCGCTTAAATGCCCAGAAAATAACTCATCAGCATCCTGTTAAGAGGTTTTTTGGTTCGGCTGAATAGTTACGATATTTTTTTAATAGTTGTCATTATCTTCCGTCCATAGTTCGGCATCTTCGTCATTGTGGCTGCCTGGAATGCGACGGCTTTCTGATGCCCACTCTCCTAAATCAATGAGTTGACAGCGTTTAGAGCAAAAAGGCCGGTTGGGGAATTGCTCGGTCATGAGTACGGTTTTTTTGCAGTTTGGGCACGGGATCGATAAGGCTTTTGCAGTCATAGAGTTTGTAGGCTTAGCGGTGAAGCTTGTGAAAGTGACGAGCGATTATACGTTGTGTACATCAAACTGGCGATGCAAGTTAACGTGAGTTAACAATTGATGATGCAGCGCCTTGACCTGCGCTTGAGTATTATGAATAGAGTGGTTATTTTCAATCACAAAGTCGGCTTGAGCGTTGCGCGCGTTGCGCCCGAGTTGCGAGGCCATAATGCGCTGTATTTGCTCGGGGGTATTACTATCGCGCGAGCTGGCTCTTTGTATTTGTGTTTCGGGGGTCACATCTATAACAATGCTTGCATCTACGGCTATTTTTTTTTCGAACAGTAGCGGGCTCACTAGCAATGCATAATGTGCATTATGAGCGCTAGTGGGGCGTGCGGTAAGTGCTTGATGGCTACGCTGCCTAATGAGCGGATGCAGTAAAGCCTCTAGCCACGCTTTTTGAGTGGGCTCGTTAAAAATGATATCACGTAGTAGTGGGCGGTTTAGCTCACCACTGGGTAGCAGTATATTAGGTTGTTTAAAGTGCTGGGCAATCAGGGCAAGTGCCGGCTCGCCGGGTGCCACAACCCAGCGGGCAACATCGTCCATATCAACGCTATGGGTGCCCAGCTTGGTAAAAAGTGCGGCAACGGTGCTTTTACCGCTGCCAATACCGCCGGTTAGGCCAATAATATGCATGGTAAGTGGCCCTTATCGCAGCCCAGATAGCGTTAAGTATTGGGCAATAATGCTATCTCCCCAAAAAAACGCAATAGCCCCAGCTATGGCCAAGTAGGGGCCAAAGGGGATGCGCCACTCTTTGTTTTTACCGGCCAGTAGCATGCCGGCAATACCAAAAGCAGCGCCTACAAAAGAGGACAAAATAATAATGACGGGCAATTGCTGCCAGCCCATCCAAGCGCCAAGGGCGGCCAGTAGTTTAAAGTCACCAAAGCCCATCCCCTCTTTGCCGGTAACCAGCTTAAATACCCAGTAAACACTCCACAGGCTAAGGTAGCCGCCCATAGCACCAATAACCGCGCTATTAATATCGGTAAATAAGCCATTTAGGTTGCACAGTAGGCCTAACCACATAAGTGGTAGAGTGATGTTGTCGGGCAGTAGCTGGTGGTCAATATCAATCATAGTGAGCGCAATAAGTGCCCAAATTAAAATCAGTGCCATGGCGGCTTGTGCGGTAGCGCCTAGCTGCCACATTACAACAAAGCTCGCAATGCCTGTAAACAACTCAACTAATGGGTAGCGCGGTGCAATTTTTTTACCACAGCTTGCGCAGGCGCCCTTTAGCTTTAGGTAGCTAATAACAGGAATATTTTGCCAAGGTTTGATCGCGGTATTGCAGTGAGGGCAGCGGGAGTTAGGTTTGGCTAAATTAAAGGTACCCTCGGGTAGGTTTTGTGGTGGGTCTTGTGCCATTTCATCGCAGGCTTCTTTCCACTCTTTAAATAGCATAACGGGCACGCGGTAAATAACAACATTCAAAAAGCTACCTACCATCAAGCCTAAAACACACACTACACCCAAGGTAAACCAAGGCGCACTTTGGTGTAGCGATACAAACTGTTCAATACTGATCAAACCACATTGCCCAACTGGAAGATAGGAAGGTACATGGCAACAAGTAAACCGCCCACCAGCACACCAAGAACAGACATAATCATAGGCTCAAGTAAGCTTGTGAGGTTGTCTACCATATTATCTACCGACTCTTCATAAAAAGTCGCTACTTTATCGAGCATTTCATCTAGCGCGCCCGATTCCTCACCAATCGCGGCCATTTGCAATAGCATAGAGGGGAATACATTCGAGTGGCGCAAAGCAACATTGAGTTGAGTACCGGTAGATACTTCATCGCGCACTTTAAGTGTGGCATCTTCGTAAATACTATTACCTGTGGCACCAGCCACCGAGGTGAGCGCATCAATTAAGGGAACACCTGCGGCAAAAGTAGTAGAAAGTGTGCGGGCAAAGCGCGCAACAATGGCCTCGTAAACAATTTTGCCAACAATGGGCACTTTTAAAATTAAGCGATCTAGCAAATTGCGAAAGTTTTTATTGCTTTGCTTAAGCTTGCCTAATGCAAAAATAGTGACCCCTAAAACGCCTAAAAATTGTAGCCAATAAGCCTGGGCAATATTAGATAGGCCCAATACAAACAAAGTAAAGGCCGGTAAGTTGGCGCCAAAGCTGCTAAACGTTTCGGCAAATTGCGGTACTACTTTAACAAGCAAAATACCGGTAACAATAACGGCAACCACAACCACGGCAATGGGGTAGGTTAGCGCTTTTTTGATTTTAGCTTTGAGCTGCTCGGTTTTTTCTTTGTAAATGGCTATGCGGTGCAGCATGGTTTCGAGTGCGCCCGATTGCTCGCCAGACTCTACCAAGTTACAAAAAAGCTCGTCAAAGTACTTAGGCTGCTTTTTGAGTGCCGCGGCAAAGCCGCCGCCGGCTGCTACATCTTCGCGTATGTTGTGTATTAGCTTGGCCAGTGAGGGGTTGTCGACGCCGTCAGCCACAATATCAAAGCTTTGCACTAAGGGTACGCCGGCCTTCATCATGGTGGCCATTTGGCGGGTAAAAATGGCAATATCTTGCGGTGTGATTTTTTTACCGCCGCCAAATAAAGGCTTGGCCTTTTTGCGCACATTATTGGCGCGTATGCCTTGTTTAAGTAGCTGGGCTTTAACGATGGCAGGGCTACTGCCGCTCATTTCGCCGGCTACTTTTTTACCTTTTTTATCTACGCCCTTGTAGGCATAAACTTGGTTGGTACTGGATGTGGCCATAGGTTAATCCTTGGTAACACGGTTAGCTTCGGCAAGGCTGGTCAGCCCCTGGGCGGTCTTGCGAAGGGCTGATATACGTAAATCATTAAAGCCTTCGCGTTTGGCGGCATCGGCAATGGCTATCGAATTGCCGCCTTCCATTATAATACGAGAAATCTCTGGTGTGATGCGAACAACTTCATACACGCCAACACGGCCCTTGTAGCCATTGGTGCATTTTGGGCACCCGATAGGCTTGTAAAGCTCAAACTCGGCGCGCGGTATGCCTATGCCGTCCATACCCTCTTCTTTTAATATAGCATCGGGTATTTCATCGGGCTGCTTGCAGTGCGAGCACAAGCGCCTTGCTAGGCGCTGGGCAATAATTAGGCTAACTGTAGTGGCGACGTTAAACGTGGGTACGCCCATATTTAATAAGCGTGTTAATGTTTCGGGTGCACTGTTGGTATGTAGCGTACTCATTACCATGTGGCCTGTTTGCGCCGCTTTAATCGCGATAGAGGCAGTATCTAAATCGCGTATTTCGCCCACCATTACAATATCGGGGTCTTGTCGCAAAAACGAACGCAAGGCTTCGGCAAAGCCCAGGCCTACTTTGGCATTGACGTTAACTTGGTTAATGCCTTCAAGGTTAATTTCTACTGGGTCTTCGGCGGTAGAAATATTGACCTCTTTGGTGTTAAGAATATTAAGGCCGGTATATAGCGAAACGGTTTTACCGGAGCCTGTAGGCCCTGTAACTAAAATCATGCCTTGGGGTTGGTGTAGGGCATCTAAATAAAGCTTTTTTTGGTCGTCCTCGTAGCCTAGGGCATCAATGCCCAGTTTGGCACTAGAGGGGTCGAGTATTCGCAGTACCACCTTTTCGCCAAATAGTGTGGGCAGGGTATTAACGCGAAAATCAATGGCGCGCGTTTTAGAGAGTTTCATTTTTATGCGGCCATCTTGCGGTACACGGCGCTCAGAAATATCCATTTGCGACATGACTTTTAAGCGAGCCGACAGCCTAGACGATAAATTAATAGGCGGGCGTGCAACCTCTTTAAGAATACCGTCAGTACGGGTGCGCACCCGGTAAGCCTTCTCGTAGGGTTCAAAGTGGATATCAGAGGCACCTACTTTAATGGCGTCTAATAAAATTTTATTGACAAAGCGTACAATGGGGGCCTCGTCGGCCTCTTGGGTTTCTTCTGGTTGGGTGCCTTCACTGCTTTCTAAATCGAGGTTTTCTAGGGCGTCATCATCCAGCCCCCCAAGGCTATCAGAAAGGTCTTCTTCGTTATCTTTTAAGTAGGCTTCTATGGCAGCGGCCAGTTTGTCGGCTTCTACTACAATGGCCTCGGTGCCAAGCCCTGTATTAAACTTGATTTCATCAAGGCCGTGTAAATTAGTGGGGTCGGCCACGGCCAAAAATAAACGGTTGCCTCGCTTAAAAATAGGCAGTGCAAAATGCTTGGTAATTAATTTTTTATCAACCACATCTTTAACGGTTGGCGAGGGTGTTAGCGCGCTTAAATTAAGCATTGGCGAGCCGAACTCATCAGCGGCGGCTAGCGCAATGGCCTCGCCGCTGGCGCCTACCTCTATTAAATGTAGGGGTAGCGACCGTTTAGATTCATGTGCGGCATTAGTTGCCTGTTGCGCAAGCTCACGGGTAATAAGCTCATCGCGGACTAATCGTTTGGCTAGGCCGCTAAGTGCGATAGAAGTCATGCTGCTCTGTCTTGTTTATTATGTTTTTGGGTGGCTTATAGTTTAGCTGCCTTGAATGGTGTTACCCAAGCAAGCACCCCTAAAGTCAATAACCATACTTAATGGGTTTATTGTAGGCCATAAAAGCAGCCCTGCGTAGGCTGCAGGTAGTCTAAAACAGTCTAGTAGATAACAGCTTGAAAATAAATAGGTTATTTAGCGTGTGGTGATTGCATTGCGAAGATGTGATAGGTGCTATTGGCGGGGTTTGCGATTAGTTGCGATCAGCAAGGCGGTGCGCTGCTGCGAGGGTTGTGCTTAGCTTTTATGGCTTTTGTGGCTTTTGTGATTTTGAGGGGGAGGGGAGGAGGGGCGTTTGAGAGGCGGTTTGTAGTGTGGCTTAACAATAAGTTAATAAGTGACGCTCGGCGCAGCTTATTAACTTATTGTTATTTTGGCGTGTACTTTGGACTTATTTAAAGGTTTTATTTAAAGGCTCACAAAGGCCTTATAGCGTAATACGGCTTTTGTTTTTGTTGAGCGTGGCTTGGCCTATACCTTTTATTTGGAGTAACTGCTCGGCCTCGGTAAAGCGGCCGTGGGTTGTGCGCCAGCTCACAATAGCCTCGGCTTTGGCAGGCCCAATACCCACTAAATGCTCGGCCATAGTGGCAGCATCGGCGGCATTAATACTGATTCGCGTTAGCGCGGTTTGCTCTTGCTTAGTCGTTGTGGGTGCTTGCGCTGCTGCGGTTTTTTTGGTTGTCGCTTGTTTTACTGTGGCTTGTGTTGCGGCAGCTTCTGGTGTCGCTTCTTGAATTGAGGGTGAGGGTTCGGCAAAGGCCATACCGCTTGCGCCAGCGGTTATTAATAGGCTGATGGTTAATTTTTTGAGGGTAATGTTAAGCATAGCTGTTTCCTTGTTGTTGTTTTAAAAACTGACCTTATCAACATAGATGCTTTTTAGAGCCAAGTTATACTAACTATTAATAGCAAGCAGCCCAACTTATTGCCTTTTGTTGTAATGATGCACTGATGCACCCTGGCGTAAAATATAGAGCCCCAAAAACAGTATTGGCGTGCTTAGCCTCCATTTTACGTCACTCCCCGCCCAAAACTGTCTGTTTGCTATGTGCAGCGCAACGCCTTATTGCGCTACAGCCTAGTAAAATGGCCCTATTCAAAGTTGGCACGCAACTTGATACTACTTATTTACCCTTACTACCCAAAACACTATTTATAGGTAATTAACATGAAAAAAGTACAACAAGGTTTTACATTGATTGAATTGATGATCGTTATTGCGATTATCGGTATTTTGGCTGCAGTGGCATTGCCTGCTTATCAGGATTACACCATTCGTGCCAAAATGGCAGAAGTTATTGGTTTTGGCGCCCAAATGAAAACCAGTATTTCTGAGTGTATTGCTTCTGAAGGTGCCGAAGACGACTGTGATACCTTTAACAAGGTTGGCTTGGTTCAGGATGATATTAAAGATGCTTCTGATTTCATTGAGACAGTTGAGATAACAGGCACTACCGCTGCCATTGTTATTACGCCAAACTGGGCAGAGCTGGGTGCCACTGTTACTGGTAAGCCTACTCTTTCATGGGTGCCTTCAGTTGGGAAGGGCGGAACTAAGTGGAAGTGTACAGCAAGCACTAATACGGTTAATAAATTTGTACCATCAGTATGTCGCGCAAGCTAAAGTAAAGTATATGAAAAAAAGCTGCCTTTTGGCGGCTTTTTTTTGGTATGTATATTTGTATATGAATACTGTATTTAGGGGGATTAGCTTGTATAAAGGCAATGTGAAATACGTGATTTTCTATAGTTTATTGTCTATTGCTGCAGGGTGTATATTTTTATCATTTCACCCTGAGTACTATTCCTTTGCTGATTTTTACAACCAAAAAAGAGTCTTGCAATTAATGGTTCTTGCTGCTGTTTTCTTGCTGATGCTGACTGAAGTGACGGTACCTAGGCCCTTTATTGCACAAGATTTGCGGACTAACGCAGGGCTATACGTTTTTTTTGGTACTGGGCTTGGATCTGCTTTTTTGGCTGAGTATTGGCTTCATGCCTTGCATGAGTGGCTTGGTTTTTTGTTATGGTGGTTTTTTGTTGTTTCTGTAGTTGTGATTTTTGAAAGGCATAAAGGGATTGCAAAATGTACTGTTGCTGTATTGATGTTGTCTGCTGGCTTGTATTTGGTTAAATTTTTAATGGTATTATTGTGGTCTCTATCTGACGGTCTTCCGGTTTATGCTGAGGCGCTTGTCTCTGGAGTGGTAAATGAAAACTTTATTGCTCAGCCATTAGGTATGATTGCCCCATTTTTTGCTGTCTGGGGGGTCAGTGATAAGGCGAGGTTTGCATGGCTTGGTCGTTTGTTGTTCTTTACTTCCGTGCTCTTTATGTTAGTCATCTATTGCCGCTCTGTAATATTATCTCTATTTATAGTTTTTTCTATTTGGGCCTTATTTTCACGTACTAAAAAAAGTCGATCATTACTGAAGTTATATCTAGTGTGCCTTTTATTGGCTTTAATCTCATTCTTATTGATGGATTATTTTGTAGGGGTTTTTGGGATAGATCGCCAGATTGGGAGTGTGCTAAGTAGTGCCAATAGAGATGTTTTGTGGTATGCAGCCTTGTTGGCAGGCCTGGAAAACCCTTTTTTTGGTGTGGGGCCGTACGGCTATACATTCATTACTCCTTTTGCCGGAACATCTCATCCGCATAATATTTATATGCAAATTATTGCAGAGTGGGGATTTATTGCGGTCTTTGCCTTGGGGTTTACTTTTTTATGTCTTGCACGCAAAACGATTAAGGTTGTAACCCAAGCTAACTGCTCGCTTATGTTATTGGCTGCATTTTTAGGATTGTTTGAAGGGTTTTTGCATGTTGGGCTAAGCGGTGTATTGGTAATGCCTTTGTCGCAGCTTATGTTTTTTATCTTGCTAGGGTTGGTGGTTTCTGGTTGCGGGAGGGCCTATGCTGCTGATATGTGTTTAACCTCGCTGCCGCTAGATAAGGCTGTAAGGGTGAGTATATTTTTTAGTATTGCGGTATTACTTGTTTTTATTACATTTGTTTTTATTGGGTATTATTTGAGTGAGTGGCGTGAGGGGAGTTGCGTAATTAATAATGGGCCGCGTTACTGGGTTGATGGTGGGGTACACAGTTGTAGTGAGTAACGCCTGTAGCCCGTAGATTGGATTAGCGCAGCGTAACCCAGCGGTATAAATGCCAAACAAAGCACCCGCCCCAAAAAGCGCAACCTTATTATTCAGGCTGGGCTTTATTGATTATCAGTGTTTAGGCCTGTGTCGGGAGCATGAAGTGCTCGTAAAACCTCAATACGGTTTAATCGAGGCCTGATGTGGTAGGGATAATATGGCGAGTCTCTTGAGGCACACCGGGAGCGTCAGCGCGTGTAGCCTGCTGACGAGCCGTTATACGCGCAATAGTGGTGACTTGTAAACCTGGGGAGTCACGGGGAGTGTTATGAAGATATTCTTGTTGTGTATTTAAAGGTGAGCTACCTCAGTATATTTGCGAGTCAGTATTTTTTGAGTGCTGGCGTGCGCTGAGAGTATCGGGCTAACTTTTAGTCCTTTGTTTAGCTCGTTCTCTTAGTCCTTTCTCGCCATAACCCCCTTAACCAAAACAGCCAAACTCCCCGAGGTCCCGCTTTCAAGCTCTCGTCTTAATAAATTAATCAATAACCCCTCACTGCCATGCGGTGCTTTTGGGTTTAGTTGATCACCGTCTAGTTCACTATTTAGCAATACAAACCCATCATGCGTTAGTGTGGCCGCTTCTAGGGCTTCGCGCATAATCAATGATGTGTAATTTAAATACCCCGCGTTACTAAGCCAGATAAAGGCGCTTAAACAGGATTCATGCCTTTTGCTGTGTAGGCCAAATTCGTCGGGGGTGTCGGGGCCGGCTATATCTTCTACGTATAAACTTAGCGGGCGCGGAAAGTGATTGTAGAGGGCGACAAGGGTTTTGGCGGTGTCGCGGTAAAAGTCATCTATATGAATATCGGGCATGTTAAAACTTATAATTTTGCAAAAAATGACCAAAGCTATTAATAGCGCGGGTGATTTCTTCTTTTATGGGTAGAAAGACAATGCGTAAATGATCGGGCTCTTTCCAGTTAAAGGCGGTGCCTTGTACTAGTAGCACCTTTTTTTGAATTAAAAAATCTAAAATCATTTGTTGGTCGTCAATAATAGGGTAGCGTTTTAGGTCTATTTTGGGGAATAGGTAAATGGCGCCTTTGGGTTTGACGCAGCTAATGCCGGGTATTTGCTCGAGTGCAGCTACGGCGGCATTGCGTTGCTCGTAAAAGCGCCCGCCTGGGCGTATCAGCTCGTTAATACTTTGGTAGCCCCCAAGCGCTGTTTGCACGGCGTACATGGCGGGTACGTTGGCGCATAAGCGCATCGACGATAGCATCTCTATGCCCTTTACGTACTCTGCGGCTAAGTGCTTTGCGCCACTCACTATAAGCCAGCCCGATCTAAAACCCGCTAAGCGGTATGATTTGGACAGCCCGTTAAAGGTAATGCACACCACATCTTTGGCTAAGCGCCCCAGGGGGATGAACTCGGCATCATCGTAGATGATTTTGCTGTAAATTTCGTCGGCAAAAATCACTAAATTGTGTTGGCGGGCTAGCTCGACGATTTGCTCGAGTGCCTCTTGGCTGTATACAGCGCCAGTGGGGTTGTTGGGGTTGATGACGACAATGGCGCGGGTGCGCGGTGATATTTTACTTTTAATGTCTTCTATATCGGGCAGCCAATCGGATTGCTCATCGCACACGTAATGTACCGCTTTGCCGCCGGCTAAGTTGACCGCTGCAGTCCATAGGGGGTAGTCGGGCGAAGGTACCAGCACCTCTTCGCCATCGTTAAGCAAAGCTTGGTTAGCCATTACAATTAGCTCGCTTACGCCGTTACCTAAAAAAATATCATCAATATCAACGCCTTCAACGCCTAGGCGCTGACACTCTTGCATAATAGCTTTGCGGGCCGAAAACAATCCCTTTGAGGCGGTATAGCCTTGGGCGCCACGCATATTTTGGATAACATCAGCAATAATCTCATCGGGGGCATCAAAACCAAAAGGTGCGGGGTTGCCGATGTTAAGCTTGAGAATGCGGTGGCCCTCGTCTTCAAGGCGAGTTGCATGCTCTAGTACGGGGCCGCGAATGTCGTAGCATACGCCGTTGAGTTTTTGTGATTTTTGGATGCGTTGCATAAGATGCCTTTTGAGGTGCGCGCTGGCGGCGCTAATAGATTAACCTGCCGTGTAAAGTGAATGTAATGAATAGCTTATTTAAGCATATTAGAGGATGAGAATCATGTCAGATAACGATTTAAAAAATGATGAGCATTGGCGCGATAAATTGAGTGCGACCGATTTTGCAATTTGCCGGCAAAAGGGTACTGAGAGGCCTTTTACCGGTAAATACAATAGCATCAAGGGTTACAGTGCTGGCGATGCGTTTTTGTGTAAATGTTGCCAAACAGTGCTTTTTGATGCGCACAGTAAGTTTGATTCGGGCTCTGGCTGGCCGAGTTTTTTTGCAGTAAAAAGCGGTGGTGTGAGTGAAACCTTTGATGAATCACTTGGCATGCGCCGCGTAGAGATCGCATGCAGCCGTTGTAATTGCCATTTGGGGCATGTTTTTAACGATGGTCCAGCGCCCTCAGGTATGCGCTACTGCGTTAATTCGGCATCACTGGTGTTGGCTTCAGAGCTTAATAGTGATGTAAAAGGTGAGTAGTGTTGATAGGTTTTGATGAGGTTTTAAAAACGGCTGTCTTACATAAGGGCTCGCTAAAGGCCGTGAAAGCGGAGTTGCCAATAGCGCTTACCGTGCATGAGCTAGAGGCACAAAGTGATGCATTTTATTTGAGCGCGATGACGCGTAGAATATTTCGCGCGGGCTTAAAGCACAGTGTGATTGACGCCAAGTGGCCGGCCTTTGAAAGGGCGCTCAATGGCTTTAACCCTATGGCATGCGCCATGATGAGTGATGATAAACTGGATGAGCTCATGGCGAATCGTGAGTTGGTGCGGCATATGGGCAAAATGAAGTCTATTCGTATTAATGCGGCCCTTGCTCTCGAAAAGGCGCGTGAGCACGGCAGTTTTGGGGCTTATGTGGCGCAGTGGCCAGGGGCTAATATTGTAGGTTTGTGGACGGAGTTAAAAAAGCAAGGTGCGCAGCTCGGTGGTATGAGTGGGTCGCGCTTTTTGCGTTTGGTAGGTAAAGATACCTTTTTACTAACCGATGATGTGTTGGCCGTGCTTAAGGCCCAGGGTGTTGTTAATAAAATGCCCACAAGCCAAAAAGATTTAGCGCTGGTGCAGGGCGTTTTTAATGATTGGCAAGTGCAAAGTGGTTTGCCGTATAGCCATATTAGCCGCATTGTCTCGATGACGGCTGCAAGCTGGGGCTAGAGGCATGTGGATGGTTGCGCTTTTAGGGGAGTGGGGTTAGTCGTACATTTGTTTTTTCTTCCATTGGCCGTCTTTATTGGCGTACTCGTCCCACTCGCCTTCAAGCCCCTCTTGGTCTTCGGGCTCGGTTTCTGGGGTTGTGGTTTCGGCGCCTTCTTCGGTGATACGCTTCGATAATGCGGCGCATTGCGTTTGTAGGTCGGATATGCGCTGATCAAAATTGCCCGACTGACGCTCGCGCTCCATAAGGTGTAGGGCTAGCTCTAGGTTGTGCAGCGCCAGCCTGGGCTTGTTTTTATCGAGCGCTTGGTTGCCGGCAATACTGTAGGAGTCGACGGTGAGGCTAACAACCAGCCCGCGAATACTGGTGCGATGGGCATCGCCAGTTTGGGCGGGTATGCGGCCTTTTTCTTCTAGTTGATAAATATATTTGTGCAGCTCTTCTAGGCAGGCTTTTACCTCGCTAATTTGTTGCGGGTTGTCTAGGCTTACATTGCCTTGGCTGGTGTCTTGGCGGCGGGAATCATTCATTTGTTGCGATAGCGCCTGTAGTTCGCTTTGATGGCTGTTGTTTTCGGGTTCTAGCTCTGACAGCTGGTTGTAAATTTCCATTAGGCTTTTTTGGACCAGCATCGATAGCTCGGGCGGTAAAAACCCTTTCGGGAACCCACTAAGCATAAACTTAAAATTACGCGCCTTGAGGCTGAGTGCGCCAATAAGGCGATCGCGCTGCTCGCGTTTGTGGGCGAGCGTTTGTGAAATAAAGGCGTAACACACAAGGCTTGCGAGCAAAACGATGATCACAATAATGACAACAACAGAGGACATGGGCGAATTCTTTAGGTGGTTTAACTTAAAGGTTAGTTGAGGCCTGCCGCCTTGCAAGGTGATGAGCCTTTGGTTTGCAAACCCTTTTCACGCCAGGGCTATCTTGAAGGTGTTGAGCTTGGCGCCAAAAGATTATGCTACATGAAGCTATTTTTTACATTTTTTTGAAAAAAGGCGTTGACAGGATTGGGGTTGGTCAATAGAATGCGCACCACTTCAGCGGGTATGACATTAAGCCTTAAGCAAAATTAAGCTGCTGAAGATAGCTAAGTAACTGAAGATAAAGAAATATTTTTATATTTAAAGTGCTTTGCTCTAATGTGTACGTCTTAGTCCCCATCGTCTAGAGGCCTAGGACACCGCCCTTTCACGGCGGTAACAGGGGTTCGAATCCCCTTGGGGACGCCACATTATGCGGGAATAGCTCAGTGGTAGAGCACAACCTTGCCAAGGTTGGGGTCGCGAGTTCGAGCCTCGTTTCCCGCTCCAATTTAAAAATTTAGTTGTTAATTCTACTAATTTTTTTAATAAACTAGCGCTTTTAAAGTGATTAGTCGTTAAAAGTTAACATGAAAATGTTAATGATTTAAGCCGAAAGGCTAGCATTAATTTTGCGTCCTAAGTCCCCATCGTCTAGAGGCCTAGGACACCGCCCTTTCACGGCGGTAACAGGGGTTCGAATCCCCTTGGGGACGCCAAATTATGCGGGAATAGCTCAGTGGTAGAGCACAACCTTGCCAAGGTTGGGGTCGCGAGTTCGAGCCTCGTTTCCCGCTCCAAATAAAAAAAGCCGATAGTATATGCTATCGGCTTTTTTTATGCCTGCTGTTTATTAACCGTGCTTAATGTGTTTATGTTTAACTCACACTCAACAATTTGTTGTATGGCTCGGTTTTTTCTGACTATTAAACGGATGTGTGGCCAGAGGTAAACTCTTTGCGCAGCGCATAGATGTAGTGCCGGCTGGCATCGCAGTGTTCTTCTATGTAGTCAATGCTTTTGCCTTTATCTAATAGCTTTATCACCTTTGCTCGCTTAAGGGGTTGGCCGTTGCGGGCGCTGTAGGGCTTACGTTTTTGCCCGCGCATAGATTCGCCGCGCTGCTTATAGTTTTGGGCTAAGGCTTTTTTGGTAAATAAGGTGATGCCGTTATTGCGGCAATAGCGCGCTAAATTGCGTGGATCCATCGCCATATCCTTTGCGACATCTTTTAATAGCTCACCGCTGTTTATGCGCTTTTTGACTTGCTTAACGCGCTCAGGGGTATAGGTGGTGGGTATTTTGCCGCGTGGCCCTGCCACTTTAGTGTTTTGGTTGGCGCAGATGCGATACCAGCGGTTAGAGCTAATCCCTTCATCGGCGAGTGCCTCATAAAGGTAACTGCCTTTTTTAAGTTTGGCCTTAACGCGCCGTATAATGGCTTTTTCTTCGGTAGCGGTCATATTGATGTCCTCGTTATATTTACTATTAAAGCATAGACAAACATTGCCAAAGGACAGGAAAAAATTGATGTATTGCATATTGCTTAAAAAATGTAATAGATAGCCTAATACGTATTGTTTTTGGTTATTAATGGCGGGTTAAAGCGATGCCGGTTTAAGTGTCGTATAAAGTGGTGAAAGGCATAAACAGGCCGACCTGATTGGAGTGGTCAATGCCGACTTAGAGTGGCCAATATAGAGCGGAGCGCGCACATGAATAGAATTAACCCCAAAAAACTTGCCAATAGTCACTGGACTGCGCTGCAGCCTAAAAATAAAGAAAAGCATTTTGTGGTGACTAAAGTCACTTACCATGAAGAGGATGGCCGTGTAGAGAGCTGCCTTTTTGAGGCTGTCTTTACAAAGCGTATTGAATCTATTGACTGGCACATGCTTAAAAATAGCGACAACTGGCAGATGGGTTGGCGTTAAAGGTTGTTTTTGCGCTGTATACCCCCTTGCTTTCCCTGCAAAGTCCGGCTTTAAATAGCCAAAAAATAATCGTACGGGCTTAAGTAAGCCGCTATATTGCGGCTTACTTGGCATAATTACTGACGTTTTTTCAATCTAAACTTCTCTTCAATCTAAGCCTCTCTTTAATCTAAGCCTCTCTTTAATCTAAGCCTCTCTTTAATCTAAGCTCCTTTTCAATTTAAGCTCCTCTACGGCGCAAAACAAAATAGGCACTAAAAATACACTTACCATGGCGAGTAGCATACCGCCAAATATAGGAATGGCCATGGGTGTCATTATTTCTGCCCCACGGCCAGTACTGCTGAGCACAGGCAGTAAAGCGATAAGTGTTGTGACTGTTGTCATCACGGCGGGCCGAATACGGCGTGTGCCGGCAATAACAACCGCTGCACGAATGGCGTGTATTGTTTTAAATGGCGCGGCGTTATGACTATTGGGGTGTGGAGTAAATTGCTGCTTTAAATAGGTGGTAATCAGGACGCCATCATCGGTTGCTATACCAAATAACGCTAAAAACCCCACCCAGACCGCGACGCTTAAATGAATGGCTTGTACATTAAATAATTGCCTTAAGTTATGCCCTAAAAATGTAATATCCAAAAACCATGCTTGGTTGTAGAGCCAAAGTAATAAAAAACCACCACTCCAAGCAAAAGCGATAGCACTAAAAATAATGGCAATATTTGTGAGGCTTTTAAATTGTAAATATAAAACAATAATTATCGACAATAGTGCAAGCGGTATGATGAATTTGAGTTTTTTCTCGGCACGTATTTGGTGTTGATAGCTGCCGGTAAATTGAAAGCTAACGCCGCTTGCTAAAGTGAGTTGGCCGCGGGCTATGCTCTGGTTTAATTTTTTTTGTGCATCATTAACAGCTGTGATTTCGGCGACCCCTTTGGTTTTATCAAAAAGTACGTAGCCTAATAAAAAAGTATTTTCGCCTTTAATGACTTGTGGGCCGCGCTGGTACTCAATGTGAGTTAGTGCTTTGAGGGGAACCTGTACACCATTGGGAGCCGTGACTAATATGTTTTCAATGCTATTGATCGAGTCGCGTAGCTCGCGCTGATAGCGTACGCGAATAGAGTAACGCTCGCGGCCCTCTATGGCTTGGCTGACTGTTTTTCCGCCTATTGCTACCTCAATAACCTCTTGTACGGTTTGCACCTTGATACCGTATCGAGCGATGGCGCTACGGTTAATGGCAATTTCTAGGTAAGGCTTGCCCACCATTTTATCGGCTAATACCGCGGCGGCATTAATACTGGGTACCTCTTTTAGTAAGGCCTCTATTTGTAGTGCGGCCAATTCTATGGCCTCGAGTGTTGGACCAAATATTTTTACGCCCATAGGCGCACGAATACCACTTTGCAGCATAATTAAGCGCGTTGCTATAGGTTGCAGTTTAGGGGCCGAGGTGACGCCGGTCATTTGCCCAGCTTTAGCAATCGCTTGCCAAATATCATCACTTGTTTTGATGTGTGCTCGCCATTGCCTAAAAGGCTTGCCCGAGGTGCTTGGTATCAGTTGGCCTAAGCTGTCGCGTACAAAGGTTTGTTTTTTATTATTATATTCAAAGCGCATAACATCGCCATTAGGGGTGCTTTTGTATTCGGGTTTATAGCTCACCATGGTTTCTATCATAGAGACGGGTGCTGGGTCTAAGGGGCTTTGCGCGCGGCCTAATTTACCCACAACTTGTTCGACTTCGGGAATGGCGCTAATGGCAATATTTTGTTTTGTTAAAATATCCATAACCTCGCCAATACTGGCATGCTGCATTGCGCTGGGCATAAATAAAAACGAACCCTCGTCAAGAACAGGCATAAACTCTTTACCTAAACCCGGTAAGGCGGCACTTATGTTTTGCCAAGGCTGAGTATTTTTTATCACTTGCGGCATAAAAAATAAAATATTATTAAGGCCAAAGCCTGCACTAAACCCCAGCAGTACTACGCTAATAGCGCCAGCGATACATATTTTTTTGTACCTAAGTAGTTGTGTAAGAATACGCGGATAAAAGGCAATAAATAATCTAAAAAACCCGAGTATGCTACCAATACTGATGATGACAAAAAATATATTGCCAATATCATATTCAACACCCAGTGGTTGCCAGCTTTGCGCAAGTAGTATTGCAACTAATAGCGTTATAAAAAATGTAATAAAAAAGCTAATACTCGTATTTATTTTATGGCTATGTAAATAACGTGATGTGAGGGGTGGGTAAGCTTGAATAGCATTAAATAACCCCGTTATTGTAATAATAGTGCTAGTCATTAATATAATAGGTGTTGTGCTGATTAAGCCAAAAGGCAGGTAAACACCTGCAGCCGCAACCGCTAGCCAAAGGCTAGTTTTTAACCGTATAGATTGTTTGGGTGGGCGCAATAGGCTTTGTGCTAAGGTAGGTAAAATAATTAAAGTAATCACTATCGCGCCGACGAGTGTGAATGTTTTAGTGTAAGCCAGCGGGGTGAATAATTTACCCTCTGCGCCCTCCAGGGTAAAAATGGGTAAAAAGCTGATAATGGTTGTAATCACGGCGGTGGTGATTGCGCCTGCAACCTCTGTACTGGCGGCATAAATAGTGTTGAGTGGGTTTGTATTAGGTGAGGCTACCTTTAGGTGCTTGTTGATGTTGTCAATGAGGATGACAGCCATATCCACAATTGTGCCAATGGCAATGGCAATACCGGCAAGGGCTACCACATTGGCATCTACATTAAATAACTTCATTCCAATAAATGCACTTAAGACCGCCAGTGGCATAACGCCTGCAATAAGCAGTGCACTGCGTATATGTAGCATCAGTAAAATAACAACAATCAGCGTAATTAAAAGTTGTTGGTAAATAGCTTTGTTAAGCGTATTCAGTGTTTGCTCAATAAGTTGGCTGCGGTCGTAAAAGGGGATAATACGCACTTGGCTAATGGTGCCATCTTGCAGTGTTTTACTGGGTAGACCTTGGCTTATTTCGAGTATTTTTTGATTAATACGCTTTATAACCTGCGCGGGGTTTTGCCCATAGCGCGCCACAATCACGCCACCTACGGCCTCGCTACCGGCTTTATTGAGTGCGCCACGGCGCAGTGCAGGGCCAAAGCCTATGGTGGCTATTTGCTCTAAGGTGATGGGCACATTGTTGCGCTGGGTGATAACGGTACGCTTTAAATCATTTAGGTTTTTAATAAATCCCAAACCGCGAATAACATATTCGACTTTATTGATTTCTATTGTGCGTGCGCCCACATCCAAATTGCTGGCGCGTACAGCGTCAAATACATCACTTAAGGTAATATTAAAAGCGCGCAGTGCATCGGGTTTTACATCAATTTGGTACTCTTTAACAAAGCCACCAATAGAGGCGACTTCAGCAACGCCTTCTACGCTTTGTAGGGCATTACTCACTTGCCAGTCTTGCGTGCTGCGCAATGTGTGTAAATCCCAGCCGCCGGCAGGCTGATTGTTTTTATCGCGGCCCTCGAGGGTATACCAAAATATTTGGCCAAGGCCTGTGGCATCTGGCCCTAGCTGTGGCTGAACCCCTTGGGGTAGCGTACCTGCCGTTAGGCTTGCAAGTTTTTCTATAATGCGGCTTCGCGTCCAGTAAAATTCGCTGTCTTCATTAAAAATAATATAAATAGAGGATATGCCGAGCATAGAATAACTACGCACAGTTTTAACGCTAGGTAGCCCGAGTAAGGCTGTGGTTAATGGGTAGGTGATTTGATCTTCAATATCTTGTGGTGAATGCCCAGGCCATTGTGTAAAAACAATTTGTTGGTTGTCGCCTAAATTGGGTATCGCATCAACAGGTACTGGTGAATGAGGTAAAAAGCTGTTTAAAAAATGATTTTCGGGCCGCTCAAAGGGCGCCACAATAAGGCCCCAAGTCATAAGCGCTAAAGCGAGTGCCCAGACTAATAATTTATTATTAAGGCTAAAGCGAATTAAAGCCTGTAAAGGATTAGCTGCATTCATAATACAACCTCTCCTTGTGGCAACTGTGGGGCGCTAAGCAGTGCTTTATTTTGGCCACATTTGAGCATGGCGCTACCAAAATAAGGGTTTTGTATATTTGGGCTTTGCTGTAGCCAGTTAGCGCCGCGATTGGGGTAAGCCATAGGGCAATACATGTGATAAACCGATTGGCTCAGTTGTGTGCGATACAGGTTAACCGCTTGCATCATGCGGTTACTTAAGGATTCAAAGTGCGGTAACCGTAAGTCATTGAGTGTTGGGCTGGCCAGCATGGTGTTAATAATTGTGGTTAAATCTGAGGGCAAATTAGAGATGGCAAGCGAGCTATTGAGGTATTCTTTTGCAAGGCTTAATTCATCACTGGCTAATGCTATTTGTAGTTCAAAATATAAAGGCAGCAAATATTCAAGTTGCTCCAAAGAAACCTCATTTAGAGTATTCATAGAGTGTTTGTGGTTGCTATTTTTTTGTGTACTGTTTTTATGCTTGTTGCTTGAATTTTTGTTGCTTGAGCTTTTGGGGCTTGGGTTGTCAGGGCTTGGATTTTTAGAGTCTGGGTTTTGAGTGCTTGGCGTTTGAGTGCGAGTATGCGAGGCATGATCGTGGTGTGAGTGGCTTGATTGTGGTGCTTTATACGGTAGCGCAGGTTGAGCGGCAGGGTTCATCATGCTGGGTTTGGCTTGAATTTGCAGGGCGCTATCAATTTTAAATGCGCCATGGCTTACGATATGGTCGCCAACGCTTAAGCCATTATTTACAATATAAAAGTCGCCGGCGCGTGGCCCTAAAGTAATTTGGCGGCCTTCAAAGGTGGGCGGTTGACTGTGCGTTTGAATATACACTACTGCGCGCTTGCCTGTGTGTAAAATGGCACTTGCAGGGATAACAATAGGAGCGCTTTGATGCGTGTCGTTAGGGTTTTTGGGGTTGACCATATTACCCGAGTAGTAACCCAGTGCTTCGGCGGGTACTAAATCCATGCCGCAAATATCGCACTGGCCGGGCTTGTCTTTAATAATTTCGGGGTGCATGGGGCTAATCCATTTGCCAATTAGCTCGGGCGCATACACTTTGCCCGCTAAGGCAATTTGGGGTCGCACAACGGCATTGGCAAACATACCGGGTTTTAGTTTTTTGTGTGGGTTAGGAACATTGACACGAATACTCACAGTACGCGTACTGGCATCTACTTCTGGATGAATAAATGTAATATTGCCGTTAAATGTTTCACCGGGGTAGGCATCTACGCTAAATCTAACCGGTTGCCCTAGGCGCAGCCATGCAAGGTCTGACTCAAAGGCTTCAAGGCTTAACCATAGGTTTTGTAGATCGACAATGGTAAATAATGATTGCCCCGTTTTTAAATAGTCCCCGTTGTTAATATTCTTTTGTACTACAACGCCACTGATAGGCGCTTTTAGTTCAAATTCATCTTGTGCTGTACCGCGCTGAAGCAGCTCATTAATTTGGCTGGGCAGTAGGCCCCATAGGCGAAGTTTTTCTTTGGCTGACTGGGTTAGTGTGCTGTTTTTATCTAAGCGGTAGGCGCCCAGTAAATCATTTTGTGCAATGCGTAGCTGTGGGCTGTAAATTTGTGCAAGGTGCTGCCCGCTTTTAACTGGTACGCCAACAAAGCTCACAAATAATTCATCGATACGCATAGGAAAGCGCGCGGTGAGAGATTTGATACGTGCTTGATCGTAACCTAGTTTACCCACCAGCCTTATTTTGGCTTCAGGGTATTGGCGCGTGACTTGTGTGGTTTGTATCTCGGCGAGGGCTACGGCTTCTGGGCTGAGCTGAAGGGACGCGGGGTTATTATGCGCCTGTGGTTGTGCGTGCTGAGAGTTGGGTGAGGCGTTTTGAGGCTCGCTTTGAATAAGCTCCATTGCGCAAATGGGGCATAGCCCTGGCTCACTCTGTTGAATATGAGGGTGCATTGCGCAAGACCATACTTGGGGTTTGGGCGCCACTAAAGGCACGGGCGCTGTTGCTGGATTGGGTTGAGTGATGGCGATGGGCGTTAAACTGTTACGCCCTAGTAAAAATGCCCCCAGTATGGCGGTACAAGTTGCGGTGATGGCAATCAATTTATTCATGGTGTAGCTCGCAAATATTGTGCTGTACTGTGCTGATTACAGCAGGTCGTAAATTAAGCTCAAGTGGATCACTTAATTAAAACTAAAACACTTAAGTATAAAGAGGCTTGGGCGAAGAGCTGGGGTGTGCGGTAGGCAAGCATGTGCTGCGTAAATAACAGGCGCAGCGGTGCCGTATCAAATCACAATGGGTGGGCGATAGGGGGTATTTATATTAATAGAGCTAAAATGCTCGGTGTACGGGTTGGCTTTGGTGGCCGCAGCCCTAGAAAAGACCGGTGTGAGTGCGTTAGACGCCACAAAGGCAGAGCCAATACTGGTATTACATAATTTGTTAGCGCAGTAGAAACAATCTTTATCGGCGGTGTTTTGAGTAGCGCCAGAGTGATGGCTTTGAGCTTGGGCGCTTGGGCTGGTGCCTATGCTGTGGCATGAGGGTAGATTTTGGTCAGCTGGCGGTACGTGTGGGGCTTGGCTAGCGTAGTATTGACTGCCATATGTGACCATTTTGCACACAACACTGCTACTTGCAAAGCTTTGCGCTGCAAAAATAAGCAAAGCAAAAAGCATAAGCCATTGGCTATAGTGTTTAGGCATAACAGTAATCTGTGGGGTTAAAGTAACTTTAGAAGTCGCTTTAGTGTAAATAGCTTGGGCTAAGAGTGCAAACTTATCGATTGGTTGCACGATAAAATATAATCCTATTTTATCGTTTGCGATGCTTTATCTTCAACGTTTTATTAGAGGTAAAAATTTTTGACAAAGCACCGCAAAGGCGTATTAGCCTTCCATACAACTGATTTTTAAGCCGTTTAAACTCAATGATTCGTTACTGACTAAGCCGTTTAGCTTTATGTCGCCGGCAGAGCAGGTAGCTTCGCCAGGGGTGATGCCAAATAAATCTGCATCAGCTTGTGAAAGAATACAACTTTCACCCTCTTTCAGTGTAATACCACTCAGTACAACTGTGCAGGAGCTTGTTTTTTCTGCTGTATCGCCAGGTGCTGTGCTCTCACTAGTTCCACCTCCACTGCTGCCGCAAGCACAAAGAAATAGAGAAGTTGAGGCGATAAGGGTTCTGTAAAGCATTTAATTATCCTGATATATATTTTCATGATTAAAAACGTGATTATTATATCTTTAAACTCATTTTTGGTCATAAAAAACTGTATTTCATAGTGCTTTTGATTGTGTCGCTCATCAACGTCACGCATTAAATAAGTAAAGATAAAAATCTATATTATTGATTATTGCGTAAGTACCCTTTATGTGGGTAGAATTTAGCTTAAGAGGTTTTTTAGAAAACATGCCGCATAAAAAAAATAACCTACCCTCTAAAATTTGCGTGTGTTGCGGTAGGCCATTTGAATGGCGCAAGCGTTGGCGCAAAGATTGGGCGCTTGTCAAATATTGCTCACAACGGTGCCGCAACCAAAGAGGCTCCATCAGTGCCACAGCTAACACCCAATAAAAACAATACACAAAAAAGCTACAAGCGTTTGCGCCTAATTTTGGGTGACCAATTAAATGCCGCACATTCATGGTATCGCGAGCGAGATGCTCAAACGCTTTATGTGATGGCCGAGCTGCATCAAGAGGCGTGCTATACGCAGCATCATATCCAAAAAATATGTGCCTTCTTTTGTGCGATGGAAAATTTTGCAGGCGCTTTAGTGCAGGCTGGGCATGAGGTTATGTATCTAACACTCGATGATACGTGTGCTTATAGTCGTTTGACTCATTTGCTGCAAGAC
Organism: uncultured Pseudomonadales bacterium; assembly: GCA_947494095.1. Classification (GTDB taxonomy): domain Bacteria; phylum Pseudomonadota; class Gammaproteobacteria; order Pseudomonadales; family Cellvibrionaceae; genus Marinagarivorans. The sequence goes on from CANLTI010000004.1 coordinate 68,193, forward strand.
TTATGTATTGAGTACGACATAGCCGCTTTTGAGTATCAACAACCCGATGAGTATCGTTTAGAGCAGCAGCTTGAGGCTTTTGGCGTTGAAATTGGGCATCAAGCCGGTCGGCAGTCGGTTGCGGCTGTACGCTATAGCACCGAGCATTTTTTGCTCGATCACCAAGAGCTGCCTACCTATATTAAGCCGGCACAGCACAATCGTATGGAGGCCTTTTATCGCAAAATGCGCAAGCGCTTTAAGATACTGATGGACGGCGATAAACCATTGGGTGGGCAGTGGAATTATGATGCGGATAACCGTAATAAATTTAAGCCTAAAGATATTAAGGCAATACCTGAGCCGTTAGTTTTTAGTAATGACATTACGTCTTATAAAAAGCGGTTAATAAAGCACCACATCAAAACGATAGGTTTTGTGGCTGATGAGTTGATATGGCCGGTATCGCGCCAGCAATCGTTAGCTGTATTAGATTATTTTTGCCACTATTGTTTGCCGCTATTTGGGCAGTTTCAAGATGCAATGACATCTCAGGCGAATGATAAGTGGAGCTTGTATCATGCGCGTGTGTCATTTTCGCTCAATAGTAAAATGTTATCGCCACAGCAGGTCATCAATCAAGTTTTAAAGGCTTATCATAAGGCGACAGATACAATAACCCTGGCTCAGGTTGAAGGTTTTATTCGGCAGATACTAGGGTGGCGAGAATATGTTAGGGCGGTGTATTGGGTGAATATGCCGCAATACTCACAGCAAAACCACTTAGCGGCCAGCGCGGCATTGCCCAGCTATTTTTGGACGGGCCAAACAAAAATGCAGTGCATGCAGCACGCGCTGCAGCAGTCGTTAGATTACGCGTATGCGCACCACATTCAGCGGCTTATGGTGACAGGCAATTTTTGCACACTGTTTGGCATCAGCCCCGATGAGGTCGATGCATGGTATTTGGGTGTTTATATTGATGCGATTGAGTGGGTCGAGTTACCCAATACGCGCGGAATGAGCCAATTTGCCGACGGTGGTTGGGTGGCCACAAAACCGTATATTTCTAGCGGTAATTACATCAACAAAATGAGTGATTATTGCAAAACCTGTTATTATGACGTCAAACAAAAAAGCACTAACAACGCCTGCCCTTTTAATAGCATGTACTGGCATTTTTTAGATCGTCATAAAGACATATTTAAGAATAACCCGCGTATAGGCATGGCTTACAGGGCATGGCTTAAACAAGAAACCCAGCAGCAAAAAGCGTTATTACAGCGCGCACAGTGGTGCATAGACAACATTCATCAGCTTTAAATTGCGCACGTAATAAGCTTGTAGCGTTATTGCGTACCATTCTTTATGACACAGTTAAGTTCTGATAATTACACACTAGAGCATTTTAATACCAATGGCTTTTGCATTATGCCGAGTTGGTTAAGCGGCCCGGCGCTTTCAGAGGTTTGTATGGCCGCTATGAACGAATTGGAGCACCCTCAAAAACCTTGGGAGCTAGAGGCCGAGGTGGGCTATCCATTTGCGCCCAAAGATCTATCGGCAGTAGGCGGTTATACGCCTCGCCGCTTGTTACAGGCTTACTCTCGCTCGCCTGTTTTTCAGCGTGTTGCACAAGATCAGCGCTTAAAGCACCTAATTCAGCAGTTGTTACCCGCGCAACAAGTTATGCTGGCGCAAACGCATCACAATTGCATAATGACGAAATTACCGCAATTTAGCAGTGATACCGGTTGGCATCAAGATTACCGCTATTGGTCTTTTGCGTCATCAAACTTAATCACAACATGGTTGGCCCTAGGCGATGAAAATGCTGATAACGGCGGTTTGCGCGTTATTGCTGGCAGTCATCGCTTAGCGTTGAGTGCCGAGCAATTTGATGGCAAGCAATTTTTTAAAGCCGATGCCCCCGAGAACAAAAAACTATTAAGCGATGCGATTAATATCACGCTTAAACCCGGTGATTTATTGTGCTTTCATGCCAATCTATTGCATGCCGCTACCCGTAACAATACCTCAGAACCCAAAGTCGCTTTGGTATTTAGCTACCATGATGCAAAAAATGCCGCTACACCAAACACTCGCTCTAGCTTGCGCCCCAGCATTGAGCTGCTATAAGGCGGTATTTAATTTATGTCTTAGCCTTGCTTGAGCGTGTTATTTTAATAGCTGATAATAGAGGCATAACGTCAAATGAAAAAAATAGGCCTTTATTGTTTTGGTAATGATTTACGCTTACATGATAACCCTGCGCTTTTGCAGGCTTCTCAAAGTGTTGATACGCTCATTTGTATTGCTATTATTGACCCTAAGCAGCTCATGCCCAACCGTTATGGCTTGATGAGTTTAGGTGTTCATCGAAAGCGTTTTTTAAAGCAATCATTAATCGCGTTAAATAATCAGCTGTTGCGCATTGGCCAGCAATTACATGTCATTATTGATCAGCCAATGGATGCTATCGCAAAGCTCATTACCCTTTACGATATTAATGTCGTGTATAGCACTAAGCATGTAGGGTTTTACGAGAGTACCTATTGGCAATTATTACAAAAGCGCTACAGGTCAATAAACTTTAAACAATATCATAGCCATACAATATTTAACTCTTCGCAACTACCCTTTGATCTGTCTGATTTACCTGCAAGCTTTACTTCGTTCAAAAAAAAGATTGAGCCTATCGATGTTCCGGCGCCAGTGCATAGCGTAACGCATTTACCGCCAGAGCCTGCTGATAATAAAAATTCCGCACTGCAAGGGGTGACGCTTTTAGATAGTGATGTATTTTGCCAGTCAAGTGATGGCGAAGATTGTATAGAGGAATTTCAAGGTGGAGAAAATAACGCTCTATTACATACTCAGCAGTATTTTAGTAGTCAATTACCCAAAAGCTATAAACAAGTACGCAATGCATTAGAGGGTTGGGATAACTCGACTAAACTTTCGGCATGGTTAGCCAATGGCTGTTTATCACCCAGAGCAGTGATTGATAAGCTTAAGCACTATGAGGCGACTGTTGATAAAAATGATTCAACCTATTGGATTTTGTTTGAGCTGCTTTGGCGAGAATACTTTCAGTGGTACGCACAGTGTTATGGCGTTAAATTATTTTATTTATCGGGTATAAAAAATAAAAAACCTTTGACAAGCTTTTATGCCGAGCGCTTTAAAAGATGGTGCTTAGGAGCAACACCTTACCCTATTGTTAATGCATGCATGAAGCAGCTTAATGCCACAGGCTACATGAGTAACCGAGGCCGGCAGTTAGTTGCGAGCTGCTTTGTGCATGAGCTGGGTTTAGATTGGCGTTACGGCGCCGCTTATTTTGAACAGCAGTTGATTGATTACGATGTTGCCGCTAATTGGGGGAACTGGCAGTATTTAGCCGGTGTTGGTGCAGACCCTCGAGGCTCAAGGCAATTTAATTTAGATAAACAGGCACATACGTACGACCCAGAAGGTGTATTTGTTAGAAAATGGCACGGTGAAGTCACGCTATCAGCACACGTATTGGACTCGGTTGATGCCGCTGATTGGCCTATACAATAGTAACTTTAATGATCGACTAGTTATTAGAGTTGAACAATGACTAAAGTGCTGAATATATTAATGTGAAGGGTGTTAATACTATGGTGATGGACTTCAATGACAGTGATGCATCGAGAATTATTGAAATGGCTTGGGAAGATAGAACGCCTTTTGAGGCGATCGAGACGACTTATCATTTGAGTGAAAGTGACGTGATTAAATTTATGCGTAAACACATAAAGCGGCAGAGCTTTAAACTTTGGCGCCAGCGCATGGCCGGGCGAAAAACAGTGCATAATGCACTGCGAGCTAAAGCGGTCAGCCGTGGTTATTGTGCTACCCAATATAAAATTAAATCTAGTCGCTAAATTTAATTTATTAGGCTACTAAAGTTGATGCATTAGGTGCTAGGCCTTAGACTCTAACGCTTCTATTTTTTTGCCGATTTCTTCGGCTTTTTGGCTGAGCTCTGAGTAGGTGCGAATATCACCAGAGCGCTGAGCTTGCATTGCTTTATTCAGTAATTGCGTGTACTCATCATTTAGTTTTTTGAGTGGGTCTTTTTTGAATAATCCAAACATAATGGGCTCTCTGAGTTGAGTGGGGGTTCGGTTTCAGCATTACGGGCCCTATCTGATGGCGCGTTTTTTCTTCGGCTACTAGTCAGCCTATGGCCTTTATGTCGGCACACCGTGTAATACCTGTACAATACAAGCTGGCGACTAGCTTATACGCTCATGCTATTGTGGTAGATGAATGCTTAGGCCCACCGCTTAAGGGGCGAGGGAAGTACACTACCCAGTAACACTGTTTGTGCTTCTTCTGCATTGCTCAACGCGTTGCATACCCAGGCTCAGGCTACGCCCCTTCGAGCCTTGCCGAAAAAACAGCCCCCTACGCCTAATTGGCAAGCTATTATTGTCTCGCGCCTAATGATTGTGTGCTATGGCGGTGAAGCTTGAGCTTTGGCGTAAATTCATCATAATAGTCCATATGCAGTTGTTGATTATTTTGGCTATGGCGCCTGTTGTTATTGAAAAGCGTGTAACACTGAATGCCATAGCGCTAGAATTCATTATTTTATAATTTAAGGTAGGTTTGTTTCTATGAAGAAGGTCTTTCTATTATTGCTTAGCGCCAGTGTACTGGCAGGCTGTGATCGCATCAATAGTGCCAGCCGCACGATGGAGACCATGCTTGGCGGCGATTACGATGTCTATATTCAAGGGCACCCCAAGGTTTACCGTGTCAAAAACGGCAAAGTGACCTCTGTGCCTGAAAAGGGCTACTATATCTTTTATCCTACTATTGATGGCGACAAAAAGATGGTGCAGTCACCTATTCAAATAACCACCGTTGTTGAAGTTGATTAGACTTTTATTACATGCCAAATAATTAGTGAACTTTACATCGATTAATGATGTCCCTCAGTACAATACTTACCCCTCTACCAGGATAACTTATGTTAAAGCTTACGCTAAATGGTCAAAAGGTCGCGCTAGACGTTGACCCTAATATGCCCCTCTTATATGCATTAAGAGATATTCAGCAGTTAACAGGCACTAAGTTTGGTTGCGGGGCGGGCTTGTGCGGTGCTTGCACCGTCCATATGGACGGTGAGTCGATTCGCTCGTGTATTACTCCGGTATCGGTTGTAGAGGGTAAAACAGTCACAACCATTGAAGGGCTAGGCATAGATAACGCCAAAGGCGACGAGCTGCACCCAGTGCAGCAAGCCTGGTTAGATAACCGCGTGCCACAATGTGGTTATTGTCAGGCCGGTCAAATGATGAGTGCGGCGGCGCTGTTAGCCAAAAATGCTAACCCTTCAGATGAAGATATCAACAATCATATGCAGGGCAACATTTGTCGCTGTGGTACTTACCCGCGTATTAAAAAGGCCATCAAGCAAGCAGGCGTCATGATTCAAGAAGTTAACAAGGCTAAGCCCGTATCAGGCAAAAAAGGGGTGCAAGCATGAGTCCTCTTATTGAGCAGCCAGCCGCTGTTGGCACAATTAATGGTGCAGCTAAGCACGTATCTAAAGTTACGCGTCGCAGTGTATTGCAAGCTTTAGGCTTAAGTAGTGCAGGGTTGGTTTTATTTTCTCCTGTGCAGGCTATGGCTCAAAATAAAGCTCCCCAAAAACAAAACACCGCTCAAGACTTTGAACTGGGTGTTTTTGTTAGTATCGCCAAAAATGATGAGGTGCGTATTGTTAATCATCGAGCCGAAATGGGCCAAGGTATTCTGACTAGCGTGCCACAAATTATTGCGGACGAACTCGAAGCCGATTGGTCTAAAGTGACGGTGGTGCAAGCGCAGGGTGACCCTAAGTATGGTAGCCAAGCAACCGGCGGCTCAGCCTCTATTCGCCAGCACTTTAATGATCATCGTCAAATGGGCGCTATTGCACGTACCATGCTAGAGCAAGCTGCTGCGAGTGTGTGGCAGGTGAACGCCAGTGGCGTGACGACTAAAAATCACCAAGTGATTAACCGTAAAACACAACAAGCGCTAAGCTTTGGCGAGCTGGCCGAGCTGGCGGCGCAGCTGCCCGTACCTGATAAAGCGGCGGTTACTTTAAAAGACCCCAAAGACTTTACACTGATTGGTCGTGATGTGAAGTTGGCTGGCCAAGAGGCCATTATTAAGGGCGAGGCGGTATATGCGCAAGATATACAGCTGCCTAATATGCTTATTGCAAGTATTGAGCGACCGCCGGTTGTGGGTGCCAAAGTAAAAAGCTTTAATGCCGATGCCGCAAAAAAAGTAAAAGGCGTTATTGCTGTTATACAGCTTAAAGACCGCCCACTGCCGGTTAATGTAAAACCGGTTTCGGGTGTGGCTGTACTGGCAACCAATACCTGGGCGGCCCATGAGGGCCGCAAGCAGCTAACGGTTGAGTGGGATACGAGCGATGCCAGAGTCAATCAAAATGCACAACACAATACCGATCAGTATTTAAAAGCGTTGGTTGAAAAAGTTAATCATAAAGGTCGGCGTGTTCGCACCGAAGGCAATACCGACAAGCATGTTTATAACGAGGCCAATACGGTAGAGGCAACCTACACTATTCCTTACCATCACCATATGTCGATGGAAACACCCGCAGCCACGGCCGTTATTAAAGACAATACTTGTACTGTATGGACAGGCACCCAAAACCCTCAGTGGGCTAAAAAATTAATTGCCGAAGAGCTCGGTATTGATGCTCAAGCGGTTACTGTAAATATGACATTGATGGGTGGCGCTTTTGGTCGCAAAGGTAAAAACGATTACACACTAGAGGCGGTAGAGCTTGCCAAGACAGTTGGCCGGCCGGTTAAGGTCGTCTGGACTCGTGAAGATGATGTAAAGCATGGTTTCTATCATTCTATTTCGGCTAATTATTGCAAAGCCGAAATTAATAAAGACCGTGCCGATCATTGGGTGCAGCGTGTGGCGTATCCACCTATTGGCGCTATTTTTGATTTGAACGCAAAAAGCCCGAGCAATAGTGCTTTGTCGTTAGGTTTTGCTGATATTCCTTTTGAGTTAGAGCATTTAAGCTGCGAAACGCAAGATGTAGAAACACACGTGCGCGTGGGTTGGTTTAGGGCCGTTGCCAATATTAACAATGCCTTTGCTTTAGGTAGTTTTGTTGATGAATTAGCGGTTAAAGCTAAAGTACCTACGCATACTATGTGGTTAAATTTATTAGGCAAAGATCGCATTATTAACCCCGCTAAAGAAGGCTTTAAAGAGTGGGATAATTACGGGCATAAAAAGCAAGAATACGCGCTTGATAGCCGCCGCATGAAAAAAATTATTCAGTTGCTCATGACGCAATCAAAAGCTGACGCGCCAACAGCAAAAAATGAAGGCTGGGGTATAAGTTATGCTCATAGTTTTAATTCGTATGTTGCAGCTGCCACAAAAGTGCGCGTAGTTGATAACAAACTCACAGTACTAGAAATGCACACGGCCATTGATTGCGGTGTGGCGGTAACCCCTGATCGTGTTAAATCACAAATGGAAGGCGCGATGATTATGGGTTTAAGCACTGCGTTGATGAGTGAAATTACGGTGAAAGAGGGTGTTGTTGAACAAAGTAATTTCCATGACTATCTCTCTGCCCGAATCAATCAGTGCCCCTCTTTATTTGTCCATATTATGGACTCGAGCGCAGCGCCGGGTGGGGTGGGTGAGCCGGGTTTTCCGCCTATATTACCAAGCATTACCAATGCTATATTTCATGCTTCGGGTCAGCGTATTCGCAATTTACCGGTGAATAAAGTGTTAAGCGTTTAGTGTCTGGTTAATATATTGATGTTATCCAATGAATCTTTAACGGAGGCTGTTGTTAGTGCGCTTGAGTCGAATAAACTTGAGCGCAGCGCAGATGCTGGTACACAATGCTGGCTGGTCACTGTAGTGAATACCTATGGTAGTGCGCCAAGGCCTGCCGGTTCTATGATGTTTTGGTCCCGTTATACTGGGGTTGTAGGCTCTGTATCGGGTGGCTGTATCGAGGAGGATATTTTACAAAAAATACGTGAAGGCGCTATTGATTGTAACAATACAACTTCGCTGAGTTATGGCGGCCCCAATACATCTGACGCCCGCTTTCAATTGCCCTGCGGGGGCGAATTAAGCGTTATTATTGAGCCACTTAAAAACTCTGATTTAGAGCGTGCGAAATGGCGGGCACTCAATCAAGCGTTAAGCGCCCGGCAAGGCATTGCTCGCAGGCTGAATATATTGACTGGGGAATGGCGCTGGCAGCCATCCCATGCTTTTATTTTTAATTGTGTGAACGATATATTGCATGTCTACGCAGGGCCTGTACGTAAGCTATTAATTATTGGCGCTAACCCTACCGCTATTTATTTAGCGCAATTTGCAAGCGCGTTAGACTTTAACGTCACGGTATGCGACCCCAGCAATGATGCTTCTCAGTATTGGCAGAACGTTCAGCACTGCCAATACATTAAGGCTTACCCCGATGGCTTTGTCGCAAGAGATTTTGGCGATTGTGCGTCGGCGGTGGTTGCTGTCTCGCATGATCCGCGCATTGATGATATGGCTTTATTAGAGGTTTTACCTACCCAGGCATTTTATGTCGGTGCTATGGGGGCTCAGTTAACCTCTCAAAAACGTAGTGAACGATTAAAGCTTCTGGGTTTATCGGCTTCTGATATTCAAAAATTACATGCGCCTATTGGCTTGAATATTGGCAGCAAAACCCCTAGCGAAATAGCAATGAGCATAGCTGCGCATTTAGTGCAGCAATATAATAAGGCACAGGCAAAGCAAGAGGCCGGCGATATGAGCGAACTATGCGCGCTTTAACTAACCAGCCTATTGGTTTTTTGGTGATGGCGGCAGGGCACTCCAAGCGTTTTGGCGATAATTGTAAACTAACGGCTGCACTTGAGGGCAGTACAGTGCTGGGGTGCGTGTTAAACCAAATTAAGCAAGCGTGCGTATATCGCTCTTGTTTTATAAAAGAGGGTAAGACTGCAGCGCAGGCTATCGGTCCAGCACCCATATATGTCGTCACTAATACTACAAATACCGATGTGCAACACTTGGCTAAAAGTTATGGTGCCGAAGTCATTACATTGCCAACGGCCTCCACAGGTTTAGGGTGTTCGCTAGCATTCGGTGTAAAAGCGACAGCGCACTTAAAGGGCTGGGTTGTATGCCTAGGCGATATGCCGTGGATTTCGTTTCAGGTATACGCGCAAGTGTTACAGCGTGCTTATAATGCCTGCGGTTTAAATGCCAGTCGCTTAATCGAGCACCGTGATTGTCAGGTCCAAATACAAGATGATGGAGGAATACAGGCTAAAGGTATACAAGATAAGGGTATACAAGATAAGGGTATACAAATAGCCCCCAGCATTAACGGCCGGCGGGGCCATCCGGTATTTTTTAGCCAGTATTACTATACTAAACTTGCGGCACTGAATGCAGACAAAGGGGCATCTAGCCTTATTGATGATAGGCTTCAAACCTTTAATATCGATGATGCGCAGGCCCTAAAAGATATTGATAAACCTCAAGATATACCGATTAAATAATAAGGTAACTATTTAGCCAAGCTGAAACATAGCATCTGACGGGTGCTCATGAATCATTTACTGGGCATTTCAGCGCCTCTGAATAGTTACCCAATAACATACATTTAAAACTCTATTCACCGATAAGTAAAAGAGGTAAAGCATGACAGAGCAATTTATTAAATCGCGTGCGGCAGTAGCATGGGCGGCTAACCAGCCACTATCTATCGAAGAGGTAGATGTCATGATGCCCAAGGCGGGCGAGGTGATGGTTAAAATTATTGCAACGGGCGTATGCCATACCGATGCTTTTACATTATCTGGTGATGACCCAGAGGGCATATTCCCAGCGATACTAGGCCATGAAGGTGGCGGTATTGTTGAAGCTATCGGCGAAGGTGTTACGAGTGTTGCTGTAGGCGATCATGTGATTCCACTTTACACGCCGGAGTGTGGTGAATGTAAATTTTGCACATCAGGCAAAACGAATTTATGTCAAAAAATACGTGAAACTCAAGGCAAGGGCGTGATGCCCGACGGCACAACGCGTTTTTATAAAGATGGCAAGCCTATTTATCACTATATGGGTACATCGACCTTTTCGGAATATACTGTTTTACCCGAAATATCATTAGCCAAAGTCAATAAAAGTGCGCCACTCGAAGAGGTGTGTTTGCTCGGTTGTGGCGTGACAACAGGCATGGGCGCTGTTATGAATACCGCAAAAGTGCAAGCCGGTGATAGCGTTGCTATTTTTGGTTTGGGTGGTATTGGCTTATCCGCGGTTATTGGTGCGGTAATGGCTGGCGCTAGTCGTATTGTTGTTATCGATATTAATGAAAGTAAATTTGAATTAGCTAAAAAATTAGGCGCAACAGATTGCATCAACCCCAAAAATTTTGATAAGCCAATTCAAGAAGTTATTGTAGAGATGACTGACGGTGGTGTTGATTTTTCTTTTGAATGTATCGGTAATGTCGATGTTATGCGCTCGGCGTTAGAGTGTTGTCATAAGGGTTGGGGCGAATCGGTTATTGTGGGTGTTGCTGGTGCCGGTAAAGAAATTAGCACGCGGCCCTTTCAATTGGTGACCGGCCGAGTCTGGCGTGGCACAGCATTTGGTGGCGTTAAAGGCCGTAGTGAACTACCGGGCATTGTTGAGCAATATTTAGCTGGCGACTTTAAACTAGATGATTTTATTACTCATACAATGGGTTTAGAGGGTATTAACGAGGCATTTGAGTTAATGCACGAAGGTAAAAGCATTCGCTCGGTTATTCACTTTTAGTGATAGCTTAAGTAGGGATTTCACTATGACCTTTGATACGACCTTACCTATAAATACGCTAACGCTAGTCAGTAGCCAAAAGGTTTGCGGTGGTTGGCATAAACAGTACAGTCACGAATCCAGTGCGCTTAATTGCACAATGCGCTTTGCTATTTATTTGCCGCCTCAGTTAGAAGCTGGTAAAAGCGAGGTGGATAAAAGCATAGCCCTCAATGCGCTGAGCCAAACAGTCCCTGTGATTTATTGGCTTTCGGGTTTGACCTGTACTGATGAAAACTTTATGCAAAAAGCGGGTGCTTTTAAAGTAGCCGCTGAGTTAGGCGTTGCTATTGTAGCGCCCGATACAAGCCCGCGTGGTGCGGCTGTGCCCGATGATGCTGAGGGCAGTTATGACCTTGGTCTTGGTGCGGGGTTTTATGTAAATGCTACTCAGCCACCGTGGAGCCAGCATTACAATATGTACAACTATATTGTGGATGAATTGCCTCAGTTGATAGAGTCTCATTTTAGTGTGTCGACAAAAAAAGCCATTAGTGGTCATTCTATGGGTGGGCATGGCGCTTTAACGATTGCGCTTAAAAACCCTGAGCGTTATAGCTCGGTGAGTGCTTTTTCGCCTATCTGCCACCCTACGGATTGCCCTTGGGGGCAAAAAGCGTTTAGTCATTACTTAGGTGATGACCGAGCGACTTGGCAGCAATACGACAGCTATCATTTAATGTTGCAAGCGCGTGATACTGTTCCGGCACTGGTTGACCAAGGCGATGCCGATAATTTCTTAAGTGAACAATTAAAACCCGACACTCTCGTGCAAGCGGCTGCAAAAACGGCATATCCACTAACTTTGCGTATGCAGCCGGGTTACGATCATAGCTATTATTTTATTAGCAGTTTTATTGATGAGCACTTGCGCTTCCATCATCAGTTCTTTTGATGCACTAACAGTTATGTTTATTAGCTAAGGCCTTGGCGGTACTAATTTATTAAGTGCCTCTAAGGCCTTTTTTGTGGCACCTTGGTTTTGCTGTAATAAAGCATATGCATTAGCGCCTAATTGCTCGCGTTTTTTGTGTGAGCTTAATAGCTGGGTTATGTTGTCGGCAAGCGTTTGTGCATGACTATTGGGTTGCTGAATAATGGCATTAGCCGCGAGCAGTTGCTGGGTGAGCTCTGCGGCGTTTTGCATATTAGGACCAAGGGTTGTGGCTTTATGGAACAGTGCGGGTTCAAGCGGGTTATGCCCGCCAGTAGCGCCAAAACTACCGGCAACAGTACACACGGTGGCGATGCCATAAAAGGCGAGTAGCTCGCCAATGGTATCGACTAGCCATACTTGGGTGTCATGATTGGGCGTTTGTGCACGGCTGCGTTGTACACATTTAAACGCGTGCTCTTGAAGCTGCTCAATAATAGGGCTGTAGCGCTCGGTATGCCTTGGTGCTAAGACTAATAACGTATTGGGATGCTGCGTTAATATTTTTTTAAAGGCCGTCAATATTAACGCCTCTTCGTCTTGATGGCTGCTGCCCACTACCCACACAGAGCGATCACTCAGCGTTTGTTTGAGTGTTGTTATTAGTGTTTTGGTTGTGTCATTAAGCTGTAAGTCATATTTTAAATTACCGGTGGTGTATGTTGTATTAACGCTTGCACCCAATTGCAAAAAATGTTTTTTATTTTCATCGCTTTGCGCCAATATCGCATGAAAGCACTGTAATACTGGCGTTATTAAGCGATGGATTTTTTGATAGCTGCGCACCGATTTTTGGGAGAGTCGCGCGTTAATTAATAACAACTTAATATCGCGTTTATGGGCTTGTTGAATCAGGCTCGGCCACAGCTCTGTCTCCATAAATACTATGGCGTCAGGCTTTAATCGCGTCAAAAAAAAGTAATTACACAGTGGGCTATCAATCGGTAAATAGGTATGATTAACGTGTTGGCCAAAGAGCTTTTTTATTTGGCTGGAGCCTGCTGGCGTAAAGCTAGTGACAGTAATTGTATAGTGAGCATATTGCTGCATCACGTTTTGAATAAAGGGCTTAAGCGCAGTAATTTCACCTAGGCTAGCACCATGAATCACCAAGTTACCGCTTTTGTTTTTATTGCTAGGCTTGGGGCAAAAGCCTAAACGTTCACCTAAACGCTTACCGTAGGCAGCTTGTGTGCGGGCGCGCACTAATAGCGCAATAATGATAAAAGGAAGTAGTAATATGCTTAAGAGTTGATAAACCGCTAAAATAGCTCGCGTCACAGTATTCTCTCATGTATTCGTTGTGGATGATCATCCGCGGACATAGCTTTACCGCTATGTGCAGATTCATTTTTCAAAAAGGTTGTGTAATTTAATCATGAAACTTCAGCAGCGCCTAACCGGCGCAGTGTATTTGGTGGCGGGCATGTGGTGTGCTTGCCTGTCACACACCGCATTGGCCGAGGGTGTTAGCGGCTATATACCCGTTAAAGCTAACCCTTTGTTAGAGCAAGATATAGAGCGCTTGGCGGTACTGGCCAACCTACCAAGCTTAACCAAGCCCTACAGTGTAGCGGCCGTTAACCAAGGCTTGGCGAGTATAAAAGAGGGCCACCCAGCACTACACAAGCGCTTAGCGCGTAAGTTGGCGTATTACAATCGACGTATTGCGCTAACGCATGCGAGTGCGACACTCAGTGCTGCAAGCGTTGATGATAGCAAGCGTGCAAGCACGGTAAACGCATTAACAACAAAAGATAGTATCAGTAAAGCTAATAGCCGTGGTACCTCAACCGACGAAAATGCCGCACTCAGTTTTCGCAGCCATGCCAAAATTACTGACTGGCTGATGCTAAGCGTTGGCGCTGAAGTGTCTGATGAGCAGCAGCAAGCAACCGGTGCATTGTTATCAGTGGGTGTGAGTTGGGCGCAATTGGATGTGGGCTATAAAGAGTACTGGCTGTCACCTTTTCAGGGATCGTCGCAATTATTAAGTACGCAGGCGCAAACCATGCCTTCGGTTTCACTCAGTAATAACTTACCCATCCAGTTTTTGGGTATGGGTTTTAACTATGATTTTTCGTTGTCGCAGCTATCGCGCCAGCCTGTGCTTTATGCCAGCGGTTATAGCGATAAAAAACCGCCTTTATTAGCCAGTGTGCACCTAGCTTGGCAGCCGGTGCCCTGGTGGTCTTTAGGGGCTACGCGTAACTTCCAATTTGGTGGCGGTGAGCGCCCTCTGTCTTTTAAAACAATGTTTAAAGCTTTTTTTGACCCGCGTGGTGCCGATAACGATGCCTCGGTAGATGAAGAGTCTGGTAACCAAGTGGCCTCGGTCGTCAGCCGTATGCATTTTGATGGCAGGCTGCCTTTTTCGTTGAGTATTGAGTTGGCCGGTGAAGATACCGCCAATAATAAAGACTATCAGCTAGGTAACCCCGCGCTTACCGCTGGCTTGTACTTCCCTTTGTTTTTTAGTGACGATATTGCCTTTACTTATGAGTACTCTGATTGGGACAACGCTTGGTACACCAATAATGTCTATCAACAAGGCTACAGCCATGAAGGTGTTGTATTAGGGCACTGGGCAATGCAGGATCAACACCTAGGTGGCACTGCCGCCCCGGGTACCAGCCATTTTGTGAATACGCAGTGGTACACCCCTTGGCGGCATATTATTGATATGACTTTGCGTACCAGTGAGCACGAGGGTGCCTATCGTGTTGGTGCGCAGCGCATTCAATATAAACAAGCCTGGAATGCCATGCTCGACTACAGCATACCCACGCAACATTTAACGTATACCGCAGGGGCGCTTTTAGGCAAAGATGCTTTTGGCCAAAACTACGGTCAGTTAAAGGTGAGTTTATTATGGAATTAATGAAAATGAAAAAAATCACCCGTTTATTGTTACAGGTTTTGTGCTGCTCAGTGCTTGCGGCCAGCGCTGTAGCCGATACCTTTTTTGAATTAACCTTAACAGGCGGCCAGCGCCAAGCCGATATCTTTAGAAAAGCAGCCCCACAAGTAGAAGATGATGCAAATTTTATCGCCGGCTCAGTTGCGGCCTACCGTACGCTAAGCACATTAGGGAATGGCCAAGTAAAGTCGGCGTGGGGCGGTGTGGTTGAAATAATTAAACCCTTAAATAGAGATGATGAGCTTCCGGGGAATGGCCAAATACTAGGCTTGAGGCCCGTGAACTATTTACGTTACTGGGGGGCAAATGTGAGTACTGAGTTTTATTTTGGCGCCGCGCAATATCGCTGGATCAAGCATGCCATGGGTTACTACTTAGGGGCTAATGCGCGCTGGGCGTTAGATGATAAGGGGCACTTTGCGTTGATGGTCGATTATAAGTATTTTCAAGATCTTATCCACGATGGCGGCCCTGGTGGTGACCAAGTTGTTGATGGGCCTAGCTTGGGCTTAGGTTTGGTCTATCGCTTTTAGGTGCGATAGGAGTACTGGGGTGTCATTAAATTGACCAGTAGCGGGGCGGAGTTTTATGCATATTCGCCCCGCTATTTTTTTGACGGTTATTAATGTTTGGAGGGCTTAAAAAGGTGTAATAGGCCCATCAAAATCTATTAAGAAGTATTTATTTGGTTAAGTTGTCTGCTATTTGATTATGTTGGCGTGTGAGTTTTTGTGTGCACCATCGCTATGGTCAAGTTGTATATATACTTTGGCCTTGTAAATAACCGCTGAAGGTTTTTCACAATCACACAGCACTTTTGAGCCTTCAAAATTGCGGCTCAATCCTTCTATAAAATAGGAACCTCAATGAAATATCGTATTCCCCTCTCTATAGCGACTGGCGTAGCATTATTAATGGGTGGTTGCGCGACTGCACCGAAAGGTGACCCATCAAGCAGTCGTATTCAGGTATTAGAAGCTGAGCTCGCTGCCTCTCAAAATGCACTAAAGCAAGAGCGCGGCCGAGCGCCCAGCTCGGTACCTGTAGCCTCTAATGGCGAGCTGCTCTTACCGCCTAACGCTAAAGCGGGCGAGTGCTATGCGAGGGTTTGGGTTGAGCCTCAATATAAAACACTAACCAAGCAAGTGGTTGTACAAGAGGCGGGCACTAAGCTTGACATTACGCCTGCTGAGTATGAGTGGCAAGAAGAGCAAGTGCTCGTCAAAGAAAGCGCAACACGCCTTATTAACGTGCCCGCACAATACCAAAGCGCCACCGAGCAGGTTATGGTCAGTGATGCCACACGCGTTTGGCGTACCGCGCTGCGCAATGGCCAGCCTGTGAGCCGCGAATTATTGGCAGCGGCCGAGCGAGGGGGTATTGACCTCGGTGCTGCGCAGCCCAATTCTTGTTATCACGAGCATGTTGTACCGGCCGAAGTAAGGCAAAAACAACAACAAGTTGAAGTCGCTCCGGCGAGCTTTACCTTATTGACTGAGCCGGCCGAGTACCGCTGGGTTGAAAAGCGTATGCTGATCAAAGAGGCATCGACTAAGCTGGTTAACCGCGAGGCTATTTACAAAACAGTAACCGAGCAAATTATTGACAAGCCCGCGCACACCACCTGGAAAAAAGGCACAGGTCCCATACAAAAAATTGATGATGCTACCGGCGAAATCATGTGTTTAGTCGAGGTGCCAGCGACCTATAAAACGATTCAGCGTCAAGTACTTGTATCGCCGGCTAAAACCGAAACAATCACAATTCCTGCCGAATATAAAATCGTTAAAGTGCAAGAGCTTGTAAATAAAGCACAAGAAATCCGTCAAGACATTCCTGCTAAATATACAACGGTTACCGTTAACGAAACATTAGGCGATAATAAGTTTGTATGGCATGAAGTACATGACAATACAATGAGTAAAGAGTCGCGTACCGGTAATAACATTTGTTTGCTCGAAACCCCCGCGAAATATAAAACCGTTAAAAAACAAGTGTTAGTTAGCGCTGCCCGCACCGAGACTGTCGTTATACCCGCAGTATACGAAACTCAAAAAGTACGTAAGTTGGTAAAAGATGCTAAACAATACAGTACGGTGATACCCGCTAAATATGAAACAGTCTCTTATCGTGAGCTAGCACAAAAAGGCTTTATGGATTGGAGAACCATATTGTGCGAAACCAACATGACCTCGGGCTTAGTTACTCGACTACAATCAACACTCAATAGTAAAGGTTATGACGCGGGTACGGTAGATGGTGTAATAGGTATGCAAACAATGAAGGCTGTCAATAGCTATCAATCAGATAACCAACTGCCCCAAGATAAATACTTAAATATGAAAACACTTCAGCATTTACAGTTGCTGTAAATTTTGATTAAAAAGCACACCTAAAAAAGGCAGCCTAATGGCTGCCTTTTTTATGGTTTTTCGTAGAATAGTATAAGGGAAGAGCACGAGGGAAATAGCGCGCTAAAAAGGCACAGTAATTGTATTTCTATCGCGTTTTGGGGGCTTGGGTTTAATATTTTCTTGGGCGCTGTAGGGGAGTTTAGGTGTTACATCGGCCATTAAATCTAAACCCTTTTTATAAATACGCGCCATATCGTGCTCAGTACTTACGCGTAAGCGGCGGGTCATCATCGATAAGGGGAATAGGCAGTGAGTGGTTTTAGGAATGCACACAGCACTGCTACGGCCTTGCTTATCTTTATATTCAAACCATTGCCAGCCGTGTTCGGCAACATAAATATCACCGAGTACTACACCAAAAGCTCGGTGGGTTTCGGTTTCAAAAATAGTGACGTGTTGGCCATCTAAAATACGCTGCATTAACTGAATGTCTTGAGTGTTAGTGCGCAAGCGCGCGCCAAAATTTTCACGCCCTAAGTCATCGATTACGGCACGTTTTTTATCAAAATATTTATTGTCGATCCAGCTTATTTCATTCAGCGTTACATCGTTGTCGGCGTCGCGGGCCGCATGTGTGTGCACCGCGATTAGGGGTGTCAGTACTAATGTTTTTAATAATAAACTTTTTAGTAAAAAACCTTTTAGAGTCATAGTGTTTTTATTCATAAATAAGTCTTTTCTATTGGCATTGGGTTATTGTTTATCGCTGACCATTTTAATGGGTTCTGGGTGAATCTGTGACAACAAAGTGGAGCGACCAGTTTCATTAATAATGCGTACGTGTTTACGCGTGAGTTGGCGAGCATGGGCGGCACCGCAAGAGTGTGCAAGCATGTCTACTTCTTTGACGAGTTGCGCGTGGTAGCGGGCTACACGCATAGCCTTATTGTTGGAGTCTAGGCCTTTTTGCAGGCGCGTATCATGCGTGGTGATGCCCGTGGGACACGTGTTTTTATGGCATTGCATGGCTTGAATACAGCCGAGTGAAAACATAAAGCCACGGGCACTAACGACAAAGTCGGCACCAGTGGCCATGGCTCTTGCGGCCGCGCTGGGGTTAATTAATTTGCCGCTGGCAATAATGGCGATGCGCTTTTTGAGGTTATGTTTTTTGAGTTCATCAATCACAAACGGTAAACTTTCCATCAGCGGTAAACCCATATAATCCATTAGTGCCTGAGGGGCTGCGCCTGTGCCACCTTCGGCGCCATCAATAGTGATAAAGTCGGGCAGTTGCTCGCTCGAGAGTGTGGCCATGTAAGCGCATAGCTCGCTAAACCATTGGGTGTCGCCTAGTACGGTTTTAAAGCCTACGGGCTTGCCGGTAATATCACGAATATCGGCCAAGCGATCGATCAGCTCTTGGAGAGTCTCAATATCGCGGTGGCGGTTGGGGCTTACCGAGGCCTCGCCTTGAGGGATACCACGAGTGGCAGCGATACTGGCGGTGACTTTGGCGGCGGGCAATATACCGCCTTTGCCAGGTTTGGCGCCTTGGCTGAGTTTTAGCTCAAACATTTTAACGTTAGGGTTATTGGCAATGGCCTTAAGACGTAAAGGGCATAGGTTGCCTTCGTTATCGCGCACGCCATATTTGGCGGTACCTATTTGAAAGACAATATCGCAATTGCCACTCAAATGGTATTGACTTAAACCGCCTTCGCCGGTGTTTAACCAGCATTTGGCTGCCGCGGCCCCGTGCGATAACGCTGTAAGCGCTGGCCCCGAAAGCGCACCGTAGCTCATACCCGAGATATTAAAAAATGCTGGCGCTTGATAGGGGTGCAGGCAGTGCTCACCAATGGTTTTTGAGGGTGTGGGTTGGGTGTGTTCTTCAAGTAGCGGGAAGCCTGCCGGCATAAAGTGGCAATCGCCGGCTGTATTGAACGCACGGGTAGAGCCAAAAGCCACACTCGTTGATAGCCCTTTAGCGGCGCGGTACACCCATGAGCGAATGGCGCGGTTAAAGGGTTGCTCTTCGCGGTCTTGCGAATAAAAATATTGCCGAAAAAACTCACCCAAGTGCTCAAAAAAATACCGAAATCGACCAATCACTGGGTAGTTACGGCGGATGGTATGACGTGTTTGGCGGATATCCACAATATAAAGTGCGATAATAGTCAATAATCCAAGGCCTATCCCCACGATAAAAAGTGCTGCCAAAAAGTTAATCACATTGTGCATGTAGCTATCGAACATAACAGATTCCGTTTGAGTGTTATTCGAGCATGGCTTCGGTGGCCGTTGCCGGCAGTGAGTAAAGGCGCAGTATAGAGCTTTCGTCGCCAATTGTTTACGCCGTTGTGCTTATCGTTAGTCGGTTATTATTGACCTGTCATTGTATTGTGAGTGGTTAATCCGTGGGCGCGTTTAGGTCAGTCAGTAATATTAAAGGTATAACAAAATAATGAAAGTAATCGTAGATGCTAAAACCCTTATGGTACTGGTGGGCTGGATATTGGCGGGGCTGGCGTCTGTCGCGCTAATTGCTCAACACATAAGGTGGACAAACCAGCAGTCGCTGTGGCAGCAAGAGTTAACGCAGCAGGTAGAGCGCGTTGTAGAGCTAGAGCTCATTATTGCGGACTTGCATTTGCAAAAAGATGAAAGAGCCGCAATGGCCGATATCGCCGATGTGAATACTGCGCTTGAGCCTGTACCCGCTGAAAAAGCCGGTACTGCAATCAAGGAAACTGCCCAAAAAACAGGCTCAGCCATTAATAGCGCGTTTAACCGTGTACGCAGTACCTTTAAGCGCGATGACTAATTAGCGCAAAAGCGCTCGAGCTGACATGTCGAGTTCGATAGCGTGTGAGTGGTGCTATCGCGAAGCGTTGCCAGTACAGCAGTCTGCAAATACAACAGTCTGCAAATACAACAGCTTGGTACCCCTATGATCACCTTGCATAAGCGAGATAACAATAATGAAAAAAGCTTTGATCTCTTCATGTTTATTAGCGGTAGTGGGGCTTTTTTGTGCCTCGCAAGCGTCAGCTCATGCGCGCTGGAGTCAAGATGGCACAACTCCTGGGCGCAATAATAAAGCGAACCTTAAAGTGGGGCCTTGCGGCAATGTAGCACGCGGTAGCACACCTGCAGTGTTTAAAGCTGGGCAAACCATTACACTCAATTGGGAGTCGACGATTTACCATGAAGGGTATTTTCGCATCTCGTTTGCGGCGGCAGGTGATACGGGTTTTGAGCAAACAGTGCTGCTCGATAACATTCCGGAGCGTGAGCGGCCGCCGGGCCCTTATTCGGCACAGGTGACGTTACCGAGCGAGCCTTGTGAGGCGTGCACACTACAGCTCATTCAAGTGATGCTCGATCGAACGCCACCGACTAATTATTACTCTTGTGCCGATATTCAATTGACCGCCGATGATGGGCCCGGCGATACAGTAGATACCACCGCACCTGCACCGGTGTCTGCGTTGGCGTGGGCCGATAGCAATCGCCGCATTCAGTGGCAAAACCCGACCGAAGATTTTGCCGGTGTGCTGTTGCTTAGCCATCGTGCATCGTTGAATCAGCTTAATCAAGACGAGCCACAAGCCGGTATTTTTTATCGTATTGGTGATGCGTTAGGCAATGCGAGTGTGGTGTATACAGGCCAAGGCCAAGGGTTTGAGCCTGCTGCTGAGGGTGGCAATTTTAGTCTGTATGCTTTTGATAAGGCCGGTAATTATAGTGCGGCTCAGTTTTTAATGGCTGCTCTCGCTGAGCCTGAATTTTACTTTGATGTGAGCGTTCAACATGAGCAAGTAGGGCAGCCAGGGGTAGGTGTTTTTGCTGCCGATGGCGCTGTGATTGTGCAGGCTAATGCCACTACCATTGCCGGTGCGGGAGATATTGCCTTGGTGGTGAATGATGCACAAGGTGCGGTTATTTTTGCCGAACAAGGCGCAGGTATGTGGACGTTTGACCCGAGTGATTTTGCAGGCGATACACTGGCTTTAACCGTTTCCGGTCGCGATACCCTGCGCCCCGATAAACCTTTAGTGCTCCCCTTTGTGGTCGATGTTGCTCCTTATAGCTACTACAAGCCGAGGCTGGTTTTTTATCAAGGGGGCCAGGTGCTAACCCGTGCAGCCACAACCGATGCCGGCGATATCACTGTGCAAGTTGAGTTTGACGGGCCTGTACCTAGCAATGTGAGTGACTGGCGAGCCCAGTGGAGCGAAATGCCGGTATCAGGCGCCACGCTTAGCCCCAATGGCCTGAGTCTGAGCTTCCCCGCTGGGCTTACAACGGTTAATGTCACGTTTGAAGTCGAAATTTTTAGTGCCACGGCACAAGCGGCGCCCGCCTTGCGCAAAGCCTTAGCCATTAATAAGCCTATACGCCTTGGCGGTTTGCCAATGGGTTGGCTGGCGATATTGACGATATTGAGCTTGATTGGGCGTGTGCGATTGCAAGCACGGCGCTAAAGCGGTAGATTGCTTATTGAAACATTAAGCGTCACTGTTTAGTTTTATTGATTTAATTAGGAGTACCGCGGTGGAGCTTGCATGCTTAGACCTTGAAGGTGTTTTAATTCCAGAGATCTGGATTGCTTTCGCAGAAACAACCCGAATTGAAGAGCTTAAAGTGACAACGCGCGATATTCCCGATTATGACGAGTTAATGACCCTGCGTTTAGCGGTGTTGGCTAAGCACAACTTAGGGCTTAACGAAATTCAAAAAGTCATCGCAACGCTAAGCCCGCTAGAGGGGGCTAAAGAATTTATTGATTGGCTGCGTGAGCGTTTTCAGGTGGTGATTTTGTCGGATACATTTTACGAGTTTGCAGGCCCCTTGATGGCGCAATTGGGTTACCCGACATTGCTTTGTCACACATTAACGATTGATGAAAACGGCAAGCTTATCGATTATAATCTGCGCCAAGCTAACCCCAAGCGTCAAGCTATTTGTGCTTTTAAAAGCATTTACTATCGCACTATTGCGGCGGGTGACTCTTATAACGATATCACAATGCTGGCCGAAGCCGATGCCGGTATTTTATTCTGCGCACCTAAAAACGTGATGCGCGAGTTTCCGCAGTTTCCTGCGGTGCACACGTTCGAAGATCTCAAAAAAGAATTCATTAAAGCCAGTAACCGCGATTTAACATTTTAATGGCGTCCTTTGATGTTTTTAAAAACCGTCATTAAGTTTATTGCGTTTTTTTTGTGGATGCTGTAAAACCCCAAAAAACCAAAAAAACAGCCTTATTAATAGGCACTTACAACAATAATAATTTTAGGAGGCCCTATGGCGGCTACACCCAGTCACACTCACACGCATACCCCCAGCAATGGCGAGCCCAATCAACGCTATTTATTGCCATTAATCTGGTTGACCTCACTGTTTTTTATGTGGGGCTTTATTACCTGCTTAAACGATATATTAATACCTCATTTAAAAGGTGTCTTTGACTTAAGCTATACCCAAGCCATGTTGGTGCAGTTTTGTTTTTTTGGTGCCTATTTTTTAGTGTCTATGCCTGCCGGTGCTTTAGTTAAGCGCTTGGGGTTTCAGCGCGGTATTGTTGTGGGTTTAGTGGTTGCCGGTTTGGGTTGCTTACTGTTTTACCCTGCAGCGCAAGCACGTATGTATATTTTATTTTTGGGAGCGCTGTTTGTATTGGCTTCGGGCATTACTATTTTACAGGTATCGGCCAACCCCTTTGTAACAACGCTTGGGCCAGCCGAAACGGCCTCTAGCCGTTTAACACTCACACAAGCTTTTAATTCGTTGGGCACTACTATTGCACCTATGTTTGGTGCCTTTCTTATTCTTTCGGCTGCGCCCGAAGGTGCTACAGTGGCCCAAGTGCAGGCGCATGAAGTACAAGCGGTGCAGGGGCCTTATGTATTACTCTTTGGTGCTTTAATTACATTGGCAATTATTTTTGCGATTATTAAACTGCCTAAAATTATACAAGACGATGGCCCGAGTGAGGCTGGCGTTACGGGTGGCGGATCGGCTTGGGCTTACCCTCATTTAGTACTTGGTGCAGTGGGAATTTTTGTGTATGTGGGTGCTGAGGTAGCGATTGGTAGCTTTATTGTCAACTTTTTAGGTGAGCCGACAGTTGCCGGCATGCAAGAGCACGAAGCCGGCGCCATGCTAACGTATTACTGGATGGGGGCGATGGTGGGCCGCTTTATTGGTGCAGCGGTTATGCGCTATGTGCCAGCAGGTAAAGTACTCGCTTTTAATGCGCTTATGGCATGTATATTAGTGACGCTGGCTATTGTTTCGTCTGGGCAAGTGGCGATGGTGGCTATTTTAGCGGTAGGGCTGTGTAATTCTATTATGTTCCCAACGATTTTTAGCTTGGCATTGCGTGGCTTGGGTCGGCATACCAGTCAGGGCTCAGGTATTTTGTGCATGGCGATTGTTGGCGGTGCTATTGTGCCATTACTGCAAGGCGTATTAGCCGATAGCATTGGCGTACAACTGGCGTTCTTTTTGCCCATTATTTGCTATGCCTTTATTATGTATTATGGTCTTGTGGGCTCAAAGCCCAAAAATAGTTAACAGAGGATAAACCGTGCAATACCGTCAACTAGGTACAACAGATTTAAACGTCAGTTTAATTGGTTTAGGCACTATGACGTGGGGCTGGCAAAACACGCAGGCCGAGGGTTTTGAGCAGATGGATTATGCTTTAACTCAGGGAGTGAATTTTTTTGATACTGCCGAAATGTATGCCATTCCACCGACGCCCGAGCGTTTTGGTACCACCGAAGCTATTATTGGCCATTGGTTTGCGGCCCGCAAAAACCGTGACCAAGTTGTGTTAGCCTCTAAAATTACTGGGCCCGGGCTTGATTGGGTGCGCGGTGGCGATAACCAAATTAACAAAAAAAATCTGACATCGGCATTAGAAGATAGCCTCAAGCGCTTGCAAACCGATTACATCGATGTGTATCAATTGCACTGGCCTAATCGCGGCGCGTACCACTTTGGCAAAACGTGGGATTTCGCCCCGGCTTTTGATGCGACTGCTGAGCGTGAAAACTTTTTAGAAGTTTTACATACGCTTCAAGGTTTTATTGAACAAGGCAAAATTAGGCACTTTGGTTTATCGAACGAAACCGCTTGGGGTTTAATGCAATACTTGCAATTAGCCAACGATCACAATTTACCAAGAGCGGTTTCTATTCAAAATGAATACTCGTTATTATGCCGTCATTTTGAACCTGATTTGGCCGAGGTGGCTTTAAGTGAGCAGTGTGGTTTACTGGCTTGGTCACCCTTGGCGCGAGGTATTTTAAGCGGTAAATACTTGAATGGTGCAAAGCCTGCAGGCGCGCGCTTAACACTTGAAACTCGCCCCGAGCATCGCACCGGCAAAACTGTAGATGATGCCGCAGCAGCCTATATTGCTATTGCTAAGCGCCATGGCCTAGATCCTTGCCAAATGGCATTGGCATTTGTGAATGCGCAGCCTTTTGTGACTTCTAATTTAATTGGCGCTACCACTATGGCGCAATTAAAAAGCAATATCGACTCGGTAAACCTTAAGCTTGCACCAGAGGTGTTGGCCGATATTGCCCAGGCTAGGCGTGAGTTCCCTCAGCCTTATTAGTGCACGCACTCAAAGTACACTTAGGCGATACCGGCAACACTTTTGCCGCCGTCGACGGGAATTATTTGCCCGGTAATATAAGTTGCACTGTTAATTAAAAAAAGCAGGGTCTCGACCATGGCCTGCGCACCGCCAACACGCCCTAGTGGAATCTCTGCCAGGGCGTTTTTTTCGTTTGCCGGTGGCTTATCACTTGGCCACAATGCTGCGCCGGGCGCTATACCATTGACTCGCACATCGGGGGCTAGCTCTACGGCGAGGCTTTTGGTGAGCATGGTGTTGGCCGCTTTGGCCATGCAATAAATGGTGTGATTGCGCTTTGGCATTTGCGCGTAAATATCGGCAATATTAATGATACAGCCTTTTTGTAAAGCCAAAAAAGGTGCTGCTGCTTGGCATAAAAAAAACGGTGCTGCGGCATTTGTATTAAAAAGGTCGTGCCAATTTTGCTGGGTAGCGCTGCCCACCGGTGTGGCATAAAAACTTGAGGCGTTATTAACCAATACATCGAGTTGCTTAAAAATATTAATAGCATGCTCGACAATGAGCGCGCTTGACTCTGGATGATTTAAATCAGCTTGAATGAGCGTGACCGAGTTGGGCCGTAAAGCATTTAAGCTTTTGGCTAAAGGGGCGGCGCTGGTGTTAAAGTAATGCAGGACTAAATTGTAGCCTTGTGCATGTAAAGCAAGCGCAAGTGCTTTACCGATACGCTGGGCACTGCCTGTAATAATGGCAACAGGGTGGGTCATGGATTGGCCTCTGGAGTATTTTTGGCGGACTCATTTTTGAAGTACTCCCCTTTAAAGTGCTTGAGCCTTTTTACACGCGCCTCATTAATGGCGATACCAATCTCCGGGCCTTGTAAGCCTTGGGCCATAAAAGGTTGAGCATTGATATCGGCACAGCTATTAAGGGCATCACGTAGGTAGCTCACTTGGGGGTAGGGACGATGTTCTAGTCCTGTACGGCCCTTGGCGTCGGCTTCACAGCATAGAGCGAATTCTTCAAAAAAAAGTGTGTTTTTATAAACCCCTAAGCTGTTGAATAATTTATTTAAGGTGCTGGGGTTAAGCTCAAGTGCGCGATGACAGTGAGTATGATATTCACACACGGCTAAGGCTAACTTTTTGCTGTCGTTTGGTACGCACAGGCGACGGCAAAGAGATTTAACTTTTTTTAAACCGGCGCGTTCATGGCCGTGGTGGCTGGGCAAAACGTCGATGGGTGTACAGGCTTTGCCTAAGTCGTGCACCAAGGTAGCAAAGCGGACGGTAAGCGCTTTGCTGTTGCGGGCAACTTGCTGCAAACTGAGTAGGCTATGGAGGCCGGTGTCTATTTCGGGGTGATGTTGTGGTGGTTGTGGTACGCCAAATAAATCGTCGAGCTCGGGCATAATGCGTGCTAATGCGCCGCAACTTTTAAGTACTTTAATAAACTGCTCGGGGTTTTGCTCGCCTAAAGCGCGGGCGGTTTCCTTCCATACGCGCTCGGGTACCAGGGCGTCAACCTCACCGGCTTCTACCATCTGTTGCATCAGTATTTGAGTTTCTGGGGCGATACTAAACCCTAGATGATGATAGCGAGCAGCAAAGCGGGCGATACGCAAAATGCGAACAGGGTCTTCACAAAAGGCATTCGAGACATGCCGAAGCAGTTTTTTCTGAATATCCTGTTGGCCGCCATAAGGGTCGATAAGACTGCCGTCGTCGGCTTGTGCGATGGCGTTAATGGTTAGGTCGCGCCTAGCTAAGTCTTGCTCTAAGGTTACGCCGTTAGACGTATCAAAGCTAAAGCCACCGTAACCTGGCGCTGTTTTGCGCTCTATGCGAGCGAGGGCGTATTCGTCTTTGGTTTTGGGGTGCAAGAATACAGGAAAGTCTTTACCTACCTGAACAAAGCCTTGCTCTGTCATTTGCGCAGGGCTTGCACCGACTACGACCCAGTCATGTTCTATAACAGGGTAATTTAATAATTTATCACGTACTGCGCCGCCGACTAAATAAGTTTTCATCAGTAATCTTATCAATGGGTGTGTGAAGTGTAAGGGGGTGTAGGTTCAACGTCGAAGAGCAAAGCGGCTGATCGTTAGGTTAATTATTAGAGTAGGTCAGATTCAAGCGCGCATGTCGAGTTGGCAAGATCTATTGACGTCTATAGCACGATAATAAACCTTGCTTGTCTATTGTGCACACCCATGACAAATAAAGAATAAAAGCATTGACGTTTTTGTCAAAATACACCACACTTTAAAGGCTTTTTAATCATAATCAAACATTACGTATTATTTTATGACCTCTACCAGTAACGCCGCTATTCAGCCCAACGCAATAATGACTGCATCTCGTATGTGGCAATTTTGTGCGTGGGCGAAGCATACGTATTTGCGGCTTTTACGGGTAAGGTGATGTAAGAAATAATCAATTTTACTTTAAAGGCCGCAGCAAAAACTGCGGCCTTTTTTGTGGTCGCTATTTTTGTTAAAGCTATAACATATTGAAGGTGAAGCCGTTATGCAGGTGTCTATTGCATTTATTACCGTAGTTTTAATTTGGACGACCACGCCGCTGGCTATTCATTGGAGCAATACCAGTTTTGATTTTGTGACGGCGCTTAGCGCTCGCATGGTCATTGCTGCGGTGTTGGGTTTTGTTGTTTTGAGTGTATTTATGAGGCAGCGTTTGGTGCAAAAGCGCAGTGATTACGTGCACTTTTTTGCCGGTTCTCTGGGCTTCTTTCCTACAATGTTTTTGGTTTACTGGGGCGCGCAAACGGTACCCTCTGGTGTTATGAGTGTTGTCTTTGGCTCATTTCCGTTTTTTGTGGGTGTATGGTCACTGGTGTTTTTGAAGCAAAACACCTTTACGCCCTCTAAGGTGATGGCTTTGGTATTAGCTGTTATAGGCTTAGGGCTTATGAATCTTGGTCAGTTACGTATTGGTATTGATGGTGTTTGGGGCATGTTAGCGATTATAGGCGCTACTTCGGTGTGGGCGCTCAGCTCGGTATGGCTCAAAAGTTTGCCCAACCCGATTAAGCCGTTTCGCCAAATGGTCGGCTCGATGGTGGTAGTTGCACCAGCTTTTTTTGCTGTGTGGGCGGTATTTGGCGAGCCGCTCCCGAGCGACGTGGGCTTTAAGTCGGCGGCGGGCGTTGCTTATCTTGTAGTGGCGGGCTCTTTATTGGGGTATACCCTATTCTTTTATGTGTTGACCCACTGCCGCGTGACAACCGTTGCGCTGATTCCGTTGATTACCCCGGTTATGGCCATTGCTTTGGGCTGGGCGGTAGAGGATGAGGTGATTGGCCCTATTAAGTTTGCCGGCGCCACCGTTTTACTGTTTGCTTTGGCGCTGTATCAAAATGTATTGCAGGCGCTTTGGCCTTTACTGAGTGTCCGTTTTAGGTTGCGACGCCCAGCCTCTTCTTGATTAATGTGAGCGAGGCGCCACCGTCGGTGTGGTGAATTTTGCTTCATATATGTAATAAAATGAAATTTTGCGCGTACTGTAGGGCTTTTAGGCCCTTGTGTACTCGCGGATTGGTAGGTTTTATTTAATTGCTTGCAACTGTACCTAGGCACAGTTGCAGCACAGTGATACATTGTCACTCGCCCTCCAAAATAGACACTCTTTAACTAACTTATTAGAATGAAGATAGGTGAGTTAGTGGGATTTTTTTGAAGGGTTTGGCCTAACGCATTGCGAAAAGGGCTTCTGGATGTGTGTTTTCCGCCTTTTGGCGGTCACATCACTGGCTTAATTTTAAAATAGGCAACAATAGTGACAAAAATATTAGTGGCTGACGATCATGATTTAGTACGTATGGGCATTATGCGTATGCTGGCCGATGTAACAGGCTTTGAAGTTGTGGGCGAGGCAAAAAGTGGCGAAGAAGCGGTAAGTAAGGCGCGTTTGCTGCCGGTAGATGTAATATTAATGGATGTGCGCATGCCTGGCTTTGGTGGCCTAGAGGCAACACGTAAAATATTGGCGCACAACCCCGATATCAAAATTATTGTGGTAACAAGCCTCACCGATGACATGTTTCCCGAGCGCCTCATGAGAGCTGGCGCGAGTGGTTATGTGACAAAAGGGGCGAGCTTTGACGAAATTGTGCATGCGGTGCAAAAAGTGGTTAAAGGTCAGCTGTACATGGCCAGTAGTGTGGCGCAGCAACTAGCGCTGCGCAACTTTACCGGGGGTACAAAGCAATCACCTTTTGAGATGCTTTCTGAGCGCGAGTTACAAACGGCTACTATGATTGCTAACGGCAACAAGGTGCAGTCGATTGCGGGGTCATTTAGTGTGAGTCCAAAAACGATCAATAGCTACCGCTATCGTATTTTTGAGAAGCTTGATGTCAATAGTGACGTAGAGCTCACCATCTTAGCCATTAAACATAAAATTTTAGATATCGAAACCATGGATAGCGAAGACTAGCGTCTTCGCTTTTTGAGTTCATTATCTCCTTTATTACTAGCAGTAGTGCTGCCTTTATTATGTCGAACCCTTTTGACGTAAAAGCCTTTTTAAAAAATTTAACCACAGCCCCCGGTGTCTATCAGATGTTTGATGCAGCGGGCAAAATTTTGTATGTGGGTAAGGCCAAAAATCTTAAAAATAGAGTGTCTAGTTACTTCCATAAAAAAGAAGGGCTCACACCTAAAACACAGGCGCTGGTTAAGCGAATTGTGAATATCGAAATTACCGTGGCGCCTAGCGAGGCAGAGGCGCTGGTGCTAGAGCAAAACCTTATTAAAGCGCAGCGGCCTCCCTATAATATATTGATGCGCGATGATAAATCGTACCCGTATATATTTTTATCTGATACGGATGATTATCCGCGTATTAGTGTGCATCGCGGGGCTAAAAAGCGCAAAGGTAAATACTATGGTCCTTTCCCTAATGCCTCAGCGGTACGCGAAAGCTTGGCATTTTTGCAAAAAACATTTAGGGTGCGCCAATGTGAAGATAGTGTGTTTAAAAACCGTACCCGCCCGTGCTTACAGTATCAAATTGGCCGCTGTACAGGCCCTTGTGTTGAGGCGATAAGTAAAAGAAACTACCGCGAAGATGTGCGCCACACGCAGTTGTTTTTAGAAGGCCGCAGTGAATTACTGCATAACGAGCTAGTGCAAAGCATGGAGCGTGCTTCACAAAACTTAGCGTTTGAAGAGGCGGCGCTGCACCGCGACCAAATTACTGCGCTGCGTACCGTGCAGGCACAAAATACGGTAGACGCTGGCCAAGGCAGTGCTGATATTGTTGCGTGTAGTAGTGAGGCGGGGCAAGTGTGCATGCATGTCTTATTTGTGCGCGATGGCCGTATGTTAGGCAGTAAAAGTTATTTTTTACACGATAAGCTGGGTGAGAGTAATGGCGAGCTGATTGCTGAGTTTTTGCCGCAACTTTATTTAGGTGGGCGTAAAATGGACGTGCCGACCGAAGTTGTGATTAGTCACCCCATAGAAGACACCGATGTTTTAGCGCAAGTGATCGGTGATGTGTGTGGCCATAAAGTTATTATTAACCACAGCGTGCGCACGCATCGTGCGCGCTGGGTGGCTATGGCCATCGAGGCGGCCACACAAAACTTACGTAATCGCTTGGGTCAACAGCTGCATACTCTTGCCAGATTTGAGAGCTTGCAGCAAGCGCTTAAGCTACCCGAGGTGCCTAGTTGGATAGAGTGCTTTGATATTAGCCACAGCAGCGGTGAGGCTACCAAAGCCAGTTGCGTGGTCTTTAATCGTGAAGGGGCTGTCAAAAGTCGCTACCGTATTTTTAATATCGAAGGCATTACAGCGGGTGATGATTATGCCGCTATGGAGCAAGCTTTAACGCGTCGTTATTCTCGCTTACAAAAAGAAGGCGCCGGTTTGCCTGACCTGTTGTTGATTGACGGCGGAAAGGGGCAGTTAAGTAAAGCCCGTGAGGTTATGATTGAGCTAGGTATTACTAGCATGGTGTTATTTGGTGTCGCAAAAGGCACAACACGTAAGCCAGGTTTTGAAACCTTAATTGCTGAAGATAATACCGAGCAAGTGCTGTCGAGTGATAACCCCGCACTGCATTTAATTCAACAAATACGTGATGAAGCGCACCGCTTTGCTATCACAGGACATAAAGCGGCACGTGACAAAAAGCGCAGTCGCTCGACATTAGAAGATATTCCCAAAGTTGGCCCCAAGCGCCGTCGCGATATGCTAAAGCACTTTGGTGGCCTACAAGAAATCACCAAAGCCAGCGTAGAAGACCTAGCTAAAGTAGAAGGTATAAGCCGTAACTTGGCCGAAGAAATTTATGCTCACTTGCACTAGTGGGTTTTAGGTTTTAACTGCGGTATGGTTTTGCAGCGCGTTAAGTTTTACTCAATATATAATCTAACCCGCCAGTAATAACGGCTACTTGTGCTAGTTTACAGTTTTGTGCATTAGCGCGGGGGCTATCGGGGTATACCTCGGTGGTTGTCACATACTCACCACCTGCAAATCCACCACATAAAAACAACTTTCGCTTATCGTAGTTAATAACGCCTTTTTGCTCTATTTTTGCACCAATTAACTTGCCATCGGGGTCGGGTGGGGCAATATGGGTAACTTTTTCTACCGCATCGATAATCGCTTTTTGGAACGCCGGTTGCGGGTTTGATGAATCGCCGACGCCGTAAAATCCATCAGGAATCGCCCAGGTTTGACTCTGTGTACCGTCTCGGGCGTCGAGTGCTGGCCTGAATTCAGAGTTATCAGTATCGGTGGTTTCATGTAAATCAAAATGCGCCAATAGCTCGATGCCTAGTGATTTTATGTAGGTCATTGCTTGTGCAGATTCGGGGGCGGGCGAGTCGGCATAAAAAGAGCGGTTAGGGTCTAAGGTGAGAGGATTCCAGCGATTGATGGTTTCGTACCCCCACGGGCTAATGCACGGCAGTACAATAAAATTGAAGTGTGACTCATAGTGAGCAAGCTCAGTTTGAGCAAACTGAATTGCGCCCTGTACTCCGCTCGTTTCATATCCGTGTACGCCACCGGTCACCATCACATTAGGCAATGACGGATTCCAGTTTTTGGTTTTAATCGCGTACAGCGGGTAACGATTTTCATCGTAGGGTAGTGCACCGTATTGTACGATATCAAATTGATTCTGTAGCGGCATAATTTTATCGAGTATCTCGAGTTTATACTCTCGCTTTACAGATTGGCAGGCTAACCATTGTGCCTTTTCATTATCGCCCCAAGCTGTGCCTGGGGTACCGATTGGGTAGGTTTGTATGCTCATGTGGCCCCTTTAGTATTAACTGATTTTTGTTGGTGGCACTATATTAGTTGCCGTGCAGCGCATGCAAGTGCTTTGCGCTTTGATTATTTCTCTAATACATTCTGTCGCAAAGCCAGTTCTTTTGTATGGTTTTAATCCACCTTTTTGATGCGCTTATATAGAGCGATGCGATATTTTTTGTATATTGGCGATCTCCTATCTGGTACATCATACACCTATCACTCATTAACCCATTGGCTGAATACCTTTTAAAGAGAGTATGCCTTCAGAGGCTACGCTTTCTGAGTGATTATTCGGCCAGTATGCAACATAGAGCTAATAGGTCTTTTCCGTACGCGTTTGTATGGCCCCGCGAATGACTTTACAGCCTGTAAGCAGCCCATTAATACTTACTCTACCTGCGCGACTAAATAGTGATGAAGGTTTTAGGTGTTGTTCTCGGTGTTAAACGCTGCGCATGGGTAGGCGTTACGGCCTGTAAGGGTGCGGAGTGGAAGTGGAAGTTGAGAGTTGAGAGTTGAGAGTTTTTGCACAATTTTTTATGTTTAAAATTGAGGTTTTTTATGAATATTAAAATGTTAGTTCTTGTAATAGGCGTGGCATTTAGTTTGCCAGCTTGTGCTGATAAAGATGATACCGCGGCATCAGTTGATGTCGCTAGTACAGCTGATCTTAATCTCTGTAGTAGTATCAGCTTTAAGGCTGCAGATACAGAGCTTAATCGCGTGTACCATTTAATTCGTAAGGTGTATGCTGAGGACGTGATATTTTTGTCAAAATTAAAAAAATCACAGCTGCTTTGGATAAAGCTGCGCGATGCTGATATGGAGATGATGTATCCACTTGAGAATAAGCGAGTAGAATACGGTAGTGCTTTCGCTATGTGTTCATTGACGGAGAAGACAAATTTAACACTACAGCGAGTTTTGTATCTCAAAAAATGGATTGCCGGAAGTAAAGAAGGTAATTTTTGTAGCGGCTCAATTAAAAATGAATCAAGCATCTTAGATAAAATGTAAAATATGACGAATTAAGTGATTTTTAAGTCACAATTCAGCTCAGCTGATAAACCTCACCTGACAGGGTGCTGATGGATTATTTTCTGGGTATTTAAGCACCGGGCCTTGCAGGGAAAGTAAGGGGTAGGCAGTGCACCTGCATAGGGATATGCAAGATTAGGCTCTGCAGGACGCAAAGTCGAGGAGCACAAAGTCGCAGATGGCTTGAGCGGCCCAGTCAATGATTCATTAGCGCCCAATTTCGGTACCTCTCAATAGTTACCTTTTTAATTGATATGTCTGAGCTGGCGCTGTTTTTTTGTATGTGTTACGTGTTTGTGTTCGCTAAATACACGATAAGACTGCTGAATAACAGCCGTAAGCGCCGTATAATAGTGGCATTATTCTTACTGGTGTGTCCTCCGTATGGCCGAGCAAAGTAATCACCCCGAATTCACTGTTATGCAGATTCCGTTAGCTGAAGATACATCTCCGGAGGTAGTAAAGCCTAACGCCATTAATCAGCATTCACCGATGAGTTGTACGATAGATAAAGACGCGCCTAGCATTATATTAGCCACTATTAATGCCAGATATTTTCATACCAGTTTTGGTTTGCGTTACCTTTATGCTAATTTAAAAGAGCTGCAAGCGTTTTGTGAAATTAAAGAGTTTATTATACAAACCCGCGCAATTGATATTGTTGAGCAAATATTAGCCTCTAAGCCTGACATTATTGGGTTTGGTGTTTATATCTGGAATATTGTTGAAACTACTGATGTGGTTAACTTATTAAAAGTGATTGCGCCCGAAATTAAAATTGTATTAGGTGGCCCGGAGGTGAGTTATGAAACACAGGGGCAGGCGATTGTTGCCTGTGCTGATTATGTATTGACTGGGCCTGCCGACATTAGTTTTTATGAGTTGTGCAGTAGTATTATCAATAATACAGCACCAGATCAAAAAATACTCAAGTCAAAGCCCGTGCCATTAAAAGACATTGCATCGCCTTACCAATATTATACCGATGATGATTTAAAAAATCGTTTGCTATATGTCGAGGCGTCGCGTGGCTGTCCGTTTAAATGCGAATTTTGTTTGTCAGCTTTAGATACAACGTCTACGCCGTTTGAATTGACGTCATTTCTTGAGCAGATGGATATATTGTATCTACGTGGCGCGCGAAATTTTAAATTTATTGATAGAACTTTTAATTTAAATATTAAAACCACAATTAAAATAATGCAGTTTTTTTTAGATAGAATGACTGACGACCTTTACCTGCATTTTGAAGTAGTACCCGATCACTTGCCCGATAAATTAAAAGCATTATTGGCGCAGTTTCCTGAGGGGAGTTTGCAGTTTGAGGTGGGCATACAAACCTTTAATACCGAAGTGCAGGCGAATATTAGTCGTAAGCAGAACAATGCTAAATCAAAAGATAACTTGATGTGGCTAAGGGATAATACCTTTGCGCATATTCATGCCGATCTCATTTTTGGTTTGCCCGGTGAAACATTTGATACCTTTAAAGAGAGTTTTAATCAGTTGTATCATTGTCGACCCCATGAAATTCAAATGGGGATATTAAAGCGTTTAAAAGGTAGCCCTATTATTCGGCATACCCAGGCTTTTGACCTACGTTTTAACCCGTTGCCGCCGTTTAATATATTAAGTACTAGTACGGTGAGTTTTGCCACTATGCAGCGAATTAATCGTTTTGCGCGCTACTGGGATATGATTGGCAACTCAGGGCGCTTTAAGTATACCTTGCCCCATATATTATTGGATAAACCGTTTGATAATTTTATGGCGATTACACAATGGATTTACGATAAAACAGGGCAGAGCCATAATATCAGTTTAAAAAAGCTGTATGAGTTTTTTGCGCAAGCGGTACAGGCGTTGTTTCCTGAAAAGCATGCCTTTGCAATATCTCAATTAAAAGAAGATTATGCTGCTTCAAAATTAAAAAGCGTATTTGAAGGGCTTAATTTGTATGCGGCGGCGCAGGTGACGCCTGCGAGTAAAAACAAAGCATTGCAGCGTCAGCAGCGGCATATGAATTAGCGGCATATTGGCGGCATAGTCGTAGTGCCAGCGGCGATGTCCCTGAATGGTGATAACTCAATAGTGATTAAAATGCATAGGAATTAACAACAATGAGTCATAAAATTGCAGTATTGGGCTCGGCCTTTAACCCACCGCACATGGGGCATGCTGATGTTGTTGAGCAGGCGCTAGCCTTGTTTGATTGCGTTATTTTGGTACCTAGTTTTGCTCATGCCTTTGGTAAAAAAATGGCCCCTTTTACCTTGCGGCTAGCGATGATTGAGTCGCTTAAACAGCACGTAGGCTGGGATGCGCGCGTTGTGGTGAGCGATATTGAGCAAGAAATTGCGGCGCGAAAAGACCCTGATACGCCTATTTATACTTTTGATGTACTTGAGGCAATAGAGGTAATAAAGCCCCATAGCGAGTTAACGTTTGCGGTAGGGCCGGATAATGCTGCGGCAGCTACTTGGGCAAAGTTTTATAAAAGTGAAGAAATAGACTTACGCTGGGGTCGCTGGATTGCCAAAGAGCAAAAGCCTATACGCAGTACTGCTATTAGGGCGCTCATCGAGCAGGGTAAATACCCGCCTACGAGCGCTTGCCCTGCTACTGTTGCGCAGCAGTATTTTAATTTTGTTTGCTCTGACAAGGATGGTGCGAGTTAGAGTTCATACAGAATTATTTTGGCTAGGTAGGGTATGCACCGAGAAATCACTTTGTTTTATGCCCCAGTAGATACCACTGAACTAGAAGAAATACGTGGCGTAGTATCTGACAATGCAGATACTCGCGTGGTTAAAACATCAACCCAGCAACTGACTTAGTGCATATTTATAGCGCATAGAGAGGCATCGTTGCTGCATATTGCGAGTTTAATGGTGGCGCGTTTGTGGTTTAGAGTGCACAAATGTTGATGAACAGGCTTTACTTTTATTGATTTGATGGCTAGCGCTCAGGTTATGACTACACTCTAGTTATTATTACTGGCTATTATGCTTGAATATCGGTATTCAAAGGGGCCAAAAGGGATGCTAAATGAGCAATAAAAAAAGAAACGATGATAGTCGGCGCGATCAACCTCCCGAGCAGTGGAGTGAGAAAGAGCGTACAAAGCATCCGCGCTGGCGCCGCCAAACACAAAGCTACCGTGCACGTAAAAGGCATGTGCGTGATTTATGGATTTACAGTGGCGTGCTTATTATTTTTATGCCGCTGAGCATGCAGGTTTTTTGTCTGGCGGCACTATCATTTTTATCGTTGAGTATTCTTGATGGTGAGTATAGGCCCGACCACGAGGGTGAATAGCTGCGGTGCAGGGAAGTTGTCGTTAGCATACTCAGGGTTACACCTGGGTTGAGCTTGATGCTGATTGTAGGTATAACCCTGCCTCTATTGATGTTTGGTGTTAAGGTTTTTATGTCACGTTCTTCTTGTTTTGATAGTACTAGTTTCGATAAGGCTAGTTTGGATAATGCCGGCTTTGATAGCGCGAGCTTCGATGTCATTGCCTCAGAGGTTTATGAGCATGGCTTTAGTGTACAGGCCAGTGCTTTACCTCTGGCGTTAGCCCAAAAGTTACACGCTCGCATTACGAGCTTGCCCCCTGAGGCATTTGAGCGTGCAGGTATTGGTAGGAATAATACTCATCGGCATAATCAGGCGGTACGCAGCGATAGTATACGCTGGCTTGATGATAGCTCTTCTATCGATGAGGTTACAGAAAGCGCGGGTAGTCAAGATGGTGCTCAAGATAGTGCTGATTTGAGTGCTGATAGCGAGTGGTTAAGGTGGGCTGAGCAACTGCAGCAGGCGCTCAATAGGCGATTATTTTTGGGATTATTCTCTTTTGAGAGTCATTTTGCACACTATCGTGCGGGTGATTTTTACAAAAGGCATCTGGATGCCTTTAAAGGGCAGGCCAGTCGTACAGTGTCTTTGGTAGTTTATCTCAACCCCGACTGGGATGAGGACTGTGGTGGCGAACTCGTGCTATATCGCGATCGCGATGATCAATCGGGTATTCAAATTATGCCTAACTTTGCTAAAATTGTGGTATTTTTGAGCGAGGAGTTCCCTCATGAAGTGCTGCCGGCGACGTGTGATCGCTATTCTATTGCTGGTTGGTTTCGGGTGAATACAACGGGCTTTGGACGTATTGACCCGCCGAGCTAGAGTGAAATTGTGCTCGGGCGTAGGTCGAAACATTGCAAGTTTGCAGCGTACTTAGACGTAAATTGCGTAAAATAGGGCAGCGATTACTGGCAAATGTGACCAGATCCAACATGTTGGCGTGCGCATTCGATGTTTGGCGCGTTGGGTTTTAGCGCCTTGCTGTACAATAACTGCGTATACATAAACTGCCGATTAAAGGCTTGAATGAAGACTATTATGAATAAATTAAAGAAGGCACTGTTTTGTGTTGCGCTTGCGCTTGGGGTAGTCAATTTGACCGCTCACGCACAAACTCCAGTCACCGAGCTTGGCCAACAGCTGGAGGATAAAACGCAGGAAGCAAAATATTTAGAGCAGGAAATTGGCTTTGCTAAATTACGTCGCCAAGCATCACAAGATAAGCTCAAAGCTTATGAAAATGACTTAGCGCAAAAACAAGAAGAACTCAAAAAAGCACAAGAGCGTTATACCTCTGCGCCTACGCCCGAAAACGAGCAGTTTTTGAGAAATGCTGAGCAGCGTATTGAGCTGGCAGACTTAAGTATTAAATCGCGCATTTCTTCGGTGGTTCGCCTAGAAACCAAAGAAGACGAGTTAGTGACCAAATTAGGTGCGCTTAAAAGCGAGCTTGCCAAGCTCAATAGCAGCGTGAATCAAACGCGCCAAACCAAAAAGGCAGAGCAAAATACACAAAGCCTTAAAAATGAAACGCTGGCTCAAGAAGAGTTGTTACAGCGCCGTTTAGAGACCTTACAGCGTGAAAACGATCGTTTGCGCCGAGTGGCCCTTAACGAAACAGAAAAGCGTGAACAGGCCGAAGAGCGTGCAACAACAGCGGTAGAGCGTGCGCAAACTGCTGAATTAGCGCTGGCACAAGCAAAAGGTACAAGTACCAAAGTCGCGGCTGAAGATGTTATTGCCGAAGATGATACGCAAAGTGCACGCAAGCGGGCTAAAGCTGAAATGCAACGTATGCAAGCGAAATTGGCCGCAGGCGGTGTAGGCGGCAGCAGCGGTGTGAATTTGTTTTTGCGTGGTGCTGATGGTACTGACTACGGTATGTTTAAATACTTAGGGGCTCAGCAATATCGCGCTGACGCCGTGATTCATCAAGCGTCTTCGCGTTTTCGAGTGGCTGGCCGTACTTACCAAGTTAAGGTGTCTAAGGCAGGCTTAGGGCAAGAGTTCATCTTTTTATATGATATGAGCAATCCCGAATCTCCACGGTTTGTAACCTTTAAAAAATCATTATTAAATTGATAATAGATAATTAAAAGCACAGCGACTGATAGACGATGTACAGTCATACACAGTCAGTCACTTAAAAAACGACCTTAGTAGTCGTTTTTTTGTGGGTTAAGCCTCCGCTTGGCTCTTATCTTAAATGGCTGCAGAATCATCACTTTACCTGCTGTAAGCGCCTCTAGGGCTAGAGCTCGATATTTTAGTCGGCTTTGCGCTGCAGTAATGATTAAGTAGGTTCTACGTTTTCGGCTTGCGGGCCTTTTTGGCCTACGCCCTCGGTAAAAGTGACAGCCTGTCCCTCTTTGAGTGTTTTAAATCCAGCGCCTTGAATACTACTAAAGTGCACAAACAAATCGGCACCGCCATCACGACTAATAAAGCCATAGCCTTTACTTTCGTTGAACCATTTAACGCTTCCGGTAATTTTATCTGACATTGGAACTATTAGACCTTTGTTAAGCTGTTTTTAATGTTACAAAGTGCATAATTGCGACGGGTTACGTTAGCGCCAAAATATGACGGACCAATGACACGGGCGTTATTTTTCGGTCTTTGAGCGACCTTATATTTTTATAATGCGTGGCCTTGTGTTTTTATCATGTAGCTAGGCTTAAGGGACGAGGAAAAAATACATGAGCCAATAATATGTGTTTTTTACTGCCTCTACTCGACTTTATGCTCCTGCAAAGTCTCTTGCATATCCTTATGCAGGTGCAATGTCTAAAAGGGGGTCATGTCTCGATGCGTTGCTCAAAGCGTTACATGCCCAGACTACGCCCCTTCGAGCGCCTTGCCGAGAAAACAGAAACCCACGTCTAATTGGACAAACTATTATTACCTCGCCTTAAGGGCCTAAATAATGAGATTTTTTATTATGATGATGTATCCAAAAATGTCTATACGCTGGCTTAAGACGATAGTTTTTACCGCGGCAGCTACTGCTGGGGTGAGTGTGTTGGCTAATGATCACCGGCCGCTTGATGAGCCGCAGTGGCAGCATTCAGAGCCCCGTTACGATGATCAATCTGCGCAGCGTGACAAGCAGCAAGCGCATGAGCGGTTGAACCGTGAGCGCGAAGCGATGCAGCAAGACTTTAATCGGCAAATGCGCGAGCTAGATTTAGAAGGGCAGCGTATTGAGCAGCGCAGCAATCAGCAACGCGATGAGCTTAACCGTAAGCGTGATGCTCTAAACCGCGCGCGTGATAGGCAAAACCAAGAGTATGATCGCGCCGCTCAGCAATTAAACTCACAGCGCTATGACTATTAGGGACGAGGAAAAAATACATTATCCAATAATACTTGTTTTCTGCTTCCTCTCCTCGACATTATGCTCCTGCAATGTCTAATAAGGGGCTCCTGCCCCGATGCGTTGCTCAAAGCGTTACATGCCCCGGCATGCGCCCCTTCGAGCGCCTTGCCGAGAAAACAGAACTCTACGTCTAATTGGACAAACTATTATTACCTCGCCCCTTAGGGTGTAACCTTTTCTGGGTGTGGTAAGAGTATGCAATAATACAGCTTGATATTAATAAGGAGTTTTAATATGAGCATACGCTTTAAGCCGATTATCTGTACGGCTGCGGTTGGTTGGTTGTTGAGTTTTACCGGCTTAAAAGCCATGGCCGAGGTTTATCGCTGGGTCGATGACCGTGGCAATGTGCATTTTTCTGATCGAGCACACAAGCATAAACACGAACAGCAAAAGCAAAAAATGGTGAACGCCGAAGCGATTAAAATACAGCCGGTTAATCGTGTTGATCCAACGGACTCTTTTGCTGATGTTTATACGCATATGAAGCGCCAAGAGCCCCAAGTGGCGCGCAAGCGCTCAAACCAACACAACGACCGCACACATCGCGAAAAATCATGTAAACGCAGGGTGGCCGAATATAACCGTTACGGTTTACGTGGCCGCGTGATTACTTATATGGTCGATGAAAATGGCAAATCACTGACAGAAAAACAGCAAGTTCAAGAGCTAGAAAAGCGGCGCCGCCAGTTGGTAAAATTGGGGTGTCTGTAATAAAATTCTTGTAACAAGCTGTTTGTCATCCTTGTGCTATTTAGCTCAAGGATGACTATTCTTAGGTTTAT
Organism: uncultured Pseudomonadales bacterium; assembly: GCA_947494095.1. Classification (GTDB taxonomy): domain Bacteria; phylum Pseudomonadota; class Gammaproteobacteria; order Pseudomonadales; family Cellvibrionaceae; genus Marinagarivorans. The sequence goes on from CANLTI010000004.1 coordinate 108,786, forward strand.
TTTGTGTATTCACAGGTAGCGATTAATTGGACCTATGAATCGCAGTTGTTAATCGCGGCTATTAATTGTATAGGCAGTACTAGCTACCCAGCATAAAAGTTTGTGATGGATCGACGAGTACTTTATTGCTCATACCTTCGCGGCCAAATAGCATTAGGTAGCTCATGTCAGAGCGGTCGGTCAATGTGATTTCAATAGGCCAGCTTTGTTCGCCAAGCTCCAGTAGTGTTTTAATAACATAACGCTCTTGTGATTCACCGTTTGATGATTTGATGCGGCGAATATCACAAATGGGTGTACAGCAGGTGACGAGTTCATCAATGTTATAAATATCAGGATGAATGTCAAACTGTACAAACGGCTTACCGTTTTGCTTTAGGCGCGTAATGCTATCTACATGCAGTGACGACGTTTGGGCGCCCGTGTCGACGCGAATCTCCAAATTATTAATACCTAATTCGGGTAAATTGCAGGTTTCTAGACTGCCAATAATCATCTTTGATTCTGGCGCTGCAGGTGTAGCTCCTTGGGTGGGTGTCTTTGTCATAGTGTGGCCTGCTGGATTGTTATTGTCATTGATACTTGAGTTGTTATTGGGGCTGTTATTGGGGCTGTTATTTGTACCATACTCGATGCCTGCGCGCCCATTGAGTGGCGCCTTATGGTTGTTGCACACCGTAAACATGCGGGCTGTCATTGGGTGCGCTGCTGGGTAACAGGGTGTCTTGCATTTTTTCGATGTTTTCAGCAATGTCTTCATCGGGCTCGGAGAAGTAGGCAATATGAAACATAGCCTCACCCTCTTGGGCCAGAGGAATATTTTGTTTGCCAATAATAATGCCGGCGCGTGGCGTAATTACGTGATCAAAAATCTCTCCGTAAGGACTGCCAATAGTGGCAAGAATATCGCCTTTTTGCACTTGATCACCAAGGTTTTTTAGGTTGTTCACAATACCGCTTTCATTGGCGCGGCACCAAACGCTATTGTTAGCAATAAAGTGTTGGATCTTTTTTTGAAGGCCTTTACGTTTAATCATTCCAATATGATTCAATATATTGAGAATGCCTTTTACCCCTGCACGAATTGATAACTCATCAAAACGTAAGGCTTGACCGGCTTCATACAATAATATTTTAGTGCCTGATTCTACGGCGGCTTCACGTAATGAGCCGTCACGTAAATTAGAGTTTAATAAAACCGGTACACCAAAAGCTTCGGCTAAGTTAAGGGTTTCGGGGTCTTCTAAATTGGCGCGTATTTGTGGCAAGTTAGAGCGGTGAATAGCGCCGGTGTGCAAGTCTATTCCGTAGTCACAATGCTGAACAATTTCGGTTAAAAAAGTATGCGCCATGCGGCCCGCAAGCGACCCTTTGGCCGAACCCGGAAAGCAGCGGTTTAAGTCGCGGCGGTCTGGCATATAACGGCTTTGGTTTTGCACACCATAAATATTAACAATAGGCACTAAAATTAATGTGCCATGGGTTAATTTAAGGCTTTTCAAATTGATGAGGCGGCGCACAATTTCGATGCCATTGAGCTCATCGCCATGTACTGCAGCACTGACAAAAACAGTCGGCCCGTCTTTTTTAGCCCTAATGACATACACCGGCATAGCGACATCAGTATCGGTGTATAGACGAATACCGGGAATATCGACTTTTTGTGTGCTATCAGGGGCAATGGTATGGCCACCAATAATCAATGTTTTCATGTGTTGTGTAAACTCTATTATTAAGGCGTTAGCTTAACTCGCGTTAAATCTTAACCTTGGCCTCGGGTGCGGGTATTGTTAGGTTTTGCGTGGGTTTCAATATGCGCATAAATGAGATCGGCGACGTCGAGCTCGGTGGCTTTTTCGATACCTTCTAAGCCTGGTGAAGAGTTAACTTCCATTACTACTGGGCCACTTTTGGCTTGTAAAATATCGACGCCACACACGCCCAGCCCCATGACTTTAGCGGCGTTAACGGCTGTTGCACGCTCGGCTCGCGATAATTTAACGAGTGTAGCGCTACCGCCGCGGTGTAAGTTAGAGCGAAACTCGCCTTCGGCACCTTGGCGTTTCATGGCAGCAACCACTTTATCGCCAATCACAAAACAGCGAATATCAGCACCGCCTGCTTCAGCGATATATTCTTGTACTAAAATATTCGCTTTTAAGCCCATAAACGCTTCAATAATAGATTCGGCCGCTTTATTGGTGTCGGCCAAAACGACGCCAATGCCTTGAGTGCCTTCGAGTAATTTAATGACCAAAGGCGCGCCGCCTACATTTTTTACTAAGTCTTTGATTTTGTCGGGTTTGCTGGCGAAACCTGTGCGCGGTAAGCCTACGCCTTTGCGCGATAATAATTGTAGTGAACGCAATTTATCGCGTGAGCGACTAATGGCAACTGATTCGTTAACGCAAAAAGTGCCCATCATTTCAAATTGGCGAACAACCGCAGTACCGTAAAAAGTAATTGAAGCGCCAATGCGCGGAATCACCGCATCATACAGGGGGAGCTCTTCGCCGTTGTAGCGTACGGCAGGACGATTTTGGGTAATATCCATGTAGCAATGTAGCGTGTCGATAATATCAACAGTGTGGCCACGGGCTTCACCGGCTTCTTTTAAGCGGCGGGTTGAATACAGGTTTTCTCCACGAGAAAGTACAGCAATACGCATAATAAAATCCTAGCGCAAGGGCTAGCATCAGCACAAAACAGGCAGACGCGAAGGCACTTGAGCAAAATATCAGTAATAGTTTTAAGAGTGTTTTAAAGCTAAGGACTAGCCTAAATACTACAACGGCGTTGTAGACCTACTTTTAAATACGGTGTTAAACACCTTTAAAAGCAACCCTAGGAACAGGGTTGATTAGATTGACGGCAGATTAAGCCCAACCTTAATGGCTGTAAAGTCTTTTTTTAAATTTATTTATTGTTAAGCACTGGGTGGCGTACCGAGTGCTAATTAGGTGTCACTATGTGACAAATGAAGCGGCTTATTGGTGGCCGCTATTAAGGTTTCACTCTTGTCACTATTCGGCCAAGCTGAACACCAGCACCTGGCGGGTGCTGGTGGATTATTTCTGGGCATTTAAGCGGGGAAAGCAAGGGTAGGCAGTGCACCTGCATAAGGATATGCGAGATTAGACTTTGCACCTGCATAAGGATATGCGAGATTAGACTTTGCAGGAGCACAAAGTCGAGGAGCACAAAGTCGAGGAGCACAAAGTCGCAGATGGCTTGAGCGGCCCAGTCAATGATTCATTATCGCCCAGCTCCGGCACCTCTGAAAGTTACTCACTTTTAAGATACTGAATTGATTAGAGTGATTCTTTTGCCATATCATCAATCAGCTTCTCTTCTGTATTCAGTTCAAGTTCAGCATCGCTGCATTCCCAGCCCCAGTTGCGTTGTTGCTCGACAAAGGCGGTGGCTTTTTCTTCGCAATAACCTGCACTGTTTTGTGCGGCCCATAATACTTGGTCGCTGCCGCTACCCTTTTGGTAGCTAACACTACAAGGCACAGGCGCGCCGCCGGTATAATTAATTTTAATAGTCCGAGTAGCATCGTTTTTGGTGCATACAAAGCGCGCATCACTTTGCGCAAATGCGGCAGGCGCCGTTAAGCAGGTTAGGGCGACGGTCATTATTACGCGGTTTAGCATAGGTATACTCTCTTATTAATAGCGGGTTTAATTCATTAGGTGCATAGCATAATGCAGCAATTGCCGCGTGTCTTTAAAAACGCTTTGTGCGCCAAGTTGTCGTAGGTCTACACCTTGAGCATAGCCTTGTTCTAGAAGCCAGCAAGGCATCCCCGCATTTTGTGCGCTTTTTGCATCGGCTGTACTGTCGCCGATCATTAGGGCGCGGCTGGGCGGGCAGTTAAAGCGCGCGCATAGCGTTAATAGCGGCATGGGGCTGGGTTTGCATTGTGGCAGGCTATTACCACCGACAATGGCGCTGACAAAAGGCATTAAGCCCTCGGCGCGTAAAATAGCAGGTACAAACTGCTGAGGCTTATTGGTGGCGATGGCCTGGGCAATGCCGTGGCGTTTAAATAAGCCCATGAGCTCGTGCGTTCCTTCAAACACACGGCTTGTCGTGCCAGAGGCAGCTGCGCCGAGACTAACCTGTACTTGTTGCCCGTAATGATCTAAAAACTGCTGATGAATACTATCGAGCTGCCCAGGGGCAATCTGTAGGGCATCGAGTGCGCGCTGAATCAACATAACGCTGCCGTTGCCCACCCAAAGGCGAACCTGTTGCTCGGTAACGAGGGGCATAAGGGCTTGCTGTAAGGTATTGTTTAGTGCAAGTGCAATGCTTGGTACGCTATCGATGAGCGTGCCGTCGAGGTCGTAAATGACCAACTGAGGAGGGGAGAGTTTCATACACAATAATCTTCAGTTTTAGCTAGAACTAGCTGTGGATAAGCGCGCTTGACCCTAGTGCGGTAAGGGCTCTGCGCGTCTGTTTGTTTTTTGATCTTCGCTGTCGGTGAGTGTTTTTTTGCGGTTGTTTAATAGGCTGTATGGTTAATTAAATAACGGGCAAGGCAATAATAGTTTATCCGATTAGTCGTAGGGTTTTGTTTTTTCGGCAAGGCGCCCGAAAGGGCGTAGCCTGGGCATGCGGCATGTAACGCTTTGAGCAACGCATCGGGGCAGGAGCCCCTTATTAGGCATTGCACCTGCATAAGGATATGCAAGATTAGACTTTGTAGGAGCATAAAGTCGAGTAGAGGAAGTACAAAATACGTATTATTGGATGATGTATTGTTCCTCGTCGTTTAGATGACCACAATACCGTCGGCTTCTATTTGCGCGCCTTTAGGTAACTGGCTAACGCCAATCGCAGCGCGGGCGGGGTAAGGTGCTTGAAAATATTGCGCCATTACCTCGTTAACAATGGCAAAGTTACCCAGGTCGGTGAGGTAAATATTGAGCTTGACGATATCGGCTAAGCGACCATTACTCGCTTCGCATACCGCTTGCAGGTTTTTAAATACTTGATGTGCCTCGGCGGCGAAGTCACCTTGCACCATCTCCATGGTTTCTGGAATTAAAGGTATTTGACCCGATAGGTAGACGGTATTGTTGACTTTAATGGCTTGAGAGTAAGTGCCAATGGCGCTAGGGGCTTTTTCGGTCGAAATAATCGCTTTGTTGGTCATATTAAATCCTGTGTACTTAAAGGCTCGGAGAAAGGCGCTAAGTTACCATGTTATAAGTTTACGTGCGCAAGTACCTATTGAGCCATGCAGTCAGTGTAATATTGAATGTTGTGTGCTGTATTATCGTGAGCATCGCTCGCTAATTTTTACCACGATACACAAGACCCACCGAGCGCATTGTGCGCACACGGCGCATAACGTCGGCCAATTGTTTACGGTTTTTGACGGCGATAGTCAGCGTAATAACGCTGTGCTCGGCATCGCGCTCGGCCACTTGAATACCTTCTATATTGGTGCGTGTTTCGGCGATACGTGTCGCTAAGCTGGCAATAATGCCGCGCTCGGAGTTTACCTCAACCCGAATATCGGTGTAGTACTCGCCACTGACATTATTGGACCAATTAATAGCATTGATATTTTCGCCTTTACTGCGTAAATCGCCTATGTTTTTACAGGTCTCACGGTGTACCACAATACCTTTGCCGGTACTAAAGTGCCCTAAGATTTGGTCGCCAGGAATGGGGCGGCAGCAGCGAGCAAATTTAATCAGTAGCCCGTCGGGCGAGTCTACAGTGATGGGGGCGCTGGTGTGGGTTTGCTCGGCATTGGGGTGTAGCCCTTGAACCACTGAGATTGCGGCAATTTTGCCTTGGCCAATATCTTGATAAAGGTCATCGCGAGTGGCGAGTTTATTAAGATCTAACACATATTGCAGTTGATCGATGGTGATAGCTTCAAGCGATAAGTCATTATTAGCCAGCGCGCGGCTTAACATGCGGCGACCTAGCTCAACCGACTCGATGTGGCGTTGGGTTTTGAGGTAGTGCCGAATGGCGGTACGAGCCTTGGCCGAGACCACAAAGTTGAGCCAGTTGGGGTTAGGCTGCGATGACTCGGAGGTAATGATTTTAATCTTTTGGCCACTTTGCAGCGGTTGTGACAGTGGTGCCGGGCGGTCATTAATACGGCATGCGACGCAGGCATTGCCAATATCGGTATGTACGCTATAGGCAAAATCGACGGGTGTCGCGCCCGAAGCGAGTTCGACAATGGCGCCTTTGGGGGTAAAAACGTACACTTCGTCGCGGAATAAATCAATTTTCACGTTTTCGATAAATTCGAGTGAATTGCCCGCGTGTTGTTGGATTTCGAGAATACGCTGAATCCAGCGGTCTACTCGGGCTTGCGACTCGCCGCCGTGGTCTTTGCCGTTAACCGATTTGTACAGCCAGTGTGCGGCAATGCCTCGGCTGGCGAGCTCGTCCATTTCTTTGGTGCGTATTTGCACCTCGATGGGCACGCCGTGCATGCCAATCAAAATGGTATGCAGGCTTTGGTAGCCGTTAATTTTGGGGATGGCGATATAGTCTTTGAATTCGCTGGCCATGGGTTTGTACAAGTTGTGTACGGCACCTAGTGCGCGGTAGCAGGTGTCTATGTCTTCTACAATAATGCGAAAGGCGTAAACATCCATAATTTCTTTAAAAGACTTTTTCTTGTTACGCATTTTGCTGTAAATGCTGTAAAGATGCTTTTCGCGGCCAATCACCAGCGACGGAATCCCCTCGCGTTGTAAGCGGTTTTCGATGGCGTCTTGAATGTTTTCGACTAACGCTTTGCGGTTGCCGCGTACGTGTTTAAGCGCTGCCTGTAGGCGCGATGCGCGCAGCGGGTAAATCGCTGTAAAGCAGCGGTCTTCGTACTCAATGCGAAGGTCGTTCATGCCTAAACGATGCGCGATAGGGGCGTAGATTTCGAGTGTTTCTTTGGCGATGCGGCGCTTTTTAGCAGGTGCTAGCGAGCCGAGTGTACGCATATTGTGTAAGCGGTCGGCGAGTTTGACCACAATAACGCGTAAATCGTGCGCCATGGCCATAGCCATTTTTTGAAAGTTTTTGGCTTGTTTTTCGGCTTGCGATTCGTATTCGATTTTGGCGAGTTTGCTTACACCATCGACAAGGTCGGCGATAGGCTTGCCAAACTGATCGGCGATAGCTTGTTTGCCGATGCTAGTGTCTTCTATAACATCGTGCAGCATGGCTGCAATCAGGCTTTGGTAGCCCATATGCATCGATGCAAGAATGTTAGCGACAGCAAGGGGGTGGGTAATATACCGCTCGCCACTACGCCGGTACTGGCCTGTATGGGCTTGCTCGGCATAGTAGTAGGCGCGTTTTACCGCCCGAATTTGCTCGGGCTCAAGGTAGGAGGACAGCCTGTGGCTGAGTGAATCTATAGTGAGCAAAGTTGTCCTCCGGGGTAGGGCTTAATCGTGATGAGGAATCTCTAAATTAAGATCGTGCTTCATCAAGGGTTGGTTGTCGGTATCGGGCTCGGTCAAAATACCCGCATTGATAAGGCCTAGTTCGATTTCGCGTAAGGCGATCACGGTAGGCTTATCGTTTTCTTCGGGGACTAATGCTTCTTTGCCGCCAACAGCAAGTTGGCGCGCGCGTTTACTGCCAACAACCACTAATTCAAAACGGTTATCTACGTGTTCTAAGCAATCTTCTACGGTAATGCGAGCCATGGTGTTTTCCTGATCGAGTACGCCAATGAATGTGCGTTGAAGCATATTTACGCGCTCAAAAAGTAGCGCTTAAATGTGCATGATTTTTAGCTTATAAGCAAGTGCCAGCTTATTTCTATTCGAATAAAAACAACTGTAGCAAACTTAAAATGGGGCGTAATTCTACGGAAATGTCGCCACAAGAACAAGTGCGCAATGACAGTTGATAGCGCTTGTTTATTGTAACTCGCTGCAAAAGAGAGCGATTGGACGACCTAGCGGCATAATTACGTTTATTTTACGCATGTTGTGTTATTTAAGTGTAGCCGTTTGGGCCTGTTTGGCGCGGCGGCTGGGCTGAGTTTAAGCGAGTAAACTGCTTAATAGTGCTTGATGGCGATTTTGTTGCTTTCTTTGGGTTAGGCGCTCAGCGCTAATAATGGCCTTAAAGTCAGCCAATGCTACGTCAAAATCGTCGTTAATAATGAGGTAGTCGCTTTCAATGTAGTGCGTCATTTCGTTTTTGGCATCGCGCATACGACGCTCAATGATCGCTTCAGGGTCTTGGCCGCGATTGTTGAGTCGTTCACGCAGTGCGCTTTGGCTTGGCGGTAAAATAAAAATGCCGCGAGTATGCGGTATGATTTTGCGGATTTGCTCAGCACCTTGCCAATCTATCTCTAAAATCACATCTTGGCCATTGGCTAGGGTATCCTCGACCCATTGGCGTGAGGTGCCATAGTAATGGTCGAATACCTGAGCATGCTCTAAAAAAGCGCTGTGCTCGAGCATATTGACAAATTCGCCTTGGCTTACAAAATTGTAGTTAACGCCATTTTGCTCACCCGGGCGCATGGCGCGCGTGGTATGAGAAACCGACACTTGAATGCTGCAAGTGGTGTCGATAAGCGCTTTAACAAGGCTTGTTTTGCCTGCCCCAGAGGGCGCCGAGACAGTATAAAGTGTACCGCGAGTAGTCATAGAATAAAGTATTGGCTAAAGTAGTGGGCGGCTATTGTACATCAAGAGGCAATGAGCGAAATAGCCTAGCGATAAATACACCGAAGGGGGTTGTAGCGATATGAAGTTAACACCGGTTTTACCGCCGCAAGCGTGTGAATTTGAGGCTTTAAAATATGGCCTTACGCAATACAATGAAGGGTTTACCGGTACTGTATTTCGAGAAAAAATAGCTGCTTTTGTCAAAAATGATGAAGGCCTAATTGTAGCTGGGGTGCTGGGGGAGATACACTGGAACTGGCTGCATATTCAAGGTCTTTGGGTGGGTCAATCAATACGTAAAGGCGGCTGGGGCTCAAGGTTGCTGACTCAGATGGAGCAGTATGCGGTATCAAAAAGTACATTCAATATTCGCTTAGAGACCACAAGTTTTCAGGCTTTAGGTTTCTATAAAAAATTAGGCTATTCAATTTTTGGTGAACTACCCGATATGCCCCAAGGCCACACCAGTTATTTTTTACAAAAACAACTCAGCATAATAAGCAAATAAGGCAGTTGTTGGCACCGCATCAAATATTAAAGACTTTGGTAACTATTCAGAGGCACCGGAGTTGGGCGCTAATGAATCATTAATAGCGTGGGGTTTTTAGGGGCTTGATACATATGCTGGCAGAGTATCTTTCTTGAGCTCGGGAATGTCTTCCGCAAATTGATAAAAGATGTCGAGCGCGCCACACTTTGATTAAATGTGATATTTTTGTGATTGCTCTGTTGATTTCTTCTGGCAGTATGGCACGCACATTTACATTATTAGTCGGAGCTTTTATGAGGTCTATATATTTTTTCTCTCTCGGTGCTTTTTCGTTAGCGATAACAGCTTGCGGTGGTAGCACGGGTTCTTCTGATTCAATACAAGAAGGCGCTAGCAGTACAGCAGTATCTTCTTCGTCAAATATCAATACCTCCTCTAGCGTCTTATCTAGCGAAGCCGCCAGCGAGATGCCAGTCATGTCGTCAAGTAGCTTGGCGGCTAGCTCAGAGGCTAACCCCGAAGAGGAGCAGTCATCCAGTTCGCAAGCGATAAGCTCAGCAAGTAACATTCTGATTTTTGGCGTTGAAAAAAGTTTCCCTGCTAAAAACCAATTATTTATTTTGCCTGAGTCTGTTTTGAGTGTCACATTTAATGAGGACATAGATAGCGGCAGTATCGATAGCAATAATGCCGTTGTGGTTGTTGAGCGAGAGACTCAAGTGGCTGTTGCTGGCGAATTAAGTATTGCTGATGCGCGTACCTTGATGTTTACACCCGCTGAGCCTTTAAAAGAAAATCTCGTTTATAATATTACAATATCGGGCGATATTTTGGCGCAAGATGGCGACAGTTACATCGGTGAAAGCTGGGACTTTTCAACACCGCCCAATTTAGGTGCAACAACTCAAGAGCAAATTGCGCAGTGCGGCAATACATCGACTGTTGAAGGTTTGGCCTATGTTGTACGTGAGCGCATGCTGTTAGATGACTCAGTGTGTAAAGCCCTTGGTTTTACTATGCCTGCTGAGGGGTACACCACTCAATTGAATTGCACATTTGTTAGTGTTGTGGAAGACGTTGTGACGAAAAAATTCGCATCATTGAGAGCTAATGTGCGACAAGGTAATAATGCTTTTGACGCCTCTTTTAATTATGACGCAGCTTTAAAGGCTAAAGGTTATGATGAAGTTTATAAAAATATCAATGTTGCTGATATTAATGGCGGAAAAACATACGGCGATTATTTTTCTAAGCTTGAACGGGAAGATTGTGAGATTTTCATGAACCCTAAGTACAGCGAGTTTGGTAGCCGCTTGCTTCGTACTACAGGGTTTCCATCATCTAATGTGTTTACCTTTTATGAATACCTTTTAGGTGAGCCCAAGCAATAATAAGGGGCGAGGAAGAAATACTTTATCCAATAATACTTGTTCCCTGTCTTTTCTGCTGCGTTGTTCGAAGAGTTATAGGCCCCGGCATGCGCCTCTTCGAGCTCCTTGCTGAGAAAACAGGGCCCTGCGTCTAATTGGGCAGACTATTGCTTCCTCGCCCTAAAACGTCTATTTTCTCAGTATACAAAAAATCCCACACCATTGGTGTGGGATTTTTTGTATGCGCTATTGACGCATAAAGGGTAATGTTGGCGCAGCATAATGATAGTGACATAAAACTATAAAAAATATTTAATATATCGTATTGTTTTTTATTTTTGGCACTTAAAATTACTTTATTGTTTTTTTGACACTCAAATAAATAATATTAAAACGCTAGTTTAAATAATTCGTTTATCAAATAATAATATTTATTATACATTTCATTATTTTGTTTTTTTGACTGATGCTTGAGAATTTAAGGTATGTAAACTTTCACAAGCTTTAGTGTCGGTTGACGCTATATCAATGGTGCGCTCTAATGACTGTTCAATAACATGTTAATAGGGTGAGTTATGAAGACTGAACAGTGGGTAGTCAATGAGCACATCGAAGGAGTGCCTAATGCTGATAAGATTTACAAAAAGGTAATAAAAACGCTCGATACTAATTTGCGCCCCAGCGAAATGCTATTAAAAACATTGTACGTATCGGTTGACCCTTATTTACATGGTATTTGTCTAGATACACCGATTGGGCAGCATATGGGGGCTGACTCTATTATGGAAGTGGTTGAGGCCGGCCCTAAGGCAATGTATAAAAAAGGTGACTTGCTCCAAGGGTTTGGTGGGTGGCAAAGTTATTTAGTGAGTGATGGCGAGGAAAAGCTGTGGCAAACAGGCACCTTTCCCATGGTGTTTCCCAAATATCGTAAATTAAACCCCAGTGATTACACCGATGAATACCCGATAACCACTAGCTTGGGTATTTTAGGTGGGCCAGGCATGACGGCGTGGGGCACAATGACTAAATACTTTAATGTGGCGCTCGGCGAAACTGTTGTGATTAGTGGTGCCTCGGGCGCGATTGGGCAAATTGTAGGGCAGTTAAGTAAGCTCGCCGGGGCGCGTGTTGTCGGTACGGCCGGTAGTGCCGAGAAGGCCGAATATTTAAAATCTATCGGCTTTGATGAGGTGATTAATTATAAAGAGGTTTGTGAGCCAGAGGCTATACAGGCAGCTTTAAAAGCAGCCGCGCCAGATGGTATTGATAAATACTTTGACAGTATAGGCGGTGACTTTACCGATGCTGTATTTGCGCAATTAGCTCTACATAGTAAGGTGGCCATTTGTTGGCAGTGGGCTACGCAAGTGAATCAAGAATATGGCGGCCCACGTATTTTGCCTTACATCATGTTCCCGCGCGCTACTATCCGCGGTATTTACGCCCTTGAGTGGTTTACCGAGGATAACTGGAGCGCGTTGATTAAGGAGGTTGGCAGCCATATTAAGCGTGGCGAAATTACGTATCATCACGACATGCACGAAGGCTTCGATAGTATTCCTACGGCTTACCAAAGTTTATTTAATAACAGCGATAAAAACCGAGGTAAGGTGCTGGTTAAATTATAAGCGCCCAGCAAAAGGCTGGCCTCGAAGGTTAAAACTTGGTTGCCGCCTTAATTGCGGACAATAAAAAAGCCCGCTATCGCTAGCGGGCTTTTTTATGCTTGTAAATTACTGATTTACAAGGCTTTTTATGGTGGGCCTTGGCTCTTCTCCGCTTTAATGAGGTGGCTTAGAGGGCGGAATAGAACATGGATTGCTCATCAGGCATCGAGGACTGCCTTATTTTTAGCTTTAAGTACTCAGTA